>DATJJA010000236.1:0-18045 GCA_035492595.1 Puia sp.
CAGCCCGCCGCCTCCGCGGCGTGCCCAAAGATCCGGGCCCACCAGCCCGCCGCCGAAAGCGGAAAATTGGTCCCGTAGTTCAATGGATAGAATAGAAGTTTCCTAAACTTTTGATACAGGTTCGATTCCTGTCGGGACTACCTCACCGGAAAGCAGCGCTAAATCGCCGTCTTTCCGGTTTTTTATTTTCCCCAAGTCCGCGTCCAGCTTGTATATCAGGCCGACCACCTCATTCAGCCTCGTGGTTCGATAATGAAATCCGTCAAAAACGAGTTTTTCCGGATAAATTGAACTGATGATGGTGCGCTTCTTTTTTGTGTCCCCGTCTTTATAAAGTTCACCCAAATTAGATAGGACATTTACCGCCTTAGCCAGCTGAGGTTCTATGTTGGTGCTGGCACCTGAAATCTCGATCAACCTGGCTTCAAGGGTGGTTATTCGCTTCTCGTTTTCCTGCCTTATTTCCCGGAAGTCACGGGCATCTATTTCTTCTTTCAACAGCAGTTTCGGGGCTTTGGCTATGTCATCATTAGCAGTGTTGATCTGTTCTGTGATCAGCTGGACATCGTCTCTCTGCGTTTTGGTCTTGATCCTATAGGCATTATTTATTACTTTGGCATAGGCTTGTTCCATGCCAGGGCGCGGAACATACTTCCTCAATTCCCGGCTGAAAAGATCATTCGCGTGTTTGTAAGGTTCCCGGTTATGTCAATAATTTGGTGCCGCGAGACGACTTAAATCAGATGGTCCGGGTGCTCTATAGGGTCATGAACGGAACTGCTAATATTGATTTTACACTTGTGACGAATTACTGAATTTGCCCGGAATATTAACGGGGAATTCTTATTTCTTTTTATACTTCTTCTTCGGATTTCTTTTCTGATGGAAAATGGAAATAATGACAACAGTAGAATGAGCATCATCAATATAGTAAATCACCTGGTGGGGATACTTCTTAAGTGGTAATTCGCGTAAGTTTTTATAACCAATACGATATCGGTAAGGGTCGGCACAGATGGAATTGATGGCCTCCTGGACACGAATGATAAAATTATCAGCAGCTAAATAACTTTTCTTCTCATACCAATTAAAAGCTTCTTCGTATTCCTTAGCCGCAACTGGATCGAAGAGATAGGAATACGCCATCTATTTTCTCTTTTTACGAATACTCTGTAGGCGTTTATTCATGTCGGCAGGACTAACCATTTTGCTACCATCCAAATAATGGGCGACCCGGCGATCCAATTCGGATTTTAAGCTAGGGGTATAGTTAACCGGCGCTGCATCATTAATCTCTTCTTCGACCATAACATAGATGGCTTTCAGTTTTTTTTCATCTGCGATCCTGATATAATCTGCTAATTTAGCTCGAATGGTAGCGGTGGTCATAAAGAATGATTTATTCAAGTACTTTACAAAGATACAAAATAAGAAAAATCAGTTTGAATTATTTGTCGTTGATATTCAATTACATAGGGGCGATAATTGGGTCAAATCGCTCAAAAATCAGTTCGAAAAACCCCCTTCCGGGACTACATCATCGTTTCAACGAATTTCAAAATCCGCATAAATCATTGATTTCATGCGGATTTTCTTTTTGGGCATATCAATGTGCACCAAAGAATAGCAAGGTTCCGGCGAGTAAAAAGGTTAGAGGATCTCGCCTTATATTTGCTCACTTTTTGGCCGTAATGTTCTGCTGTGGCGCACTCAGCCGAAGTTGGAGGAAAGAGACAAGGTCTGCCTTTGGCCACAGGAGAGGTGACAAATCCCTAGCAACCACCTTTGGGGGGAAGGGGTCGCTTATAAATTATCTTACCATCCCGTTCTGCATAATCGCCCGATACTATTGGGTAGGCATACTTGGGCGCGACCGATATGTAGTGGCTTTTTATAATTATTTTGTCATTAACCTTCAGACCACGTAGCTGCTGAAGCCCGTCGTCAAACCTAAGAATATAATCGTCACCATTAATTCTGGCCATCACTCCAAAACCTAATAGTGAGCCTGGCGGAAGAGAAAGAGAGGTTACGACTGCCTCCATATTGGTATATTCCCTAACGTACTTGCTTATATTTTCAACACCGGAATACACTTTTTTTCCTTCGGGAGACGCTTCCCATGTTTTGTAGTTTATACCGCCGGGGGAAGCCTCCCATTGTAGCCTTGCTGCCCGCTTTTCAGTATCAGTAAGCGGTTTTGGAGATGACTTTTTAGAAGCTTCATTCTTAATTTCGCGATTGGCAAATACCAGGCCGCTTACCACAACCAGCGATAAGGTCAGCACATAAATAGCTTTTTTCATAATTTGTAGGTTAATTGAATAATAAATAGTTTATTGATCCTGCTAGAATTGAATTACCGAATCTACTATGCTATTTTTTGGGCTGGAAGTTTGAATTGTAAATAAAAATGTAACCTTTGTAAAAAATATCTTGACAATATGTTTGATAGCCGAAATCTCCTGTCCGGGAAACGTAAGTACCTGACTGGATTGTTATTATTCATATTTATCTCTATAATCTGTCTGGCTTTCAGCATGACCGGCAATGGTGGCTTTGACCTTGCCAGGAGGGAAGTTTTGCTTCGCCGGATCGGACATGAAATACTCCTGCAGTCGGGTGACAGTACATCACGGGTACTTCCGGTAAAAAAGATCACTGAAAATGAATACCAGATAAGTTTTGAAAATGCTTTTACTTTTCAACCTGACTCCCTGGTGCAGACTACCCAGCGATTGTTAGGCAAGGACCCTCTCGCACATGATTATGTTGTTAACGTACTGTACTGTGCCAATGACAGTGTAACTTATGAGTATGCT
Organism: Puia sp.; assembly: GCA_035492595.1. Classification (GTDB taxonomy): domain Bacteria; phylum Bacteroidota; class Bacteroidia; order Chitinophagales; family Chitinophagaceae; genus Puia. The sequence goes on from DATJJA010000236.1 coordinate 2,823, forward strand.
ATATCAAAAAATAAGAAAGATGATATTTTAACCTGTTCAGGAAGAAAACAGCCCAGAGCATGTTATAGGATCAACATCAAATTTAAGCCAGCCGGTATAAGTACAGCAAAGAATGCCTATGTTTTGGGTGGTCTGCTATTTTTGGCAGCTGTTGGATTTATTTTTTTGAGACCTGTCACGCCGCGGAAGGTCTTACCTGAGAGTCGGGATACAGCCTTGCATGAAAATCACGACACAGAATCGCCTGAAAGTCAGGATACAGCCCTGGCTGAAAATGAGGATACAGAATTACATGGCAGCCGGAATACTGATATAGTCACATTGGGCTCAATGGTGTTCAATGCAGAGGCGCAGAAGCTTATGATCGATGGAAAGACCATAGAACTGACCAAAACTGAAACACGAGTATTACGGATTTTCGCATTAAATCCTAACGAGGCTATCGAGCGAAGCCGGCTGCAAAAAGAAATATGGGAAGATGAAGGTGTTATTGTTGGGCGTAGCCTGGATATGTTCATATCAAAACTTAGAAAAAAGCTTAAAGTTGATCCTACTATTCAAATTGTAGTTATACGTGGCAAAGGGTATAAGCTTGAAATTGGCTCTTAAGTCGTTTAATACAAATCGGCCCAAAGTTTACTGTACTAATTTAGATTTGTTGTCACCCGCAACCTTATTTTTTACTCCGTATTGCCCTCGGCGTTGAATTTGTCCACGATTTAAAGGCCTTTCTAAATGCAGTAAGGTCTGAATAGCCTAAGATATCGGAAACCTCGGATATTTTTATCGCGGGGTTTTGCATTAGCTGGAAGGCAATTTCTTTTCTTATTTGTCCCGCAATATCGCGGAAGGTAGTTTGTTCCTGCTGCAGCTTGCGTTGCAAGTTTCGTGGTGTTGTGTTCATTGCTGAAGCCGCTTCTTCGATTGTAGGTATCCTTCCCTTGAATTGCATGAATAATACCTGTTTCAAATTGGTTACCGTACTGTTGGATTCCAGCAGCGCCAGCTTGTCAGCCACAATGGAGTTGAATAGCTGAAACATGGATTGATCGCTGGTGAGTATAGGGGTCGATATGGCGTCTTTACTTACAACAATGCGGTTGGCATCCTTATTGAAAAGCACCTCGCAGCCAAAAAACTTCCTGTATTCTGAAATTTCCCGCATTTCGTAAGCCAGCTCAATTCTTAAAGGAGCAATGTGCTTACCCGACAGAGTATGGAATGTATTGATGATTGCTGCGAATAAAAAATCATTGGCATGTCTTGCTGGTTCCGGATGTTTCATTAGCCACATCTTATTCTGAGCTATCTCAAGAATGGCCACTTCATTGACTGTATAGCTGTATTCGACCATCGGCGATGTCATATGGCCATAACGGCATAACATCTGAAGAGCCTGATCGACGTCTTTACAGCTTTGGATCAAAAAGCCGACCATTCCGTGAAGCAATTTGTCTACACCCATGCCTATATGCAGGCCGATCAATGGATCGCCCGACAGCTTTAAAAGAGGTACCCAAATGAGCGCCGCTTTCTCCCATTCAACCATGTTCTCCGAGTCGCCAATCTCTTCGGGGTTGATGCCCGACATCTGGCAAAGTGTATCGAAAGCCGCTCCAAATGAAGTAGCCGTTTGAAAAATGGTGCGAATGACCGTTCCCTGTAGACCCATGTCGTAAAATATATCATTTTAGGCAGAAAATACCCCTTTTCCTGCCCGCAAAATGAAGGTGCTTTGCATTGTCAATCAAAAATATATGAAATCAAGGAAAAGCGTTTTTTTAAAAAAGTGGGTAATTGGCAATCTGGCCGTTTTTTCGGGTGCATTAGGTTTTCTTCACCCGCTGATCGCGCACGGGTTTACCGGCGACCATGACAAACTGTTGACAACCCCGCAGTTTATTATGCATACATTGTCTTTATTTGTTTTTATTTTCTTTCTTGTGAGAACGCAGAACAGAACGTTTCAAATCGTGGGGAAACGGCAAACGATGGCCGGTATCTGGCCGTTCTTGTTCTTTACGCCCTGGGTGTTCTGGCTCGGCTATTATACCCTATTCGTGCCCTTCGACATTTTGTTTACTTTCCTGTCAATTGGTATAATCAATGCCGTACAGTTAAAACCGCTGGTTAAATTTCCAACAAAGTGGGTATGGCAATGCGTCCTGGTCTATTTTCTCGCAGCAGTAGTTGGTATTGTTATAGGGCTGGGCGCTTATATACATTACTATAAGAACCTGCAGGGGATTTCGAGGGATATTGCCACCTGGCTTTCAATCAGTATTCCCGCCTCGTTCGTTGTTGCTTACTTTTTCAGGTATATTTTAGCGGGCCAGGTCATCATGCCTGAAGATTTTGGATCTATTATTATTCCCGAACAGAAAGCACGCCCCTCAAAGGTTGCCTGACTCATATTTCCTCCAGCTTAAAAGGCAATTTGCGAATGCGTTTGCCGGTGAGATCAAAAATGGCATTGCATAGCGCCGGTGCAAAAGCGGGCAGCCCCGGCTCACCAACGCCGCCCGGCTTTTCATCATTCTCCATAATATGCACTTCTATTTCCGGAATTTCATTGATGCGAGGCATCGGGTAGGTGTTGAAATTTTGCTCAACAGCTTTTCCGTCTTTGAAATGTGTCGCGTGGTTAACTGCTGCGCCCAGCGCCATGACGATGCTTCCTTCCACCTGGGCCCGAATGATATCGGGGTTTACATACCACCCGCAATCCATCAGGGCAAATACCTTATCGATCCTGATCTTTTTGTCCTGCCGCCGGGATACTTTTACTACCTGTCCTACCATGCTGCCAAAACATTCTGTGATGGCTATGCCCCAGCCATCGTTTTTGCCCCGCGATCTCCAGTTGCTGATGGCTTCAAGTTTATTTACCAAAGCCTGGTAACGATCAGAGGTAAGATGCGCCTTTCTGAATTCCAGCGGGTCCTGCAAGGCAAGGTGTGCCAGTTCGTCTATAAAGCTTTCACACGCAAATCCATCAACATTGGCGCCGGGAGCACGCCACCACATGGTTGGTATGGGAGATCTGGTGGGGATGCCTCCAAAACTGTAGTGCGGTATAGATTTATAATAGTCGCTTGCAAGGCCGCCAATCCCGCCGCTATTTACAGTTACGGGTTGCGGTTCCGCATCTTTATCTTCCCCCTGTCCCATATATTGTGAAGCGGAAATAATTTGAAATGCGAACATCTTCTTTTGTGTGTCCACCCCGCCCCTGCATCTGTACAATGCCCCGGAACGAAACGGCCCCATGCTCATGTCGTCTTCTCTTGTCCACATCACCTGCACCGGCGCTTTTATCTCTTTTGAAATAAGTGCTGCTTCAAGCGGATAATCCGTAAATGCTTTTCTACCAAAACCGCCTCCAAGAAAAGTCATATTTACGGTAACGTTTTTAATAGGGATACGCAGTCTTTCACTCAGGTCTGCCTGTATCCAGTTGGCCTCCTGTATCGGGCCCCATATCTCAATGCTGTTTTCTTTTACATCGGCGATGCAGTTGAGCGGCTCCATACAGCTATGCGACTGGTAAGGCGTTTCATACACAGCTTCTGTAATGGCCGAAGCGCTTTTTAACGCCGACTCAAAAGCATCTGATGGCAAAGGCTTGTATAGATCCTGCAGCATTCTTGCAGTCAGCTGGTCAGAATCCAGGTGTTCAAAGCCATCATCATCCCACTCAACTTTCAGCAGCTTGCGTCCCTGCATAGCCGCCCATAATGAATCTGCTACTACGGCTACGCCTTCAAACAATAAACTCCAAACCGCTCTTTGCACCTTAAAAACGTGTCTTACGCCACTAACGGATCTTGTAGCCGAGTCATCAAAGCTTTTTACTTTCCCTCTAAACCGCGGGTTACGCTCCACTACCGCGTACAGCATACCCGGCAGTTTTTTATCCAGCCCGAATACCGCGGTGCCATTGGTTTTGGCGGGGATATCGTTACGGCGCAGGGATTTGCCGATAATTTTATAGTCTTTGCGTTCTTTTAGCCTGACCTGCGGCGGCGGCTTTATTTGCGAAGCGTCTTTTACCAGTACGCCGTAGCTGAGTTTTTTCATTGTGCCGCGATGTATCACCTGCCCATTTTCCGCATAGCATTCCGTTGCCCCGACATTCCATTGTTTTGCAGCGGCTTCAATAAGCATTTCCCTGGCAGACGCGCCCATGCGTAACAATTGCTGGTACCAGCCGCGTATAGAAAAGCTCCCGTCCCGGGGCTGCGGGCCATATTTTTGAGGGTTGGCGGCAGCAAACCGTATATTCACGTGATCCATACTGACTTCCAACTCTTCCGCGATAATTTGCGGGATCGCCTGCCATGTTCCCTGTCCCATTTCTGAACGGTGAGTAAAGATGGTTACCCTGCCGGTATTCGCTATTGATATCCATGACATGAGCTCGGTCTCCGCATCATCCGCAAGAATGATTTTGCCGACATTTTCTCCCAATGCAGGGAAATAACACCCGATGGTTAGAGCAATACCAGACAAGCCGGCATCCCGTAGAAAAGCCCTCCTCGAAAAATCCTGTTTGTGCTCCATCGCTGGTAAATTTTATTGTTACCGGTTGTATAAAAACGATACTGCATTGGCGCCTGTTAAATTTAGCCATTCGCAGTTAAGAAAGCAAACATGATTGACCACCTGCAGGCGGACGCATATAAGCGGTAAGCTAAAAGGACAAGATGCCCGGCAGCGCTTTGACTCCGCAAATAAATTTTGAAAAACGCTTTGAAATACAAGACTGTTTTTGTTACTTTGTAACACAAAGTACTTTTTGATCGAGAAAAGACCATTTAAAAGAGCAGCCATGAAAATCTCAAGAAAAAAATTCATTCTCCTCTTCCTGGTCTCCGGGTTTGTCTTTCTTTTCCTGTACAACGTGCTTATCCGGGGAGTCGTCAGAGGCATGCCTCCAAACAGCGAGTCTTTTCTGGGATCGGGGTCACTGACAGGGTGGAGGAGCATCGTATCCACTGTCCTGTATCCCATTAAAATCGTTTTGATAGGCCCTGTGGCTTTTCTTCTCAATTTGCCGGATCCCCCACCGCCGATGCAGGGGCTTGGGATTGCTATCTACTGGAGTATTCTCGCCCTGGTAATTCATTATATTATCGGTAAGATATGGCGCAAACCCGCCTAAGTCAGCGGGTGCCCGCGATTTTAACTTAAGTGAAAATGGGAAAGGAAAAGATGTGTGAATTTTGAGTCATCAAAAGATCACAAACATGAACTCGAATCCCGCTGTTTCAGCCGACACTTTTCAAACCGCCAGGTCCCTCCGTACGTTGTATTTTTTGCGTACTACATTTTCCGTCCTTTGGATAATTCTGCTCTCGGTCTCTCTCAAAACCAACCCCCAGGTAGCCAGTTTCCTCTTTATAATCTATCCGGCCTGGGACGTTTTTGCCACCTTCCTGGACATCAGGGCCAATCCACGCCACGTTACAAAGACTCCCCAATATGTGAACGCGGTCATCGGGATAATCACCACCATTGGCGTAGCGCTGGCTCTGCAAAAGGGCGTACCGGAAGCGCTGATAGTTTTTGGCATATGGGCCGTCGTCGCAGGTCTTATTCAGCTGATACTTGGTCTGCGTCGCAGGCGCCAACTGGGCGGTCAATGGGCGATGATCCTCAGCGGGGGCCAATCCATGCTGGCCGGTGGGTCCTTTATACTTCTCGCCCACTCCCCAACTATGGGCATCAACAGTCTGGTTGGGTACTCGGCTTTCGGCGCTTTTTACTTCCTGATCACGGCTCTCCGTTTGACAAAAACGGTAAGAATGGCTAAATTAGCCGTCTGACAGCCATGAATGACAATCATGAGATACTTGGGACCTACCTGACAAATTTTTCTGCACTGGCCGAAAAGGACATTGCCGATAGCAGGGCTCTCTGGAAAACCCGCAAGATAAAAAAGGGAGATTTCTTTAACCTGCAATATATGGTCTGCAATGACCTGGGGCTGGTCATCAAAGGTATCTTCCGGATATACTACAGTGATCCCGACACGGGCGAAGAAACGAATATCTTTTTCTTCTCTGAGAACCAGTTTGTCGTTTCCTTCCGAAGCTTTGTAACCCGTATCGCGTGTCATTATTTTATTCAGGCAATGGAAGACTCTGAAATCATCTACATCAGCTATCGCGACCTCACCGGCCTGTATGAAACGCATCCCAACTGGGCCCGGTTTGGCCGGCTATTGGCCGAGCAATTCTTTAGCTATTCCCAGACGCGAACCGAGGAGCTTTTGTTCTTTTCACCCGAACAGCGCTACACCAGACTGCTGGACGCACATCCCAATATCATCGATCGTATTCCAGCCTATCATATCGCGTCCTTTCTGGGTATCACCAACCCGTCCCTCAGCCGGATCCGCAAACGGATACAGCGGTAGATGAGCCGCCCTCAACCTTTAAAGAATCTCCTCTTCCATGAATCTCCTGTAACTATCGATCGCTCCCGACAACTGCGATAAAAGGGAAAGATAAGGCGCAACTACAAAGAAAATACTTATTATAGCCGGCAATACAAGTCCCTTATTGATCACATAACGTGCTAAAAGGATCATCAGGACCGATAAAATGCTATAAAGCCAGACTATAGTTTCGGAGGGGCGGACGGCGACGTCGATAATCGTCAGGCCTGACTGCTTTTCCGCCCTGACTGTGCCCTTCATGATCAGCAAAAAATTCGCCCGGCCATGCGTAAGGCCATACCTGTTATTGGACAACTCAAATTCATTACCGATTATTTTCCCTGTCATGATCCTGTATTGAATCATTCGTGGAAGCGTGACCCTCCACTCCGGCATGGCAACCTTTCCCCGTATTCGCTCCAACACCTCGGAAGGACCAAGTCGTGTCTCGTATTTTATCCGGAAAAATGGAATGATCCTAACCATGCTATCTGAATAGATTGTTGCGGCCCGACACCAACCCTACTTCAACCTCAACTCATACCCGAACTCCGTCGTTTTCGATCTCACCACACACTCTTCCAGCGGCCTGGGCCCACAGGAATTCGAGCCAACCCCCATCGTCTTCTTACAAATGACAAGGGTCGTAGCCGTCACCGGCGGCAGATCGATCCGATACTCCGTCTTCTCCAGTTGCTCATCCGCATAGGGTAGGGCCGACACCTGCAGCAGACCGCCCGTCGCTGTAACCCCGAGGGTACTGCCGCTATAAGTATGCAGAGCCGCCCAGCGTACGTCTTCATGATTACCACATTCCATCGGCTTTTCATAGGGCGTCAGCTGATCCTGAACCGAACTGGAATAAAGCCCGACGTCGAAGCCCTGCTTCCTGTCCCAGTAGTTTTCCATCGGGCCGCGACCAAAATAGTTGAATTGTTTCAGCTCTTTGACCAGCGAGAGACGGACACCCATCCGGGCCAGGGCTATCGTCGTGTCGCTGAAGGAGACCCTGTTATCCGTCCTGATCCGTCCATCGGGACTGATCGTATAGGTTACGTTGTGGTGAGCGACAAAACCCTGTTTGCCCGTACCCGTCAGCGATGCCGTCAGTCTGACCTCGCCCGAAGGCAGCTGCTCCGTCCCGGTCTTGTCCACCGTCCACGCCAGCTCTTTAATACCATATTTTACCCAGTCTTTGTCGGCCCACATATCGTCATTGCGATGGGGCGCCCGCCACAGGTGCAAACGGGGGCCGCCGCCAGGTTCCAGCATCTTCGTACCACCGCTCTCCAGCTGAGAGAAGGTTCCCGTTGTCTCGTCGAACGTCGCCGCGAATCCATTACCCCGGACGTCGATCAAATGATCGCCCTTCGTAATGGTCAGAGGCCCGGCACCCGTTGCCGCAGCCGCCGAAGCGCCCGCAGGCTCCCCGGTACCCGCTACCCACGCAGCCACCCCACCATTCCCGGGAATCTCCCACTGCTTCGCCGCGACCTCAAACCCCGCCGGCGCCCAGGACGCAGCGCTGACAAGACTAAAAGACACCCGAACAAAATATTCCGCACCAGCCTTGCGCTGAACGCGGCCTAACGGCAATGCAACTGTCTTCTCCGCCTCCGGACCCAGATCACCGACCGCCACCGCTCCCGAATCCACGGATATTCCATCTTCCGTCAGCACCCACTTGCCGGAAAATCCCCCCAGACCGATGAACTGATATCGATTGTGTATCGTCAGCGACTCACCCGAAAGGTTCATCCCAATCCACTGATAAGCCCGTTTCAGCTCGGGGTAGTGCGGCTTGAGGCTGCGGTCGGACGCGACAACCCCTTTATGAATAAAGTAGTGGTCATTGGGGTATTCGCCGAAACCTCCCCCAAATGCGAGTATCGGATGGTCGGCTACGCGCCTGTTATAAAGCCCCTGATCCTGCCATTCCCATATACAGCCACCCAGCAGGGAAGGATATTTGTCAAAGAGCTCGTTGTATTCATCGACCGAGCCCATGGAGTTGAACATGGCATGCGCGTATTCGCACATATACATCGGCTTGCTGCGGCTGCCGTCGGTGGCTATTTTTTGGAGGTCGCGCAGACTCGTGTACATCCGGCTGTCCAGATCGGCGGGATTGTCCTTTTCGATACCAAACCCTTCATAGTGCGTTGGGCGTGAAACGTCGATCGACTTTATCGCCGCCAGCGCCGCCGCGAAGTTGGAGCCTCCCTTACCGCATTCGTTGCCCAGCGACCAGATGATGACCGAAGGGTGATTCTTGAAGTTCTCAACATTCGAGACATTGCGTTCGACGATAGCCGCGCGCATCCTCGGCTCTTCGTTGAATTCATCCCAGGCGCCATGGCATTCGAGGTTGGCCTCGGCCAGCAGATAGATACCATACTGGTCGCACAACTCGTACCAGCGCGGATCGTCGGAGTAGTGGCAGGTCCGGACATGGTTGCAGTTGGCCTGCTTGATCAGGAGAATGTCCTTGATCATCTGTTCTTCCGTGATGGCATGCCCCACCTCGGGCCAGTGCTCGTGGCGGTTGACGCCCTTTAGTTTTATCGGAACGCCGTTGACGAGAAAGGCGCGCCCCTTCAACTCGATCTTCCGGAAACCAGTAAGCGCTGATTCGAGCTCGACAGACTTGCCGTGCTCCTTCAGCGTCAAAACGGTTGTATAAAGATTGGGCGTCTCCGCCGTCCATTTCCGGGGATTGCTGACGGCAAAGGAGATCGTTACCTCTTTCTCTTCACCAGCTGCCAGCGCGGGAACCGCAACCTCGCCTTCGCCGACCGAAGCAGCTCCGTCATAAACGCCGGCTACCAGTTGGCGGGCCGGCACAGATCTGCCGGAGTAATTCTTTATTTTGGCTGACACACGCACGGTGGCATCTTTATACCGGGCGTCCAGATCGGTATGAACAAAGAAGTCCCGGATATGCTCCTGGGGACTGCTCCACAACGTAACATTGCGGAAGATGCCGCTGAGCCGCCACATGTCCTGGTCTTCCAGATAGCTGCCCGTCGTAAACCGATAAACTTCTACGGCCAGACAGTTTTTCCCCGGGACCAGGTAGTTGGTGATATCGAAATCCGCTGCATTACGACTGTTCACGCTATAGCCGACCTTCTTCCCGTTGACCCAGATAAAGAAACCCGCGTCCACTCCGTCGAAGGTGATGAAGATGCGGCGTCCCTTCCATCCTGCCGGTACGTCGAAATCCCTGCGATAGCTGCCAACAGGATTACGCTCTTTGAACGCGGTGTATTTTTCCGGCGGGGTGCTCATGATATGCGGGAAGTCCTTCTTGAAAATATAAGTGTAGTTGCTGTAGTAAGGGGTGCCATATCCCTCCACCTGCCAGTTGGACGGCACGCGGATGAGGTCCCATTTGCTGACGTCATAGTCGGGCTTGTAGAAGTCCACCGGCCGTTCCTCGGGCCGCGAAACCCAATGGAATCGCCACATGCCGTTCAGCCGGAGCGCAAAAGAAGACGCGGCCCGGTCGGCCTTCTGCGCTTCCCCGAGGGTCGCGTACGGCATCAGCGTGGCGTGGGCGGGCTCCTTGTGGATGCCCAGACACAGCGGGTCTTCGATCTCGGGGGGAAATCCGGTAGTGTCCGTCAGGGGAGCTGCAAAAGTTTTAGCATGCACGAAGAGGATGGCGGCCAGCAGATAGGTCTTGATACTCATGGCAGCTAATTTACTACATCTAACCCAATAAAGTCATACTCGGGGGTTTTGCAAAGTCATACCCTGGGCCTCGCAGTGAACATCCCCCGGTAGCAATCGCGGTATCCCCAGCCAAGAAGGAGATTTGGGACCAAAAGCAGAACACCCATCAACCAGCCCGAAGGAACAAGGATGGTATGGAACAGGAATACGTTGACACTGATAGGGAAGAGGACGACCGCCGAAAACGGTGCGTACCAGTTGGTCAGCAAAGAAAGCCCCCCAACTATTTGTATGACTTTTTGCAGGGGGTAAAAATAGCCGGCTGCTACAAGTCCGGCTTTGAATATGCCGGCAGCCCCCGGATGCAGTGGCGGCTGATAGGGGATGAACTTAAAAAAGTAATCGAGCCCAAAGACGAGGTACAGGAACCCGAGCAGAAGACGTGAGACAAGCACTGTGATTTTCATAGGACAAGATAGATAATAATTCTCCATTTTAATCCGGATGCCGGTTATGGAATTTCGCCAACCCCGCATCCCAATGGCCGCATAACCGGCCAAAACTATGTCCGACAACCAATTCCGCTCCGCCATTCGCTCCCTCACCCGGCACAAGGGCTACACCGCGATAAATATCCTGGGACTAACCCTGGGCCTTTGCGCCTGCATGGTCATCTACAATGTCGTCAGCTATGAGTTTAGCTTTGACCGCATATACCCCGACCGCGACCGCATCTACCGCGTCGGCGCCCGCATCCGCGAAGACCACGGCAACGGCACCATCAGCGAAGGATATGGCCGGCAGATCCCCGCGCCCGTACCCGGGGCCATACAGAAAGAGGTACCCTCCGTCGCGACGATCGCCCCATTCTATCCCTACCGCGCCGACATCAGCATCCCATCTACGAACCGGAAAATTGCGGCCCCCAATACCGGCGGCGCGATCCTGACCACCCCGGACTACTTTGGGATTTTGCCCTATGTCTGGCTCGCCGGCAACCCCGCGCAGTCCCTGACCCAGGCCTATAGCGTAGTGCTCACGGAAACCCGTGCCCGCGAATATTTTGGGGACCTCCCCGCCGGTCAATATCTCGGCAAAGCACTTATCTATGACGACTCTCTGAACACCCGCGTCGCGGGGATCATAAAGGACTATCCCGGCAACACCGACTTCCCTTTTACCGATTTTATTTCGATGGCGACGATCAGCCATAGTTATCTAAAGAACACCTACCGCAACGATACCTGGCATTTTAACCCGAAGATCCCGGGGGTAAACGTCTTTGTCCGACTGGCGCCGCATGCCCGCCCTCAGCGCGACGAGGCCCTGATCAACGACATCCTCCAGCGTCATATAGGCGACGACGCGTTTCTGAAACTACTCAACTATTCCCTGGTCCTGCAACCCCTGAGCGATATCCACTTCGACGAACGCTATGACTTCGACGGCATCCGAAAAGCCCATAAACCCGCTCTGTACGGCCTCATCGGAGCGGCAGTATTTATTTTGTTGCTGGCTATCGTCAATTTCGTCAATCTGTCCACGGCCCAGGCTCTGCAACGGGCAAAGGATGTCAGTATCCGCCGGATCCTTGGGGCTTCCCGTCTGCGGCTTGTCAACAGGTCCCTGACAGAGACGGCAATGCTGACCTCGCTCGCCGGCATCATAGCGCTGGCCCTTGTCCGGCCGGTGTTAAATCTGTTTCACGCCTATATACCCGAAGGTCTGCCGTTCAACCCCTTTGGCCCCGCCATCCTCGGATTTACCCTGGCTATCATCGCCGGCACCACACTCCTGGCCGGTCTGTACCCCGCGGTCAATAGCACGAGCCCGCGGCCTTCCCAAAAATTCACCATTCGCAGAGTCCTAATTGTCTTCCAGTTCACCATATCGCTGCTCTTCATCATGGCCTCCCTTGCCGTTGGCAGACAACTCGGCTATATGCTCGATGCCGATATGGGTTTCAATAGCAGCGCCATCCTGACGATCAATAACTTCTCCGCCCAGCCGCAGCAATTGGGCAGTTTCGCACAGCAGGCCCTTCATATTCCCGGCGTGGAGCAGTACACGCTCCAGAACAATCCCCCGGCCGGCATGCACGGCATGGAGTTTCCGATGAAGGCCGATAACCAAACGAGCTCCATGGAGGTAAGCCTGCAAACGGCAGATCAGCGATTCATCCCCCTTTATCATATGCGACTACTCGCCGGCCGCAATATCTCCGCCGGTGACAGCCTTAGAGAATTCCTGATCAACGACACCTATCGCAAGGCCCTCGGCTTTGCCCGCCCCGACGACGCCCTCGGCCATTTCCTCACCTGGCAGAACAAGACCCGCCCCATCGTCGGTGTCGTGGCAGACTTTCACAACAGCTCGCTGCATACGCCCATTCCCGCGATCGCCCTCGCGAACATATCCGACTTCGACCATAGCGTAGGCCTCCGCATCACTCTCGGCGATCCGCACACGCTACCACAGCTGGCGTCGCTCTGGAAGGAGACATTTCCCGATCATCCTTTCAGCTACAGCTTCCTCGATGAAAGCATTGCCGGGCTCTACAAAAGCGACCGGCAGATGTCATGGATGGTGAGGGTATCCACTGCCGTTACGATCTTCGTATCCTGTATCGGCCTGCTGGGGCTGATCCTCTTTACCGTCGAACGGAAAAAGAAGGAGATCAGCATCCGAAAAGTCCTTGGCGCCGGTGTAGGGGATATCGTCTTTTTATTGAATAAGGAATTTATGATACTGGTGGGGATCGCCCTCGCAATCGCGTCGCCTATCGCGTTCCTGGGCATGCGCCGCTGGCTGCAGGACTTCGCCTACCGGGTTTCCATCTCCTGGTGGATCTTCGTGCTGGCCGGCCTGATCACCCTAGCGATCAGCCTCCTCACCATCAGCCTCCGCGTTATCCGCGCGGCGCTGATCAATCCTACAGAAAACCTCCGATCGGAATAGCCGGAGGTTACTGGGCAAAAATTGAGCGTTTCCAGCACTGATCCCAGCATTTCCGGCCCTGGAAAATTCATCAGGAACTGGCCGTTACGCAGGATGAACCTTGTGTTTTGATCAAATGTCGTCATTGAATTAAGGTTTATGAAGTAAGAACAGCTGGAACCGGTTGAGCAGGAAATACCTGTCTTCGCCAAGATGGAAAGGCTCCAGGGCAACGCCGATCGCCTCTTCTGCAATTTCCTTTGTGGTATATTCCGCGGCTTCGGCCGCCGCTGCAGTGCCCATAAAACTGTCTATCGCTTCCCGGATGCTATGAAAGAGCATCGGGCATGTGACAGTCGAGACATCGTCTACCTGAAGATCATGTTCTTTACAAATACGCCCGATCTTTCCCGGTTCCGACAAGGTAAAAGGACCATGGCTGCCGGGCGGAGGCGGCAGCACCAACGTGGCCAGGGCCCTTAGGACCTCAAACGCATCGCTGAGCTCCGGCCGGTCCCAAACGGCGATCGCCAATCGACCGCCGCTTTTCAACACCCGTCGCGCTTCGCTCAGGGCGTTGTCGAAGCTAGCCGCATACTGCAGCGAATTAAAAGAGGTTACTGCGTCAAAACTTTCATTTCCAAAGGGTAGCGAATTCCTGTCGGTCCCGGTGAAACTCGCTGCGTCTACAATACTGACAGTCGCGCCTGTTTTGGCGGCCATCATGCTGAACAGATCCGATCCGCAGCCGCAATCCAGCAAGGACCGGCGTTTGGTCAGCTCCAGCTGTTCAAGTGTTCGCCGGTAGATCGGAATGAACCAGGGCTCAAAATGGCTTTTCCATTTGTCCGGCGATTCGCCCCGTAGCCGTCCCTGAACCTCTTTTGTGCTCATCGATTAGGTAATTATGCCGCAAAGGTATTACCCACCGCGGTGGGCGGCTATGTTCAAAAGGCCATAGTATCGTCTGGCGGGTTCAAAATTGTCCTGATCGGGATATTTTACGACCTTTAACCCGGGATTCGTTGTAATTACAGCTATATATTACCAGGCACCGATCATGTTAAATTTTCTCTCTGTAATACGAGCTACTGACAGATTTCCAAAAATGGAAGTCAGCTCATTGCTGTTTGTCGAATACACCTGTATGCAGGAAGAGACCAGGTTCGGGATATGGTCCGACAATAATTATTTTGCTTTCATTTCGTCCGGCAAAAAGGTCTGGCGAACCATCTATAACTCCTATGAGGTGAATGAGGGGGATATCCTCTTCATAAAAAAAGGAGCAAACCTGGCACATCAGTTCTTTGACGATAAGTTTTGCGCAATATTTGTTTTCATTCCTGACGACTTTATCACCGACTTTGTCAAAAAGAACAGCGCGCTTATCGATACGCAAAAAAAGAATGTTTCTGATCAGGATGCCGTCCTGGTCGTCAAACCTGACGAGCTGCTGCAAAATTATAATCAGTCTATCCAATCCTATCTGTCCTTGTCTCAGAAGCCGAATGACCAGCTCATCATACTTAAATTTGAGGAACTCTTGTTGAGTCTGTTCGCTAACAAAAGCCACCAGGCGCTGACCGACTATTTTGTTTCTCTTTGCCAGAGCCAGGAACACCAGATGACCCGGGTGATGGAGGCAAATTTTGCCTACAATTTGAAGCTGGAAGAATACGCGGAGTTGTGTAATATGAGCCTCTCGACTTTTAAAAGGTATTTTAAACAGTATTTCAACGTTACTCCTGCCACCTGGTTAAAAGGAAAGAGACTCGACCTGGCATTCCACAGGCTAATGACCACGGAATCGAGCATCAGCGAGATCTCATTTGAATGCGGCTTTGAGGATACTTCGCATTTTATCAGGGTATTCAAAGAGAAATACAATGAGCCTCCCCTGAGATATCGTCAGATGAATTCCAAAAGCCTTCCAACCAATAGTTGAACCCGATAGTGTAAAGTTCGCCGCGAGGTCCCGGCAAAATTGTCCAAATCAACCCTGATCAAAGTCCATACGGTACCAGCCGAATCTGCCATAGATGATGCATCTTTGTCATACAAATTAATAGTACTATGACAACGGAAATAAAGACAATGACAACCCAGGAAGTCGCAGACCGGTACAACGTACTCGCCCAGCAGGAACAGTGGTTTGAGATACAGGAC
>DATJJA010000237.1:0-49422 GCA_035492595.1 Puia sp.
CCGTCTTTATCCCGCCGCCAAAATCCACCACCATGTTCGTCTTCGAAGCCACCGTCTCCAGCACCTTCCAGTTCCTCACCTTCCCGGCCTTCGCTCCATCCAGGTCCACCAGGTGCAGCCTTTTCAATCCCGCATCCTCAAATTCCATCGCCACCTCCAGCGGATTTTCATTGTATATCTTCTTTTGCTCATAGTCGCCCTGCGTAAGCCGGACGCACTTCCCGTCGATAATGTCTATTGCCGGAATAATTTCCATTTGTATATACAAATTCAATTTTTAAAAAAACACATACCTCCCCCTTAAATTGTATCAATAAAATTCTTCAATATCCTTTCCCCCACCTGCGCCGACTTCTCCGGGTGGAACTGCACCCCATAAAAATTCCCCCTGTGCAACGCCGAGCTATACACCAGCCCATAATCCGTCCGCCCGATCGTACGATCGCTCAACGCCGCATAATACCCATGTACAAAATAACAATAACTCCGGTCCGCTACCCCCTCAAATAATCCGGTCTTCAGATCAAACACATTGTTCCAGCCTATCTGCGGCACCTTCAATTCGCCGCTACCCCGCGCAAAATCACCACCCGGCGCCGGCGCAAATTTTTTAACCCGGGTTTCAAAGATCCCCAGACACTCCGTATCATTCTCCTCACTATAACTACACATCAATTGCATCCCCAGACAAATGCCCAGCACCGGCTGCTGCAACCCCTTTATCAATTCATCCAGCCCCCTTTCCTTCAGATAATTCATCGCCGTACTCGCCTCCCCAACCCCGGGAAAGATCACTTTGTCCGCCGCCCGCAAAACCGCGGCATCATCTGTCACCACTGCCTCCCGGCCGATCCGCTCAAGTGCATAAAGGACCGACTGAATATTTCCCGCATTATATTTTACAATTGCCAGATTCATCTTCCTATTTTAAGATCGTATCCAAAAAATCCCGGGTCGCTGGCCCCACGGCCTTTCCATTCTCAAGAGCCTTGATATATGCCGTTCCGATAATAGCTCCATTGGCATGCAGACAAGCCGCCTCAAAACTGGCCTTATCCCTTATCCCAAAACCTACCAGCACCGGATTGCGCAGCCCCATCCTCCCAAGCCGCTCAAAATAGGCCTGCTGATCGTTGATCTCCTTATTCTTTCCCGTCGTGGAAGACGAGGATACCGCATAGAGAAAACCCGAGCTCAGCGAGTCCACTTTCCGCACCCGCTCTTCCGAGGTCTCCGGCGTTACCAGGAAAATAAAATCAAGACCATATTTCTTCATCACCGGTCCGTATTCCGTTTCAAATTCATAGATCGGAAGATCGGGCAGGATCAAACCATCTACACCCGCTTCCGCCGCCGACTCGCAGAACTTCTCAAAACCATATTGCAGCACCGGGTTCATATACCCCATCAGCAAGACAGGCACGCTGATGGAAGTTCGCATAACCTTCAGCTGACCGAACAGCGTTGAGATGGTCATCCCGTTCTCCAAAGCCTTCGTGCTGCTGGCCTGTATCACCGGACCATCTGCCAGCGGGTCGCTATAAGGCATACCCAGCTCGATCAGGTCGGCCCCATTATCCTCCAAAGCCTTCAGCACTTCCAGGGTGCTGTCCAGACGGGGAAAACCCGCCGTACAATATACGTTCAATACCTTTTTGCTTTTCTTCTTAAAAAGTTCGGATATCCTGCTCATTATTCAAATGTTTGTTCTTCCATTGCTTTCATATAGGTTGCCATATCCTTATCTCCCCTGCCGCTGAGACACAACACCACCGTGTCCTTCTCATTGAGCTGCAGCTGATCCAGCGCCGCCAGCGCATGCGATGACTCCAGCGCCGGGATGATCCCCTCCAGCCGCGTCAGCTGGAAAGCAGCCGCCACAGCCTCTTCATCGGTGGCGCTCAAAAAAGTTCCCCTTCCGCTGTCAAACAAATGTGCGTGCAATGGGCCGATCCCCGGGTAATCCAAACCGGCAGAGATACTATGCGGCTCCACCACCTGCCCGTCCTCTGTCTGCATCACATAGCTGCGGCTGCCATGCAGTACTCCCGGTTTACCCAGCTGTGTCGTCGCAGCGCTCATCCCGCTATGAACCCCATGCCCCGCGGCTTCCACAGCAATCAGCTCGACAGAAAGATCATCCAAAAAATGATAGAACGTACCCGCCGCATTGCTGCCGCCGCCGACACAGGCGATGACATGCGTAGGTAATTCACTGCCTGTCTTTTCTTTTAGCTGTATCCGTATCTCTTCGCTGATGACACTCTGAAAACGTGCCACCATATCCGGGTATGGATGCGGCCCTACCACACTTCCAATGATATAATGCGTATCGACGGGATTGTTTATCCAGTCCCGGATGGCTTCATTCGTAGCATCCTTCAGGGTTTGGCTGCCACTGGTGGCCGGGACGACCTTTGCACCCAGCATCTTCATCCGTGCTACATTTGGCGCCTGCCGCTGGATATCCTTCTCCCCCATATAGACGATACACTCGATCCCCTTCAGCGCGCAGACCGTTGCAGTCGCCACGCCATGCTGACCCGCTCCCGTCTCCGCAATGATCCGGTGCTTGCCAAGTCGCTGCGCCAGCAGGATCTGACCGATCGTATTATTGATCTTGTGCGCCCCTGTATGATTCAGGTCCTCCCGTTTCAAAAATATCTCCGTATTGTACTTTGCGCTCAGCCTTTTGGCGAGATACAACGGCGAAGGGCGCCCTACATAGTCTTTCAGCAAGGATTGGAATTCCTTTTGAAAAGCCGCCTCATGCATGATCTCCAAATACCTTGTCCTTAATTCTTCCACATTGGGATACAACATCTCAGGAATGAAGGCACCCCCGAACTTTCCATAATATCCCCGTTCGTCCGGAGACTGATATGTTTTCATACTCATTTTATTTACGCGTTGGGATTCTTAACATTGTCCAGGAACGTTTTTACCTTCTTCAGATCTTTTACCCCCGGACTTATCTCAAACTTACTATTGACATCTATTGCAAAAAGCTTCCGTGCGATCGGCTCTCGCGCAAAGGCCTTCAGCCTCTCCACATCCGTCGGCTCGATGCCTCCGCTCAAAAAATATAGCTTGTCTATATGCGCAGGCTTTAGCGTCTCCCAATTGAATTTCTTCCCGGTCCCTCCATATCCTACCCCTTCGGTGTCAAAAAGGAACATATCACAGTAATCCTGGTAAGGACGGATCAGCCAGTCAATGGGATCATTCTCGCCCATCCGAAACACCTTGATGACAGTTATATAGTTGGCCAGCTGCTCGCAAAACCGCGGTGTCTCGTCACCATGAAGCTGCACCATATCCAGTCCATATGCGTCTACCTGCTTCATGACCTCGTCATAAGTAGCATTGACAAAAACTCCGACCTTACCCAGGCGTAGTTTTGCCTTTTTTAGCTGCTCGCCAGACACGTGACGGACGACATAGCGCGGCGACTTGGGGTAAAATATGAACCCCGCAAAGTCAACTCCCATGGCGTCCAGCTGCCTGACCTGGTCAAGCTCGGTCATCCCGCATACTTTTACTCTCATATGTTTTTAATTTCCCGATAATTCGCCGTCCGATAAATTCCGTACAAAGGTCCCAAAAGCAGCTCCCGGGTCCTTCTCCTTCATAAAATGCTCTCCAACCAGGAAGCCCTGGAATCCAGCCTTTTTCATATGTAGTATCGTAGCTACTTCATTGATGCCGCTCTCCGCGATCAGCAGTTTCCCCGCAGGGATCTTCTTACTGAGCCGGATCGATCGCTCCACATCTACCGTAAAAGTTTTTAGATCCCGATTGTTGACACCCACCAGCGGCGTCTCGTCACATATATGCCCCAGCTCCTCCTCGTTGTGTATCTCCAGCAGAACCTCCAGGCCCAGCGAAATAGCAAAACGCGCCAGGCGCCTCACCTCCTCCCTGGACAGGCATGCCGCGATCAGTAAAATAACATCCGCTCCCATCGCACGCGCCTCCACGATCTGGTACTCGTCGATCATAAAATCCTTCCGCAAAATAGGGATCTCATTTACCCGGGCCGCACGAAGATCGGCACTCGTACCTCCAAAAAATTCTTCATCCGTCAGCACAGAAAGACAGCTCGCCCCGGCTGCGGTATACCCCTTCGTCACCGATTCGACAGTCACTTTATCATTGATCACCCCCTTCGAAGGGCTGCGCCGCTTGAACTCGGCAATGATACCGGTCCTGGCAGGGTCAACAAGACTCTGCTTTAAAGACAGCACGGTCCTCGAAAAACCAGCCTCCTTCTCCAATGCAGATACCGGCATCAGCACCTTCCTTTCTTCCACTTCCTTCCTCTTAAATTCTATTATCTTCTCTAATATGTTCATTGTAATGCGATTAATTTTTCCAATGCCCCATAGGCTTTTCTGCTTTCCAGGCTTTCCACCGCAGCCCCATAGGCCGATTCATAATCCGCAAACGCACCGCTTGCAAACAACGCCATCGCCGCATTGGCCAGTACCACCGCATTCTGCGCCCAGCTGCCTTCTACCTTCAGTATCCTGACAAAGATCTTCGCCGCTTCCTCCACCGTATTGCCCCCATAAATATCGGTAGCATTTACCATTCTCTTGCCTAATTCTTCAGGAGTCATGATCTTTTCCCCCCTGTTCGTAATAACCTTTGTATCCCCGGTGAGGGAGATCTCGTCATAGCCATCCAAACTGTGAATTATCGTAAACCTTCCCGTGGTCTGCTGCAACAGATAGTTGTAGATGCGGGCCATCTCCAGGTTATAGACGCCCACCAGCTGTGTCGTCGGAAAAGCAGGGTTGACCATCGGTCCCAGCATATTGAAAAAGGTCCGGATACCCAGGTTCTTACGGATAGGTCCCACCGTCTTCAATGCCGGATGGAACAAGGGCGCATGTAAGAAACAGATACCCGCTTCATCTATCTCCTTCCGAAGCTTCCCGGTATCGTTCTTATGATGGTATCCCAGCTGCTCCATCACATTGGACGCACCGCTGATAGTGCTCGCACCATAATTCCCGTGTTTGGCCACCTTATGACCCGTCCCCGCCACGATAAAACAAGCCAGCGTCGAGATATTAAAGGTGTTCTTCCCATCTCCACCCGTTCCGACAATGTCGATAGTTTCCTGCCCGTCGAGATCGACTCGAACACAAAGGTCCAGCAAAGCATCCCGAAACCCCTGCAGCTCTTCGATAGTGACGCTGCGCATAAGATATACCGTGATAAAGGCCGCCAGCTCGCTTTCGTTGAATTCAGCCCTGGCGATGCGGGTCAGCACATCTCTTGCCTGCGCCCGGCCCAGCGTTTTATGCTCAAATAAATATTGTAAGATCTTTTTCATTGATTTAGTATTATTGCTTCAACCAGTTAGCCAGTATTTTTTCACCCAACGGCGTCAACACACTCTCCGGATGGAACTGCACACCTTGTACATCGAGGGTTTTATGCCTTAACCCCATAACAAAATTCTTTTCATCTCTCGCCGTAACCTCCAGCTCGTCCGGCCAGTTTTCTTCACTGACCACCCAACTGTGATAACGGCCAACTTCCAGCGTCTCCGGCAATCCCTCGAACAAAGTCCCCGGCTTCAGGATCTTTACCGGTGTCGCCACTCCATGATACACCGTGCTTAGATTAACCAGCTTGCCGCCAAAAGCCTCCCCGATAGCCTGATGCCCCAGACATACACCTAAAATAGGTTTCGATGCAGCATATTCCCTGATCAGTGGCAGCAGGAGCCCCGCCTCAGAAGGAATACCAGGCCCCGGCGAAAGAATGATCTTGTCATATTCCTTTACCTTTTCCAAAGGAAGACGGTCATTGCGGTGCACCTCCACCCGCTGTTTCATCAGTTTCTCTACCAAATGCACCAGGTTATAAGTAAAAGAGTCGTAGTTATCAAAAACCAATATACGTGTCACGGGTAATTTTTTAGATTTGTGCGGCATAAAGAATGGCCGATTTCAGCGCACCTAATTTATTGTTGACTTCCTGTAATTCGCTTTCCGGCTGGCTGGCCGCCACTACCCCCGCCCCCGCCTGGTAGGTCAGGGTATTGTTCCGGCTCAACAGACTGCGGATCATGATCGCATGTACGCAACTGCCGTCAAATCCCATGAACCCGATACAGCCGCCATAATAGCTCCTGGTCGTCGGTTCATACGAATCGATCAGCTCCATTGCCTTGAATTTCGGAGCGCCGCTGAGCGTACCCGCCGGGAAAGTGGTCGCCAGTAAGGCGAATGGATTATATCCCTCTCTCAGCTTCCCCCTGACCTCGCTCACCAGGTGAATGACATGAGAATAATATTGTACCTGCCGGTATTGCGCCACCGTCACGTCGTCACAGTTGCGGCTCAGGTCATTCCGGGCCAGGTCGACCAGCATTACATGTTCCGCATTTTCCTTGGCATCCTTTAGCAGCTTATCCGCCATCTGCCTGTCCGTCACATCATCCCCGCTTCTTTTGAATGTCCCCGCGATAGGATGCACAATGGCTTCACCGTTTTGCAATAATATCTGTGACTCGGGAGATGAGCCCATCAGCTTGTAGTCGCCGTAGTCAAAGAAGAATAAGTAAGGAGAAGGATTGATATTCCGCAAGGCGCGATATACATTGAACTCATCACCGCTAAACCCCTGCTGAAAACGACGGCTGAGCACGATCTGGAAAACATCTCCCCGCAGACAGGAATTAATACCCTTCTGCACGATCTGCCTGTACTGCTCATCCGTAAGATTCGATGTCTCTTCTCCCTGAGGCTGGAATGGATAGACCGGCACATCCTTACTCCGGATCAGGGACTCCACCACCGGCAATTCGGATTCTATTCCGTTTATCTTATTCTCACAGATATATAGTTCGTCCTTGAAATGGTTGATGGCGATGACATATTGGTACAGGCGATACCGCATCAATGGTATTACATTACCTCTATCATTTAAATGAATGGTATCAAAAAACTGCACCGCATCAAAAGTGGTATACCCAAACAATCCCTGCGTCGCCCTTACCGCCTTCTCCGTGGCGGGCTCCACATCGAACCGCTGCATGAACTCCCACAATAGCTTCGGCGTATCAGAAAGATTCTGCAGCGCTACCCGCTCCGGCTTCTGTCCCGGCAGCTTGAATTCAATACTCCGTGTATCTGTGATCTCCATGCCGGCAATAGCATTGATACAGATAAAAGAATAGCTATTGTCCGCTGCATGATAATCAGTACTTTCCAGCAGAATGGTGTCCCGAAACCGGTCCCTCAGCCGCAGATAAATGCCAACCGGCGTATAGATGTCCGAAAGCAGCTTCTTACAATTTGTCTTGATCTCTATTTTTTTCATGTCTGGTTGGACTCAGTCCAATTAAAATGGCGCAAATAATTAAAATGACACAAATAAAAAAGGCCCCGAAACTCGGGGCCCAATCTGGTAAATACTATTGATAAACTATGACAATAGCTCTACTTGCCCCGTTTGGAGTTCGTATGCCACCACCACTGTTGATTAATTGATATCTTCATTGTGAAGCAAATATCCACGGGAAAACTCAAATCGCCAAATTTTTTTATTTTGCCTGCACTAATAAGCTGCCCTTTTTTTATATTTAGGGATGCCAAACAACGCTGCCACTTCACCGATTGTTCCATCAATCCCTTCACCCTCATCAACCCCGCTAGTGCAGTCATCCACCGGCTCCCAGCGTCTCCTGTCCCTCGACTTCATGCGAGGCCTCATCATGGTGCTGCTCGCCCTCGAATCCGCCGGCCTCTACGAACACCTTTCCAAAGCCTCCGGAGAAGGCTTCCTGATCGGGCAATTTTTCCACCACCCCTGGCATGGCCTGCACGTTTGGGACCTCGTACAACCCGCTTTTATGTTCATGGCAGGAGCCGCCATGGCCTTTTCGCTCGAAAAACAACGCCAAAAGGGAATGACCTGGGGTCAGTCCTTTCAAAAGACGCTAAAAAGATGCGGATGGTTATTCTTCTGGGGTGTGCTGGACTATGCCGTAAGACCTACAGGACTTTCCTTCGAGCTTTGGGATGTGCTGACACAGCTTTCCTTTACAACCCTGGTGGCGTTCCTGATCTTTCAATGGCCTGCCAGGACCCAGATAGCCGTCTGTGCCGGGCTTCTATTGCTCACCGAGCTTCTCTATCGCCTTACACATGTACCGGGCTTCGATCAGCCCTTCACCGACCAGCATAATTTTGGGAATTATATTGACCTGCTCCTGATGAATAAGATCAACCCCGGAGGCTGGGTTGCGATAAATTGTATCCCCACGGCTGTCCATACCATCGGGGGTGCGCTAGCCGGAAAACTGCTGCTGAACGCAAAGACTAAAAACTCATCATCCACCCAAAAGCCCGGTCAACCGGTGCAAACACTCATAACATGGGGGCTCATCAGCTTAGCCCTCGGATACGCCCTCGACTGGAGCAGTATCACCCCCATCATCAAACGCATCGCCACCTCTTCCTTCACCCTCGTCTCCCTCGGGTATAGCCTTTTATTACTTGCTCTGTTTTATTGGTGGATCGATATAAAAGATCATCGTAAATATGTTCAATTCTTCACCATCGTAGGCATGAACTCGATCTTTATATATCTGTTCTTCGAGATAGTGGGCGATCGCTGGTTCAACGGTTATGTCGGAGCGCTCACCAGCTGGGCCCATCCTATTATCACCTCTCTTATCATTTTTGCCTGCGAATGGGGGCTGTGTTACTTCCTCTATCGTAAAAAAATATTCTTTAGAGTATAATCCTACAAAACTCCCTTTGTGCTCGGCAAATAACTGCTCAACGGATCCCGGCGCACAGCCATCCTGATAGCCTTTGCAAACGCCTTAAAGATGGCTTCTATCTTATGGTGCTCGTTCTCTCCCTT
Source organism: Puia sp. (assembly GCA_035492595.1). Classification (GTDB taxonomy): domain Bacteria; phylum Bacteroidota; class Bacteroidia; order Chitinophagales; family Chitinophagaceae; genus Puia. The sequence goes on from DATJJA010000237.1 coordinate 8,893, forward strand.
ACACTCTATATTCAAATTGCACTTCGCCCCGTCCGAAAAGGATTTGAAAAAGTGAAAGAACATCTCCGTAGGCACTTCCCCTATCATCTCGCGTTTGAATTCAGCATTCCAGACGATCCAGTTGCGACCTCCGAAATCGATCAGCACCTTCGCATCGGCCTCATCCATCGGTAACGCGAAGCCATATCGCTCCATGCCCCGCTTGTCTGCCAATGCCTGTGCAAAAGCCTCTCCCAGTGTGATGCCCGTATCTTCTATCGTGTGGTGCTCATCGATGTGCAGATCCCCATTGACCCGGATAGATAGATTCATCTTACCATGCCGGGCTATCTGCTCCAGCATATGATCAAAAAATCCAAGTCCCGTAATAATAGCAGCTTTCCCGCTGCCATCCACGTTCAGATCGATCTTTATCTGCGTCTCGCTGGTATTGCGTTCATGTACTACCCTGCGCAGACCCAGCTTCAGGAATTCATAGATCTTGCTCCATTCCGGCGTCTCCAGCGCAATCGACCCTTCCAGGTCACGCCGGGAATCACTGATCTCCGCTCCGCCCAGGGAATCATCATTATTCAGCCAGATGGCCTTACAACCCAGGTTCTTCGCCAGCTGCACATCCGTGATCCGGTCCCCAATGACAAAGGAATGTTCGAGATCATAGTCCTCGTTGTCGATATACTTCGTCAGCATCCCCGTCCCCGGCTTACGCGTCGGCAACTTCTCTTCCGGCGTACTCCTGTCGATATAGACCCCGCTGAACCTGATCCCCTCCCCCTCCAATGTCTTTATCACAAAATTCTGCACCGGCCAGAAAGTCTCTTCGGGAAAAGAAGCCGTTCCCATCCCGTCCTGGTTCGTCACCATCAACAACTCATAGTCGAACTCGCGGGCAATCCTGCTCATGTACTCAAACATATTCGGGTAGAATTCCAGCTTTTCAAAAGAATCGATCTGATAAGTCGGCGGGGCTTCCTTGATCAGGGTGCCATCCCTGTCTATAAATAAGATTCGCTTCATGTCCTGCAAAACTAAGGTTTATTCGCCGCTCTTATCGCCTTCACTTCACTTGCCTTCACTGCCACCGCCTTATTCCCAAAACTATTTCGCACATAGGTCAGCACATCGGCGATCTGTTGATCAGTAAGGTCGCTGTGCGGCGCCATCACCCCATGATAATCCTCTCCTTCCACCTCGATACCCTTCATCCCGTTGAGCACAATCTTCACCAATGTATTCTTATCTCCAAGCACAAATTTCGTTTTCACCAGCGGCGGGTTCATTCCCGATACCCCCAGGGCATCCGCCTGGTGACAGGCCAGGCATTGTTCAAGATATACCTGCTTGCCTCTTGCTAAAGAAGCTGCCATCCCGCCTGGTGCAGCGCTCGCCGGCTTTGTCGCAGCAGGTTTTGTAGTCTGTGACATCAGCACCGTTGCCATTACAAAAAGGCTTCCGGTCAGCGCAAAATATATGGTATGTTTTTTCATCCGTCCGTCCTATGATTGATTATTATTCTGTCAGCTTATTTCCTAATTCTTATATGAGATCTTCCAGATCGTTCCCTTTGTATCGTCCGTCACATAGATCGAACCATCCGGAGCCTGCGCCAGTCCACAGGGACGATAGTCTACACGACCAGAAGCCGTCTTTGCCGAACCACCCGAGAAGTTGTCCGCAAATACTTCCCATTTGCCGTCCGGCTTGCCATCCTTGAATGGCTGAAAAACTATAAAATAGCCCGCCTGAGGCTCAGGAGCCCTGTTCCAGCTGCCATGAAAGGCGATAAAGGCGCCATTTTTGTATTTCCCGGGAAACTGATTGCCGGTATAGAACAACAGCCCGTTGGGTGCCAGGTGACCGGGAAAAGCAACGACAGGGTCCTGTGCATCCTCACCCGCGGTCTTCTTTCCGTCTCCGCCATATTCAGGAGCCAGTATCTTTTTATTCTGGAACTCATCATAGAAGATATATGGCCAGCCGCAATTGGAACCTTCGTGCAGCTCATACATACACTCCGCTGGCAGCTCGGCACTTTGTTTCGAATCCCACATGTCCGGGAAAAGATCATGCAGCTGATCACGACCATGCTGCATGACAAACAGCGAGTTTGTTGCAGTATTCCAGTTCAGGCCAACTACATTGCGTAAACCCGTGGCATAACGTTTCCCTGTGCCATAGGTCTGATTCAGCTGATCTGCCTTGAACAGCCAGATGCCACCCGCCGAATCGAGAATAGGACAAGGCTTCTGACCCGGAGAACCCTTCGTCCTGTCCTCCAGCTGGCAGGCATTGGAATAGGCGCCGATATTTACGAACAGGTCCCCTTTATCATTCAGGGCAATAGCCTTGGCTTCATGCTCATGACGGCTCAGCAATCCGGTGACCAGCTTTTCAGGCTTATCGGGATTTACTACATTATAGTCTCCATCCAGCTTAAAACGAAAAACCTCTTCATCGGAACTGGCATACAGGTATCCATTGCTGATGGCAATACCCGTTCCCGGGAAACTGCCAAAACCAGTGATCTTATCGGCCTTTCCGTCACCATTGGTATCCTGTAAACGGAAGATCCCTTTACCGTTCTTCAGCTTCGCCAGCTTGACAAAAACAGCCCCATTGGGTGCGACGGCAATATGACGCGCCTTGCCAAAAGAATCGACTAAGGTCACAGTAGAAAAACCCGATGGCAATTTCAGCTGCGAGGCAGCATCCGAAACCTTTGCAGGTCCTTTCTTCCCGCCGCCGTCGCCGGCAAAGGCGACCAGCCCCATCAAAAATAATCCTGCTGAAACACACAGGAATTTCCCCGATACTTCTTTCGTTCTGTTGATGAATAGTTGCATGGATATATAAATTTACTGGCCGTAATTTAGTCGAAAAATTACCAACCCTATACTAATTTTTATCTTAGACTAAGACCTCAGCGCCCGCAGGGCGCCTACCAGCTCTGCATTCTCCTTCTCAGTCCCTACGGTTATTCGCAGGCATCCCGTACAGAGCTCCACCTTACTTCGATCCCTCACGACAATTCCGTCTTCTAAAAGGCGTTGATAGATGCTCCGCGCATCATCCATTTTCACCAGTAGGAAATTAGCGTCGCTGGGATAAACTTTCTGCACCACTGGCAAAACAGCCAGATCTATAGCCAATTGCTCCCGCATGGTCACCAGCTGCCGGATCATATCATTCACCTGCCCCACTTCTTCGAGAGCCTTCAGAGCGAGCTCCTGGTTGACCTGGCTGATATTATATGGGGGTTTTACCTTATTATACACATCGATAATGGCCTCACTTGCAAAAGCCATCCCCATCCGGAGACCCGCTAATCCCCAGGCCTTGCTCATCGTCTGCAGCACTACCAGGTTCGGATAATCACTGAGCTCCTGGATAAAGGATTTATGGCGGGAGAAATTGATATAAGCCTCGTCCACTACCACCAGCCCCTGAAAATTATTCAGAACGATCTCGATGTCCTGCCGCTCCATGGAATTGGCCGTAGGATTGTTCGGCGAACAGATCCAGATCATCTTGGTATTCTCATCCACCAGATTCTCCAGGTGCACAAGGTCCAGCTGAAAATCATCCAGCAGCACCGCTCTTCGGACTTCTACATCATTAATATTTGCACTCACCTCATACATTCCATAAGTTGGCGGGTTGATAATGACATTATCCTTCCCCGGAACACAAAAGGCCCGGTAAAGCAGATCGATGCATTCATCACTGCCGTTGCCCAGAAAGATATGCTGCGGCGGTATGCCTTTTATTTTACTGATGGCTTCCTTCACCTTCCACTGGTGAGGGTCAGGGTAACGATTATACCACCGGGTTAATGGCGAACCCAAACTATTTTCGTTGGCATCAAGAAAGACCTCTGCCTCTCCTTTGAACTCATCCCTTGCTGATGAATAAGGGACCAGTTTGCGTATATTGTCCCGTAAAAGCTTGTCTAAATCGAACATGATCTTTTTATTTTTTTTCCATTCTTAAACTCACCGCTTTCGCATGCGCCTCCAGGCCCTCCGCCTCTGCCATCCGTCTGACCGTCATTCCAATACCGGCCAGTCCTTCCCTGCTCAGGTGCTGAAAGGTGATCTTCTTGACAAAACTATCCAGGCTCACTCCGCTGTAAGCCCGGGCATGCCCGTTGGTGGGCAATACATGATTGGTGCCGCTGGCATAGTCACCTGCGCTCTCCGGAGAATAATGTCCGAGAAATACAGACCCGGCGTTGATCACCTGGTCCGCTAAGGACTCGGGTTCGCTGCAGGCCAGAATAAGATGCTCCGGAGCATAGTCATTCAGCAGCTGCATGGCCTGCGTATTATCCCTTACGATAAAGGCACGGCTATTTGCCAATGCCCGCTGAGCCATATCCGAGCGGGGGAGCTGCGCCACCTGCCTGTCTACCTCGGCCAGTACAGCCGTTACCACAACGGACGAAGTGCTCACCAGCACTACCTGGCTGTCCGCACCATGCTCAGCCTGAGAAAGAAGGTCAGCCGCCACGAACAACGGATCACAGGTCTCGTCCGCATATACAGCCACTTCACTGGGCCCTGCCGGCATGTCGATAGCCACTCCATCCCGCTGCACCAGCTGTTTGGCACAAGTGACATACTGATTGCCCGGACCGAAGATCTTATACACCTGGGGGACAGACTCCGTTCCATAAGCCATCGCGGCAATAGCCTGCACTCCGCCAACCCGGAAGATACGCGTCACACCAACCAGCTGCGCAGCAAAAAGGATCGCAGGATGCAGCCGTCCATCCGGATCGGGCGGCGAACAAAGTACGATATCCCTGCAACCCGCGATCTTCGCCGGTATCGCCAGCATCAGCAAGGTAGAGAACAATGGCGCCGTCCCCCCGGGGATATATAAGCCAACTTTTTCAATCGCAACCGACTTTCGCCAGCACTTTACTCCGGGCATCACCTCTGCGACCTGTTCCGCCTGCCGCTGCTGACTGTGAAAACGCAGGATATTGGCATGGGCCTGCCGGATAGCCGCGCGCAGCTCTTCTCCCACTTCTTCCGCCCCATCGCTGATCTCCTTTTCGCTCAGCTCAAACGTCTCCGGGGCCACCTGGTCGAATTTTTGCGAGAATTCCCTGACAGCCCTATCACCTTCCTTCTGAACAGTAGATAATATTGCCGCAACCCTCTGCTCCAGCGATCTCGTGTCGATCACCGGCCGCGACAGGACCCCCGCCCTAACATTGTCTGCAGTACTGACGTCTATAATCTCCATTATATGATCATTTTTTCAATTGGAACAACGAGGATACCCTGAGCGCCTGCCCCTTTGAGCCGCTCGATGATCTCCCAAAAATCATTTTCGTTGAGCACACTGTGTACACTGCTCCATCCCGGCTCCGCCAATGGCAGCACTGTCGGGCTCTTCATCCCCGGTAACAGGCCAATTATCTCCTGCAACCTTTCGTTGGGCGCATTCAACAGGATGTATTTGTTATTCCGGGCTTTCCTGACAGCGCGAATCCGGAAAAGGAATTTCTCCAGCAATTGCTGCTGATCCTCGCCCAGGCGTTCGTTCCGGATCAGCACGGCCTGCGATCTCAGTACCGTCTCCACTTCCTTCAGACCGTTCATGAACAAGGTGCTGCCACTGCTGACCAGGTCGACAATAGCGTCCGCCAGACCGATACCCGGCGCTATCTCCACCGACCCGCTGATCTCATGGATCTCGGCGCTGATCTTATTTTTCTCCAGGAACTGCCGCACCAGCGTAGGATAAGTGGTCGCGATCTTCTTCCCATTGAGATATTCTACCCCCTCATAGGTCTCGCTCCTGCCAACAGCGACCGACAAACGACATTTCCCAAAACCCAGCTGCTCGATGATCTCGGCCTTCTTATTCTTCTCGAAAAGGACATTCTCTCCCACAATGCCAATATCCGCTACGGCATCTTCCACATACTGCGGAATATCGTCATCCCGAAGAAAATAGATCTCCATTGGAAAGTTGTCACATTCCGCCTTTAACTTGTTGACTCCATTCTTAAGGTCGATCCCGCAATCTTTTAGCAGCTTTACGGAATCATCATACAGCCGGCCGGACTTCTGAATAGCGATCTTTAGTTTGTTCACAAATAATCATTTAAATAAAAAAAGAGGGCTCACCTCCCGGTAAGCCCTTAATAAGTTTTATGCTTGCGACAAAACATCACCGGCCTACCCAAGAGGTAAGAAGAAATGATGGTGATGATGTTGTCTGTTATTCTTCATATTTGCCACGCGCTGATGCACCTGTTTGCGAGTCCAAAATTAGTCGCCAAATCCGAACAACCAAAATTAATTTTTTATTTCCCCTCCAGCACCGGCCTTTCCCAGCTGCTCCTCCAGCTGTTGCACATGCTGCTGCGTATGCCGGTATTCCAAATAATAGTAAATGGCAAGCCCCAGCAGTATCTTGGATAAGATGAACACCGCTATAAAAAAAGTCCTCCAGTGTTTGTGCACCCGGATATATGGAGAACTGACCTCGACCGGGATATACTCGCCGGTCCGCTTCTGCCGCCTGTAACTACGCCCTTTGTCCTGCCGGGTCGCCGGTACAGCCGGCATCTCCCGAAGACGGGCTTCGATCCTTTCCTTTGTGCCCGGTGGCGGCGGCTCCTCATTGTCGATGGCAAAAAGTTCCAGGTGATATTCAAAATCGGACAGGATTTCCCTCAGCTCAGGATAATGCGGCAGCAGTTGCTCGAATTCAGCAACCTCCGGGGGTGCGGCCAGTCCCAGGGCATAGCTTTCTACGATTCCACTTTGCAGATACAGTTCAATATTCACTGTTATAAGGACGTACTATTATATTTATAATTTAATAATATTACAGAAAAATATTTAGTGCAACAAAAGATTCAACAGCAAAACCCCTACCAGCCCCACCACGGAAACAATAGTCTCCATAAGTGACCACGACCGGATAGTATCTTTTATAGAGAGATTGAAATACTCCTTGAACAACCAGAAGCCGCCATCATTGACATGGGAAAATAACAGGCTGCCCGCCCCTACGGAAAGCACCATCAGGTTCGGATCGACATGCATCCGGTTCATCAGCGGCAGAATGATGCCGGCAGCCGTGAGCCCGGCCACCGTAGCCGATCCCAGGCAGACCCGGATGATCGCCGCGATCAGCCAGCCCAGCACCAGCGGATGCACAGGCCATTCCTGTAAGATCCCGGCTATCTCCCTGCTGACCCCGCTGTCCAGAAAGACTTCCTTCAATGCCCCCGCACCCGCCACGATCAGCAGGATCATCGATATGTCTTTTGCCGCCTCTTCATAGATCTGCATGATCTTTTTAATGCTCATTCCTCCGCGTATGCCCAGTGTATAAGTAGCCGTCCCAATGGCCAGCAATAAAATGATAGACGGATCGCCCAGGAAATCTATTACATTCTTAACCACCGGGGGCAGCGTAAATAACAAGGGCAGCAGGGTGGTCAGCATAAGCAGCAGAACCGGCAGCAAAGAAGATAACAGGCTGTTCCCGATGCCCGGCAGCTGCGACTCCGGTTTGTCCTCAGCCACCAGGCCTTCCAGCGGGGAAGAGACAATACGTTTCAGGGTCCGTGAAAAAACAGGGCCCGCCATGATTATAGCCGGGATAGCAATGCAGACCCCATAGAGCAGGGTCTTTCCCATATTGGCATGAAACTGCCCCACCAATGCGGCGGGCGCCGGATGCGGCGGTAGAAAACCATGCGTTACCGATAGAGAGGCCAGCATCGGTAAACCGATATAGACAGCCGGCAGCTTGTACTTATATACCACCGAAAAGATCAATGGAACCATCAATACAAAACCTACATTGTAGAACAGCGGAATGCCGATAATAAAACCCGTCACCATGAGAGCCCACTGAATATATTTCTCACCAAAAACGGACATCATAGTAGAGGCGATCCGCTGCGCGGCCCCGCTTTCCGCGACCATTTTGCCCAGCATGGCCCCAAGGACGATCACGATAGCCAGTTGACCCAGGGTATCCCCGATACCCTTATACAGGCTCTTCGTAATGCTTCCAAAGGGAATGCCCAGCAAAAGACCGGTTACGATCGACACCACCAAAAAGGCAAGAAATGCATTCACTTTTCCCCATGAGATCAGCGCCACCAGTAATAGAATGCCGAACAGAACGATCAGTAGATTCATAAAGCATAATTAATGAGAATCCCTTGTAACCTGCGACCCCGATCGGCCGACCAGGAAATCGAGGTCGGCTCCTTTGTCAGCCTGCTGCACATGCTGTACATACAGGTGGACATATCCGCGTTCTGTACCCGGTGTCTCAGGACGTTGCCATTCGCTGCGCCGCCGCGACAGCTCTTCATCCGGCACATCCAGGTGCAATCTCCGGCCGGCCACATCCAGCTCTATCCAGTCCCCATTCCTCACCAATGCCAGCGCCCCGCCGACAGCCGATTCAGGCGAAACATGCAATACCACTGTACCATAGGCCGTTCCGCTCATCCTCCCATCGGAGATCCGGACCATATCGGTCACTCCTTTTTCCAGTAATTTTTTGGGCAGCGCCATATTCCCGACCTCGGGCATCCCGGGATACCCCACAGGCCCTACATTCTTCAGCACCATTATGCAGGTCTCGTCGATGTCAAGAGCAGGATCGTCTATCCGTGCATGATAGTCTTCGATGGTTTCAAATACTACTGCCCTTCCGCGGTGCTGCATCAGCGCAGGACTGGCGGCAGAAGGTTTGATCACTGCCCCGTTCAGGGAGAGATTCCCCCTGACAACGGCAATGCCCGCATGCGGGATGATCGGTTCCCCGATAGAGGCGATGACCTCCCGGTTATAGCAGGTATCCCTACCCATTATATTCTCCCTGTGACTTTTCCCGTTTACCGTCAGGACATCCATGTCCAGCAGCTCCCTCAGCTCATGCAGGATCACCGGCAGCCCCCCCGCATAATAAAAATCCTCCATCAGGAATTTACCCGAAGGCATGAGGTTCAGCAATAAAGGGATCTGGCTGCCAAGAGTATCAAAATCCTCCAGCGCCAGCGGCACCCCTATCCGGCCGGCTATCGCCGTGAGATGTATAATGAGATTCGTGCTTCCGCCAACAGCGGCATTTACTTTAATGGCGTTCTCAAACGCCGGTCGTGTCAGCACCTTCGACAATCGCAGATCCTCCTTTACCATTTCCACGATCCGCCGCCCGGAAAGATGAGCCAATACTTTTTTGCGGGAGTCTACAGCCGGTATGGCCGCCGCACCCGGCAGCGTGAGGCCCAGCGACTCCACCATACAAGCCATGGTGCTGGCCGTCCCCATTGTCATACAATGACCCGGACTGCGCGACATACAGCTTTCCGCAAGTAAATAGTCCGCATCGCTCATTATGCCCTTCTTTCTGTCTTCGTCGAACTTCCACACATGCGTTCCCGACCCGATATCATGCCCCTGGAACTTGCCATTCAGCATAGGGCCACCCGGCACTACTAAAGTCGGCAGATCCACGCTGGCGGCTCCCATCAGCGTGGATGGCGTGGTCTTATCGCAACCCGTCAGCAGGACTACTCCATCCAGCGGATTTCCGCGGATGGACTCCTCGGCATCCATACTGGCCAGGTTCCTGAACAGCATAGCCGTAGGTTTAAGCAGGGTTTCCCCTAATGACATGACAGGGAACTCCAGGGGAAATCCCCCGGCTTCATATACGCCGCGTTTCACCACTTCGGCGATATCTCTTAAATGGGCATTACAGGGAGTAAGCTCTGACCAGGTATTACAGATCCCGATGACCGGGCGACCATCGAACATATCTTCCGGAAATCCCTGGTTCTTCATCCAGCTGCGATAGATAAAACCCATCTTATCGGTTTTACCAAACCAGTTCCGGCTTCTTAGCTCCTTCATGAACAATTAGGTTTGATCAGAAGGAAAGATATTTAATTATTGGCACACGCCGCCCAACAAAATTTTACTTAGTTACCACTTAGTCACCCTTAAGGAACTGCTTGTAACTATCATTTATGTAAACCAGGATGTCAACATTAGCCGCCCGCCGGCAATAGTCGTAGGAAGGACGATACTTGATCATGAACTGCTTCAGACTGTCACCGGTCAAATGCGTATACTTCGCAACATTGTCCTTGTTATAACGGTAATCTATATAATACTCTTCTTCCTCCTTCGCCAGCCTCTTCTCCAGCTTCTCCCGCTGCTTCTCTTTTGAACCGGCATTCCGGAAAATATTCAGCGTGACGCCTACCCCATCGCCTTTACGATTGTGATCGACACGCGGCGTATTGTCATGTTCATACACCCAGGCATACTCCTTCTTCCGATCCATAGAATCCAGCTGGTAATTGCTGAACTCTCCGACCCGTACCGCCTTCAATGTCTGTGCACGGACATCCAGGTAGACAGGGAAGTCTGCCGTCAGCATGGAGGCAGTCACTGTCACCGTGTCCGCTACATACCCCACCGAAGAAAAGGAGACATGGTCGCCCGGAACAACCTGGATCCGGTAGCTGCCGTTCTCTTCCGAAAGATCATACCGCTGCGCGGAGATATTATGTATACTCACCGAGATCAGCGCCTCCGCACTGTTCTTCTTATAGATCTTGCCGGTAAGAAATTGCTGCGCACTGCCCTCAATGGAAGACAATAATAAAAACAAGACGAAGGGATAAGTTAAGTATCTCATAAATGAATCAGGAGTGCGCCAAATTAGGTCTATTGGCTGGTATTCAGGCCTCCCCGGCCTTCAAGTTTTTGTTAAAAAGCTTTTAGTATCTACATTTACCCTGATAAATTTGTTCCATATCCAAACATTCAATATTTTAATTATGAAAAATATTTTCGTATCCGCCTTGCTGATATTGCATTTCAGCGCTTTTGCCACAGCGGATCTACCCATTCCCCTTAGCTCAAAACAGGAGTTTTACAGCATCCGCATCTACCAGCTGAAGACCCCTGAACAGGAAGCAAGGGTCGAAAAATTCCTCCAAACGGCATTTCTTCCCGCCCTTCACCGACTAAGAATTTCCGAAGTGGGTGTCTTTAAACCCATCGGAAATGACACAGCGGCCATCCGCCGTATTTACGTGCTGATCCCGCTGAGATCGATGGAAGAATTGATCAGCCTGCCCTCATCCCTGGACAAGGATGCGTTATACCAGGCCGACGGCAAGGACTACCTGGATGCTCCATATGACAATCCTCCCTATGCCCGTATGGAATCCATTCTTCTACAGGCATTTCCCGATATGCCCCAACATGCCGCCCCCACTGCTCTCCAAGGCCCCCGTGACCAACGGATCTATGAGCTGCGCAGCTACGAAGGTCCTACGGAAAAATATTATGCCAACAAGGTCCGCATGTTCAACGAAGGCGGGGAGGTCCCCCTTTTCAAGCGCCTGGGCTTTAATGCCGTCTTCTATGCCAGCGTCTTAACAGGTAGCCATATGCCCAACCTGATGTATATGACCAGCTTCGACAACATGGCCTCCCGCGAACAGCACTGGAAGACATTCGGCGAAGACCCCTTCTGGAAAAAGCTGGTAGCCGCCCCCGAGTACCAGCATAATGTCTCGCATGTCGACATCGTTTTTCTGCATCCGACAGCTTGGTCCGACCTGTAAAAAGCTCGCTATTACAGGTTAACACTTAGTGTTTTTTACAATTTATTAAACAGATTCGCTTTAAATTGCCTATTATATTTCTGTTATATCCCATTTTATAGCACTTTTGTACCTATCGCCACGGCAATCCCGGTTAAGACTTCAATAGTAGGACTCATGTCTGTCATCCAAACCATGCCTACTTTCTATGTTTACTCTAACCAAACAGCCCGCCAACGGGACATTGTCTGTAAGATCAGTCAATAAAGCAATGGACCGCTCTATTATCCGTGAGATCTTTCGTAAAGAATTCTACGGCAGTAATAAGACGCAATACCCCGACGAAGGTCTCTGGGAGATTTATGATAGAATGGAAACCAACGGCGTCTATGGCGCTTACCTGGTCTCTCAGTATAATCACATCCTCTTTTTATTGGAGATCCATCCAGCCGTTCAAATGGATCTGCGACCCGAATTCCTGTCCCAACCGGGAACCATCGGGATCTATTGCTTTTATCATTCCTTCCAGGAGACGATCAATCTCCCGGCCTTAAGGGCTTGTATTGCTTCCCTTTTCAATGATCCTTCCGTTCGTAACATCCTGACAACGATGAATCACCTTCCCCCCAGCGACCCAAGAAGTCTGCTGCTGCTCAGATCGGGCTTCTCACGACTTTCGGAAAATACCGATCGGGCTGCAGTTTATTCCTGTACCCGCGATAGCTTCCGGCACTCGGGATTAAATAATGTTGTACCACACAATGAGGAATCTTCGGTACATGCCTGAAACTTCTGTAGCGCCGGGCATACTATTTGCCTTTCATATGTCGTTAATCGGTATGATCCGATCACCCAAAACGACAACAATGAAAAACGCAGACAAACCCTTTATTGGTATCATCATCGTCACGATCGCTATTTTATACAGCGTTATCGCAATGATCAGTTAGCCGATATGGTCCTTATCTTTACGGCATGATAAACATTCGCCCCATCCTTCCTGCCGATAATTCCGCCATCGCAGCGATAATTCGCAATACACTCACCGAATTCGGCGCTGACAAGCCCGGTACCGCCTATTTTGACAAGGCCACCGATGACATGTTCGCCAGCTTCCAGATAAATGGCAGCCGCTACCACGTCGGTATCATCGACGGTCACATCGCTGGAGGCGGCGGTATCTACCCCTCTGCCGGACTACCCGAAGGAGTATGTGAATTGGTAAAAATGTACCTCGCTCCCGAAGCAAGAGGAAAGGGGCTGGGCAAACAGATCGTCGAAAAGTGCCTTGCCTTCGCCGCCTCATACGGCTACAGGCAAGTGTATATCGAGACTATGCCCGAATTACAGAAAGCCATGTCCATTTACGAAAAATTCGGCTTTCGCTACCTCGATGGCCCAATGGGCAATACTGGTCATTATGGCTGCTCTGTCTGGATGCTAAAAGATATATAGAGCTTCACCAATAACCACTGATAGTTATAAGGGACGATTTAAAAACGGGCGATTCACGGATAAGTGGCGACGGGGTTTGTTTAGGGGGAGTATAAATTTACGACGCAGGTCTTACTTCGTAAATCGGACTGAAAAGATACAATTTTCCCGTGGCCAATTCCACACATTGATATCTTTTTCTTAGTTTTTTCCCTTTCCGGAACACCCGGTTGTCCTCAAGACTGAAACAGCCCCCCTCCGGGATCTGTTCTACGAGCAAAAGTTCGCCCGAATTCTCATCATACCGGCGAAGCACCCGCATCAGCCCCTCATCCGCGCAGCTGCTCGCCGGCAGATCGTGCAGGTTCTTTTTCAGGGCCGCCAGGATATCCGCAGGAAAAATAGAAAGCCGGATGAACTCCTCCAGCATTTTCCGGTAAATGGTCTTCCATTCTTTCCCATGTGACTGGACCTTGTTGGAGTACTCCATGAACGTAACCAGGTGGGCCAGTTCATGAATAAGAGTGATCAGGAAAGACCAGTGATTCAGATTCCCATTGACGCTGATGCGATGGTTCTGGTCCCGGGTGGCATGCCGGTAATCTCCCAGCACACTCTTCCGCTCCCTCGTGATGGTCAGATGCACCTGGTAGTGATTGAGATATTCCAGGATCAACGGAGCGGCGGCAGAAGGTATCCACCGGCGTAAATAATCTAATGGAGCTTCGTTCTTAGCCATTTAGCCCTTGTTTGCGCTTACGGTCTTCGAGGGCTTCCTGGTCATTTCCATCAGGATCTTCACCTCAAAAAAAGTATATAGGATATACAGCACAAAACAACCGATAACCCCATTCCGGTTCACCCCCTTACCTGCCACCGATGCATATATGAATGTCGCTACCAGGCAGACCAGCATTTTGATCAACAGGCTGCCGTACATTACCCGAAGAAAGGCATGTACATTTGAATTATGTAAAGCCTTGGTATACAATGCGAAACTTATCCCCGTCACAAGGAACAATATCCCGTTGCCCGCCAGCAGGACACGAAAATCCGCATTCCAGTCGGCCAGCAAATTGCGGCCTAACCAGATAAAAAGACCCGCAAGTATAAAAACAAGCAGAATAGGCAGAAAGGACCTGCCAGTTACCTTATTTTCCATCATTTTTCCGTGAACTATCTTTGATCAGTTTGATAATTAAAACCACAATTACCAGCAAAGGTAAGCACCAGGAAAGGATTGGAAAAGAAACCTTCAACCATTTGTCTGCCTTTATCCCCAGCAGCACAGCAATAGCTATCGAGGCCGCTACTTCTGAGGATAGTCCGGCATAACGCAAAAGTTCACGGCGCCCGCCAGATCTGCGGGAGCCACTTTCATCACCCCCCTTATCCGGCGGCGAGTTCTGCATTTTTTAGTTCTTTCTTTATATCTGCCGGCTTCCCGTTCCCGGAATGAGCATTGCTCGTAGCGGCAGGGGTCATATGACATTGCCCATTGAAGTTCGCTGTAGGTTCTATCTGCAGCTTGGTCGCCTGAATATTTCCATTCAAATGACTTCCGCCTTTCAGCTGCAACAGATCCTTCACCTTGATAGTACCGGTAACTTTACCCATGATATCTGCCTGCTGGCCATTGATATCGCCTTCCACAACCCCATTGGCTCCGATGACGACCTTGGCCGAACAGAAGATGTTGCCAACCAGCGTGCCGTCGATCCGCAGATCCCCGTTGCTGGTAACGTCGCCTTTCATAGTGGTTCCTGACCCAATAAGGCTCGCGCTTGCACTCACGGGAGTCTCCCCGCCAAGTGAGAAATTATCAGATTTGGTCTTTCCGTTGAACATACAATATGGATTTTAGTTATTCGTAAGTATTTGGATTATTATCGACTACGCTTCACGCTGCCTTGTGCCGTCACGGCCCTCCCTAGTCATTTATCTTCTCTGTTTTCGGAATACTCAGCGTATTCGTATCCAGCTTTACCGTCGTATTTCCCTGTAAAACATTTCTGATACCCTGCAAATACTGATCTTTATACCTTACCTCCTGCTCTAACGAATCTGTCCGTATTTTTAGTTCACGAAGGTCCTTGGTGTTATTCACATCCCCATATCCCGGAATATACAGCTTCAGCGGTGTAAAAACGATCAGGGCCACCGTAAGCCCGGTCAACAATACAAAAATCGTGCAGAGAACAGTGTAAACGCTCAGACGGGATAATTTAAAGGTCACAACCTCTTCGTAGGTGTCATCATTCATTACTACCAGGCGGTAGCGGTTTTGCAGACGTTTTAAGGTAGAATTGGCATCGAATTTGGCCATATTGGATAAATTGGACTTGGTTCCGATAAAGATAACAAAATAAATTTCCCAAAAATCAGTTATTGCAACATATGTTTGCGCGCAACTAAACGGACGTCGTGACCTACAGCAGGACATTACTCTTATTGTTTTTTTCATTGATTTACCTGGCCTCCTCGGGACAGGTAGGTGTTGACTATACCCTCGTAAAACCAAAAAAATTCGAAAACCGTACTCTCGCCTCCGAGAAATCCAACGACGGTAAAAAATTCAAAAAAAGCCGTCGCTTCATTCAGAACACCATCACGCACTATAATTTCTACTTCAACGCAAACGAAAAACTGAAGATGGTCCTCGAACGGGCTAAATCCCAGTTCCGCGACGACTATACCCGGCTTCTCCCCTTTTATAATTACACGCTGGAAGCAACCCTCGCTCAAAAAAAAGAGCTCGACTCCATCATTTATAAATGTACTGCAGGCATCCTCATCCATGACACCCGCAACGACTGGATCGACAATCTTTACCTGCTAATCGGGAAGACCTACTACCTGAAAAAAGATTTTGACTCGGCCTATATTACCCTCCAGTTCCTCAATTTCGCCTTCGCCCCAAAAGAAAGCGACGGCTACGACAAACCCATCGGCAGCAATGCCAATGAAGAAGAAGGAGGCAACGCCAATATCGTCTCCACCATAGAAAAAAGGAATATCCTGCAGCGGGCGCTGTCCCTGCCGCCCAGCCGCAACGATGCACTGGTCTGGAAAGTGCGCACCTACATCGCAAAAGAGCAATATGGCGAAGCATCCGCCCTCATCGAAGTCCTCTCGCATGACCCGGAATTCCCCGCCCGCCTCGTGCCCAGTCTCAACGAAGTAACAGCGCTGTGGTTCTATAAAAAATCGATCTACGACAGCGCCGCTATCTACCTCGAAAAAGCCCTGCCCGCCGCAACGACCCACGAAGAAGGCGCCCGCTGGGAATATCTCATCGCCCAGCTATACGAACGCGTTGGCAACTCCTTCGAATCAAGAACCTTCTACGAAAGGACCGTCGCCCATACCTATGACCCGATCCTCGAGATCTACGCCCGTCTCAACGCCATCCGGCAGAACAAGGAAGGCACCGCAGACTTCATCGCACGTAATATCCAGGCCCTCGCACGCATGGCACACCGCGACAAGTACGAATCTTACCGGGATATTATTTACTATACCGCCGCCCAAATGGAACTCGAAAGGAACAATATCCCCGGCGCTGAGAATTTCCTGCTGCAAAGCGTTCACTATGCGACACAGGCAAATAGTCTCCAGCGGAACAGGTCCTTTCTCCAGCTGGCCAACCTTTCTTTCGATGAAAAAAAGTACAGGGCCGCAAAGAACTACTACGACAGCCTGAATATCGGTTCCGGTGATGCCGTCTCCCTGGGAGATATCAGCTGGCTGCCCGACCGTAAAGCTGCACTCGCCACTATTGTCACCCAGCTACAGATCATGGACCGCCAGGATAGCCTCCAGCGTGTCGCCCTCATGCCCATCCCCCAACGCGACGCTTATATAAAAAAGCTGGTCCGCGCCCTACGCAAACAGCAGGGCCTTCGGGAAGAAGCAGACAGTTCCTTTTCTAATAATTCCCTCAGCACCAGCAATGGAGCCGCACCAGATCTGTTCAAGACCTCCGGCAACAGCGCAGACTGGTATTTCAATAATCCATCGCTAAAAGCAAAAGGATATTCCGACTTCAAGACCAAATATGGAAACCGCCCCAATGTCGACAACTGGCAGATAGCCTCCGCTATGAAAACCAGCCTCGCAGCCAAACAAAATGCCAGAAACGATCTGCAAGGCGGGGCTAACGGCTCCGCACAGGGCGCCGCCGGCAATGTTATTGACTTCAAAACCCTGCTGAACAATCTCCCGCTCACAGAGGAGAAAATGAAAAAATCCATGGACTCCGTGGAAAATGCCCTGTTTACCCTCGGTAAGACCTACCAGGAAGGCGTTCCCGACTATCTTTCCGCCATCCATACCTATGACAGCCTGCTGTCGAAATTCCCCGAAACACGCCGGGAACAGGAAACCCTGCTCAATCTCTACTACTGCTATAAGAAATTAGGAGACGAAGAAAATGCGGCGAGAATACTCAACCGCATGAAACAAAAATATCCCAATGGCGCACTTACCGCCCGGGCCGCCAATCCGGACTCCACCCAGCAGGCGGCAGGCAGCCTCAAGGTCAACGCCACCCATCAATATGAAAAGATCTACATCGCTTTTATAGAAGGCAGGTTCGACGAGGCATTGTCGCAAAAGAAAGTGGCCGACAGCCTTTACGGGGACAAATACTGGACCCCACAACTGCTCTATATCGAATCGGTCTATCTTATCCGCAGCCGCCAGGACCCCCAGGCCAAGTCCATCCTGACGACGATCCAGGGCAAATGGCCCGGTACACCCATGGCTAAAAAAGCCGCTACCCTGCTCGACGTCCTCAACCGCCGCAAACAGATCGAAGACTACCTGACCCAACTCCAGGTGACCCGGGCCAAAGACGATGACTCTATCGTCATCGACAAACCCGCCGCGAAGGCTGCGGCGGACGACAGACCCCGCCTGGTCCGCAATGACTCCAACATGCTCGTAAAGGAAGATACAACGCAGCTGGCCCGCGCTCATATACCCAACGCGGCCGGTGTACAGGGACAAAAATCAGCCATCGCCAAACCCGGCGTCGGTATGGACAAGCTTAAAGTAGATACTGCCGGAATGCGTAAGATCTCGATGGACGCCAACCAGCTGGCCCAGCTCCGTCGCCAGCAGGATTCCCTCCAGGCAGCCATGGTCAAGGCGCAGGCCGACTCCGCTCAAGTGGCTATCCTGAGACACAAAGCCGATTCTGTCAATGCCGTCATGCAAAAATTAAAGGATGACACTATCCAATTGGCCGCAAAATTGCGTACACTTAATTCAGTATTCTCTCTTACCCCGGAAAAGCCCCATTCAGTGCTGATACTCCTGGATAAGGTAGACCCGGTATACGTGACTGAAACAAAAAACGCCTTCAGCCGCTATAATGCCGAAGAATATTACAGCCAGTCACTGACGACAGAAAATGCTGCAATCACTGACACCCTGAAGATGGTCGTCATCGGAAATTTCGGGAATGCCAACGACGCCCTCGACTATATGCAAAAGATGAAAGCCCTGGCGCCCAGGAGTATCATCCCCTGGCTGCCGGCGAATAAGTACACATTCCTGATCATATCCGCGCCAAACCTCGATCTGTTACTCAATAACAAGGACGTGCCGGCGTACAGGACATTCCTGCAGGCAGCCTATCCGGGGAGGTTCTAAAAAGCGGCCAATCCCGGAAAATTTTAACTTAGTGACCCAAAAGGCCGCTTTTGAGAACAAATTATTAGCCCCGTACCGGCGCATACAATGCCGCCGGAGCACATGAGCAAACCAAAAAAGCACATAAACAAAACATATAATTGAAAATAAATATGTCTGCCAAACTCGTCCGTATTTTCTGGAAGATCTTCTTTTATGGACTGGGAGCCTTCATCCTCTTTCTTATCCTCATTAACCTGGGCGTCTTTGGCTCCTTACCTTCCCTGAAAGAGCTGGAAAACCCTTCCATCACTCTCGCCTCCGAGGTCTTTGCGGAAGACGGCACTCCCATGGGGAAATATTATAAGGACAAGGGCAATCGCAGCAACGTCGAATACAAGGACATCTCCCCGAATGTCGTCAACGCCCTCGTAGCCACGGAAGACGAACGCTTTTACGAACATTCCGGCATCGATGGCTTTTCGGTCATGAGGGCCGTAGTCAAGCTGGGCAGGGACGGAGGCGGCAGCACCATCACCCAGCAGCTGGCCAAAAACCTGCTCGAACAAGGCTCAAAGAACTTTGTCCGCCGGGGCATAGAAAAACTAAAGGAATGGATCATCGCCATCAAGCTGGAACGCAATTTCACCAAACAGGAGATCCTGGCCCTCTATCTTAATGAAGTGCCTTTTGGCGACAACCTGTACGGCATTCGCAATGCTTCCCGTACGTTCTTCCAAAAAGAGCCCGATCGCCTCAACGTCGACGAAGCAGCCGTACTCATAGGTATGCTCAAAGGGAATACCCTCTACAATCCACGCAAGAACCCCAAAATGGCCATCGAAAGACGGAATACCGTCATGAACCAGATGGTAAAGAATAACTACCTCTCCACTGCCGACTATGCCAAACTAAAGGTGCGTCCCATCGATCTCAGCAATTATAAAAAAGCGGACGAGAACAATGGTCTCGCGCCTTATTTCCGGGATGTCCTACGCAATGAGCTGCAGAAATGGTGCAAAGAGCATAAGAACCCCGCCACCGGCGAACCCTATAATCTTTACCAGGACGGATTAAAGATCTATACAACCATCAATCCGCGGATGCAGCTGTATGCCGATGAAGCCGTTGCCAAACAGCTGCCGATCCTCCAAAGATCCCTCAGTTCACAATACAATATCCGTAAAGGCCTCATCTGGAAAGATCATACGAACGTCCTCGAAGCCGCTATGCACAACAGCGACCGCTGGCGTAATGAAGAAGACGATGGTCTAACCGACGCCGAGATCCGAAAAAGTTTTAGCCAGCCCGTTTCCATGAAAGTTTTTGCCTGGAACTCCAAACGCGAAAAGGATACGGTCATGAGCCCGCTGGATTCTATAAAATATAGCCAGACGATGCTGCAGACGGCCTTCATGGTCATGGACCCCGTTACAGGCGCTGTAAAAGCCTGGGTCGGCGGAATCGACTTCAAAACCTATAAGTACGACCACGTTAATATCAATACGAAACGACAGGTAGGCAGCGCCATCAAGCCCTTCCTGTACAGCCTGGGCATCGAAGACTTTAACATGACCCCCGAAACCCAGTGTCAGACCAGCCAGCAATATTTCCCCGGCTTTGGCAACGTGCCCGCACGCATGGACAAATACGAAGGCGGCTCTATGACCATGGCTAACGGTCTGGCATGGTCGGTCAACGGAGTTGCCGCATATATCATGAAACAGGTAGGACCCAAACACTTCGCCGACTATATCAACACCCAGATCGGCATTCCTACAAAAATAGACCCTTATCCCTCCATGGCCCTCGGCGCCTGCGACCTTTCTCTCTATGAAATGATGTGGGGATACACCATGTTCCCCGCCGGCGGCTTCAATGCAAAGCCCTATTACATCTCCCGGATAGAAGACAAGAACGGGAATGTACTGGACCGCTTCGACACCAAAAGAAAAGAGGTCATCAGTCAGGCCACCGCCTATACTATGGCGCGTATGATGCAGGGCCCCGTGGATTTCGGTACAGCAGCAGGCCTTCGCAACCGGCTCGGCGTAGCGGAAATGGGAGGCAAGACCGGCACCACCAACGATAATTCCGACGCCTGGTTCATGGGCTATATCCCCCAGCTGATGGCAGGCGCATGGATCGGCTGCGACGACCGCTTCATACATCTTGAAGGTGGCCTGGGTTATGGCGCACAGGCAGCCCGCCCCATCTGGGAATACTTCTTCACCAAAGTGCTCGCCGACAAAACCCTTGGCATCGAAAAAAATGCAAGGTTCGTCCAGCCGGCCAACATGCGTAACGAAATGATGTACGACTACAAAAAGCTGATCGAAAATACACCTCCCCCCGGAGCGGAAGGCGCTAACCAGGGCAATGGAAAGGCAAATCAATATATCGATACCAGCCCTCCTACGGTCCCCCTCGACTCCAAGCTCTCACCCGAAGAACAAAAGATCCTGAAAGAAGCCAACAGCAAGGAAGGCTCTGTCAAGATCACCGTAACGGATACAAAAAAACCAGAACCCCCAAAGAAAAAAGAGGGCTTTTTCAAGCGCCTCTTTGGTGGGAAAAAAGATAAGGATAAGCAATAATCTATTTTATATGCGCGCGTAAGAACCACGCCATCTTCTCATGATCTTCCATCAGGCCGGTGATATAATCACTCGTTCCCGCATCTCCGTACTCATTTGCAAAACGGTTGATGTTCTCTCTCAAAAAGATAATAATGTTCTCATGATCCATGAGCAGCTCCTTTATAAATCCTAAGCTGTCATTCCGCTCACCCAGTTGCTCGGTGAGATGCGTAAGATTCAAAAAGCTCTTCAATGTAGCAGGTGCATAATGTCCCAGCTGACGGATCCGCTCAGCAACACCGTCCATGATCTCATCCAATTGCTCATACTGCTGTTCGAAAAACACGTGCATCGAATGAAAATCTGTTCCTTCGACATTCCAATGCGCATTACGCGTCTTCGTGTAAAGCAAAAATTCGTCTGCTAATAACTTGCATAATTCCGTTGCTACTGACTGAAGATGTGCAGGGCTGATACCAATGCTTGCTTTCATTTTTTATAATTTTTAAGTTTGGAAACAATGTAATTGGCAGCTCCGGCCAGTTGTCGAAAATGTCCATTAACGAACAACCAAACGTCCGGAACCGGACACCTGCGCCAGAACACGATTTCAGCGCCTCCTTCACAATCAATGCTTTACACGACTGTAACCTGTTTGGCACTGCGTTGGTCTTATAGAGTACAGCTAGCGTATCGAAAAATATATCAGGTAATAATCAAAAATCAAGTTATGAACAATTCATTCTTCGCCGTTATACTTTCCTTAACTGTAAGCGGCTCCGCTTTCGCAAACAACAGTGCTCCTGTCTCATCATATGACAATGGCATCGCACACATCTTTCATTTCAACACATTGTCAAACAAAACAGTTGTTGGATCGATAAAAAATACAACAGGTCCCAGTGACATCCCTTACTTCAAAGGTAAAGATCATTTTGAACAGAAATTCCCCAGCGCTACAGAAGTAGATTGCAAAAATAAGGGACAATTTACAGAAGTGAATTTTATATGGAACGGCATCCGCCTGCAGGCATTTTATGACCTGACCGGCGAGCCCGTCGCCACGAGCCGGCTCGTAGCGCTGAACAACCTTCCGCTCTCCGTACAAATGAGTTTGAAAAAAGAATACCCGTCCTACGTAGTAACAGAAGCCTCTGAATTCTCCGACGAAGGCGATGGATTATGCTATTATGTAGCCATAACAGGTCCAAAAGCTAGTTACCTGCTGCATGTTTCCACAAGCGGCACTATCAGTGTGTTTAAGAAAATGAAACAGTAAGATCCTGCCCGGACCCGGTGTGAGTGGCTTTCTGAGCAGTTTGCCATATTGCACCGGGTTTTTTTCAACCTCACTTCGTTCGGTCACCCCTGGTCAATGATTCCTCTTCCGCCTCTGCAGGCTTCTTCTTCCCCAATACATCGATCCTTACCTTCGTCAGTCCGCGTCCCGTATACCCCAGCTTCTTTGCCGCCGCATGACTCAGATCGATAAGCCTCTTATTCCGGGGATGCATCTTATCGTTGATCCTGACTATTACCGATCGCTGATTACGCAGGTTCGTCACCCGCACCCAGGTATGCATCGGCAAGGTATTGCTGGCCCCCGTCAGCTTCTCCTGTGTGAAGATCTCATCGGTATAGGTCTTACGACCCTCGAACTTATTAGCATAAAAGCTGGCAACCCCATATTGAACCTTGACGGGTTCTGTTTTGTGATGGCCCCTGGTGTGTGAAGTGGAATTACTGGCAGGTTTAGGCTGCTGCCCTTTTTCTGTAGGTTTCTGCGCGCGGCCAATTACAGCCACTGGTAGCAAGAGATAAGCAAGTACTCCTGTGCGAATTCTTTTTGACATGGCGATCGGTTTGTTTCGTAGGAATTGGATGAACGCCACAAAATAACTAAATAATCGGCTTATTCGCAAAGTATCTATTCCTCAACTGCTTGTCCTCGCCATATATATCTTCATAAAAAACAATACGTCCCTTCTTCCCTTCACAGGTAAAATAACGTAAATAAATAGGCACCCGCGCAAAACCCCAGATGGTATGCTTCTCCTGCCGTTTGATCCAGGCCCGAAGCGTGTCCGGATGATACTTCGTCGTATCCTTGCGGATCAAAAAGTCCGATAACTTCCGCCATTCCTTTACCCGAACACAACCATGACTCAACGCCCTAAACGACTTATCGAACATCCATCGTCCATTAGTATCATGCAAATACACATCATACTTATTCCTAAAGTTAAATTTCATGACACCTAGCGAATTATCATCGCCCTGACGCTGTTTTAGCTGATAAGGGAAGTTGTTCTTATTCAGCCTCTTCCAGTTTATCGTAGTCGGGTCCCTCACACTGTCCCTGTCATCCACCACCATAAGATTTTGCTTCCGCAAATAGTCGATATTATTCTTAATGGCCGGCAGCATTTCCTTCATAATGATGCTGACAGGTACCGTCCATTGTGGATAAGTCACAAAATTGGAGATCTCGCTGGTCAGCAGCGGGGTTCTTGTCTTGGGAGCCCCCACAATGATCTTGGATTCCAGGGCCACTGTATCGGAGTCTATCACCTGTAAAGCGAAAGAAGGCAGGTTTACCCACACATAGGTCTTTGGCAGCGTATCAGGCAGCAGTTTATAACGGTCCAGGGTAATGGCGATCCGCTTGAACTTCTCCCAATCGGAATTATTCATCATCGTCACCATCTCCGAAGAAGGTCTGCCGGTTACCTTTAGCTTATTCGTCGTTTGATAATTGCGTATAGCCGCAGCCAGCTTAGCCGTATCAGCTGGGGTCGTAGCCGAGTCGACATATCCCACTTCCAGCAGCCGATTCACCAAAGAATGATAGAATATCGCCGAATCCCGGGGAGGATACGGATAATCCAGCCAGGTCAACGGCCGGAAATGAGCCGTAGCCAGGAAATCTTTGAGATAGGCCTTTAACGAATCATATCTCGCCAGTTTTGGCTCCAGGCCCTGCAGGGAAGTCGCAACAGCACCGGTTCCAAGAGCCGCAGCCAATGTCCGCAAATAAACCGAATCCGCTAAAACAGAGTCCTTCCGCAACGTAACGCTGTCATAATCGAGACGTCCCTGTTTTAGGTGTTTGACGAGGGTAAAAAAGGCATCCGTGAGCATGAGATCCGCTCTTGACCACAGCGCTGCATTCTTCTGCGCCAGCGTGTCCTCCCTGACGATGCGCTCTATAAAAGAGAGTGCGGCATAATGATAGTCCGAAGGAAACAGACCATAGTATTTGCTGCTGTCTATAAAATTAAGCAGACTGTCCCCGGCGGGCAGCCAATGTTTGTTACTGCTCCAAATGGCTTTATAACCATTGCTGTCATAGACGCTGCTTGCCAGTTTCCGGTACAGCAGCCTCGTCGAATCGTACATCTTATCCCCATTGTCACCAGCATATTCAAGCATGCTCTTTATATCCGTCCCCCCACGTTCGCTGACCGTCGCCGGCGTTTTCCTTTCGACCTTACCCTCTTTCCCCACACGGTCATGGCAGGATAATAATAATACCAGTGACAAAACAGGGATATGTGCAAGGACGATACGCGTTCGATATTTCATATATGCCTCAATATAATACAACAGCCCAATATTTCTAAGTGTAAACGGCTATTTTTCTGTTATTTACCGGGTTCACGGCTCTCTACGACCATGTCCGCCGCGCCTGCTGATCCAACAGCAAAAGATCGGCCAGCACAATGGCAGTCACTGCTTCCAGGATCACGGGTGCCCTCAGGGCCACACAAAGGTCATGACGCCCCTTTACAGAAAAAGCCTCCAATGACCCGGTCTCCCAGTTTAAGGTCTGTTGTTCCTTCGGAGTAGAAGAAGTGGGTTTTATCGCTATCCGGAACACCAGTTCATTGCCATTGGTGATCCCGCCGACCACCCCGCCTGCATGATTGGTTCGCGTATGCCCCTGCATGTCTTCGATGGCGTCATTATGCTGGCTGCCAAACATCCGGGCCGCCGCAAAACCCGTCCCGAACTCTATCCCCCTGACAGCAGGAATGGCAAAAGCCGCATGGCTCAGCAAAGACTCCGCGGAGTCCCAGAAAGGTTCTCCCAATCCTATAGGCAATCCGCTGACCCGGCATTCCACTATTCCGCCAATAGAATCCTTGGCGTCGATCGCTTTTTGCAAACCCTTTTCAAGGTCTGCCTCTCCCCCTATTTCAAGGATGGAAGAGCTTACCACCACACCAGGCATCATCTTCTTCGCGATCACACCCGCAGCAACCAATCCTACCGTTAGCCGGGCTGAAAAAGACCCGCCGCCGCGGTAATCTTCGAATCCACCAAATTTCTTATGCGCTACAAAATCCGCATGCCCCGGTCTCGGGACAGCCCGCTGTTTTTCATAGTCCCCCGACCGGGTATTGTTGTTCTCAAATAGAATGGTAATAGGCGCCCCGGTAGAAAAGGTATTGAAGAGTCCGCTCTTGAAGATAGGCAGGTCATCCTCTTTCCGTGGAGTGGTCCCCTTTTGGATCCCGCCTTTGCGCCGCTCCAGGTCGGGTAGAAAATCCCCCACCGGCAACGGGATACCCGCCGGGCACCCGTCAATATTCACCCCCACGCTCTCCCCATGGGATTCCCCAAATATATTGACTCGGAAGAGTCGGCCAAATGAGTTCATAATTGCCCTCCCAGTTTTTTCAGATCTTCATAAAAATCAGGATAAGACTTATTTATGGCTTCCGCTTCCTCGATGGTCACAGGGCCATCCGCTTTCAATGCAGCCACGGCACAAGCCATCGCGATCCGGTGATCATGCCGGCTATGCACAGTCGCTCCCTTCAGCCCGCCCCCGCCATGTACATACATCCTGTCTCCATCCAGTTCAATGGACAAACCCATCTTGCCAAACTCGTCCCGCAGCGTCAACCCTCGATCGCTTTCTTTATGCGCCAGCCGGCTTACACCATGGATCTCCGTCGTCCCTTTACAATAGGCAGCCAGCGCCACCAACGGAGGGAAAAGGTCCGGACATTCAGTCGCATCGAATTGGAAGGCTTTCAGCCCGCCAGCCGCGAGGTCATTGGCCCCAGCCGGTCCGACCAATATCTCATCACCCGTAAATTCCAGCCTCGCCCCGCTATCACGCAAAGCCCGCAACATCGCCTTATCCGCCTGAGTAGACCCCACATCCAGCCCCTTCACCGTAACAGGTCCCGCCAGAGCCCCTGCTACCAGCAGAAATGCCCCGCCGCTCCAATCTCCTTCAACCGTATAATCAATCTTTTTCTTCTGCTCCACAGACCCCGAAAAATAAAACTCCTCATAATTCCGGTTCTCCACTTCCCAACCAAAATGTTTCATCACCGCCAGCGTAAGGTCTATATATGGCTTGCTCTTCAAATTATTCACTTTTATCGTCACTCCCTTCGCACCCGCCGCCGCAAAAGACAAAAGCAGCCCCGTCAGAAATTGAGAGCTTAGCGACCCGTCGATGACAATATCCTTGGGCTTCAACGGTCCCTGTATCTCCAATGGCAGCTTGCCGCCATTGGACACTACCCTGATCCCCAGTGAGGGAAAGATCTCATCGAAAAAATCCATCGGCCGGGTCAACAGACTGCCCTCACCGCGGACGTTTATAACCTGGTCACTCAGTCCCATGATCGGCGCAAACATCCGCAGCCCCAGTCCGCTCTCGCCGCAATTAACCTCCAAACCGCCCGTCGCAGCCACACCCACAGCCGCCACAACAGGTCTCACCCCATTACTCAGCACCAATAACGATCCATCCTCCAAGTTCACCACCTCCGCCCCGAGATCACGTATCACCCCCAATGCAGCCTTATCATCATTCGAATACCCCGGATGATGGATCACCGTCTCTCCTATCCGCAGCAACGCCGCCGCACAGGCCCTCTGCATGCTGCTTTTGGACGCCGGCGCCAGAATAGTTCCCGAAAGACCCGAAGGTCCAATAGTCTTTAACATCTCAACGCGCAGTTATGATTGATTGTAACAGTTTATCCAGCTCATTGATCGGGATGACCTTTACAATAGCCTGTCCGATCTTGTTCAGCAGAATATAATTCATTGAATCCTTTACCTTCTTCTTATCCATCCTGAGCACCGCCATGACTTCCCTGGGATCAAACTCCGCCAGCGTAGGAAGCCCATATTTCTTCAGCGTGCCCATCACCCTGTCCGTTTCCTTAAAGGGTGTAAACTCCTCTGAGATCATACAGGCAGCCACCATCCCGATCGAGATAGCATGCCCGTGCGACAGCTCATACACATTTTCAATAGCATGACCCAGCGTATGCCCAAAGTTCAATAGTCTCCTCTCTCCATGCTCAAACTCGTCCTTTTCCACTACAGCCGACTTGATCGCTACATTCCGCCTGATCAGCTTCGCGAGCGCAGCCTTATCTTTCTGGTACAGTGTCAGCCTGTTCTTCTCGAGCTCTTTGAATAAGGCAGCATCCTTTATCGCAGCATGTTTGATGATCTCCGCAAAGCCATTGACCCACTCTTCCTTTGGTAAGGTCTTCAGCAAACTATAATCGTACAACAGGAATTCCGGTTGCCTTATCGTCCCCACCAGGTTTTTATAGACCCCTACATCGATGCCATTCTTGCCCCCGATTGACGCATCCACCATGGCCAGTATCGAAGTCGGAACGAAACCAAAGCTAAGCCCGCGCATATACACCGCCGCTACATAACCTGTGATGTCGGTCACGACACCACCGCCAATGCCCACCAAAAAGGTCTTCCGGTCGGCGCCGAATTCGATCAGCTGTTCGATGATGTTATCAACGGTCGCCTGCACCTTGAACTGCTCCCCGGCACTGATAACGATGGTATTCCACCCGCCAAAACGCTTCTGGTGTTTGCCAAATATATGTTCGTCCGTGATCAGCACCGTATGCGACTTATCCACCAGCTTCTCCAGGTACGAGAGATCAGCGTCTAAATAATAAGTGGTTGTCTTACCGGAAAATTTGTACTGTAGTTTGTTCATGCTAAAGATTCTTTGAACTTTTCAAATATCTCCAACTCGCTTTCCAATGTCTTTGTCTTGTGATGTTCCTCCTGTTTGCCGATATACTCGACCACCTGCTTCACCCCGCTGGGACTTACCGAGGCAGCCCAATACTCTTCATCCCATTCGAACTCACCGGACAAGGTAAGGAACTTGCTTTCATTGATCCATGACGCTGCAGAAGCGCGAACAGTTCGCAGCACCTGCAGCAGGTTCTGGGAGGGCAGTAATTGCAGGAGACAATGTACATGATCTTCCACTCCACCCATGGCCGTGATCCGGATGCCCTTTTCCTCTCCTTCTTTTTGCAGATGAGCAAAAAGTACTCTCCTCACCGGCTTGCTTAGTAAAGGTTCCCGCCGGCGAACGCTCCAGATCACATGGACAAAGAGATAGACCATGACAGATCTATGAATTCATGATCTTGTTCTGGTGATTGATGGACTCCATATGCACCGCGTCATAATACTTTGTGATGAACTCCTTGCTGAGATTCAGCTTCTCACCCTTGGCAAAAGCCTTCTCCAGAATGGCGTTCCAGCGGTTGGTCTGAAGGATCGTGATATTATTATCCTTTTTATAGGTGCCGATCTGATCGGCTATCTTCATACGCTGACCCAGCAGCTGGATCAGTTCGTCGTCGATATGATTGATCTGCTCGCGTAACTTCTCGAGCGCAGTGATAAATTCTTTTTCGGTAGTCGTCTCATGACGCCATTTGACACTGCCTAACAGCTCGGCCAGACGCTCAGGGGTGATCTGCTGCTTGGCATCGCTCCATGCATTGTCAGGATCGATATGCGACTCGATGATGAGCCCGTCCATGTCAAGGTCAATAGCTTTTTGCGCCACGTCCAGCAGGATGTCGCGGCGACCGCTGATATGCGAAGGATCGTTGATCATCATCAATCCCGGCGAACGACGTTTCATTTCGATAGCCAGGTGCCACATCGGCGCATTGCGGTATTCCGTATTGCCATAAGAGCTGAAACCGCGGTGGATCAGACCTATCTGCCTGATACCCGCTTTCGCTACTCTTTCCACAGCCCCGGTCCACAATTCGATATCAGGATTGATGGGATTCTTTATCAGGACCGGCACATCGGCGCCACGCAGCGCATCTGCCACTTCCTGTACGCTGAATGGATTCACCGTCGTCCGGGCTCCGATCCAAAGTACATCCACGTCGAAATGCAGGGCATCTTCCACTTGCTTGGCGGTTGCAACTTCAATAGCCACAGGCAGACCGGTAAGCTTCCTGGCCTGTTGCAGCCAGGGCAATCCCTTCGTTCCTACGCCTTCAAAACTACCCGGGCGCGTACGAGGCTTCCAGATTCCGGCACGCAGGATATCCACTTTACCGGTTTTTGCCAGGCGGACCGCAGTCTCCACCGTTTGCTCTTCCGTCTCTGCACTGCAGGGACCGGAAATGATCAGGGGACGTTTCATCCAGGCTGCCTGGACAACTTCCTTTGCACTCTTTGTTGCTGTTGCTTCCATATCAAGTGAAATTTATATATTATCTCGAATTTGCATCATTCATCCTTATCCTCCGGCCCTTGAAATTCTTCCCGTCGATAGCCCGGATCATCTGGGATGCCGCCCTCTTATCGATCTCGATCCAGCTGTTCATCTCCTTCATGTCGATCCGACCCAGCACTTCCTTCTTCAGATCGCTCATGTCGAGAATGAATTGCAGGAAACTGGCTTTATAAAACCCATCCTTCGTTCCAAGGTTGACAAATAACCGGGTAAAATCGCCATTACTGTTGAAATCCCTGCTCTTCCCTCTTCCATCACCGGGCTCGCGCCGGTTGAAATCCCTCCGGTCGCCGCCACGGCTGTCTCTGCCAATGGGCTCCCGGGACCTTTCCCGTGTATTCAGGTCTTCTGCATTCTCATAATACTTGAGGAACCGGTCGAATTCCATAGCCGCCACCCGTTTCAGCACTTCCTCTTTTGTTACATCCGCAAACTTCTCAGCCAGCATCGGCACATATGACTCGTAATCCCCATGGCTGATATCCGTTTGCAGCAGTTTCTCCATAAAGTGAAAGAACTGCTTGCGACATACATCCTTCCCGCTGGGTATCTCCATCTTGTGGAAGGAGTTCTGTACGATCCGCTCTATCTGCCGCAGCTTGCCGATCTCCCGGCTATGTACTATCGATATCGATATCCCCGTGCTGCCCGCCCGGCCCGTACGGCCACTGCGGTGCGTATATACTTCTACGTCATCCGGCAATTCGTAATTGATGACATGCGTAATTTCCTTTACATCGATCCCCCGCGCCGCCACATCCGTAGCTATCAGCAGCTGTAAGGTCTTCTCCCGGAACTCTCCCATGACCTTATCCCTCTGCTGCTGGGTCAGATCGCCATGCAGCGCATCGATATCATACCCTTCCCGCGTCAGCTTCTCAGCAATGTTCTGCGCATCTATCTTGGTACGGGTAAAAATGATCCCATAGATACCCGGGTTAAAGTCGATCAGCCTCTTCAATGTCTCATACCGCTGATGGGCCGACGTCACATAATACTGATGATCGATATTCTTGTTCGCCGTATTCATCTTTCCTACAGTGATCTCTGTAGGAGCCTGCATGTACTTCTTGCTGACCCGGCGGATCTCAGGCGGCATAGTCGCACTGAACAACCACGTTGCATCCCGCTTGGGCGTATTCTGCAATATGAACTCTATATCGTCCTGGAATCCCATGTTCAGCATCTCATCCGCCTCATCCAGTACCACATACTTTATCTGCTCCAGGTTTATCGCCTTGCGTTCGATCAGGTCGATCAGCCGTCCCGGTGTTGCCACAACGATCTGTACCCCTCTTTTCAAGTCCCTGATCTGCAGTCCGATGGATGTGCCTCCATAAACCGCTAACACATGCATCCCCGGCAGGAATTTCTTAAACAGCTCGATCTCGCTCACGATCTGCATACACAATTCCCGGGTTGGGCAAACCACTAATGCCTGGGGATGCTTCTGCGCCTCATCCACCAGCTGTAATAAAGGCAACCCGAAAGCCGCTGTCTTGCCCGTACCTGTCTGTGCTAATCCTACCAGATCCTTTTGTCCGCTCAGTAAAACAGGGATAGCCTGCTCCTGAATGGGCGTCGGTGTCGTAAATCCCAGTGCATCGGTAGCCTGAACCAGCCTGGCATCCAAACCCAACCCTTCGAATGTCGTCATA
Source organism: Puia sp. (assembly GCA_035492595.1). Taxonomy (GTDB): domain Bacteria; phylum Bacteroidota; class Bacteroidia; order Chitinophagales; family Chitinophagaceae; genus Puia. Next base: position 40,387 of record DATJJA010000237.1, read on the forward strand.
TACTTTGTTAAATTTGCCGCAAAGGTACGTTATTTTGCGCCTAAGGGCCCCTATAAAAATTTGGCCCTTAGGCCGCAAGACCATTGATATCTGGGACCTTCGTCGGACCTTCGTCCCTCGCTCCTCCTCGGTCGTAACCTTCGCTTCGCTCGGTTACGGCCATCGGCCCCGTGGGCCGCTTTGCCTAAGCCCCTAATAGCCCTTTTTCGACGCCCCAAGCCCCATTTACTTTATAATTCTTTGAATTTTATTGGCATTTTCCATTAATTCCTTCAAATAATCCGCATTCTCCTTCTCTAAACAGCTTTTGAACTTCCTCAGCTGCGTAATATGTTCATTCAGCACATCCAGCACATGCTCCCGGTTCTGCATAAAAATGGGCAGCCACATGGCCGGACTACTCTTGGCCAGCCGGACCGTACTCTCAAAACCACCACCCGCCAGCTCAAAAATGGCGCTGTCCTCTTTTTCTTTCTCCAACACCGTATTCGCCAGCGCAAAGGATGTAATATGCGAAATATGGCTAATATATGCAGCATGCATGTCATGGCTATTCGCATCCATATACACCATATGCATCCCCATATCCTTATACAAACCCTCGATCAAGTCTATTGCATCCTGATCACTTTTCTCTTTTTCACAGATCACGCAACTTCGTCCGGCAAACGCATTGTGAACGGCCGCCTCAGGCCCGCTGTATTCCGTCCCCCACATGGGATGGGCCGCCACAAAACGACTCCGTTTCGGATGATCTGCCAGGCTCTCGCACAATACATGCTTCGTAGAACCCGCATCCGTTACCACCTGCCGGTCCGTGACCAGGTCCATGATCTGCCGCATCATCGGCACCGTGACATCCACCGGGATGGCTACATAGATCAGGTCACTCTTTTTTACGGCTTCTTCCAATGGAAGCACCTCGTCGATCAAACCCAGCTCCAGCGCCTTATCCAGGCTCGCTTTTGTGCGGCTTACCCCGATTACGTTCCGGACCAGGCCCTTGTCTTTCAGAGCCAGACTGAAGCTGCCGCTGATCAGCCCAACCCCGACTATCGTTATTGAATCAAACATTTGCTATACTTTTAATCCTTTCAATACTTTCTTGTAATTTCTCCTTCGTACTACATAAACTCACTCGCACGTAACCATGTCCGGCAGGACCAAAGATCCCACCCGGTGTTATAAACACTCCCGCGCCATGAAGCACTTTGTCACTCAGCTCAAATCCGTCTTTATACCCGGCCGGGATCTTCGCCCACACAAACATTCCCACCTGGTCCCTGCTGAATTCGCATTTCAACAGCTCCAGCAGCCCGAATACAAATCCCCTTCTTTCCCGGTAGACGGCATTGACACTGTCATACCAGTCCTTACCCAGCGACAGCGCCTTTGCCGCTGCCAGCTGAACAGGCAGGAACATCCCGCTATCCATATTGCTTTTAAAACGTAATACCTCGTCGATCCTTTCCTTTGCCCCGGATAAGGTTCCCACTCTCCAGCCAGCCATATTCTGCGACTTGCTGAGGGAGTTCAGCTCGATCACTACATCCTTCGCACCCGGCACCGACAAGAGACTCATCGGCTGGTCATTCAGGATAAAGCTATAGGGGTTGTCATGACAGATCAGTATATCGTGTTTCCTGCCAAACGCCACCAGCTTTTCAAACAGATCCCGGTCCGGCAGCTGCCCCGTCGGCATATGCGGATAGTTCACCCACATCAGCTTGACCGGTCCCGGCGCACCAGCACCCTTCTCCGCTTCGGACCGGCGGCTCACCACCACCTTTTCCAGCTCCTCAAAGTCAGGATACCAGCCCTTCTCCGCCGTCAGCGCATACTCTACACATTCTCCCCCCGCCAGCTTCACCGCGCTGCGATAGGTTGGATACCCGGGATTCGGCACCAGCGCTGCATCCCCTTCGTTCAGATAGGTCATACAGATATGCATGATCCCCTCTTTTGAACCGATCAGCGGCAGGATCTCCGTGTCAGGGTTGAGTTCCACTCCATACCATTGCCTGTACCAGCCGGCGATGGCGTTCCGCAGCACCGGCGATCCTTTATATGATTGATAAGCATGCACGTTAGGTTTTGCGCTTTCTTCCTGTAATACCCGGATAACATCCGGATGCGGCGGCAGATCAGGACTTCCAATTCCCAGGTTGATAACGTTCTTTCCCCCCCGGTTCAATTCATCGATCTCCCTCAGCTTCATGGAAAAATAATACTCGCCAATGCCTTCCAGTCTCTTGGCTGTTGTCATCAGACTTGCCGTTGTCATATATTTTTATTTATACAGTTCTTCCCTTTCTGTAAACGCCATAAACTTTCAATGCCGCAGTAATAGGATGTATGGCTTCTATCACCCGGTGAAACTGACCAATGTCCTCGAACTCCATATCCGCATGAAAAGAATATTCCCACTCGCTGCCCGGTATCGGAAAGGATTGCAATTTGCTGAGATTGATGCCGCCTTCCGCGATCTTCGTCAAAACCCTGGCCAGGCTCCCCCTCGAGTGATCGGTATGAAAGTTTACCGATGCCTTATTCGGATCCTGTGTCTCCTCCACATCTTCTTCCCTTTGCAGGATAAGGAAACGCGTATAGTTGTTCTTCATCGTATGGATATTCGGCGCCAGGATCTCCAGATCAAAAAGTTCGGCAGCCAGTTTGCTTGCAATGGCTGCCGTATGTTTATTTCGATGTATATGCAGGTGTTTGGCGCTAAGGGCCGTATCTTCCGTCTCGACCAGCTTCCATCCGGGATGTTTCTCCAGGTAATCGATACACTGTAACAATGCCATATGATGCGAATGCACTTCCCGGATATCTTCCAGCTTAACACCCGGATTGACCAAAAGATGCTGTCCTATCTGCAGATAGATCTCTCCTACGACCTTCAGATCGCTCTTCTGAAGCAGGTTATAATTCGGCAGAATGCTCCCGGCAATGGAATTCTCTATCGCCATGACCCCGCCATTACTTTCCTTTTTACTCGAAGCCACCCTGATCACCTCTCTAAAGGTAGCACATGTCACTACTTCGACATCACTACCAAAGAATTGCTGCGCCGCCACCTGGTGAAAGCTGCCTTCGTAACCCTGAATAGAGACCTTTTTGTTCATAGTACCTTTTTGTTTGCCGCCCGAATGCCACGGCCGATCTGAAAAACAAAAAGTCCCGGCTTTTGACCGGGACTTCTTTATGTTAATCTTTTTGTTTATTTACTTGTTAACAAAAGCAATCCCGGTCTACTTGTAAAGTAGAAGAAAAAATAAAAGTAAAAATAACGGTATGCTTTTGCTTTGATCATATCAGTCCACCAAAATTAGGTAGTTCTCCGGAAAATCCAAATTTATTTTTTATTCCAGCCGGTTCGAGATCTTCTGGTCGATCAGGGTAAAAAGATGGAACGGCTTATAGGTCCGCCAATTCTCCAGCTCGATCAGCTCGATATACCTGTTCAGCTTGGCCTTCCTGAAATCATACTGCGTCTGCTCCGGCATATTCAGACAGGCTATCCATCCGCCCGCATCCGTCACCTCCTCGAACCATTCCTCATAATAGTCCTTATCCCCGCTGTGAAAGTTCAGTACATTCTCCGCGATCAATATGAACTTGGTTATGCCGGACTCAAAGAACTTATCCGTCACTTCCCGCTTCAGGAACATGATGTCATTCTCTATTGCATCATTCCATTCCCCGAACAGCTCGATCACCACATAATGCTCATCATAGTCGGCAAGCAATACTTTCAGATAAAGGGTCCGCGAGCCAAAATCATCCCATTGCGGATGAATATAATAGTTATATATCGTCTGCGTGAACTCAAATTCCGAATAGACCCTCCCGTAAAAAGGCGATCGCTCGTCCTCCTCACTCGTATAAATGTGCCGCCAGTTATAAAAAGGTTCTATCTCGTGCATAAATAATCAATTTACGGAATCCACCGCTTTTTTCACGCTTCCCAGCCTCAATAGCAATTCTTTCGCCTGCTCATAGTCCGTCAGGCCCGTTCCTTCCATCACCATCTTCGTGCCCCGGTCGATCAATTTGCTATTGGTCAGTTGCATGTTTACCATTTTGTTGTCTTCTACCCTCCCGATACGGATCATAACCGTCGTAGACAGCATATTCAATACCAGTTTCTGAGCCGTTCCGCTTTTCATCCTCGTACTACCCGTTACGAACTCAGGCCCTACGACGACCTCGATAGGAAAATCCGCATGCTCCGCTACCGGCGAGCCGGGATTACAAACGATACAGCCGGTAAGTATCCCCCGCTTCCGGCTTTCCTCCAGCGCCCCTATGACATAGGGCGTAGTACCACTGGCAGCTACTCCTACCACGACGTCCTTGTCCGATACATTGTACTGCTCCAGGTCAAGCCACCCCTGCTGCGCATCATCTTCAGCATTTTCCACCGGCTTGCGAATGGCCGTTTCCCCGCCCGCTATAACTCCGATGATGAGATCAAAAGGCATACCATAGGTGGGTGGTATCTCACTGGCATCCAAGACCCCCAATCTCCCGCTCGTGCCGGCGCCGATATAGAACAGTCTCCCGCCCGCAAGCATTTTATCCGTAATGGCAACAACCAGTTTCTCTATCTGAGGTATCACCGCTCCTACTGCATCGGGAACCTTCTTATCCTCCTCGTTGATATATGTCAGGATCTCCCTTGTGTTCATCTTTTCCAGGTCATGATACGGACTTTCTTCCTCAGTGAACTTCTCAAACGCCATGCTGCTAATTATTTTTGGTGATATTTAATAAGCCCGTCCATCGGTTTTTGTAATATCCTGCCCAGCTCAAATTCATACGTACTGCATAATTCCTTTACCACATCTTTAAACCCATACGCTACCCCGCCCACAAAATGAATTGGCAATTTCCAGCTTTCCCGGTACTTACACAAATGATTGAAGAAAAAATCATTCAAACCGTCTTCGATGATATTCTCCACCATATAATGCCCCCTGTTCTCCACCAGGAACAGCGTAAAAGAAGCCAGGTACCGGTTGGGCAACGGCTGTTTGTACACTGCATCGAGTATCTCCTTGCTGTTCGTCGTATATTTCACATCGAATTTATACCGGAGCTCCTCGTCAAATGTATTGTAAAGATAATACTGTAACACTTTTTTACCCAGATAAGCCCCGCTGCCTTCATCGCCCAGTACAAATCCCAGCCCCGGACTATTTTTAACAATTTTTTTCCCGTCGAAATAACAGGAGTTGCTCCCCGTGCCAAGAATGCAGGCCACCCCCTTGGTATCCCCGCACAATGACAGCGCCGCCCCCATCAGATCATGCGTCACATGCACTCTGGCGCCCGGGAACGAGCCCCGTATCGCCTTCTGCACGATCTTCCGGTTGTCCGGATTGATACAGCCGGTGCCGTAATAAAAGACCTCATCGACCGTCAATGACTTTAAAGCTGGCAGCAGCTCCCGGCTAAGCACCTCCTTAATACCCGCTGTATCCAGAAAATAGGGACTGATCCCCTGCGTATCCACTTTCTTTTTCTTTGCGTTGCCTTTCCCGTCGTCATAAAGCAAGCACCACTCACATTTGGTCGATCCGCTGTCCGCTATTAATATATTCATTTCCGATCTTTTAAACTTTTAATCCCTAACTACTTACTATCTGGCCGTTCTGTACCGACGCCCTTGGCGTCTGGCAGGGCCAATGTTGGGCCTTCGGCCAAACGGGCTCCGCCCGTTTTGGCTGCAATTTAAATTATGATTCCTTAATTTGCAGCCTTATGAAAAAATTACAGGTCTGGCTCCCCCTGCTATTCTCTATCGTAATGATCGTCGGTATGATCATTGGCTTCCGTTTGCGTGAAAATATCCGGCCCGCCGGGTTTTTCAAAACCCGCAAACAGACTCCCGTGCAGGAAGTAATGGACCTGGTAACCATGAAATACGTAGACCCTGTGTCCACTGATACCCTCGGCCAGGACGCCATAGAAGGCATGCTAACCCACCTGGACCCGCACTCCGTCTACATTCCACCCGCCGACCTCACCGAAATGAACGAAGACCTCCAGGGCAATTTCGAAGGTATCGGGGTTGAATTCCAGATCTTTGACGATACGGTTAACGTCATGAACGTCCTAAGCGGCGGTCCCAGCGACAAAGCCGGCCTGAAAGTAGGCGATAAGTTCATAAAAGTAGACGATTCCCTCGTAGCCGGCAATGGCATCACCAATGACCGCATTCGCAAACTCCTGCGGGGACCAGGCAACAGCAAAGTAGTCGTTTCCCTCCTTCGCGCAGGCGAATCAGGCCCCGCCCGGCCCTTTACCATTGCCCGGGGTACCATCCCCCTGCCCTCTGTGGACGTAGCCTACATGATCAATAAAGACATCGGTTATATCCGGATCAATAAATTCTCTGAAACGACCCACGCCGAATTCGTCCAGGCCCTGATAAAATTAAAGGGACAAGGCCTCCAGCGGCTCGTCCTCGACCTCCGGGGCAATGGCGGTGGTATCCTGTCCGAATCCATCGAGATCGCCGACGACTTCCTCGACGGTGACAAGCTCATCGTTTATACCGTGGGAGCCCGCTCCCCCAAGGTCGAATACCGCTGTCACCCCGAACGCGAAGGTCTGTTCGAAAAAGGAAAGCTGGCGCTCCTGACCGACGAGGGAACCGCTTCAGCGAGCGAAGTGCTCACTGGCGCCCTCCAGGACTGGGACCGCGCCACCATCATCGGCAGACGGACCTTTGGGAAAGGCCTGGTACAGGAACAATACCAGCTGAGCGATGGCGCCGCCCTCCGGCTCACCATCGCCCGTTATTATACCCCCACCGGACGCAGCATTCAAAAACCCTATAACAAAGGGCATGACGACTACAACGAGGAAGTTATGAAACGCTTCCATGACGGAGAAGTGCTCCATGGCGACACCTCTACCCAACATTCCGGTACCCCCTTCAAAACACTGGGCCCCGAAAAAAGGACCGTTTTCGGCGGCGGCGGTATCACACCGGATATTTTCGTCGGATTCGACACCAGCACTCTTGCAAAAAGTATTACCTCTCTTTATGTGGACGGAACGCTAAGCCGTTTTATTTATACCTGGTATATCCAGCATATACCGGCTTTCCAGGCCTATAAGTCACCGGCAGACTTTGTCGCAGGCTTTCATGACGACGAAAATCTCTGGAATGCGCTGACCTCCTACGCCCAAAAGGATACCATTAACCTCAGACAGATCCCCGCCAGAGACAAACAAATCCTCCAGCACCGGATCAAAGCACTGATAGCCAGGCAAATATGGCGTACAGAAGGTTATTATGAAGTGAGTAATACCTATGACTCCGCAGTGGCCAAAGCATTGGAAGTAATAAAAAAGTAAAGCAGCTGCAAATGCCGGCATATGCGCCGAAACAACGCCGTGGTACCTTCTGCTCTAAAATGCTTTTTTGATCTCCGAAAGCGATACCCCAAGCAGATGAAGGGCGATCATATCCAGCCCTTTCCCGTCGCCGGTAAAATGATATACAGCCTGCCGGTGCGAAAGCGAGCCACCGGGCTTCAGGAAAGCGGCAGGTGAAACGCTTTCCAGCTCATAAAAAGGTCCCATCTGAGTACCACTCTCCAAAGGTCCGTCGTTGTAGACATTCACGGCATCCCCTTTGAAAGGAGGATCGGTGGTATTCCACCGCTGACTGAGATATTTCGCAGCGCCGTCAACTTCGTAAATGATGACGGTTAATACCTTGTTCTTCGCGTCATAACTGCCCAATGCCATTGGTGCATGCGACGGCGAAACGCCCAGCTTGCCCCGGCTTTTTCCATCGGCCTTAAAGAAGAGACGCTCGTCGGTATGCTTCAACCTGTCAGCCGGGATCGATCCAAAATAATCACTGGTCACCACTCTTTTAAACCCTGCGCTATCCGTCTTTTTAAAAGGGACAACGATCACCGTCTCATCACCCGGTCTGAACATATCCAGTATCCAGATACAGGGAGTACCACTCCGATCATTCCATTCCGTTGTCCCCGTATTGGTGATCCTGTTATCCGTCGTATACGCCACCACCTTCACCCTTTCAGGTAAGGACATCCCCGTGCCCTTTTCAACATCGCCATCCCCCAATATGCCTACCCGTCGCTCGACCAATAGATCCAGTTTTGTTCCTTTATAATTTTCAAGATGCATGGCCTTCTTCATCGAAATGGACTTTTCGGTCTTGTCCGTCACATCCCAGCTCTCCGTGTCAACCGCAGCCGGCGTTTTCCAGTTTGCAAATACCTGCTGTGCACCGGGTTTGAAAAAGAGTGAGAACTTCCCTCCTTCCGGCCCCAGCCATAAACGGTTCTCACCCCCATACCCATTCATATGCGGATCGACAGGCCCTGAAAAAGCCTTGTAATTCACCCAGCCAAAGCTCATCCCGCTGTCCCCTTCCGCCGTAGACGTAAATACCTTCGCCTGGTATTTTGGAGACACGATGACCTGCGCACGGCCGGAATCATTTTTGAGAACGACGACACTATCATGCTGTCGTAGAAATTGAAGGTCATAGCTAAAGCTGCCCATCACCGGCGCCGCGGGAGCACTGCTGGCCGTTGCCGCAGCATCATTCCCGGTTGTTGCTTTATTTTGCTCAGCCTGGTTACAGGAGATAGCCATTATAGTAAGTATTGTCAACGGATTAAAGAGTCGATATTTCATATGTGCAATCGTGTTTATAAAGCTTGATCCGTTTCAGTCCGCGCTCACCACTCACACCGATCCGATCAGTTTACTTCCAATCCATCCTTGTTCGGCAACGCGGGAAAAACCTGGTGCGGTTCGGATTGATACCAAAAGACGGTCGATGCCATATCATCCTGCAAAGGCAGATAACGCCCTCCGCTTCTCCACCCCAGGTCCTGTATCGTCACCTTCAGATTCTTCTCGAACCGAACCGGATCGGTAATATGCCAGCGATATAATCCGAAACGCTGCGAAACATTGTAATGCCCGTCACCCCGGATGACCTGCGGTAATCCCGTATAAGGACTGCAGAAT
>DATJJA010000238.1:0-10152 GCA_035492595.1 Puia sp.
GGCTTGCGAAGCGCAATGGTTTGGATATCCAGGGTAAGGTCTCCGGGATGCAGAATGAACCAGACCTTATAGAAGTCCCTCCTGGCGGGGGAGATATCTAAGGGCTTATTATCCAACTGGTAATGCCCTGCCCTAAAGGAAGGGGCCGGAACATTTTGTTGATTGGTCATTGGTTCTTTTTGAGTAAGAGTACAAAAAACAAAGAATGTGAAAGGACTTAGCATCATCCAGGATCCCGAACAGGTGACATTGCAGTTAAATTGGGAGTGCCTTTTCCCACAGTCAAAAAAGAGGTAACAGGTATGGTAGCATCCGGTCTGGCGCGCCAGCCTGCATCAGCCCTTTTCTTTATTTTTCCCGCCGTTCGCGCCCGGGATCACGCTGCGCTCGACCTGGTTCCCAGCGAACGCCGAAAAGAAAAAGGGCACAAAAGATAACATAGGGCGGGCCCCGGCTGGAGACCGCTGAACGCAAAAAACCATTCACCTTGCACTCCTGTCCCAGGTGACCCGTCGCAAAGCCGGCACTACTGAAACTCGACAATCCTCTTTCGGCAGATTTCCAGCATCTGTTGCGAGATGCCTTGTTGGTCGGATGTGTAGGCGATCCCTTTGGGCAATTGTATAGCTTCCACCGCTTGCTGAAGGTTGGATAGTGTTTGATCGATCAAATGTTCTGCCTCCGATGCTTTCAGGCCGACGATGGAAGCGAAGGTCATATAGTCCTTTCGTTGCATGCGATTATCCTTTCCGGTAAGCTTTAGCGCGAGCCGATCATTTTTCAGGCCGGGAAATACAATGGTGGTAACGGCATCATATAGTGGAGACATGCGAACATGAAGAAAGATGGGTTTATCGGGTAGCGCCGTTTTCAACACCGCCATGTTTTTCAGGTGCATATCGCCATCGGCGATGAGCCAGGCAAATAAGGCCCGCTGTAAAAGCAATAATAGGTCCTGGATGGGATCTGTCGATATGGCTCGTAGCGCGCGCGCTGCCTGCTCCATCGTTCCCTTGTATTTGTCGGCCGCCTGCAGATCCAGGAGCGAGCAGAAATCTTCCAGCGCAAGGAGGGTTGTCTCATCGGGCGAGCGCCGGATGTCAAATCGTTCGACCAGTAGTGCAGGAAGCATGTCATCTGGCATGGGTGCCAACACGAAAATGGGAGCGGTCAGCCCAATACGACGCCCTAACTCAAGCGATTGCCACTCGATGAGGGGAAGATGTTCAAAACCGCTGGTACCGGCTGGTTTTAATATATGCGTGAACGGCAAATCAGTACTGGGCGTCAATCTCCCGGTTTTGTCGAGGTACATCGGCGCCTTGATTTGGACGCCGGATAAGCGGGGTGTGGTGGACTGATCATAGATCTTTGCCAGATTTTTTTCGAACGATTCAGTGATCTGTCCTTTCCCTGGTCCTTGGTAAATACCGGTAAAGAGACCCTCTTTCATATAACTGGATAGGCTCGTTAGGAGTATATCAGCGGGAAGTTGCCGGATGTCGGCTTTGTTGTCAGCGATCGTGATGTTAGACATGTACCGCTTTCCGGATTGGAGCAGTGCACGTTCGTCTTTGTCGTGTAAGACGCGTTCAAGCCAGCCTTCCGGTAACAAGGAACTGATAAAGGGGGGCAGCCGACCGGGAATGGTCTGCCGTACCAAGGGTAGATGGTTACCTTTTAATGTATCCCACCGCCATTCAAAACCGTCATGCAGCAATTGTCCCATCTCCTTACCGTGCCAGGCAACGAACAGGCGGATTCGTGCACTGTTTTCCATTGGTTTCATGCCGGGGCTCTCTTGCAGGAAACGTTCAGCCTGTTCTGCCTCCCAGATCCAGTTATTCCTGCGGGCAAGAGACCAAAGCGCGTCGGCTGCGGTAGCGGTGGCATTGTATTCTTCTACGACGCGTTTGGCAAGCGCAACGCGTAGGGAGTGATCCATGGCAGTGCTGTGTTCGCTCCGGCGCCGGAAGGTCTCGAGGAATCGTTGGGGGATGGAGGAAACCCGAACGGTAAATTCTCCCAGGCTGTCAGCGATAATGGCGTCTGATACGGAGGGAAAGGGTGGCGCAACGTTCTGAATGATCTCCAGGGTGCGGATACGGGTGCGCTGATTCCGGGCGCCACTGATAAATAATTTGCCGTCAGGTGTCGGAGCTAACAATACAGCGCTTGCCGAAGATAGGTAGGCGCGGGGATATAGATATTTGGCGATTCTGACAGCAAATTGCAGAACGGTCGTCTCTGCATCATCAGCGGCATCAATATAGATGCCCCTCATCAATTGGATCAACTTTCCGGTTTCCGCCTGATAATAGCTTCGTGCCTTGTCGATATTTTCACCTACCAGATAGATAGCCATTTTATGACTTTCGCGTATGTTAAATGCGACTAAGTTAGAATTTTTCTATCAATATGGAGCATTAGATTATGACTTTCTCGCACATTACATGCGGAAAAGTCATAAATATTTTAACATAAAGTATTGTAATTCAATGGTGTATTTATTTTTTCCATTCTACCTTTTAATGATTGGAGGCAACTTAAGCTACCAGGCCAGCCATCATCAGCCCAATAGGAAATATAATAACGCAAAATACCATGGTGTGATTGATATTGCCACTCAGTAAAATACGGGGATGTCTATAAAAACCCCTTTGGTAATTAAGACCGATCCCGGAACACCATAAGTGTTTGTTGGATATCCAGCAGTGACCATCGGTGTAAGTCTTCCTGAAAAATCGCCGCTTATATGCCCTTTTGCGTACGATGTTATATTAAAGCTGATACTATCTGCCGGCGCATGTACATATTCGTCGGTGTGGTTCGAAGGGTTTATGATGGGTACTGCCGGGAAAACTATTGCGCCTGCAAGCTGGCTACGGTAGGCTGTTTCTTGTAGCTTTTGACCAATCGTCCGCCATCTGCGGCGGTCAAAGATAATTTCTTACCGGAACAAATGCAATTGGTAAAAATAAACCTACTTGCCATCAACCGCTTTTAGCACGCTGATATCTTTTGTGGAAAGCATCTGTTGATAGTTCTCCAGGTGAAATTTCTTATCGATCATTTCCTTGAATTCGGGCGAAAGCAGCATGTTCAACTCGGTCTGCCGGTGTTGGCCGACCAGCGGATGACCGGCTGCGTCATGCATCATACTGCTGTTCATGTCAAAAAGCGAATCCATTTCGGGACCTGGCGTCGCGGTATGGATGACCATCAGGTTGGGACGGTCGACACTTAGCTTGTCAGACACATAAGCCAGGAAGGCCGACTTCTTGGTAGCGATCGGCTCGCCCCACATTTCTTTATAGGTCTCACCAAAATAGGATACACTGCTCAGTGGGGAAATGGCCAGCTTATATTTGCGGGCCAGCTTTTCCGTTAGCGCCCGCAACTGCGGGGTTGAGAGCGCGATACCCATATGCGGGTCGATGTAAGTGATCTTCAGACCTGTGTGTAGGGCCCGTTCAATTTGAGCAGACAATTCCTTTTCTACTTCATTCAGTTTGTAACCGCTTTTGTCAAACGCCTCGTCAGTCTGGTAGAAGTACCCTGTCGTATCGACCAGGCTCGGCACTGCCGTCTGACCAAGGACCGGCCCCCAGCGGTAATATCTCCACTCGGAGGTCAGGGTCAGATGAACACCCACTGTTATTTGGGGGTTCCTTCGCAGGATGGCGACAGCTTCCTGATACCACGGGCAGGCGAATTGTACCGATGCGGAAATGGGATAACCCGTTTCCGCCATCTTTTGAAGGGCCATGTTCACGGAGTGATTCATGCCGATGTCGTCCAACCGGATCAGTAGCCGGGGAAGCTTATCCGTGTTTTGACCAAAGGCAAAGGAAGAGAATAACGTCAGGGATATACCCGTAAACCAAAATAGAAGGATCTTTTTCATATTTCGAACTTGTTCGTGGATCAATATACGGTAATCTTTCCTAATCCGGCACGGACATCGCGGCAGGCTTAGGCCAGGTTTTTGCATCGCTGATGGCCAGGATCATGGAAGTACGGTTCGAACGCCTTCACCCGACACAGCAGATTGGACAGTACATTACTGAACAAATCTGTCAAAAGTCATTTAACTTAGACTTCGTATGAAAATCAAGCCTGGCACCTTCACCATTATCTTCCTGTTTGCCTGCATCACAGCAGGTGCGCAAATAAAAATGGCGCCTTCCTTCACCGAGGATTTCAACGATTCCGTGTTACGAAATTTCAAATATGGTTCTACCGGGAACAAGAAGGAATTTAAATGGAAAGTTGGGATTCCCTCCAACCTCGATCGACGCGCAAAAGTCCTGAGCTTCCGGATCGATCCGGAGGATAGCGCAGGAGCCGGCCGCGGCCCGGAGATCATCTCCAACGAATACACCGGTTTTGGCACTTACTCCGCCCGGATCAAAGTACCCGACGTCACCAGGGTGCAGCCGAATACCGGCGCAGTGGTGGGTTATTTCACCTATAATATGGATAGTATCGAAGGACTCAGCGAGATCGATATGGAGTGGCTCGTCGCTGATCCCCACATTATCTATATCGGAACCTGGACAGGTCTCAAAGGCAAACTTCAACGTATCGGAAGGACCATAGATCTGGCAAACGGTAAGATCTATTACACGATCTCTAAAACGGGTTATGACGGGATCCCGACCCCCCTCACCGGAGCACAGAACAGGCCGGAGACCGTGACCTCAATCCCCGGCTTTGATGCCTCGGCCGGATTTTATACTTATGGATTCGACTGGTACCCCGACCGTCTTTGCTGGTGGATCATTCGCCCCAAAACCGGTGAAAAGATCATCCTGTGGGACTACACTGGATCGAAACTGGGCATCCCAACAAATAGATCAAAATACCGGATGAATTTTTGGCACACCAGCAACTGGGCGGTGGAGACAAATCCGCTTGCGCTCGAGAAGCCGCTGCATCCGTACGAGCTGGAGGTCGATTGGATGAAATACATGCCTGTGCAGCCACCTGGTTCACCATCTGCTCAGGCACCTGCTTCACACCCTGCACTGCCATCCGCTTCTATGCCATGACAGCTTCTGAAGACCGAGAGGTTTAATCGCTGAACGCCCTAAAACCGGGCGTTTTCACTTTCGGGAAAGTAGTTTCTTAATATTATCAAGAGTATTTGTATATTTCTATATGCAACGATGGTATAACAAAATAGACCCGGCATTGAAAGCCTCTATTCAAACTATCCTGATTCTGGATAGTACCGATCCCCCTGAGCCTGAAGATCTGCCTATATTTACCAACGGAATGCCGGCTTTACTTTGTACCTGCCAAAACAAGGAAAATCACCTGACGCTGTTCGGAAAGGCCGTTCCGACAGAAAGATGGGCAGAATGGGGGAATGCCACCCTGATCGCTTTTTTCTTCAAACCATTTGCCATAGGCCCTGTTTTTAAGCTGCCTGCTCAACAGCTCAAAAATGAAGCCGTTGAGCTGAATCGTTGGAATCCACAAAAGGCAATGGCATTGACCATTCAATTGACCTATGCTCGATCAACAGCCGAAAAAATGGAGGTGCTGCACCAGTTTGTTCTTTCCCAGGTGACGGCCAACCAACGGGAATGTGCTATCATCGGATATGCTACCGACAAAATACTGGAGAACCCTGAAGCTGATGTGCTGGCTCAAATGCTGCAGGAACTCAACCTCACAGAAAGAACATTCCAGCGGATCTTTAAAAAATATGTAGGTATAACAGCCAGCGAATACCGGCGGATCTGCCAGTTTCAGTTGGCTTTTTACCAGTTAAAGTCCGGGCAGTTTGATAAATTGACCGACGTGGCCTATGCCAACGGCTATTTTGATCAGAGCCATTATATCCGATCTTTTAAGGAATTTACAGAAACCACACCCCATGATTACCTGCAATTTGGGCTGAAGAAAAAATAATGTCGGTTTTGTACAAGGCCATGTTTTGTGGCTGGTCCATCTTTACACGAAATTTATAATGTATGAAAGAATTGATCACGCCTTGCTTATGGTTCGATAACCAGGCAAAAGAAGCCGCTGCTTTATACTGCAAATTAATTCCCGGCGCAAAAATAGTGATGCAGTCACCTATCGTAACCGAAATAGAGATAGCCGGCCAGCATATTACGTTGCTCGATGGCGGTCCGATGTACAGACCCAATCCATCCATATCATTGTATTACATCGGCGAAACAGAAGAAGAAGTGACAAATATCTGGAAAGGATTATCCGATGGGGGCTTTATACTGATGCCTTTGGATAAGTATCCCTGGAGTGAAAAATACGGCTGGGTCAGCGACCGGTTTGGCATTTCATGGCAGGTTACCCTGGGAACAGTGGATGCAGTGGGTCAAAAGATCACGCCTTTTTTGATGTTCGTAGGCGAACAATATGGCCGTGCGGAAGAGGCCATCCAGCACTATACCTCCATATTTAAAAATTCAGGAACAGATGCGATACTCCGCTATTCACAAAACGAACAACCCGATAAAGAGGGAAATGTAAAGCATGCCGTAATATCCCTGAATGGACAGAAGCTTATGCTGATGGAAAGTGCACATGCTCACAAATTTGCTTTTAACGAAGGCGTTTCTCTAACGATCCATTGCAACACCCAGGACGAAATAGATTACTACTGGGAAAAGCTAACGGAAAGTGGTGAAGAAAGCAGATGCGGCTGGTTAAAAGATAAATTTGGGGTTTCCTGGCAGGTGATACCTACTATTCTAGGCAAATTAATGACCGATCCTGATAAGGCCGGTAAAGCAGCACAGGCCTTTATGCAAATGCGAAAGTTTGACATTGAAAAGATTGTGCAGGCAACGATTAATTAACAGATGAAATAACGGCGAACTGCTTCAATGAGCTGGATTCGCAAGAATCACACGATTGTGGTATTGGTGGCGGCGGAAGCGGTTGTATCTTGCGACCGAAATCCCCATCACCCATAAATCAATTAAATGAACTGGATACCGTTTATTCTGGTTGCCGGCATTGCTATTGCCGGATGCGAAAAAATGATAAATACTCCTGCTCCCCGTCCTGGTCAGCTTGATGAGCAAATAGCAAATACCCGATCAACAACTCCGATATCTATCGGGCAGAAATGGTTTTCGACCTCCAGCCTAACCCGCATCGGCAGGAATGCGGCGTTTGGATTTTCCATCGGCTCGAAAGGCTATGTGGGAGGAGGCAGTGGCGGACCTCCTGTACAATCCCCCCGTTCGCTGGCGGACTTCTGGGAATATGACCCGACCACCAACGCATGGACTCAAAAGGCAAACCTGCCTCTCGGCCTTGAACGCGCTGCGAGTTTTGTGGTCGGCACAAAAGGATATGTGTGTACAGGGTATCATGTGGTGCCGCCAGACTCGCCGTCCTATTACGATACGAATGTCAATTATTTATTCGAGTACGATCAGGCTTCCAATACCTGGTCTCAGCGATCGGCGTTCCCGGGTGGCGCCAGAGACGGAGCGGTTGGACTCAATATTGGAACTGAAGGCTATGTGGGAACAGGCAATAATTCGGGTGAGTTTGTGAAGGATTGGTACCAATACGATCCACCCACGGACCACTGGACGCGGAAAGCGGATCTTCCCGGAAGCGGCCGGATGTTTTCCAGCAGCTTTACGATCGACGGATACGGCGGCTTCGTATGTTGTGGATACGGCACTGGCCCAACAGATTTCAACGATGTTTGGGTCTATTTTCCGGCCTCTGACACCTGGGGTCAGGCGGCCAGCCTGCCGGGCAGCACCAGAGAACAGGCGGTGGGATTCAGCTACGGATCGACAGGGGGCGGCATAGCATGTGGGCTGCACTACGCCTATCCGGGCCCGAACGTCTTATTGAACGACTACTGGTACTACCAGTTATCCACCAATCAATGGCAGCAGCGACCGAGCCTTGCAGGAGCGGCCAGGGCAGGGGCTGCAGGCTTTGCGATCAACAACACTCCTTATATTGGCACAGGTTGGAACTACAACGGCAACCTGAACGACTTCTGGTATCTGGGCCTCTACTTATTCTGATCTTATCACCTTAAATCATGCAATAGTGCTTAAATATGTTTCCCCAATCCCCGTTGCAGCAATCCTTGTCCTGCTTTGCAGCTGCCGGGGTACTGACAGACCAGCCCGGGAAGTCCGGACGCTTGCGGCCGATTCCGTTTACGAAGTCCGGGTGTATGCAACGCAGGGCTCAGGATATGGGTATGCGGTGTACCGCCATGGACGGAAGATGATCGATCAGCCGCATATCCCGGTGGTTCAATGCCTGCAAGCCTTTGCGACGGAAATGGATGCCAGGCGAGTGGCCGGATTGGTGAAGCGGAAGCTGGAGGAAAATTCTTTTTTGCCGACCGTAAGTTTGCAAGAGTTGGATAGTCTGGGGATCACGTATCGTTAAACTTGCCGGGGATTGATCTTTTCAGGCAGTAAGCGCTCGCCCCTAACGGCGCATAAACTTTATTATTTTATAAGGCGTCTCTTTATCCAGGTCAGGAAAGATCCTCCCATGACCGCCTTTATCCATCAATTCAATATAATACATCAGATCATAGGTCGTATCGATGTCGGCAACAGGTATCACAGCCCTATATTGTCCCGGTGTGGCATCCGGCTCCATCGGCAGGTTTTTAAATTCCAGTTGCTGGTTGACGGCACGGTAATACAAGCGTATCCACTTAATGCCTTGCGGCGCGGAGACCCTGATCCGAATGTTGACAGGCTGATTGACCTTTGCTTCGTCGGCTGTCAGCGGTTCCACCCTGAACAATGCATCAAAAGGCTGGGCAGGAGAGACTTTATACACAGGTGCTTTAACCGTCATTGCCCCGGGATCGGCATGCTGACGTTGCTGCTCCAGTTTTTGCAAGCCATCCTCTAACTTGCCCAGCTCATCCTTCCAGTGTCCGCAAAGATCAGCAACGGACACCCCCATCTGCAGGTTGTCATTATAGTAATCCGCAGCTGACGCCACGATCTGGCGCCAGGCATCGATGGCGCTGCGTTCATGTGTGATGGCTGAATCCAACGCAGCTACATCGTGGGTACGTTGGTACAGACAATAGTAGACCGCTGCTGGGGCCCGGCGGGCATGATACAGCGCCAGATTGGATAAAATACCCAGATCAGCAAGTGTAGAGCCCAGTTCCTTGTTTTGCACATCCCCTGTAGCCTTTGCCTGGTTGATCAATGTTTGTATATCCCTGGCAGCCTGCTCAAACCATTGACTGTTTTCAGAGGGCCTGATCCTCGCAGTCTCCTCTCCCGTCAGCAAAATACCGGCTTCGTCATCAAAATTGGCAAACTGGCACAGATCGCTGCCTTCAGCCTTCGCATAGGTTGGGAGATCGCCCAGGCGTTGTTTTTCAGCCCAGCCTCGCGTCATAGGGAAATAGCTATAAGGGTAACAGGAGGCGATGATACGGGGTAATATACCACTGGCCCGATGTAAGGCTCGCTCTACGAGTGGTCCCGTCGTTTTTCCAAAACGGGCTTCGAAATCCTTGTCCCAGGTTTCGGAAGGCGTATTGGGATTATAGCCGATGCGCCCAAAGACCTGGAAAAGATGCCAATACCGTTCGAACTCGTACTCATAATAGCGATGTTGTGGCTGCAGCAGCTGAAAAGGCGCTGCGTCGTGAGGCTGGGCCTCCATTTTGGTGGCCAGCGGCTCGTTGATCTCGAATCCATCTCCATCATACAGGTGGACACTTTTCATAAATCGGCGGACATACTCAGGGTCACCCCACAACAGCACGCGATTAGTGCCGCCATTCCACAATCGCCAGTTCATATCGTACTCTTTCGGATACCGAAGCAGGTCGCCGTAACTGTGCCGGATATAGCTTTTATCAGGGTTGATGCGTGTTGGATGGTATGGCAGCCCAAATTGTTCCATCCAGAATTTGGTGGCGATCCTGAACCGGACACCCGAGCTGATCGCGCTTCGTATGACGGTGGGAGGGAGTTCTTTGGCCCGCATATCGATCTGCAGCTCTGGCTTTACCTGCCGGATCATCTTGAATACATCTGCCCAGAACGACTCCTCCTCTTCCTTTTTCAGGCCGGACTCTCCATGCATCCTGAACTGAATAGCGTCCACGGGAATCTGCCGTATGAATGCTGTCAAAGCCGCTTTTGT
>DATJJA010000239.1:0-38837 GCA_035492595.1 Puia sp.
AAGCTCAATGCAACCGTCAACATCCTTGGCCTGACAGTGGCCTTTGCCTGTTGCATCCTGCTTTTCCTGACAGTCTACCTGGAATTCTCGTATGACGATTTTCAGCAAAACAAGGATCATCTCTACAAGGTATATGGGATAACCTACGATCCGACCGGGGATCAAAAAGGGGATGATATGAGCTATCCGATGGGGCCGGCTATAAAAGCCGAAGTACCGGGGGTGGCGAAAGTATCTTCCATCATGAACGGGGGGGCGGGTATACGGTACCGGAGCAAAGAAATAGATAAGAGCATCAGTCTTGTCGACAATGACTTCTTTAGCATGTTCTCATTCCCTATCCTGTCCGGGGACAAAGTGGCGCCGCTCGGAGACCCCGGAAAGGTGGTGATCAGTGAATCGATGGCTACAGCGCTCTTTGGCAAAGAATTTCCGGTGGGCAAAATAGTGGGAGTGAAGATCACGGGGGAGTGGAAGGACCTCATGGTCTCGGCGGTCATTGCGGACATCCCTTCCAATTCGTCTATCCGTTACAGCATACTGGCGCGTATCGAGCTCAATAGCAATTACCCCGAGCTAAAGAATGTCTGGGATGCCCAGCATCATCCGGTCTTTGTGCAGGCTGCTCCCGGGGTGACTCAACAACAACTGGAAAAAAGCATGCGGCAGCTGGTTAAGAGACATCATCTTGTCAATGATGAGAAGCTGAAGAGTGAAGGGTATCGTCATGATGCCAACGGAGATTTTCTGGCTTATAAATTCCTGCCCTTCGAAGCTCTGCATTTTGACACCGAACTCGGAACGGGAAATACCATCAGCAAATCCTATTTATATATATTGGTCATTATTGCCATAGTCGTAATGGCCATTGCCTGTTTTAATTTTATCAACCTCAATGTGGCGCGGGCCTTTACCCGTGCCCGGGAGGTCGGGATCCGCAAGACTATCGGCGCTGGTAAGAAACAGATCTTTTTACAGCTGTGGACAGAGAGCCTGTTGCTTTGCCTGATCGCTATCATACTGGCAGTGCTGATAGCAATGGCCGTGCTGAAATCCTTCAACACCCTGTTTACGGAGAAGCTGGAGCTGAATGCCCTGCTGCAGCCATCGGTGTTGATCATAACGCTGACGGGTGTCCTGCTGGTTTCCTTTCTTGCCGGCGGATATCCGGCCTGGCTGGTCTCCCGTTTCCAGGTGATAGAGATCTTAAAAGGCAAGGTGTCGGTCAACCGGGCATCCTGGTTGCGCAACGGCCTTATTACCTTCCAATTCGTCATGGCCAGCCTGCTTATCTGCGGTACGTTGGTTATCTATGGCCAGTTCGAACATCTGCGGACCGCTTCCCTTGGTTTTGAGCAGGAGTCGATCATCAGCATCCCGGTGAGAAGAGCTGAGAACACCCCCCGGTATTTAACCGAGATGAGAGCAAAGCTGCAATCCCAGCCGCAGGTGATAAGCATGTCCGGCACCTCGGTCAATGTCGGCATTGGGGAGGACGGCAGCCAGAGTCAACATTCCATTGGATTTGACTGGCAGGGCAAATCCATTATGACGGATGTCCTGACGGTGGATTACGACTTTTTAAAGACGATGGGCATCAAACCGGTGGCCGGCAGGGATTTTAGCCCGGCTTACCCTTCAGATACTTCGGCATTGACAAATACGGTGGTCGTAACCGAGAGTATGGCCCGGCAGTTTGGTATAAAGGATGTATTGGGGTTATCCTTTTATTCGGATAGTGCAAAACCCAAATGGAATATTATCGGGGTAATACCGGATATCCGTTTCTCCTCCATGCGGGTAGGGCAGAATCCGCTATCGCTGCGGATCAGAAAGGGGCAACCACTTGATTATATATTGGTAAAGGTGCGGACCGACAATCCTTTAGCCGCGATGAACCTGGTGAGCGCAACGTATAAGGCGATAGAGCCGGACAACGAGATAAAGCCTTCTTATCTTACGGAGAACACCCGCCGGTGGTATGATCGGGAGCAGAGGCTCTCTTCCATCTTCTGCTCGGCGGCTGTCATTGCCATACTATTGTCCTGTCTTGGTTTGTTTGCGATAGTGTCGCTTGTCATGGAACAAAGACGTAAAGAAATTGGTGTCCGCAAGGTGCTGGGGGCTTCCCTGTCGCAAATTGCGGGTCTGCTGTCAAGGGATTTTGTGAAGCTTGTCATTTTAGGTTTTGTGCTGGCGACACCTATTGCCTGGTATGCGCTGAGCAAATGGCTGGAAAATTTTACCTATCATATTTCCATCGGGTGGTGGATCTTCCCGGTCGCCGGGCTCGTGACCCTGGTTATTGCCATGGCGACTATCAGCTTTCAGACGATCAGGGCGGCACTGGCCAATCCTGTAGAGAACCTCCGGTCGGAGTAGTAAGGAGAGATCGAACAGTAAAAAGAAATCTTATTTATGAAAAAATACTTCCTTACAGGTATCCGGAACATTCGCCAGCGTCCCGGGTATACTGTGATCAATGTGCTGGGACTTGCGCTTGGCATCGCGACCTGCCTGGTCATCTTTCTTGTAGTACGGTATGAGCTGAACTATGACGGTTTCAATCGAAAGGCGCATAGGACCTATCGTGTCAACCTGCATGCGCTGGACTTCAACCCCCGCGTTAGTCCTGTTGTCGCACCGGCGATGCGCAATGATTTCCCGGAGTTGGAGCAGGTGGCCGAACTGTTCTATATCGACCAGGGTCTGGTCAAGGTCGGCAACGATCAGTACGACGAGAAAGGATATGCCTTTGCCGATGCTAATATCCCGGAGGTCTTCGACTATCAATTCATTGCCGGAAATGCCCGTACGGCCCTTTCCGCACCAAATTCCGTGGTGCTGACCGAGAGCATGGCCCTCAAATATTTCGGGTCAAAGGATGCCATGGGACAGACGATAGAGATCGACAAACAATATACCTGTAAGGTCACCGGTATCACAAAAGACCTGCCTGGCAATACCAGCGTGCCTACTCTTTTCCTGGTCTCGCTGGAGACGATACGGAAGGATCTTGCGCAAATGAGCAACTTCTATTCTATTCCAAGCGGTAACTTTACGTTTATCGTCACCCCGGAAAACTATCCCATTCAAAAAGTAGAGTCCCGGATCCAGGGGTTTATTGAAAAGAACTGGGGTAAAGATATTGCGAAGGAAGCGACATTGGTCATACAGCCCCTGCTGGATGTACATTTCGATCAGCGTTATCTCAGTATTACGATGAGCCCTACGACTTCGCGCGAGACCTATTGGGCGCTTGCCGGGATCGCGCTGTTTATTATCATTACAGCCTGTATCAATTTCATCAATCTCTCTACCGGGCTGGCTCTCACCCGGGCAAAAGAGGTTGGTGTGCGAAAAGTACTGGGTGCCAGCCGGTCTCAGCTGATCGGCCAGTTCCTGGGCGAAACGACTATGCTGGTCGTACTGGCTGTATTGCTGGGGCTGCAGGCCACAGTTCTCCTGCTTCCCAGTCTGCGTACCTGGCTGGACATCCGGGTCCGCGTTGCGGAACTGGGGGAGCCAATGGTGTTGAGCGTTCTGGCCGGGATGACGATATTGATCATACTGCTGGCTGGATTATACCCTGCCTTTGTTCAATCGGCATTTCGGCCGGCTGTTTCGTTGAAAGGCACGCGTACTGTCTCCTGGCGGGGATTTACGCTGCGAAAAAGCCTGGTCGTTTTGCAGTTTGGCATCTCTCAGCTGCTCATTATAGGGACAGTGGTGGTGGCCCGGCAGATGGACTTTTTTCAAAACCGGGATCTGGGTTTTAACAAAGAATCGGTCATTACTTTCCCCGTGCCGGACAGCGCAAGGCGGGCTCTTCTGAAGCCACAGCTGCTGGCTAATCCAAATATTACGGCGATCAGCTTTTCAAACGGGGCGCCTTCATATAATTCGAATTTCGCTCCATTCAGCTGTCCTTCGCGCGGAATAATAAAAGACGATGTAACGGAGCTAAAGGCCATCGATGAGAATTTTACCCGGATGTTTGGGCTGAAGATGCTGGCGGGAGACACGATCTCGCCACGGCCACGCGGAGACACGGTGATGCAGGTGGCGGTCAACGAAACGCTGATCTACAAGCTGGGTTTTCCTTCACCGCAGGCGGCCATCGGCCAGCGTTTTCTCATCGGCAAATCTCCCGTCACTATTCTGGGCGTGATACAGGACTTTCAAAGTGAATCCAAACATAAAAAAAGACGTCCCTGTATCCTGTTCTATCGTGATCGGGGTATTGGGATGGCGAGTGTACGTATCCGGCCGCAGGCTGTCGGGCAGACGCTGGCCAGTATTGAAAAATCCTGGATGGCACTGTATCCCGGGGACCTGTTCCAATATGAATTTATAGACGAGCATATTGCAGGGTTCTACCGGCAGGAGCAGAAGGTCTATACTGCTTTCCGTTTCTTCTCTTTTATTGCCATTCTCATTGGCTGTCTGGGGCTCTATGGGCTGGTGGCGTACTCGGCTGTACAGCGGGCGCGGGAAGTGGGCATCCGCAAGGTGCTGGGCGCTTCGCTGGGGAGTATCCTGTATCTGTTCTCCCGGGATTTTGTTGCGCTGATCTTCATCGCTTTCCTGATCGCAGGGCCTATTGCCTGGGTGGTCATGCACCGGTGGCTGGAGAGTTTTGCCTATCGGATCGGAATAGGCTGGGGAACGTTGGTTCTTTCGGTTGCGGCGTCGTTCCTGATTGCGGGGATTACCATCTCTTATGAATCGATAAAGGCGGCGATTGTTCCGCCGGTGAAGAGTCTCAGGACGGAGTAGTATCTTCGCGCTTACGCATGGATCTCTTCAATTCCGAGACGGTCTTCAATCTTCTGCCATACGATGGCGTGGCCGACTACTATGGCAAAGTGTTCACGCTGAAAGAAGCGCAGCATTATTTCGATCGTCTGCTGACCATGATCGAATGGCGGAACGATGAGATCATTATGTTTGGAAAACGCATCCAAACGAAACGCAAGGTTGCCTGGTATGGCGACGATACTTACTCTTACACCTATTCGAAGATGACAAAAGAGGCCCTGGTCTGGACCGATGACCTGCGGGCTCTGAAGCAGAAAGCGGAGGACGTATCGGGTGCATCTTACAACTCATGCCTGCTGAATCTTTATCATGATGGAGACGAGGGCGTATCCTGGCACAGCGATGATGAGAAAGAGCTGGAAAAAGAGGGCGCCATTGCATCCTTCAGCTTTGGGGCGGAGCGGAAGTTCCAATTCAAACACAAAGGGACGGGGCAGCTGGTGGAGACTTTGCTGGAGTCCGGCAGTTTGCTGGTGATGCGGGGGACCTGCCAGGAACACTGGTTGCATGCTCTGCCGAAGACGAAAAAGGTGAGGCAACCAAGGGTCAATCTCACTTTTCGGACGATAGTAGGATAGGGCCGGGACGGGCAGAACGCCCTTTAGGTTTTATTTAACTATCTGATAATTAGTAAGCTAAACAAATTTTCCTAGTTTGGGCATAACCTATAATCCCATGACTAACGGAAAATTTTATGTCCTTTTCAACTACTTTGAAGACCTTCTGCGCTATAATCTTCCCATTTCTTTTCTGATCGCATTGGTCGGCCATGCAACAGGTTTGAATTTGTTTACGTCTTTTATTGCGGCTCTTGTAACTGGTGGGTATGTGCTTGCGTCATATCTATACTGGAGGTTACGTAAGCATGAGTATTATTTTTACTATAATAAGGGTTTTTCCTGGATAGGCCTTACCGCTTATTCCTGGTTATTGAACGGACTATTGGCTTCTTTGATCATAATCGTCAAAAGCATTATCCGATGAACACTCATGTACTGGAAGCGGACAGCATCATCGCCACGATAGGGGGGCGGAAAATATTGTCTGATGTATACCTGAGATGCCAGAGTGGCGAGGTTGTAGGGGTATTGGGAAGAAATGGCGCCGGCAAGTCGACGTTGTTGAAACTAATCTTTGGGACCTTGCCCACGGAAGACCGTAGCGTCCGCATAGACGGCAACGTTATCCACACCCCATATCTTCGGGGAAAGTGGATCGCTTACCTGCCCCAACAGGGCTTTCTTCCAAAAAACCTCCCGATAGGAAAGATCGTGAGACTCTTTGTAGATGAGGAGCGAAGAAAAAAAGTACTGGCCGATGAACGGATCAGGCCTCATCTCCGCAAACGCATAAAAGAATTATCGGGCGGGGAGCAGCGCTACCTCGAAATATTGCTGCTGGTGAACCTGAAGGTCAAATTCATTTTACTGGATGAACCATTTTCGGGGATCGAGCCGCTGTACCAGGATAAGGTCACTGACCTGATCAATGAATATCGCCCGGAAAAGGGGTTTATTGTAACTGATCATGTATATAAAAAGATCATTGGCATCAGCGACAAGCTTTTGCTCATCGACCAGGGTAAAACGATTCCTATCACAAAACCGGAAGAATTGGAACAATTTAGCTATGTGCCTCGCGGAACGTTCAGCGCCAGCGTTCTGCCGAAACTTGCATCGGGAGCCCTGCCGGGCTTCGGCACCAATCCGCCGGCGCGGTCAAGGGTAGCTTTCGAGATCGACAAACAGACCTGGAAGGACCTTGACCTGTTCGAGCAGGGCCGGAAGGGGCTGGTCTATTCGCTATTCAACAATGTAAAGACCGTTGGCGGGGGAGACCGGCTGGAAATGCTGTTCAAGTCGCCCTCGAACGACATTGAATTACTGGAGCTCCGCCGGGATGCCATCCGGTTCTTTTATGACAATGGGATCGACGTAAACATCGGCCGGCAACAGATGGATACCATCGAACACTATCTTTCTGCGAGCATACCTTTATATCCGGAAACCTGGCTGGATGCCCTCTTGTACAATCTCCGGAATAAATTCAAGCAAACGAACGATCATTACCTTGTTACCATTGGGATCCGTACAACGGTCAGCACCTTACGTCATTTCTTCCGGCTTGCCGATCAGCTGAGGGCAAAAGGATGTCCCTATCATCTGGCAGCCATGTCGCTCAGTGTCGCCGACATGATCTCCGATGAAAAGGTCAGAGATATACTATCTTCCTCCAATACCGATCTATCGGTCATGGATATGTCAAAATGCGATCACTATTTCAGGCGCCGGGGGCGCGAACAGCTGCGGCGGATACTCGACATTATCTATGAGTTCGACGTATACCAGTCGGTGGCGGCTACGGCTCAGAAATATTCGCTTTCTTTCCCCAACTATACAACAAAGCCGGATTCGTCCATCACTATCCGGGGACTTTTTCATCCCTTACTTGCCAGCCCGGTAAGCAATGATTATCATATCGATAATGAAAGCAACCTCTGTTTTATCAGTGGGGCTAATATGTCGGGTAAATCAACCTTTCTCAAGGCGTTTGGTCTGTCGGTCTATCTTTCGCATATCGGTTTCCCCGTTCCTGCCGCCTTTATGGAAACCACGCTCTTCAATGGCCTGATCACTACCATCAATCTGTCGGATAATATCAGCCAGGGTTACAGTCATTTTTATAATGAAGTAAGAAGGGTGAAAGACGTCGCCTTAAAAATTAAAGAAAAGAAAAAGATAGTCGTTCTCTTCGACGAGTTATTCAGAGGCACCAATGTAAAGGATGCTTCGGATGCTTCGCTGCAGGTGATAGACGCGCTCTCCAAGGTTAGGAACAGCCTGTTCCTGATCTCAACGCATATTGTGGAGATCGCAGGGGACCTGCAACATAATAAGAATATCTTCTTCAGCTGTTTTGAATCCACGATGGAAGGGGGAGTGCCCTGGTATAATTATAAGATAAGGGAGGGTATTTCCAACGAAAGGGTGGGGATGCTGATCATTAAAAATGAGGGGATCATTGAGATCCTCGGGGAGGTGGGATGCTAAGAAGCTATTTTAAGACCGCGCTCCGGTTCCTGCTAAAAAACAAAACCTATAGTTTCATCAATATCTTTGGTCTTGCGGCGGGTACTTTGTGTTGCCTGTACATCCTTCTGTATGTAGAGGATCAGTATAGCTATGACAAGCATCAGCTTGGCGTAAAGAATATCTATCGTATCAACCACATTTCGACAGGGGAGGGCAGGACGTTTAACCTGGCCAGTACAGTTGCTCCGATAGCTCCGGCAGTGAAGCGGGATTATCCGGAGGTTGAGCAATTTACCCGTGTCGTGCCTTTTCCGGGCGTCGACAAACACTTACTGCGATATAAGAATAAGAGCATCTGGGAAGAAAACGCCTTCCTGGTCGACTCCACTTTTTTTGACGTATTCACCTATCATGCTGTAAAAGGGAATCCCCGGACGGCCCTGGACAATCCCTATACAGTAGTGTTGCTCCAACCGACGGCAGATAAACTATTTGGCAGCGAGGACCCTGTTGGCAAGACCATCACGATCGACAATACATGGGGAAAGCAGGATTATACGGTAACCGGGGTCGTAGATGAAAGTTTGGGGAAATCACATTTGCAGGCCAATATCTTTATCACCATGAGAAGTGGCCGGACAGGGGAGTTTATGCTAAGTACGGATTCCTGGACCATCAATGGCTATATCGCTTCTTATGTAAGGCTCCGGCCTGGGGCAAGTGTGGCTTCGCTGGAAAAGAAATTTCCTGCCTTTGTGGAAAAATATGCGGGCGAAGAATTGAAGAAGTGGAATATACGTGAGCGACTATATCTTCAATCCCTCAGCACTATTCATACCACGCCGGGGCTTGACAATCCGGGAATCGGCAAGCCGGTCAACCCTTCTTTCCTGAAGGTCCTGATGCTCATTGCGGCATTGATCCAGATCATTGCCTGTATCAACTTCATGAACCTTTCCACGGCCAGGGCGGCCCGGCGGGCAAAGGAGGTCGGCGTAAGAAAGGTAATTGGCGCCCGGAGGAATAATCTTATCAAACAATTCCTGGCGGAGTCTTTTGTACTGTCCCTGATCGGCGTGTTCATTGCATTGCCATTGCTGATCCTGTGCCTGCCTTACCTGAACCAGATCACAGAGTCGGAGATACGATTATCCTTTCTGAAGGACTACCCGGTCTGGCTCATGCTGTTTGCCCTGGTAGCTGTAACAGGGTTGGTCGCAGGAAGTTATCCGGCCTTTTATCTTTCTGCTTTCCAGGCTATAAAAGTCATCAAGGGCAATTTTGCCAGCCGGGTATCAGCGGCAGGTATAAGAAAGGGCCTGGTAGTATTTCAATTCGTGCTCTCGATCGTACTTATTTCCGGGATCATCATCATTCATAGCCAGCTAAGCTATATGAAGAACAAGGATCTGGGATTCGATAAGGATCAGCGGCTTGTTTTTACTTTTAATTCAGGGGATTCTTTTGATGGGATCACTCCTTTTATGGAAGACCTCCGTAAGCTGGCGGAAGTCAGCGCTGTCAGCAATGCGAGCAGCTATATCAGCAACTCTCATATGTTCTCGAACAGCTTTATAATGCCGGGCAAGGATGTGGGTGATTCGAGGAATGCCGACTATATGATAGCGGATGAATACTTTGTAAAGACGAACGGAATAAAGCTGGTGAGCGGCAGGGATTTCCTTCCCACAGACTCCGGGAAAGTGCTGGTCAATGAAACCTTTGCCAGAAAACTTGGGCTGACACCTTCCAGCGCCATCGGTGTACGTCTCCATGATAGTCAGAAGAGGCAATTCGACATCGTCGGCGTCATGAAGGACTTTAATTACTGGTCGCTTCACAATGAAATTGGCGGTTTCCTGGTCTGGATCAATAATAAGCATTATGGAGTGTGGCCGAATGTGACTGTTCATGCCAATACAACTAATTACCAGCAGCTGTTGTCCAGGATCGGGGCTATATGGAAGAAAGATGTGCCGGGTATTCCTTTTGAATACAATTTTTTGGATGCACAGGTACAAAAACAATATGAGACAGATATTACCTTATCCCGGATCATCAACTCTTTCACGCTGATGGCGATAGTCATTTCGGGACTTGGATTATCCGGTCTGGCGGCATTCAGCGCGGAGCAGCGGAGCAAGGAGATCGGCATCCGGAAAATATTGGGTGCAAGCATATCCGGTATCGTAGGTCTTCTTTCGAAAGACTTTCTACAGCCGGTGGCGGTGGCCATTCTTATTGCAACGCCTATATCCTGGTGGGCCATGAACAAATGGCTGCAGGCGTTTGCGTTCAAGGTAGGCCTGAGCTGGTGGATGTTTGCTCTGCCAGGGGTAGCGGCTATTATGATCGCTTTATGTACGGTGAGCTTTCAGGCTATCAAAGCGGCTGTTGCGAACCCGGTTAAGAGTCTCCGGGCGGAGTGATGCAGGCTGAATGCCGCACAGCTAAGCACCTTGACTGCGACGTTGACTGCCGGCTGCGTTGGCCATTGATGTTGTGGTGGCGGCGCATATTGAAAAGTTAACAAATAATTCCGAAGGCCGCTTGCGACAGGCAGGATGTGCAATTCGAAAATTATCGATATATTTGCATCGATGAATTCAAAGATAGATATCAAAAGGATCGAGCGAGCATCCAAAGCCCTGGGTGATCCTTACCGGATAAAGATCATGGAGGCTATCAAAAAGGAAAAGGACTGGATGCAATGTTCAGCCATCACCGAAATGTTTGAGCTTGCCCAGTCCACGGTATCCCATCATCTGAAGCAATTGGTTGATGCTGATCTGCTTATCTCGGAAAAAGACGGCCGTCATTGCAAATATAAGATCAACAGGGAAGGGATGAGCGAGTACGTGAAATTTTTGAATCGTTTCGAAGGATAAAAAATTTATATAATATATCGAAACATTTCGTTTTGTCGATAAAAGAAAGGAAAATGAGAATCATTAAGGAAAATCATCAGGGAATCAGCACTATTCTGGCCTTTGCCCTCATCCCTCTCTCGGGGTTTGCAACGGATATTTACATTCCTTCCTTGCCTGCAATGGCTGTTCAACTGGGGGTAAACAATGCTGCGGTACAACTATCCATCGTATCGTTCATGGTAAGCTACGGTATCAGTCAGCTGTTCGTGGGAAGTCTGCTGGATAGTTTTGGGCGGTTCAGGCTGGGAATTGCCGCTCTTTTTGTATTTACAGCGGCAAGCTTTACCATCGCTCTCACGCACAATATCTATCTGATCTATGCTATGCGCATCCTGCATGGCATCGCAGTTGCGTTCATCGTCGTGGGCAAAAGGGCCTATTTTATGGATATCTATACCGGAGAAAAGCTAAAACATTATATCAGTCTCTTTTCTATCGTGTGGGCATCGGCGCCGATCATCGCTCCGTTCGTTGGTGGATATCTGCAGGCATCTTTTGGCTGGCAGTCCAATTTTTATTTTCTTGGCGGTATGGCCCTTGTGATAATGATCCTGGAGCTGATCTACAGCGGGGAGTCATTAAAGATCTTTCATCTCTTCCATTTCAGGTCCATCGTCAATGTCTATTCTTCTATGCTCAAAGCAGGAGATTTTACCCTGGGAATGGTTATCATCGCCCTAAGTTATTCGATGCTGGTGGTATTTGGTATGACCAGTCCATTTATCATCGAACACGTCTTTAATTTCTCGCCGGTCGTTTCCGGTTACAGTGCCCTGTTGTCCGGGGTATCTCTTTTGATCGGGGGAATTATCAGTAAGGCGCTGATCAAAAAGCCGCTGAATTCGAAGATCGGTGCGGCGGTTTCTCTCCAGATCATTTTTGCACTACTGATGATAGTAACAACCCGGCTATGGTCGTCCATCTACACGATGATGGCATTTGTTGTTGGCATTCATTTGCTGGCCGGTTTTATCTTCAATAACGTCTTTGCTTACTGTCTTGGGCGTTTTACCAAAAATGCAGGGGTAGCCAGCGGTATTACCGGCGGCGGGCTTTATATCATCACTTCCTTTTTCAGCTATAGCATCGCCAGCACGATCCATATAACAGCGCCGGCCTTGCTGGGCGGGGCCTATCTTCTTCTGGCCCTGCTGCTGCTTGCGGCCTTTGGCCTGTTCAGGAAGGCAAAAGATGTGCAGGCTGCGGAAAAGGGGCTGGCGAAAGTGGCGGCCCAGGTAGTTTATCAGACCGGGAAGAAGGATATAAAATGAAAAGCCCGCTTGTTGGCGGGCTTTTCAATATCTTAAAACTGGCTGCTACCTAGTCATTATCCTTTTTCTTCTCTAATAATACAAATGCGCTCCGTTTCGGCGCAGGCATTGCGGCACTCTCTCCTTTCACTGCCTTCCAGATCACCTCATTCATCTCTTTATCCGGCACTGCATCTTCCTTCGCCAGGTTGAATTTTGCCGACCGCCGGGAGCTCTCGTTATCGGCTACATTCCGCTCGTTGATATCTACTTTTGCGGGAATCGATGCATAGGCTGTGTTATCCGGCGTGGAGGTAAAGCATTCGTACAGCGGCATTGCGGCTGCATCATACTGGCTCATCGGCGGCATTCCCAGGATCAATTCGATCGTGCGCAGGATCCCCGAAGTCGAATACATGTTATGGACAACCGTATTTCTCTTTACGAACGGCCCCACTACATAGGCAGGACTCCGGTGGGCATCGATATGATCAGGTCCCGCCTGGGCATCGTCCTCCAGGACAAAAACCACCGACTCTTTCCACAGCGGGCTCTGCGACAGGTGTTCGATGATCCGTCCTACCGCCAGGTCGTTATCCGCGACAGCTGCGATGGGGGAGTACTGTCCTTTCTGAAGACCGCTGGTATGGT
This sequence comes from Puia sp., assembly GCA_035492595.1. GTDB lineage: Bacteria > Bacteroidota > Bacteroidia > Chitinophagales > Chitinophagaceae > Puia. The sequence continues at coordinate 12,685 of DATJJA010000239.1, forward strand.
CGTCGGACACCCGGATCGTGTTCAACGCCGGAACGGCATTTACCGTCAACAGTGAATCGAAATCCCTGATCCAGCAGTCGGCGCGAACCTGGTCCTGGATCTTCATATCAAAGCCGGGGGAATATGGAGCCGTATGCCCTTTCAGGGATTCGATGAGCGCCCTGCCATAAGCTCCGCCCTCGCCATAGGTCCGATAGCTGATGCCCGTCCGTTTGGCGTTGTCCCAGATCCAGCCATCGTTGGGGCCCCCGGCATAATCCCCGTAGCTCGGCCCCCGGGAACTATAGTTGGTCGGCCAGGTCTTCTCGATCACGTCGGTCGCATAGGCGCCCATGCTCCAGTTATGCCCGTCTTCGCTGACCTCAGCGTCGACGTAGAAGTTGTCCAGCAGTACAAAATTCCGGGCCAGGAAATGCTGGTTGGGAGTAACCTTCTCAGGAAAAAGGCATAAAGAAGTATCTCCATTGCCTTCCGTCATATCGCCCAATACCTGGTCATAGGTCCGGTTCTCCTTGATGATATAAAAGACATGTTTGATCGGCGATGGGGCTCCCACTTTCCTTGGAACAGGATTTCCATCTTCTCCATCGGCCAGCTGAAGCTTCTTGTCGGTAAAAGGAGTATTCGCATATACCTGCTGAGTATAGGTCTTTAATTGTGCCTCATTCGGCTTGTCGATAAAACAAAGCACCCCTTTGAACATTCCACCGATGTACTGATCGCGATTATTGGCCTTCGGCCCTACGTGCTCCCCGACTGCGTTTTCCTTTCGAAAAGGTTGAGGCCCGAGGGGATTGGCAGAGGAACTGATCCCCTTCCCGTTAGCGACGATGATCTTATCGTTCAACGTCTTTACATTTGTGGGATACCAGCCTACGGGGATAAAACCCAGACTTTTGCTGTTGCCATTGGAAGAAATATCGAATACTGCCAAACAGTTGTTGTCGGCATTGGCAATATATAGTCTTTTTTCATCGGCAGACAAGGCCAGCCCGTTCGTGGTGGAACCAGCCAGTCGTGTCGGATAGAGAGTTGTTGTAACGGTCTCCGTCGCCTTTCCCGACTTCGTGTCGATAATGGAAACGCTATTGTCATTGGAATTGGCTACAAAAAGCCTGGTCCCCTTTTTATTCAACAGCAATTCGTTGGGGTGCCGGCCGGTTTCGATCGCTGATGCGATCACTCCGCCGTCGAGATCATAAACGGCAACAGAAGCCGAGGTCCATAAAGAGATATACAGCTTCTTTTCATCGGGAGACAACACACAGCTATATCCCGGGCCCGGCAACGCCACTCTTTTTGTAACAGCTCGCGTCTGTGTATTGATCTCGAACAAGGCGCTGTCTCCCTTGGTCACTACGAAAAGCCGTCTCCCCGACTTGTCGGTCGCCATCCCGGTGGGACAGGTACGCTCCTTTGGATATGGCGCGCCCAGCCGGATCGTATCCGGTGTCCCTAATTTGTTATCCTTGACGGGGAAATCCAATACGTAGTTGTCATAGCCTCCCGAGGCATATAAGTGTTTCTCATCGGGGCTAAAAGCGATGCCGTACCAGGATCTTTTTACTTCCTTTTCGTCGAGGACCTTCTCCGTTTTGGGGTCGATCAGCTGTACTGACTGGGTGCTTTGCCCATTATTTGTGACGGCCATCAGGCGTCCAGATCTGCTGATCTGCAGATTGAGAGGCAGATCGCTCATTGAGCCAAGGGGTAATGTACGTCCCGCCGGGCTGAGCTTCCAGCCATTTGGCAATAAGACCTGGCCGGTTTGTTCGACCTTACCTGGTATGATCGTGGGAGTCTGGGCTTGCGCATAACAGCAACCCAGGAGTAATGATGCTACTAATAAATTCTTCATGCCGTTAAGGTCGAGCTTTTATCATTTACCTTCTCAAGGGTAACAATTTTTTAATCTGCATCAGACTATATATGTGTATGAGCACTTGCTAAGTTTAATATTAGTAAGGCGTGCACGACGAGGTAACAATCATTTAATGAAAGTCATTTATATGCAGAGCCTAATTTCGAATAATCATTATATCCCGGGATGAAATGGATACTGCTCTGATCATTAGTTTGCAAAACGGCTCGGAAGAGAGTTTTAAGGAAGTATACTATGGCTATCACAAGAAGCTGTATTTCTATTTCCTGAAAAAGACCGGGTCAACCAGCCTTAGCAAGGACCTTATACAGGAAACCTTTATAAAGCTTTGGCGCTACCGGCTGACACTGAGAACGGATCTGTCCGTTTCCCTTCAGCTTTTTCGGATAGCCCGGACGGTAGCCATCGATCTGCTGCGAAGAAATGCCCGCAACAGGGTAGACTCCGTATCCACTGCGCATATAATCGAACTTTCCGACGGGTTGCACGAGTCGCCTGAAACGGAAGCATCCCCAGTCATCACAAAGATCAGGAGCAGCCTTTCTCTTCTGCCGCCCGTACGCAGAAAGATCATCGAGCAAAAGCTGGAGGGATACTCCAATCCCGAGATCGCATCCAATCTTTCCATCTCTCAAAAAACAGTAGAGAACCATCTCAACAAAGCGTTCCACCAGTTGAAAAAGCACCTGGTGATACCCGTCTTCCTGATCCTCCTGTTCTTTTTCCAAGATTAAGGGATTGTTAAGGGTGGGTGCAAACGGATACCGGCATCGTATACTTTATTGAATCGACTTGAATGATCATAACAAAGGAGAGAATCATCAATTTTTTTGAAGATCGTTGTTCTGCGGAAGAGGCGGTTGAAATATACCGGTATCTGCAGGAAAACCCGGAATGGATGAGTGCCTGGTTCAACGAAGAAGAATGGGAAACATTCCTGCATACGGAAGACCTGCCGGAAAGCTGGTCAGCCGATCTGCTGGAAAAGATCGATGCGGCAAAATCTTCGCGGGAAGGCCGGGTTCGATGGATGAGGGGTTTAAAGGCAGCAGCGGCTATGATCGCTATTCTTTTAGGTCTTGTCATCGTCTGGCAACGCTATGGAAAAAGAGATGGATTGCTGGCAGCAACTGCCGCTCTTTCTGCCGGTGCCGGCAGGGACACGACCCTGATCAACGAGAAGCCTGTATTGCAAAGAGTGACACTGGAAGATGGTTCCTTAGTGGAGCTTTCTCCGGCCAGCCGGATCACTTATCACCGGGGCTTTCAAAAGAATAAACGAACGGTCCTGTTGTCGGGTGAAGCTGTCTTCCGGATCGCTGTGGAAAAGTCCCGCCCCTTTACGGTCTTCACCAGGGGCTTTTCTACGACTGTCCTGGGTACGGAATTCAGGATCAGGGCCTATGCCGACAGTGTTACGTCCTGTATCCAGTTGTTGAGCGGGAAAGTGATGGTCAGGAACCTGGAACATCCTGATCAGACGGCCTATCTTCTTGCCGGGCAGGAATGTACTTTCAATAATATAAAAAACAGTCTTGGTGGAATGGTTGCCACTCATCCGGCAAGCCCGTCCTACAAGAATGGCCGGGTGTTGAACTCGAAGGCCTACGGTAGCATCGAAGACAATGACAGTGAAATACTTTTTAAAAATGAACCCCTGACCAGGGTATTGACCAGGTTGGGTGAGTTCTATCATACGCCGATACATTTTGAGCGGGTCGAAATGAACAAAAGGAAGTTCACTGGCAGCGTGCAAAAGGATCAATCGCTGGATGAGGCTTTGAAAATAATCACGCTCCTGAATGACCTTCGGGTTGACAAAAAAGACAGTATCTATCAGGTAATGCCCGGGTGGTAAATACACATTTAATCAACCAATAAATAATGACAAAAAAACTAATTTGCCGACGCTTATGGGGATTTCTATGTCTCCTGTTCTTAGCTACTGGACCTGCTTTTTCGCAAAAGAAAATGCCTGCCGTCAAAGGGATCGTGCAGAGCGAACAGGGTGAACTGCTTTCCGGGGTCACTGTGGTTGTGGAAAACAAAGAAAAAACTTTTACGAGGTCTGTCCAGTCCGACGATAAGGGTATGTTCGTCTTCGGGTCCCTTGTAAAGGAAGGTCCTTTCAGCTTTACGTTTTCAGTAGTTGGGTATGAGAAAAAGGTACTTACCGGATATACCTACGATAATGGCGAGATGATAACGCTCTCCGTCAAACTGCACCAGCAGGACAAATCGTTGAGTGATGTCGTCGTGGTAGGGTATGGTACCGAGAAGAAAGCGAATCTTACCGGAGCCGTGGACCAGGTCGGGACGGAGTATTTCGACAACAGGCCTCTGCCCAGCATCACCAGGGGACTGGAGGGTGCGATCCCCAATCTCAACATTGTGGTAACGGACGGCAAGCCGACGGCTACGGCACTGTACAACGTACGTGGTGTTACGTCTATTGGAACGGGTTCGACACAAGGGGCGCTGGTCCTGGTAGACGGAGTGCCGGGAGATCCTACCACCCTGAATCCAAGTGACGTCGCAACGGTCACCGTGCTGAAAGATGCGGCATCTGCAGCTATTTACGGTTCAAGAGGTGCCTTTGGCGTAGTATTGATCACGACAAAGAATCCTACAAAAAATAAAATTACGGTTACTTACGACGCGAGCTATTCCATTAATGACCGTACGGTGAAACCCGACCTCGTCACCAATGGGTATGAGTTTGTAAAATACTTCGATTCTGCCTATTATGCTTCCCGTGATTACCTGCTGCAGCCGCCGAGCATCAATTCCATTCTGCCTTTCTCTTTGCCTTACCTGGACTCGCTGAAGGTACACAATGACAACCCCAGCCTACCCCAGGTGACTGTCAATTCCCAGACCGGGAACTACAATTATTATGGCAATACGGATTGGTTCAAGCTGCTGTATGCCGACTATATTCCGCAGACCCAGCACTCTCTGAACGTATCCGGCGGAAGTGAAAAGATAAATTTTTCCTTATCCGGAAGATATTTCAACCAGGGAGGGCTTTTTCGTTACAATTCTGACAATTTCAACCGCTATAATCTTCGGTTCAAAGGATTCATAAAGGTCAACCAATGGTTAAGTATTAACAGCAACACCGATTTCTCTACCTACGATTACAAATATCCCCTGACGGCCAATTCAGGAAGCAACATCTGGGATATCATATCGAGTGCCGCTCAACCGGTGGCGGTGATGAAAAACCCGGATGGTACGCTGACGCAGAACGCAGCCGTCTCCGTAGGCGACCTGTACCTGGGAAAGAGCTTCTCCAAGAGCAAGCAGGTCTTTATCCGGAATACGCTGGCTTTCACGGCGACGGTCATTCCGAACAGACTCGTGCTGAATGGCGATTTCTCCTACCTGAATACCAATACGGTCGACAACCGTCAAAATTTCCCGGTGCCTTTCAGCAATTCGCCCGGGGTGATCACCGTATCCGGCAACAATTCGCTGTCCTACAACGACAGTATCGAAACCTATTTAGCGGGCAATCTATATGCGGAATACCAGCAGAGCTTCGGGGCTCATCGCCTGAAATTTACCGTGGGCGGCAACCTGGAGTCTGACCTGCTTAAAAAACTGATGGTCAGTAAGACGGGGCTTATCACTGATAACCTGCAGGATTTCAACCTGGCTACCGGCTCCAATACCATTGTCAGCGGAGGGGGATCGCAGTGGTCCACGGTCGGTCTCTTTTACCGGGCCAATTATTCCTTTTCCGACAAATATTTATTGGAACTGGATGGTCGTTATGACGGCTCTTCCAAATTCCCGACAAGACAGCAGTACGGCTTCTTTCCATCCGCATCCGCCGGCTGGAGAGTCTCCAGGGAGAATTTTATGCAGGGCGCCAGAGGCTGGTTGGATAACTGGAAGTTACGGGCATCATACGGTGCGCTGGGCAACGGCCAGATCAGTCCTTATCTCTATCTGCCCAACATCGTTTCAGGTGTAAATTCCACTATCGTCAACGGGGTTCAGCCGAATTACCTTTCTCAGCCGAATGTGATCCCAAATGGATTGACCTGGGAAAAATCCACTACCCTGGATTTTGGGACGGATATCGATCTGCTGGGCAGAAGGCTTACCATCAATGCGGATTGGTATGAACGTAAGACCACGGGTATGATCACTCCCGGACAGCCCCAGCCCGGCGTATTTGGCGCCGCGGTGCCGGCCGGTAATAATGCCAATCTGAAAACGGATGGTTGGGAAATATCCGTGAACTGGAACGACCAGATCAGGATGAGAAAGCCCATTAGTTATGGCATCCGTGTAACGGTATCTGACAACAGATCCCGGATCACCAGTTTCAACAATCCCACCGGAACGCTGCTTTCTCATTATAAGGGAGAAAAGCTGGGGGATATCTGGGGATTCGTCAGTGAAGGATTTTATCAGTCGCAGCAGGATATAGCCAGCTCGGCCAATCCGTCGTTCGTCAATTACTCTCAGCTCAATATTCCGTTGCCAGGTGATATCAAGTTCAAGGATCTCAACGGAGATAAGGTCATCAACAATGGCACGAATACGACCGTCAATCCCGGCGACCAAAAGGTCATTGGAAATTCATCTCCACGTTATGCCTTTGGTATCACACCTTTCATAGGATGGAATAATTTCTCTTTGTCCGCCTTCTTCCAGGGTCTTGGCCACAGGGACTGGTCGCCACAGGCGGAGGCCAACTTCTTCTGGGGACAGTACAACCGGCCCTATGCGATCATGCCGAAATCTACGTTGGACCACTGGACGCCTAGCAATCCCAATGGTTATTTCCCCCGATACAGAGGTTACGAGGCACTGAGCTTTCCCAGGGAGCTGAACCTGCCACAGACCCGTTATTTGCAGAATGCTGCCTATGTCCGGCTGAAAAATGTAACCCTCGGCTACAACCTACCCACGTCTGCGCTTCAACGGCTGCATCTGGTCAACGTACGATTTTATTTTACGGGTCAAAATCTCTGGACCTATTCGCCGCTGCATAAACATGCCCCGGCCTATGATCCTGAAGTACTGGGCTCGGACCCGCAGGTCAATGCCGGAGGAGCGGGTAGTGACTATCCCATGTTGAAAACCTATACGTTTGGCATGAACTTAATTTTTTAATACGAACTATATGCGACTAAAAAATATTTTCCTCTTTTTTCTGCTGGCTGGAGTGCTGTCTTCCTGCAAGAAATTCCTGGATAAAGGGCCGACTTCCAGCATTACTCCTGACGTGGCCTTTAGCAGCTCGGCCGACCTTCAATTGTTCGTCAATGGTTTCTACAATACAATGCTTCCTGCTGCGGCTGATATTTACGGATCGGATAATTCTACCGGTCTGGCCCTGCCCAACCTGTATGGGGGACTCGCCGACAATACCATTGGTGCGGCGCCGACTTACTATCTGAACGGACAGTTCACCGCCCAGTTGGAGTCTTCCGTAGGTAATCAATGGAATTGGGGCAATCTGCGGAATGTGAATTATTTTCTGCAGAACTACAATAACCCTTCTATCGACAGCGCCAGCAAGGCCAGCTATTCGGGGATCGCCCATTTCTTTAGGGCCTATTTCTACTACAATATGCTGAAATTGTATGGCGATATACCATGGTACAACAAAGCTCTCCAACCCGGCGATTCAGCTTTATACAAACCGCGGGACCCCAGGACCCTGGTCGCGGATTCCATTTTGGCCGATATCAATTACGCCTGTAAATATGCCCCGGCCGCGACGGACCCTTCCTGTACCCAGGTAACCAAATGGGTCGCATATGCGTTGAAATCGAGGATCTGTCTGTTTGAAGGTACTTTTAGGAAATATCATACGGAGCTCAACCTGGGTTCGACTGCTACCCAGTGGCTGCAACAGGCGGCCGGCGCGGCTGATACGCTCATCGCGAGCGGGAAATATCGTCTCCATACTACGGGCAATCCCCGCAGCGACTACCGCGCGCTGTTCATCAATACAACACCTTCCAATGACGAGCTGATGCTGGCTGCGGTATATAGCGACGCGTTATCTAAATGGCATAGCGCTAATTCCTATTTTACCAGTTCCACTGCGGGTGTGCGGCTGAGCTTTAACCATAACTTCATCAACACGTATCTGATGGCAGATGGTTCCCGGTTCACGGACATACCCAGCCATGACACGATCCAGTTTCAAAATGAAGTGCAGAACAGGGACCCCCGTCTTTCCCAGACTATCCGGATGGCTCCCTACACACAGAACGGCACACCGGCCCCACCTAGTTTCGCCTACACGTATACCGGCTATCACCCCCTTAAATTTTGCCAGGATGACCCGGCTCTCAACACCAATTCAAAGAACAACAATGCCATCTCCATCTTCCGTTATGCGGAAGTGCTGCTGAATGGCGCGGAGGCGAAGGCGGAATTGGGTACGCTGACTACGACCGACTGGAACAATACGATAGGTAAAATCAGGTCGAGAGCGGGGATCACGAATACGGCCCTACCGACGGTGGCGGACCCTTTTCTGACCAACAACTATTATCCGGATATAACCGACCCGGTTCTTTTGGAGATCAGAAGAGAAAGGGGCGTAGAGCTTTCGCTGGAAGGTTTCCGTTATGATGATATCCGTCGCTGGAAAGAAGGTCCTGACCTGGCGCGGACTTTTACGGGGCTGTATGTTCCTGCCATGAACCAGCTGCTGGACCTCAACCAGGACGGAAAACCGGATGTCTGCTTTGTTGCGAAGACGCCTGCCAACCCGGTAGTTGGAGTCTTTTATTTTACCATCGACAATGTGTCGACTAAGCTGAGCAATGGTACGAGCGGTACATTGCTCCTGCAGCAGAATTCGCCGAGGACCTGGTCTGATTACAAATATTATTTCCCGATCCCATTGAGCGAAATCCAATTAAATCCAAAACTCACACAGAATCCGGGCTGGGTCAATTAAGACCGGTCCCCAAATTATATCTATGTATATCTGGAAGAAAGTGAATTGCCTGGTTATCTTTTTTTCGTTGGCTCTGATGGCTAGTGCCCAGATCGACTCCACCCAACATATCACCGACGGTCGTCGCAACAGCGGGGAGCAGGCCAAAAAGCCTTATCTTATCCTGATCTGCGGGGATGGCTTTCGGTATGACTATGCCGAGAAATATCATGCGACCAACCTGTTAAAGCTGTCGGCTGAGGGCGTCCGGGCCGAGTCGATGATCCCATCCTATCCTTCGGTAACGCATCCCAATCACTTTGCGATCGTAAGCGGTCTCTACCCGGCGCATTCGGGTATTGTCGGCAACAATTTTTATGATCCGGCTCTGAAGAAATATTTCAAGCAGACCGAGAGTGTCTGGTTTGGTGAAGAGCCGATCTGGGTGACTGCTGAAAAGCAGCACATGCTGACCGCCAGTTTTTTCTGGATCGACGCCTCCACGCCGATGCAGGGGATGTTGCCTACTTATTATTACAAAGTGAATGAGAAAAAGAACGTGCTGATCGAGGATCGTCTCCAGACCCTCAGAAACTGGCTCAATCTGCCGGAGGACCAGCGTCCGCATTTCCTGGCGTTGTATTTTCCCGATACGGACCACCAGGGACATACCTTCGGACCGGATGCGCCTGAAACGGGAGCGGCGGTACGCTATATCGATAGTGCGGTGGGACAGATAAACGAAGTAGCGCAGGCGTCGGGTCTGCCGGTAAATTTCATCTTTGTTTCAGACCATGGCATGACAAAGGTGGACCAGGATCATCCGGCCGTGATACCGCGGGCGCCGGCCGACAGTCAGTTCGTCATCAATTACCAGACGGCGGTGGCCAATTTGTATGTCAAAGACCCTTCGTTCATCCAGCCCACCTATGAGAGGCTAAAGGCCGGTGAGGCTGCCGGCGGCTATGACGTATACCTGAGCAGTGATGTACCCGCAGAATTGCATTATGGGGCAAAGGACGATAAGTACAAGCGCGTCGGGGATATCATCGTGATCGCAAAATGGCCGAAGACCTTTAATCCGAAGTCCAGCATCGGGATCCATGGATTTAACCCATATCTCGTAAAGGACGTGAGGGCTTCTTTTTATGCATGGGGACCGGCTTTTAAGCAGCATCTGCAGATTAAGCCTTTTCAGAATGTCGAAGTGTATGATGTGATGACAAAGATACTGGGGATCCAGCCGCGGCCGAATGATGGTACGGGGGCGCTGGCCAAAGAGATATTGAAATAAACGGTGAGGCCGTCTCGGGACTATCTGAGACGGCCATTTTTAAAAGCGTGTATGAACTCTCTTACTTCGGCCAGGGCTTTGTTTTGATTGCCCTGAAGGACCAGGAGACTTTGCGACATGTCTTTTATCAATGACTTTTTTTGATGCTTTATATTGTTAATGCTGATATATATGATCTGCTCGGGGCTCGCGGCAAATTGATATAGGGGCTGATAGCGTGGGTGATGCATGACCTGGCTTATCTCTCCTTCAAGGTCGTCGGCCTGTTCTTTGAGGGATTGGTTATACAGCGCCAGCTTGTCGTCGGACAGCTGGTCAACGTTTGTCCCTTCTTTTTGTATCCATTGCAGCTCCAGCTTTAAAAGGGTATGCAGGTCGCCGCTCTTATAGGAAGTCGTCAGCTTTTTCATCAACTCTTCCTTTTGCAGCCGTATGTCCGGGTCCTGTTCTAAATCGGGATGGAAGATTTTAACCAGCTGTTTATAAATACTATTTATACTTTTTGCTCTTGCTTCTTCCAGTTTTTTTTCATTGGCTTCTTTTTCCAATTGTTTTTTTGTCTTTTTTCCAGGTTCGGCTTTCTTTGCCTGCTGTTGCCGGAACTGATCATTCAGCGCCTCTACTTTTTTCAAAATTTCCTCTTCCGTCATCTCGCGATCCATATCAGCAATGTTGAAGTCGACGCCCATATCTTCAAACATGGATTGCATTTCCTGTTTCATCGCGTCAAGCCCTTCTTTTGCGGCATCGTCATAATCTATCTTTTGCACGGCCCTGAAGATCTCTTTTAGCTCATCGTCAGGTTCGGTCTGCTCCAGTTGGAAGATGTTGTGCAGTTGGATTGAAATGATCTCGCCTAAGATTGCCTGGTCATTTTGGGAAAACAAATGGTTTTCCTTGTAGAAAGTGTAGAGACATTTAACCAATTCTTTAAGTAAAATGACTTCTTTCTGCTCCAGAGGATAGATATGTTTCAAATAAAAATCCAGTTTTTGGTGGAGAGAATGGGTTGTTTTTTCCAGGTCAGCCTGTAGCTTTTCTATTTTTTTGACCAGCCTGTTGAACGTTTGCTGTTGTTTGCTGAGCGTTTGTTCTGGTTGATTATTTATGATCAGGCCGTTCTGACCGGAGGGCTGACTCTCTTCCAATCTCTTTTTTTTCATGTTGTCCTTTTAAGGCATTCTTATTTCCAAAGGTATTGACTGATCGGTTATTGTATTTTGAAATCCCGGGAAAAACAATATCTTGCTATTCTTAACAGTTTGCCATGAAAAAGCCCTTTGCCCTATCCTTGCTGCTGATCTCTTTCTCCATCAGTCTATTCGGCCAAAGCAAGACCGAAGATTTCGAACTTGGTTCCCCCGGACCTAAAGTTCAGAATAGCAATTATAACGCCATTACTTTACTCGATTCCAGGAAAGATACCTCCAGTTTGGGAATTGTTCAGTTGGGGGCATTCAACAGAAAAGCAAGAGTGATTCCCAAAACTCCATTTGCCAGGCAGTTGAAGAACCTGGTTGATTCCCTGACTGATCCGACGGCGACTAACGATCGACTGCTTCTCCAGTTAAGGCAATTCAGTTTTGCCGAAGTTACAGGATCATTTACCGAACGGGGATATTTTCATTTCCGGGCCAATCTTTATTTCGATTCGAATGGACAATACCGAAAGATCGCCTCGATCGATACGCTCGTGGTCAACAAGTCCGGAATGGATGTAACCAAAGCGATGCTCCGTCATGGAGGTGAACTCGTAGTGGGCTTCATCGCGGGGAATCTTTCAAAACGACCTTCGGATACCTCTTATTTTAGCATGAACGATATCATGAACATTGACAGTATTGAAAAAGCAGCCATAAAATTGTACAATACGAAGACTTATACGGATGGGCTTTATCTTACCTATAGTTCATTCAAAGAGCAGGCGCCGGACAAACAAATAACAGCAGAGGTCAAAAACGGAAATATTATCAAACCCAGGGCGACGGATAGCAGCGGCAAATCGATAAAGGTGAAGTCCGGCAGTCTTTATGCCCTGGTATATCAAGGCCAGCCTTATATTTCAACGGACTATGGGTTTTACCCGCTCGAAAAAAGAGGCAGCGATTTCTTTTTCATTGGGAAAGCCAAGGTTACAGCCAATAATTCAGACGTTTTAGTGGCCTCCATGATGTTTGGTATCATGGGCAGTCTCCTTGCCTCCAACGCGCAGGCAACCTTTGAAATGCAGATCGATCATGTCAGCGGGGGATTCGTCCATCTGCGTGAAATAAAAATGCCGTAAAAAAAAAGCACCTAGTTGCTTTTCGCTTCTAAGTGCTTTATTTCCAGTGTCCCCGCGGAGGCTCGAACTCCGGACCCGCTGATTAAGAGTCAGCTGCTCTACCAACTGAGCTACAGAGACATTTGTTGGTGTGCTGCAATGTTTCGCAGCTGAATAAAAAAGCCCCTTATTGGAGGGACCTTTTGTGGGAGTTGACGGGTTCGAACCGCCGACCCTCTGCTTGTAAGGCAGATGCTCTGAACCAGCTGAGCTAAACTCCCTTTTCCCTTTTTACCGGCGTTTTCCGTTGAAAGGAGTGCAAAGATAAGGGCAAAAATATTTCTACAAAACTTTTCATAGGTTTTTTCGGTAATTTTTTTTCTAAGAAGCTATAAACCAGTTGGCTACCTGTGGCACCTCATTAATTGGATGGGGAGCCACTTTTCCAACTGTTATTATCCCGGTTGATATCGGGTAATACCTTGTCGGGGTCTATCGTCACGGACGACAGCCCCTGGGTAGCAGGGAAATGCAGTGTCAGCATACCAGATTGAAGCCAGGTCTCTACAGGCAGCGCGATCCTTTCTTTTGTCCCGTCTTTCCAGGTCAGCTCCAAGGTAGCGGGCATCGCCATCCTGTTGAGGTTAACGATGGTTACATCGATGTTGCCAACGGCGCCAGCGGAAGCCGGGCCTGCGGTGTGGCCCACGCTCTGTACGGCCAGGTCCAGTCCCCAGTTGTGGATAAACCAGCCACGCCAGAACCAGGACAGGTCTTCTCCGGCCTCGTTGTCCATGGTGCGGAAAAAATCATAGGGGCCGGGATGGCGATAGGCCCAGTTCTGAATATAGGTTTTGAAAGCATAGTCGAAGCGGTCTTTGCCGAGGATGACTTCGCGGAGCAGGACCAGTCCCAGCGCCGGTTTGAAATAGGTCATCGGATGCCGGTAGGTCTCGGGGATGGCATCTGCGCGGGTCATCATGACAGGCGCCTGCGGGTCCTTCAACAGCGGGACGATCTCTTCCACAGGATTGCCGCCGCCGGGCGCGTATTCTCCATCGCGTTTGGGTGCGTATTCGCCCTTATTGAAGGCATCCGAGGCATAGATGTCTATAAAGGTGTTGAAGCCTTCGTCCATCCAGCCGTAGGTACGTTCGTCCGAGCCGACGATCATCGGGAACCAGTTATGCCCGATCTCGTGCGCCGTCACCCAGTATAATTCTTTTCCTTTATCGGTCATGCCGTCAAAAACGATCCCCGGATATTCCATCCCGCCAGCTATCCCCGCTTCGTTGACGGCCGTTGGATAGGGATAGACGAACCATTTTTCGGAGAAATATTCCATCGAAACCTTCAGGTACTCGGTGGCTCTGCCCCAGGCGTCGGGGCCTGCGCTTTCAATGGGATAGACCGACATTGCCAGGGACTTTTTACCGCCGGGAAGGTTGACACGAGCGGCATCCCAGATATAGGCACGGCTGGCGCCAAAGGCCACGTCCCGGGTATTGTACATCTTAAAATGCCAGGTCAGCATCCCCTGATGGAGGGGGCGGGTGGAGGGGTCGCCGATGGCGGCGGCGTCGCGGATCATCACTGTCTTATCACTGGTCTTTGCTGCGGTCAGCCGCGCCGCTTCCTTTTGTGTCAGGACCTCCTGCGGGTTCACCAGCTCTCCTGAGCCGGCCACGATCATATCCCAGGGCACGGTGACGCGGTAGTCGAAGTCGCCGTATTCGTTATAGAATTCCCCGCTGCCCAGGAAGGGTAGGGTATTCCATCCCTGACGATCATCATATACACACACGCGGGGATACCACTGCGCTATCTCGTAGATCTTGCCGTTGCGGGTTGAGACATAATCGGTACGATTGCCAAAGGCTCCAGGCACCGTGTACCGGTATTTGAATTGCAGACCGATCTTGCCGCCGTGGGCTGAGAGGGGTTTGCGAAGGCGAATTTGCAGACGGGTGTCGGTAATGATGTAGTCGGCATCGGAGAGGACGCCACCCTGCTCAACCTTTACGGACTCCAACTGGTAACCTTCGGTATGATCACCGGCGACAAGAGTCGTAAAGTAATTGGAACGTGCGTCCTTGCGATAGGTATTCTGGTCTAAATACAACCACAAGGCATGCAGGGTGTCGGGGCTGTTGTTGGTATAACGGATCGTTGCCATTCCTTCCAGTTCGTTCTTTGTCGTGTCCAGCTTTGCGGCGAGGGTATAATCGGCGCGGTTCTGCCAGTAGGAGGCGGATGGCGATCCATTCGCCTGGCGGGTGACCAGGTGCTGATCATTATAAAACCCCGGCGCGAATAATGCCTGCGGATCATAGCCGCCGGCATTCGGATTTTCCGGGAGCCCGGTGACTGTCTGACCATTAACGGTAATTTCTGACAGCAACGCTAAGAGAAAAGAGAAAGTGATGTATCTTGACATGAAATAGAGATTGATAAAGAAACAAATCTATGGAAAAACTTAGTGGTTACTGCGCCGTCGTGGTTAAAATGGAAAAAGACAATGTGCATGTGCATTATCACGACAACGAATATGGCTTTCCCATTGACGATGACAATCATCTTTTCGCCCGGCTGATCCTGGAGATCAACCAGGCTGGTCTGTCCTGGACGACTATCCTTAACAAAAAGGACAACTTCTTTAAGGCGTACAATAATTTCGATATTGACAAAGTGGCTCGATATGGAGACAAGCAAAAGGAACGTCTCCTGGCAGATGCCGGCATTATCCGCAACCGGCTGAAGGTGGAGGCTACTATTGAAAATGCGAAGACAATAAAGGCGCTTCAAAAAGAATATGGCTCTTTTAAGAACTGGATCGACGCGCATCATCCGCTGAGCAAGGAGGAGTGGGTTAAGCTATTCAAAAAGACGTTCCGCTTCACGGGTGGGGAGATCGTCGGGGAGTTCCTGATGAGTACCGGGTATCTGCCCGGGGCGCATTCAGAAGGCTGTCCTATATATAAGAAGGTGTTAAAATTAAAGCCGGCATGGGCGGGGAAGAAGAAATAATTGGACCTGAAAAGTTGACTTTAATCAATTCAATTGTACAACGGGCAGGCGGTAATGCAAGCCGTCTACCATAAAAAGTTCATCGATCTCGTAGGTCCAGTATTTGAACAGGGGGGATTTGGAAAGATACTTTTCGACCGCCTTTTTGTCTTCGGCGGAGAAGGTTATCCACACCCGCTGGGTCTCCATGGTAACCACATAATGATCAATAATCCCCTGCTCGATCAGCCGGTTGATGTAAGTGCGATGGGGTGGAACAAGGGCCGCAAATTCATCATTCATCTCAAATTGTATTGTAACCTGGAATTTTCGCATAGATAGATCCTACTTTAAATTAACAAATCTTCGGCAGCAAAGTTCACGCAGCAATCCTTATGCCGGATGCGGGCAGGACCAAACCCTTTTAATAACATACGGAGGGAACTCACGGATAGTTGCCTTGCCAAAAATCCTACAACTTCCAGTCTAAAATGGTGTTGGCCCATTCTTCGCGATAAGGCGTCGTGACTTTTATGTAATTGTCGGTATAACCCTCCATCATGGCCGATCTTACGTGTCCTTCCAACAACACTTTCCGGGTCTGGCCGGCATGTTCCCGGGTGAAATACTGCATTTTCTGGTAGGAAAGATTGCGCAGCTGTTTATTCCGCTGGTTTCGCACTTCTATGGGCACGACCGGCTTGATCTCCAGGGCCCTGGTATTGTCCCGTTCGGAGTAGGTAAACACGTGCAGGTAGGAAATTTCCAGCGTATGGAGAAAATCGAAGGTTTCTTTAAAGTCCTCGTCGGTCTCGCCGGGGAAGCCGACGATCACGTCGACCCCGATGGCGCAATGGGGCATCAGTTGTTTGATCAGCTGCACTCTTTCCGCGTACAGCTCCCGACGGTAACGACGGCGCATCAATCCCAGGATACGATTGCTCCCGCTTTGTAAAGGGATATGAAAATGCGGCATGAACCGGCGGCTTCCGGCTACCCATTCGATCATTTCCGGTGTCAGCAGATTGGGCTCGATCGAGGAAATGCGGTAGCGATCGATGCCCTCGATACCGTCCAGCTCCTGCATCAGCCCGAAGAGGTCTTCTCCGCGTCCTGGCGAATCTGTGGTTACGGCACCCATGCGCCCATTTCCATCCGGCCCTTTTCCAAAATCCCCGAGGTTGACACCCGTCAGGACGATCTCCCTTACGTCACCTCTTTCGGCCAGTTCGCGGACTGTCGCTACGGTCCGGGTGATGGTATCGCTCCGGCTTTTGCCTCTTGCCATCGGTATCGTACAAAAAGAGCAATTATAATCGCAGCCATCCTGTACTTTCAGGAAGGTTCGGGTCCGGTCGTTGACTGACCAGGAGGCATTGAAGCCGCTGACGGCTTCTATATCGCAGCTGCAGATCTTAGCCGTATCACCTTTTGACAGTTCCCGGAGATGCTGCGCAATATTGAACTTCTCCGCGGCGCCCAGGACCAGGTCTACGCCGGGGATCTGAGCTATCTCTGCGGGCTTCAATTGGGCATAGCAGCCTGTGATCACGACGAAGCTATCCGGCGCCTGCCGCTGGATCCTGCGGACGAGGTAACGGCATTCCCTGTCGGCGTTTTCCGTTACGCTACAGGTATTGATCACATATACATCCGCCACTTCTCCGAACTCTTTTTTCTCGAACCCCTCGTTCTCCAGCAGCCGGGAAAGACCGGAGGTCTCCGAGTAGTTGAGTTTGCACCCCAAAGTGTGGAATGCGACAGTCTTATTTTTTGCTTCTATCATCAGCCGGCAAAGATACATCCCGGGACTTAATCGAGATCAATTATTGGCCGTGTATCGCCTATTATGATGATTTTCAGCGTCTTTATTCCTATTTTAGCCGGGGTCATTCATCTCTTAACCCGAACGATGCGCCATCTGTCAAAGCCATTTTGGTGGGTCTATTGCATTTACGCTCTCCTGCTCTTTATAGCCGGTATGTTGTGCGTGCTTCCTTTGGTAGCCGTCTTTTCCTTCCAGGGCCCCAAAGAAGGCGGCGATAAGATCTATAGGGTCTGCCGCTGGTGGGATAACCTATGGCTAACGGGGATTGGTATCCGTCACGTCAATATTCATGAGTCCGAGCCGGATGCAAGCCGGCAATATGTATTTGTTTCCAATCACATCTCGTACCTGGATATTCCACTTATCCTGCAGGCTCTGAGACGCAACAGCTTTCGCATTCTTGGCAAGGCGGAAATGGCCAAAGTGCCGATCTTCGGTTATATCTATAGTCGCGCCGTAGTGATGGTCGACAGAAAGAATGCGCAAGGAAGATCGCGCAGCGTACGGGAGCTGAAGTCGGTGCTCGCCATGGACACTTCTATCTTTATCTTTCCGGAGGGTACTTTTAATATGACCCGCCGGCCATTGAAAGAATTCTATGACGGCGCGTTTCGTATTGCTATCGAAACTCAAACGCCCTTGCAGCCCCTGCTTTTCCTGGACACTTATGACCGGATGCATTATTCGAGTATTTTTTGTCTGCGGCCTGGCCGTACGCGTGCGGTCTTTCTTCCTGTTGTGGAAGTGGAGGGGTTGACGATCGCCGATCTGCCGGAGCTGAAGGCAAGGGTTTATGCTTTAATGGAAGAGGCGTTGGTGAGGTATGAGGTGTCGTGGATCAGCACGCCTAAAAATAACGAGTTAATAGTACCATAACATTGGCTCCTTAATTTTACCCGGTAATGAACCGGGAGACAATCACTGATGACCAACTATGGCTGCTGATCAAAGAGGGCGACAGGCTTGCCTTCGATAATATCTATCACCGGTATTCGGGTCTTATTTTCTCTTCCATCTACAAACATATCCACAGCCGGCAGGATGCTGAGGACCTTACCCAGGAAACGTTCATAGCGCTCTGGGAAAAGAAGGACAATATTTCTATTCAGAATTCCCTTTTTAATTATCTCTATAGTATAGCGCGATACAGGACGTTGAGTTATATAAGGACCAGTGCCGTGAGGCCGGTTTCGGTCGAACTTCTTGAAGATCTGCTGAATGACGATGGCCCGTCAGAGAAGGCCATCCGGTCTGTCGAGTCTGCTGTTCAGCAGGAGATCGAACGTCTTCCGGAACAGATGAAAAAGGTGTACCAGCTGAATAGTGAATCCGGTATGGATAACCGGCAGATCGCCGCATTGCTGGAGATATCACCTAACACTGTCAAGAATACGCTGGTAAAGGTGCGTAAGCGGCTGCGGCATACGGTCTCCCGCCTGGCATCCTTTCTTTTCACGTTCTTTTAGTGGTGTTGATACCTGGCGCGCTGGTACGTGGCGTGCAATATTACCAAAATGTTAACTCGGCGGGGGCGAATAGTCCACCCCCTGATTTTTGACTCTATTGGATGTATGCATTCAGAAGAGCGGTATAAAAAATTATTGGATAGCTATCTTGCCGGGACCTGCACGCCGGAGGAAAGACGAATTGTGGAAGAATGGTTTGAGAAAGGCGGTGATACAGGCAAACCCGATCTGCAATTGTCATCGACAGAGCGGCTCCTGTTGCTGGACAGGATCCATCAGCGAATGGAGACACCGACGGCTGATCGACCTGCTGTCGTGAGAAGGCTGCCTTATCGCTGGCTGGCCGCCGCTGTGTGTATCGGGGTACTGGTCACGGTCGGGCTGGCGAATCTTACGAGATGGAGACCGGTGAAAACAGTTGCTCCGATTGCTTTTATAACCATACAAACAGGAAGGGGACAAGTGAAGAAGATTACATTACCCGACCAGTCAACGGTGTGGATCAACGCCAATTCCATTCTTTCTTATCACCCAGATTTTATTAATCACCGGCAGCTGCTGCTCTCCGGTGAAGCCCTGTTCGATGTTACGCAGGACAAGCTACATACTTTTAGTGTATTGACCGGGGACAGTGTCAATACGGAGGTGCTGGGTACTGTTTTTAATATCAGCGCTCACGCAGGCTCAGGCGAGACAGATATCGCCGTGCTCAGCGGGAAGGTGCAGGTAAGCAAACCGGGGCGCGGGACGGGCGCTGCCGGAAACCAATCGGGAGCCCGACCTGCTATTCTCACCCAGCAACAAGCCATTCGCTACGACGCGACCCGGGGCAGCTTTGCCAGGACGAGCGAGATCCCGACAGAGACCGCTGCCTGGACAAAGGGAGAATGGGTCTATAACGATATGCGTATACGCGATCTGGCTCTGCTGCTCAATGATCAGTACGGTGTAACCGTCCGAAATCAACATAACAAAGGCGGAGGCTTACAGACCGGCATGAACGTCAACTTCAACCGTAGCCAGACCGCGGAGGAGATCGTCAATATTTTTTGTGCCCTGGCGGGCAGCCGCTATCGAAAAGTGAACAACACCACATTTGAAATCTATTAAGCTATAATCAAAAAGGGGCTGCTTCAATCCCCGGCTCTCTTCAACTAGATAAACTAACATACAAAATGACCTACGTACGACGGTTGAAAAAAACCTATGGGCGACTCTTTGCCCGATGTTATCTGCTTTTGCTCTGTCTCATTCCGGCCTCCCAGCTCTTTGCGCAGGAGGCAACTTTTTCGATCCGGTTTGACAAGGTGAGCCTGGAACAGGCCCTCATAAAAGTCCGGGCTGTCACGGGCGCCAGTATTGCTTTCAACAAGGAAGACCTGGATGGGGTCGAGATCGGACCTGTCGCCTACACGGCGAAAACGACCGAACAGATACTAAAAGGATTACTTCGGCAGCGGCCTTTTACCATTGAAAAGAAGGGCGGCGCCTGGATGGTGAAAAAAGGTCCAGCTCCTCAGGCTGCATTAAACCTGGGAAAGACAAAGGATACCGGCACAATCGCCGACATCGACAGTTCGAAGGGCAGCGGTCTGAACGAGGTGGTGGTGCTGGGTTTTGGCCAGACCCAGAAAAAGATCGCCCAGACGGGAGCCGTCGTATCCATCGGCACCAAGGAGATCAAGCAGAGTCCGGTGTCCAATATCGCAAATGCGCTGGTTGGCCGTCTTCCCGGGTTTGTCGCCGTTCAGCGGTCAGGTGAGCCCGGCGTAAACACACCTGAAATGTATATCCGGGGTATTGCTACGCTGAACAGCTCTGCGCCGCTGATAACGGTAGACGGCGTGCAGAAAGAGAGCAACGCTCTTTCGCTGCTGGACCCGAACGAAGTGGAAAGCATCACCATTCTTAAAGACGCTTCCGCCACGGCACTGTATGGAGTAAAAGGTGCGAATGGCGTCATCATCATCAAAACCAGGAGGGGCAAGGAAGGGGCGCCGTCTGCCAATGCCAGTTTGCAGACTTCCATCCAAAAGGCCACCAGGCTGCCTCAGTACCTGGATTCATATTGGTTCGCCGTACTGGCCAACGAAGCGTATAAGAATGACAACCCCAACGGTACGCTGATCCCTTATTCCGATGCCGACCTCCAGGCTTATAAAACCGGCAGCGATCCCTACGGTCACCCCAATGTGGACTGGCTTAACGCGATGCTGCAGCCCGCAAAGATGACCCGCGCCGACTTCAACGTCAGTGGCGGCAGTAAGATCGCGAAGTATTTTGTCAATGTCGGTTATACGGACGAGAAAGGGTTGTACAAGGCGGAGAAAAATCCCAAATATGACCCTAATATAGATTACAAGCGATATAATTTCCGGTCGAATATCGATTTTGATTTTGACAAGGATTTTTCGATGGGGCTCAGCCTTTTTGGGTCGATAGAAAACAAGAACTCTCCGAATGTCGTGACTACTACTCTGTTCGATTACCTGCTGAAAGAGCCGCCGAATGCCTTCCCGATCAAATATCCTACCGGTTTTTACGGGGGTACTGCCATCAGCAACCCTTTCGATATGCTCAACAGATCGGGTTATATTCAGAGCTTTAACTCGTCTTTGTCGGGTATGCTAACGGCTACCAGAAAGCTGGATTTCATTACGAAGGGTCTTTATCTGAAAGGCAATTACTCTTTCGACGGATACTTCACCAATAATTTTACCCGGACGATGAGCGACCGGACTGCTATATATAACGGATCGGGTTCTTTCCTGGACACCGCCAATTACACCTATGCGGGTACCAATGCGCCGCTAAGCGCTCCCACATCCACCTTTAGTCAGAACCGGGATATCTGGATGGATCTTTCGGTCAATTATGAGCGGACCTTTGGCGACCATGCGGTGACAGGGGTCCTGCTGGGCAACCGAACCCAGTCAGTGATCAGCGGGCAGATACCTTTTGTCTCGCAGGGCCTGGTCTCAAGGGTCACCTACAGCTACAGGAACAAGTATTTTGCGGAGCTCAATGCAGGCTATAATGGTACGGACAACTTTGCGCCGGGTAAGCGGTATGGTCTGTTTCCCGCCGTCTCGGCAGGGTGGGTATTGTCAAAAGAAAAGTTCCTGGAGAATAGCCGCGTCATCGACTTCCTGAAACTGAGGGGCTCTTATGGCATTACCGGCAGCGACCAGCTCAATGGTGGAAGGCGGTGGCTGTTCATTTCCAACTACCAGAGTGGGACCGGTTATTCCTATGGTGACCCGCTGACAAGCATCGGGGGTGTAACGGAAGGCCCCGCAGCCAACCCCAATATCACCTGGGAAAAGGCGCATAAGGCGAACATCGGGATGGAACTGAAACTATTAAAAGATCTCTTTGGAATGACCGTCGACATATTCAGGGAAAAACGGAGCGATATCCTTATCACAAGGGGCACTGTGCCGGCTACACTTGGTGTGGCTGATGCTAATCTGCCACCGGCCAATATGGGAATTGTGGTAAACAAGGGATTCGAAATAGAGCTTACGCACAGGAACAGGGTCGGCAATGTCACCTATTTTATAAAGGCGAACGGTTCTTATGCCAGGAACAAGATCGTATTTAAAGATGAGGTCAGCCAACCTTATGACTATCTGAAACAGACGGGAAAACCCGTGGGGCAGTATTTTGGACTGACGGCGATGGGCTTTTTTAAAAACCAGGATGAGATCAACAAAAGCCCTGTCCAGTTCGGTACGGTCATACCCGGAGATCTCAAATACAAGGATCTGAACCACGACGGGGTCATCGACGCCAACGACCAGGGACCCATTGGCAGGACCGGTGTTCCGGAGATTCTTTATGGATTTTCGGGTGGTGCGAACTGGAAGAACTTTGACCTTAGCTTTTTATTCCAGGGAGCGACAAATTACAACGTGATCTTCGATCATGAAGGCGCCTGGGAGTTTTACAATGGCGCGAAAGTAATGGTGCAACACCTGGGCCGCTGGACGCCGGCGACCGCCAGCACTGCTACTTACCCGGTATTACACTATGGGCAGAACGCCAACAATCACCGGCAATCCAGCTTCTGGATGAAGGACGCCAGCTATATCCGGTTGAAGAACGTGGAGTTCGGCTATACGTTCAAAAACGTTCATCTCTCAAAGTCCACTCACCTCTCGGCCTTCCGGATCTTTGTCAGCGGGGAAAATCTTTACACCTGGGACAAGATGGGCAAGCAGAGCTTCGACCCTGAGGCGGCCTCGGGAAAAGGCTTCTTCTATCCCCAGCTGAAAGTCTATAATGTAGGTTTATCCACTGATTTCTAAACAACATGAATATGCAAATACATACGAATACCAGCGGCAAATGGGCTCCTGGCCTGATCTTCCTGATAATGATGATCACAAGCTGTAAGAAGGTCGGCAGCTACCTGGATAAGGCCGAATCGGGCGGGACCACGGAAGACCAGGTTTTTGCCAACTATGTGCAGGCGCAGGGCTTTCTTGCCAATGTATACAGCGCGGGTCTTGGTACCGGCGACTGGTTCGCGGGGAACAATGCCTTTACCTGGACGGCAGCCACCGATGATGCAAGGTGCCAGTACAACTATGCCTATGCGCCGATAGTGTATACCAACGGTTCGCTGTCGCCGACCAATAATCCAATCGATGCCTGGCCGAAGTATTTCCAGGCCATCCGTAAGGCGAATGACTTTCTCGAGCATATCGATGTGGTGCCGACGAATAACGATCCCAATCTGCAGGAGGGAAAGATGAGGATGAAAGGGGAGGCTTATTTTCTCAGAGCTTACTACTATGCCGAGCTCTACAAGCGCTATGGCCGGGTTCCCCTTATCGACAAAGTCCTGAGCATTGACGACGATCTCAATATTCCGAGGAGCACCGATGAGCAGACCGTTGCTTTTATCGTCAAAAACTGCGACAGCGCCAGTCTGCTGCTGCCGGTGAGCTATCCGGCGAACAACCTGGGCCGGGCCACGAAGGGGGCGGCCATGATGCTGAAGGCAAGGACCCAGCTGTTTGCGGCGAGCCTGCTGCACAATGCTTCCAACGACGTGCAAAAATGGAAGGACGCGGCTGCATCGGCCAAGGCTGTGATGGACCTGGGCGTCTATCACCTGGTCGATAATTATAAGACCATGCTGCATACGCGGCAGTCTACCGAGATCATCTTTCAGAACACGGTCAACCAGGTCTTCAAGGTTGCTACCGACGACTGGGTAAGGGTTCAACAACCGCCGGGCCAGGGTGGAGGATGGGCCAATACACAGCCTCTTCAGGACCTCGTAGATGCTTATGAAATGAAGAATGGTTTGGCAATTACCGATCCGGCTTCGGGCTATGATCCGCAGAACCCCTATAAGAACCGTGATCCGCGGATGGCCATGACCGTGATCTACAACGGCGCTCCCTGGGCCGGGACGACGATCTATACCTATGTGGGCAGCGGCGCCAATGCCCTGAACTTCAAAGCGGGCTGCACCCAGACGGGATACTATATGGGCGGGAAGATGCTGGATGAAACTTCCACCCTGATCACTTCTTATGTATCCGGTAGTCACTTTTGGGTATATATGAGGTATGGTGAGACCTTACTGGATTATGCGGAAGCGCAGAATGAGGCGGTGGGGCCGGACCAGAGTGTATACGATGCTATCAATGCGATAAGAGGCCGGACCAGCGTGGCCATGCCGCCTTTGCCGGCGGGTCTGACGAAGGACCAGATGCGGGAGAAGATACGGCACGAGCGTCGGATCGAGATGGCGCTGGAAGACTCGCGTTTCTGGGATGTCCGGAGATGGAGGATCGGGCAGCAGGTGATGACAGCGGCCAATGGAATGAGGGCTACGAAGAACGCCAATGGTACGTATACCTATGCGCCTTTTTTGGTGGAGAACAGGGTGTACAAGCCGGCATATGACCTGTGGCCGATCCTGCAAACGGAATTGTTAAAGAATAAAGCGCTGGTGCAGAATGATGGATATTAAAAATCGACGCCGGTTCCTTAAACAGTTGGCCGGAACCGGCGCCGCTTCGGCGGCAGCCAATTTTTTACCGGGTGCGGCGAGGGGGGAATCGGGTACCGTGACGGGCGAGCGACTGCCAGCGCATCCGGAAAAGGGGCATGTTTTTCTCACACCACCTTATTTACAGGACCCTACAGCGAACGGGATGGTGATAAGATGGATCACTGATCTGCCTTCTTACAGCTGGGTGGAATGGGGAGAGACATCGGCACTGGGGCAAAAGGCGCATAGCGTTACCAACGGGCTGGTTGATGCCTACAACCGGGTGAACAGGATAGCGTTGGGCGGCTTGCGACCAGGGACGACCTATTATTACCGGGTCTGTTCGAAGGTGATCAAGGAGTTCAAGCCCTATCAGCTGACCTATGGTGAGACCATCCAAAGTAAGGTCTTTTCCTTTCGTACGGTCGACGAGCATCCTGACAGTGTCAGCTGGCTGATACTAAACGATATCCATGACCGGCCGCAGTCTATTCCGCATTTACTGAATATGCGTGGTCCGGAACCCTATGATTTCGTTTTTTTCAACGGGGATGTCTTCGACTTCCAGGAGAGCGAGCAGCAGATCATCGATCATATGCTGGTACCCTGTACGGAAGTATTTGCCTCGTCTATACCATTTCTTTATGTGCGGGGAAATCACGAGACCCGGGGCTGTTTCCGGTCGCAATTGCATGGTTATTTCAGCAATCCGGAGGAGCGGGAGTACTTTAGCTTTGTGCGGGGACCGGTACATTTTACTGTACTGGATACGGGGGAGGATAAGCCGGATGATACTCCGGTGTATGCAGGTATCGTGGATTTTGACGCCTACCGGCGGGAGCAGGCGGTGTGGGCGGAGGGGGTAATGCGGAGCGAGGCCTTTAAGCGGGCCGCCTTCCGGGTCGTTTTGATGCATATCCCGATCTACCATGCCGGCGAATGGTACGGCACACAGCATTGCCGGGAGCAGTTCGGTCCTCTTTTCAATAAATACGGGGTGGATATTGCTATTTCGGGGCATACCCATCAGTACGGCGTGTATCCACCGGTGGCGGGACAGCACAACTATCCGATCATTATAGGCGGGGGACCCGCAGATGGCAAGCGGACCCTCCTGAAAATAAAGGCCGATCACCGGCAGTTGCAGCTGACAATGCTGGACGACAGCCAAAAACAAGTTGGAGAATACCTGTTGACAAATAAGGCGTAAATTTGCTGCCCCATGTACGCCGATGTCATCATACCCCTGGCCTTGCCCAGGAATTATACCTGGTCCGTGCCCGAAAAGTGGCTTGGGCAAGTGCGGGAAGGCTGTAGGGTAGAGGTCGAGCTCCGGAACAAGAAATATGCGGGGATCGTTCGCCGCCTGCACAACGAAAAACCGCCGGCTTTTGAACCCAAACCTATCGGCAACCTGCTCGATACCGAGCCCATCCTTCATCCTGCGCAGCTAAAGCTATGGGAGTGGATCGCGGGCTACTA
>DATJJA010000240.1:0-6211 GCA_035492595.1 Puia sp.
GTCTTCGAACCGAATTCCCAACGCAATTCAGAAAGCCCGTGTGCCGGCGGAATAAATGGTAGATATTTGGCGCTGTCCCCAAGCACCTTTGGTTGCGTTCCTTTATTGGTGCCATAGACAAGAGAAAAGCTGTTCTCAAAATGCAGCGCCTTCACCGGATGGATATCGATGCTGAACTCTCCTCCGTTCAGCTGCGCCCTGGAGGAAACATAACGGAAATAGGTGTCTCCGCTGCCATCCATCGAGTCGACGCCAGCTGCCGTCGTCAGCTTCTGATTATAGATGTAGTTGGAAATAAAATTATTGAAGAGGTCGAGCGTCGCTACTACATAATGGGATGAGTAGACGAAACCGATATCTTCCTGCATGCTGAACTCAGGTTTGAAATCGGGATTTCCCAGCTGATAGATCCCGGTGCCGGGATGCACACCATTGGCAGAGATCTCGGATATGTTCGGAGCACGGAAGCCACGGGCAACATTGGCTTTTACAGAAAAATGGTCGGAGAAATTATAGGTAGCGCCGAGGCTGCCGGATACGCCGCTGAACGTTTTCTTTAAGCTGGTGAACTGAACATTGGCCCCAGCAGTATCTGCTCCGGATACCGGTTTGTCAAAGCCCGTGAGAGGATCGGGACGGGTATAAAGCGAGAAATTGTTAAAGGCCCGCGAGTCGAAACGGACGCCGCCGGCAATATCGAGCTTATCGAAGGTACGTTTCGCAAGCAGAAAGGGACCAATGTCAAATTGGTGATATGAGGGAATGACAAATTCCGTCCCATCTGTGCTATTGTTGCTTTCATACATGCCATTGAGGCCTACCGTTACATTCCAGTTGTCGAATTCGGGCAGAAAATATTTTACGTCATAAGTTAAGCTGTTGAGCTGCAGGTATAGCCCCGGAATGTCATTCAGAACAGGATGGCTGAACTCCCGGCGAACACTGCGCTGAAATCCCAGATTTACCTGTAGCCGGCCTGCATCTCCCAGGGTGAAGCTGTTACCGGAATAGACCCGGTAGTGCTGCACATGCTGGTGCAGCTTTTCCATTTTATAGCTGTTGAGATCGGCATTGGATACGATTTCACGGACAGTGTCCGCTTCGCTGATCTGGCGGGTGAACCTGCGGGTAGCGCTGTCGCGGCTGCCGTCGGGGATCTCCTGGAGATCGTCAAACAGTACAAAGTCGAGATGAGAATAACCCCACTTGCGATGCAGACCGAGAGACGCGCTGGCGTCTGTTTCGTTGAAAGCAGTGCCGAATACCCGGCCATCGATCTTATCTTTATAGTCAACAGCCTGTTTGTGAGAGATCCGGGCCATCCATTCCAGGCCGTTTTTCGTGGCGCCCACCATGGCCGAGCCGCCGAGATATTTGTTGTTGGTTTGATAGTTGAGTGTAAGGTCCCCGATCATTTTGCCTTCCGGTGCCGGTTGTGTCGGAATGATATTGACGACCCCAGCGAGAGCATCGGAGCCAAAGCTAAGGCTGGCGGGACCTTTGATCACCTCCACCCTGTCGACAGCATACTGGTCCACTTCAATACCATGTTCATCCCCCCACTGCTGACCTTCCTGGCGGATACCGTCATAGAGGGTCAGGATCCTGTTGTATCCAAGCCCGCGAATAAAGGGCTTGGAAATGTTGGGGCCAGTGGTGACCGCACGGATACCAGGTATCTTTGCAATGGCGTCAATAGCATTGGTGCTGAGATTGGTCGCCAGGTAATCGTGCGAGATGGACACGATGGGAACGGGATTTCTTTTTATCTGGGTCGCTTTAGACAACCCGGTCACGACAACGGCACTTTCTTCCACATAGCTGTCTGTCAACGAAAAGTCAGCAGTAACGGGGCCGCTGACTACCACTGTCCTGGTAAACGTTTTAAAGCCGATGGAATGGACCTCGATGAGATATTTACCCGAGGGAAGAGAATTGAAGTGATAGTAGCCGCTTGTATCGGCGACAACCCCCAGCTTAAGATCGGGAATATAAATGGTTGCCCCCGAAAGTGGCGCGCCCGTCTTATCAGTAATTTTGCCGGAGAGCGAGCCTGTGCCGGGGTCATTACCCCCATTCCCCGCGCGGACGACAACGACTTGAGCCGCAAACAAAACAAATAAAAAAAATATTCTTAGTACAAATCTGTTCATGACATTTGATGAGTTGTTTGGACTATGCCCGGTTGATGGCAGGCTCCGGGGAAGGTTTTTGCTACAAGGTTTCAAATTTAGGCCAGTCCGGCCAGTTTTAATTCTTAAAAAATGCTAAACGGTAGTTATTTTTTAAGGACAACGGTGAATACAGACCCTCTTCCAAGGTGGCTTTCGCAAGAGATCTGTCCGTTAAGCTCTTCGCAGATGCGTTTGACAATTGCCAGGCCCAGGCCGGTGGAGGCCTCCCCCGCCGTTGGCTTTGAGGAGATCTTGCTGTATTTGGCAAAGAGATGGGGAAGCTCATCAGGTTGGATCCCAACGCCTTCATCACGAACCTTGATGCTGATCGCGTCTTTTTCATCGCTCACGCTGATCCAGACATTCTTACCGCTGCCCGTATATTTTATCGCATTGGATAGCAGGTTTTCAAGCATTCGGCTCAGTAGCTGCCGGTCACTGAGAAAATAGAGCGACCGGTTGGGACAGTCCAGGTGCAGCTGGATATCTTTTTGGGCAGCGGCAGGAACAAAATCATCAAGGACCGATTCAGTAAAGATCCGCAGGTCGAGGTTCTCCAGGTTGATCTTATTTTGATTGGTCTGGGCCTTTTCGACGTCGAGGATATGCCGGATCAGCTTTTCCCCGTAATTAGTGGCCTGCCCGATGCGGTCCAGCGCCTTTATCTGGCTGGGAGTAAGATTGTCCTTTTCATTCTGCAGCAGCTGCTGCCACATACCAATGCTGGCAAAGGGCGTGCTGAGATCATGCGATACAATGCTGATGAGAGAATTTTTTTCATAGTTGAGCTCGGAGAGTCTTTCATTCTGCCGGACTATGAGTGAATTGGTTGACTGGAGCTTTTGGTTAGCCCTGCGCTTGATGACAAATGCGATGGCTGCAGCAATGGCGATAAGCAGCAGGCTGCCTGCCGTGATCATCATGATCCGGGAATGGAATTTCTGCTGAGCGACCTCCGCCTGCAGGACCAGCTTTTCATTTTCATGCTGCCGGGCTTCATATTTTTGTTCCAGCTCGGCAACGGCTTTGTAGGTTTCACTGTTCATCAGGGCCGTGTCAAGCGCATACCATTTAGCCTGATATTCCCAGGCCTTTTTGTAGTCCCCCCTGCGCTGTGCCAGCTTTGACAGGATCTGATAACAGTCGGATTGTTTGCTTTTCGAGTCATCCAGCTGCCGGGCGAGCAGAAGAGCCGTGTCGGCATACCTGGACGCGGAATCATAGACGCCCTTTTCGGTGTAAGCATCTGCCAGGTTGAGGACGTCAAGCCAGACATCGGAAAGCCGGGAAGGAGTGTGACCGGCAAGATTATTCCGGTAGTTGTATTTAAAGTAGGCAATGGCCTCGTCATACCTTTTGAGGAAATAATACGTATTACCCAGATTATTGTACAGGGAGGTCAGATCTTCTTCGCCTCTCACCTCATATGGCTTGCCGATCTTCAATCCTTCCTGTAATAGGATAAGGGCGCTGTCGTTAAGGCCGAGCTTGTTGTATATCGCACTGAGATTGACATAGGAGTTCAGCAGGGAATGGCCGTCCCCCATTTTTTTGTAGAGCCGGACGCATTCGACATAGAGGTCTTTTGCTTTCTGAGGTTGTTTCGTATCCTGTGTGTAGACAGCGGCAAGGTCGGTCAGAACCTCTGTCTGGCGTTCGATATTTCCTGCCTTACGGGCGCCCGCAAGAGCTTCATAGTAGTAGTCCAGCGCCCGGGTAAAAGAACCTTTGCTCTCATAATAGAAGCCGTACAAACGAAGGGACATGACAGCGGCCGGCGGCCAGGCGCCATTTGCGTTGGCATGCGCGACATAGTCACCATAGTATCTGATCGAGTCGATCTTGTTTTCAGACAAATGCATAGCCCTGTAGTAGATACGCTGAAGAGCGACAGTATCTACCTGTGCAAAAAGGCCCGAATGGATCAGCAAAAGAAATAAGAAAGATAACCGCTTCACGTAAAGGTTTCATTCATTTACAACAAAATAGCAATCTCTTTCTGTAGTGCGGAGGTATTACAAGATATCTAATCGGTCAAATTATTCCGAAGGGCAAATTTAACGAGTCCTACGGTATTATTGACACCCAGCTTGGCTATGAGATTCTTACGATGCGTCTCGACCGTGCTTACGCTCAGGAACAGCTTTTCGGCTATCTCCGCATTGCTGTATTCCTTACAGATCAGTCGCAACACTTCAAGTTCACGCCGGGAAAGGATCTCATCGATCTGCTTGTCCTCGATCGTCACCGTATTGCGGAAGTCTTCGTCCCGGTCGCCTATATGAATATCCTTACTGAAATAGCTGCCGCCGCCCTGCACAGCGCGAATGGCGGTGAGCAACTCGTCAAGGGAAGCGTTCTTAAGAACATAACCCTGGATATTGTATTTGGAGAGTTTGTGTATGTAACGCGTACCACGAAGAAGGGTGAGATAGATAATGCGGAGATCGGGTCTCATGGCCCTTACCTGCTGCAGGATCTCTTCCTCACCCATGTCGGGCAAATAAACATCCAGCAATAATACATCTGCCTGAAGACCCGGCACTATTGCCAACAGGTCTTTGCCCGATGCAGCGGTACCAATGACTTCAATGCCCTCTTGCTTGCTTAATAACAGGGCCAATCCTTCCAGGTAGATCTCATGATCATCGGTAATAAAAACTCGAATCATGTTAGTTTAGTAGATTCCGTAAGTATTTCAACTACAAAGCAAGTTAAAACTATTTATGATATGAGTAAATAAAAAGGCCCCCAAAAGGGAGCCTTTTCCGAAAATGAGTGACTTTAGGGAGTTTTAGTCTAATTAATTAAGATTTTCGATAATACCAGCTATTCCCTGGCCACCACCAACACAGGCTGTGACAATCCCATATTTTTTGTTAAGACGTTTCATGTCGTTGACAAGCTGGATGGTCAATTTGGAGCCGGTGCAGCCGAGGGGGTGACCCAACGCGATGGCGCCGCCATTGATATTCACAATGGCAGGATCGATCTCCAGCTTGCGGATAACAGCTATCGCCTGCGAAGCGAAAGCTTCGTTCAGCTCGACCAGGTCGATCTCGCCGAGATTCATACCTGCTTGTCGAAGTACTTTTGGGACTGCCTCTACAGGCCCAATTCCCATGATCCGGGGATGCACCCCCGCGCTGGCGCAGGCTACGAGGCGGGCGATCGGCTTAAGACCCAGTTCATTAACCATCTTTTCGCCCATGACGATGACAAATGCAGCTCCATCGCTGGTCTGGGAAGAATTGCCAGCCGTGATACATCCGCCGGCTGCAAAGACAGGTTTCAGTTTCGCCAGCGCTTCGATAGAGGTATCACCTCGCGGACCTTCGTCGGTATCGACGGTAAAGCTTCTTTTCTGACGACGGCCTTTTTCATCGACATACACCTCTTCAACAGTAAGAGGCAGGATGCCGGATTTGAAATATCCATTCGTAATGGCATTGATGGCTTTTTGATGAGACTGATACGAGAACTGGTCCTGGTCTTCACGGCTGACGCCATATTCTTTGGCAACAGCTTCTGCCGTAAGACCCATATTGAGATAGTAGTCAGGCTCCTCGGAGGCGATGGAATAGGCGGGCACTGTCTTCCAGCCTGCCTGAGGTACCATGGTCATGCTTTCCGTGCCACCTGCGATGATACATTCGGCCATGCCGGAACGGATCTTGGCCGTTGCCATTGCAATGGTTTCCAGACCACTGGCGCAGTAACGATTGACCGTGACACCAGGGGCATGGATGCCGACGGCGCGGGCGGCGATGATACGGCCGACCTGGAGACCCTGTTCGGCTTCGGGTACAGCATTGCCGACGATGACGTCATCGACCCGAAGCGGATCCAGCTGAGGTACAGATGCCAAAAGGCCCTTTATGACATCGATAGCCATGTCGTCGGGACGATAGAAGCGAAATTTGCCTCTCTTTGATTTTCCGACTGCCGTGCGGTAACCCGCGACTATATATGCTTCCTGCATAACTTTATTATTTTAGTTGTTTATGCAACTGATTGTATCAAAGATAAGATTTTGC
>DATJJA010000241.1:0-94028 GCA_035492595.1 Puia sp.
GCAAGTACGGGGTTATACGGCATGGTTAGCAGTTATTAGAGGCAGGACGCCGGATTCGAAAATTTCGAGGGACCGGGCTATCGTATGATGCATGTCATAGTATTTATAGTCCCCCAGGCGGCCGGTGATAAAAACGTTCCGTAGCTGTTCGGCATCCTGCTGATAGAGGGCCAGCAGGCGCTGGTTCTCCGTAGATGCAATAGGATAATAAGGGTTATCGCCCTGGTCAAACCGGGAGTATTCCCGGAAGATGATGGTTTTGTCCGTTGGGTTCTCCCTTTCAGGATGCAGGTGTTTGGGCTCGTGGATCCTGGTATAGGGCACGTCCGGACCGGGGTAGTTGACAACGGAATTTCCCTGGTAGTCTTCCATGTCCAGCGTCTCCTTTTCGAAATGGATGGTACGCCAGCTGAGCTTGCCGTATTTATAGTCGAAGAAGCGATCGATAGGTCCGCTGTAGATAAGACAGGTATCTTTATTCAGCCGGTCCCGCAAAGAGAAGAAATCCGTGTTCAGCAGGACCCTGATCTTTTTGTTAGCCAGCAGGTTCTGAAAGAGATGGGTATATCCTTTTTCGGGAATGCCCTGCCAGGCATCGAAGAAATAATTGTCGACATAATTCTTCCTGAATGGAAGGCGGTTGAAAATAGACGCCGGCAGGTCACGCGGGTCCATCTGCCAGTGCTTGATCGTATAGTGTTTGAAAAAGGCTTCATAAAGATCGTGCCCGATCAGGGATAGCGCCTTTTCCTCAAAATTGGCCGGCTCTGTTATTGAATTGTCCCTGATGGTCGCCATAAAGTCGTCAACCTCATAGGGTCTTAAGTTGACTTTATAAAAATGATTGATCGTCGCGAGGTTGATCGGGAACTGGAAGATCTGGCCCCGGGTCGAGCTCAGCACCTTATGCTGATAGTTGTTGAAGGCAGTGAATCGTTGAATATAGTTCCAGACCTTTTCGTTGGAAGTATGGAAGATATGAGTTCCATAGGCATGGTATTCGATCCCCGTGGCGGAGTCGTTCACCGAATAACAATTGCCGCCGATATGATTTCTTTTTTCAAGGACGAGGACGGGTTGGTGAAGCTGGCTGGCGATGCGTTCTGCTATAACCGCACCGGATAACCCGCTACCGACTACTACGTATGAATAGTCTCTTATATCCATATCCGCAAGATAAGGTTTATATGGATATTATTAACAACCAATTAACATGTCAACTGATGGCTCGAGCAGTTTATAAAGACGTGGTCAACGCAGAGCGTTTCCAGCCGGCAGGGGTTTTGATATAAAGATAATTTCCGTTACACTGCAATGGACAAGGATGACATCAACTTATCTTTAAACGCTCAGCTTTTCCGAAGTATCGCCTGATACAGCTGATAGTTTTCCTGGTCAAAACAAATAAAGATGACTTTGTCGAACACATCGGGGTTTAATTTAAGAAAGTCATTCGTAGTGTGCAGAGCAATCTCCGCAGCCCTGTCTTTTGGAAAGTGATAGATGCCGGTGCTGATATTGGGGAACGCAATAGTACGGATGCCGTTCGTGACGGCCAGTTCCAGGCTATTGCGATAGGCACTGGCTAGCAGTTGCTCTTCATTGTTTCGGCCGCCATTCCAGACCGGGCCGACCGTATGAATGACACGACGTGCAGGCAGATTGCCGCCGGTGGTGATGACAGCCTCGCCGACCTTGCATCCCCCCTGCCGGTTCCGGATGTCCTGGCATTCTTTTAGAATGGCCGGACCACCGGCGCGATGAATGGCGCCGTCTACACCGCCGCCGCCGAGAAGCGAAGAGTTGGCAGCATTGACGATGGCATCGACGCTGAGTTTTGTTATGTCGCCTTGCTGGATGTGGATGTGTGCGTTCATATGAGGATATCTACAAATCCACCAGCGAGCTCAGTGGATATCGCAGATTATGATACATCGACATATCGACAGACACCTTCCCGACAGTGATCGGGCTTTCGACCCGAACAGCAATGTGATTGGGATCATCAGTTACCCATACGGTCATTTTCTCTCCGCCCTCGAACATGGTGCCTTTCACCAGCAGAGGCCGGAACTTGATAGTGCGGAATTTGGCGTAAGAAGTGCGAATGGTCTCCTTCCCGAGATAACGGACATAGAGATGATAGACCTGCCGGTCGAGAAACATATCGAAGGGGATCTTATCATTCGGCTTAAGATGGCTGAAGTCGATGTTACGGGCATAGAACATTGCGCTGCATACGTCCTGGATACAATCAGGCACTTTAAAGACGCCGGCTTTCATAATGGCCGTATTCGTAGTCTTATTAAAGCTGACATTCTCATATGTTTTATAGCCGCCCTCATCGACGTCGCGGATAAACTTATAAGGCTGTAAAGTGGCCGTATCGATATAAGATTCATATTTATCCCTTACTCTGAAGAACTTGTCATAAAAAGGATAGGTTTTCCCTTCACCGACGATGTGATAGACATCCTTACCGTTGAAACGTTCGAATGTAGTATTGAAGGAAGCTTCTCCGGCAGTAGCGAACTTTACACCGGCAACGGAATAAGACACTTTGTAGGTAAGGCTTTCCCCGGCAAGAAAGGCTTTGTTTCGGATGCCACCGCAAAAAGAAGGAGTTTCATCACCAGCCAGCAAAGGAAAAGAAAGCACCATCAACATTAAGATACTAACCGTAATAAATACTCTCATCGACTTTTGAATAATTTAATGCTTAGAATTAACAAACTTCCTATTAGAGCCGGTATGATCAGGTTGATCAGCCATATTGCAAAGGAGGCGGCAAAAACCCCCACCATATTGGGGCTGAATAACTCCAGTACCTGGATGCTGGCACCCCACCTCAGTCCTAATTCTGTCAAAAAAGTAAAGGTCGGTACAACAGCCATGACCAGGAAAACCACACTTATCCCACCCCAGACCTCCCCAAACCCCAGATTCACCCCAAAAACGGGAAAAATCAGGCTATATTGGATAATAAATACAATATATCTGCCAAAAGATAAGAACAAAATTCTCAATAAGATCGTTGCATCAAAATTTTGCAAAACTTTTATATAGACTTCATATTTACGTGCGCCAGGAACCTTTGCCAGCAAGGCTGCAACCCAGGATAGCCTAAAATAAATAAATGTTAAACTTACCAGCAGCAATACCACCACAATGAGTAAGGCATTGAGTTCTATATTCAGCCCCGGCTGCCCCTGACTGACCCGCAATTGTACAATGGGACGCAGATATAGAATGCCTGCCAGGCCGATGACAAGCGTGATCAGCAACTGGGCAATGCTGCAGGCGATGGTGAGCGAGATAGCAGAGATCCGGTGCCCTTCCTTTATATACAAAATGCGTCCAAGGTATTCACCCATCCGGTTGGGTGTGAAGGAAGCCAGTGTGATCCCGGTAAAGATGGCCCTGAAAGCATCTTTGAACGCGACGGATTCCACAGGTTTCAGCGCCAGTTGCCACTTGCGGGCCTCAATTCCCCAATTGAGCGGCATCAGCGCAACAACCAGCCACAATTTCCATTGCAAAGGTCCCGTGATGGCATACCTGACCTGGGTTAGGGAAGCCCGCCAATTGGTTTGATGCATCACCTGCCACCGGATAAAATAGCAGAGGAGCAGGAATACCAGGGGCCCCGCGACATATGGGAAGAAAATATTTTTGAGAAAATAATATTTCCTTCCCATACATTTAAATATGGGCCTTCGACCGGAACGCCTTCGGCGTTCCTTGGAATTGACTATTATTTTGATACTTTTGTTCAAAGGCCGATCAATCGGTATCAAAAATAATCTTCCCGGTGCAAAAGCAATCCAAAATAATTCTGGGCATCGACCCGGGAATGGTCGTGATGGGGTATGGGCTGGTCCGATGTACCGGAAATCAGCTGGATTTGGTGGAGATGGGTGTTCTGAGGCTGCCTACCCGGGAGGACAATTACATCCGGTTGAAGCTGATCCAGCAGAAGGTAAAGGAGCTGATCGGTCAGTATGGCCCACATGATTTCGCCATCGAAGCCCCTTTTTTCGGCAAGAACGTACAAAGTATGCTAAAGCTCGGCCGGGCGCAGGGAGTAGCTATCGCCACTGCAATGCATGCCGGTCTCACCGTCACCGAATATTCCCCCAAAAAGGTCAAACAATCCATCACCGGTAATGGGAATTCGGAAAAAGAACAGGTATGGCTGATGCTGAAACGTATCCTCCGGTTGGAAGAGGATATTCCTGCATATGATGCCAGCGACGCACTGGCGGTCGCGATCTGTCATCATTTCCAGCATCAGGTGGAAATGAAGCTGGGCAACGGGCCGGATCTCCCAAAGAAGGTCAGCAGAAAAAAAACAGGCAGCTGGGACGACTTTATCAAAAAGAATCCCGGAAAAGTGCGATGAGCCAGTTAAAAAAATACAAATTCTTTCACTGGGTCTATAACCTGATCCATTACAAAAGCCTTTCCCATAACAGATCAGCCTACCGGAAATATAATATCCATAAGCCAGTGATAGCCTCTCTCTCCAGCAAAGACTTTCCCGACAAAGAATCGAGGGCCTGGCTCGACACCGGCGATTCCCGGAAGCTGGCGCCAGCCCGGGCGGAGTTCACGAACTTTTCACCCGGCGTACAGCAGTCCCTGTTAGCCTGGTCCGAAAAAGGATATCTTGTCATAGAGGGCTTTTTTTCTCCTGCCATAGCTGACCAGATCCAGCAGGAAGCAGACAGGCTGGAGTCGGCAGGAAAGCTTCATCCAACACATGACAACAAGTTACTGTTCGCCAACCGCCTGTCCCCTGAGATCCGCAAAATAACCTATGATGAAAGACTGATGCGCCTGCTGAGCTTTATCCTCGACAAAGAGGTAGTGCCTTTTCAGACCATCAACTTTAGACAGGGCAGCAACCAGCGCGCCCATTCGGATAGCATTCACATGACTACTTATCCGCT
This sequence comes from Puia sp., assembly GCA_035492595.1. Classification (GTDB taxonomy): domain Bacteria; phylum Bacteroidota; class Bacteroidia; order Chitinophagales; family Chitinophagaceae; genus Puia. The sequence goes on from DATJJA010000241.1 coordinate 4,953, forward strand.
CGGTTATCTTATCGCGGTGTGGATCGCCCTGGAAGATACCAATCTGGACAACGGACCCTTATTTTATTTTCCGGGCAGCCACCGGCTCCCCTATCTATTGAACGAAGATTTTAATGAAGGAGCGACAAGCCTTCGGTTGGGACGGAAAGATTATGTGGATTATGAAGACCGGATAGAAGTATTGCTGGAAGAAAAGAGATTGGAAAAAGAAGTATTCCTCGCCAAAAAAGGTGACATCCTCATCTGGCACGCCAACCTGATTCACGGCGGCCTCCCCGTCAGAAATACAGAGCTGACCCGCAAGAGCATGGTGATCCACTACTATGCGAAAGACGTGATCAAGTACCACGAGATCACCGAACGGCCTTCGCTATTGAAATAGTAACCGGCACGCTTGCAAACACAAGGATACCCGCATGCAAAACCGTTGCCGGCACGCTGCCAGGCAGCTCGTGGGGCGGGATGCCGGAGCACGCAGCCGGTTACAAAAATTTCACGATTTTTTCCTGGGCTGATCGGAGCCGATCGGGTGTCAGCTTTAACTTACCACGCGTAAAATTGAGATCATCAGCACTGTCGATAGGCACCAGGTGAAGATGTGCATGAGGGACTTCCAGGCCGACCACGGAAAGCCCGCAACGATCGCAGTCGAACGCTTTTTCGATCGCCTTTGCGATAGGCTTGGCAAACAACAGCATCTCCGCAAGATAATCGTCGGGAACGTCAAAGAATTTATCGACCTCCAGCTTGGGAACGACAAGCGTATGCCCCTCACGGAGAGGAAATATGTCTAAAAAAGCGAAGAACTTGTCGTTCTCCGCTATTTTATAAGAAGGTATCTCTCCTGCTATTATTTTAGAAAATATGGTCACACGGTGATATTTTCGATCTTGAACTGAAGCGTGCCGGCCGGGACCTGGACCTGTGCCGTCTCACCAACCTGCTTGCCCAGCAGGCCTTTGCCAATTGGCGAAGTGACAGAGATCTTACCCACCTTCAGATCAGCCTCCTTTTCAGAAACCAGATGATAGGTCACCTGTTTTTTATTGGTCAGATTGGTCACTGTGACTTTTGTCAGGATGGATACCTTGCTGGTATCGATAGTACCTTCGTCGATGATACGTGCATTTGCCAGGTCGCTTTCCAGTTTCTGAATTTTGGCTTCAAGTAAACCCTGCGCTTCCTTAGCCGCATCATACTCTGCGTTCTCCCTGAGATCTCCTTTTTCGCGGGCCTCCGCAATCGCTTTGGACGCTGCCTGTCTTTCCGATGTTTTCATCTTCTGCAGCTCTGCCCGCAGACCATCCAGCGCGTCCTTTGTAAAATAAGTGAAACCACTCATAGTTACCTCCTTGATTAGTTAACAAGAAAAAAAATACAACGCCCTGGAGATATCCAAGGCATTGCATTATTACTACAAAGATACTGAAAATGTGCAGGAAATGCACATTTCCAAAATTTCCTAAATACCCAGTTTTTCCAGCGTTACCCTGGCCATTTTGAGAAAGGCCTCATGGGTATAACCGGCAATATGGGGGGTTATGACAACGTCCGGGCGGCTGAGCAGCCTGTCCAGCTGTTGCCGCTCGGGGTCGGTATAAGTATCCAGTTTTTCATTTTCCAGCACGTCGAGGGCCGCCCCTGAGATCTTCCCATTTTCCAGGGCGCGGACCAACGCCGCCGTATCATGGACCTTCCCCCGGGACGCATTGACAAACCACGGCTTACGTTCCAGGGAGTTAAAAAAATCGTCCCCGGCCATATGGAAGGTTTCCTCCGTAAGCGGCACATGAAAGCTGATCACGTCAGCATAACGGGCCAGCTGTTCCAGGGAAGCCTCGCGAACGTGACCGTTGGCAAACCCATAATTATATTTGTCATAGGCCAGGACGGTGACGTCAAAAGCCGCCAAAAGTTTGGCCAGAGCGCCGCCGGCATTCCCAAAACCCACGATACCTACCGTCTTGCCGGTCAGTTCAGTACCGCGGTTCGCGTCCCGGATCCATTTGCCTTCTTTTATTTCCTGGCTGCTGGTCACGATCTTATTCATCAGCCCAAGCAGCATCCCCAGGACATGTTCGCCAACGGCATTGCGATTGCCTTCAGGGCTGCTGACACAGCGGATGCCCCTGGACTGCGCATATTCTGTATCGATCAGTTCCATCCCACTCCCCAACCGGCCGATCCATTTCAGGGATGGGGCCCTGTCGATGATGGCCCGGTCTATCTTCAGACGGGTGGTTACGATGAGGCCTTCCACCCCTTCCAGGACGGCAGATAATTCGTCATAGGTGATCTGGGGGGAATATTCAACAGTATACCCTTTTTCTGTAAGTGTCTGGTTTAAGTATTCGTGGACTTTAGCTGTGACAATGACTTTTCTCATCCTATCTATTGTTGGGGGTTGTTTACTTAGTTCATTTTCCATGTCAGTCGGGCGAAATCTTCTACTGATAATTGTTCAGCTCGTTTGTTAAAGATAGGGTCCTGTAACGCTTCCGCACTGAAAAAAGGTTTCACAGCATTCCGGAGAGTCTTTCTGCGTTGGTTAAACGCAGTTTTTACCAGCAGGAAAAACTTCTTTTCATCCTTGAAGGCGGCGGCCGGCCTCGGCACCAGCCTGATCACCGCACTTTTGACCTTTGGCGGGGGATTGAAACACTGTTCGTTGACCTCGAACAAATATTCCACATCGAAGAAGGCCTGGATCAGCACGCTGATCACTCCATAGACTTTATTGCCTTCCTTTGCGGCAACCCGTTGTGCCACTTCTTTCTGGAACATGCCGATCATAACTTCAAGGTCTTCCTTCCAGTCCAGCATCTTGAACAGGATCTGGGACGATATATTATAAGGAAAATTCCCGATGACATTGAATTTACCTTCAAAGGGCTTTTCGAGGTCAAGAATGCTGGCATGGAGTATTTTACCCTGCAAGACCGGCCAGGTTTCCTGGAGATACCGGACCTTTTCATCATCGAGCTCCACCGCCTTGAAATCTACCCCTTCCAGCTCCAAAAGATATTTTGTGAGCGCACCGGCTCCGGGCCCCACTTCCAATAGGCGGGTAAAGGCCGATTCGCGAAGAGCCGAAACTATTTTGCGAGACATATTCTCATCCCTAAGGAAGTGCTGGCCAAGGGATTTTTTCAGGGTATACATGGACTGCAAATTTAAGGATTACAAGCGAGGTTCATGGGTTCGCGGCTGAGGTTTAGCGATTTACGATCGGGTGTAGCCCCGGATTTGCCATTTGCAGCTAATAAATCGTACATTTACCCTGAAAATCAAGCGCATGAGCCTCCAACAACAAAAACCTGTTATAGGTATTTCCGTCGGTGACCTGAATGGCATCGGAACAGAGCTGATCATCAAGACTTTTTCGGACCATCGCCTGCTGGAGTTGTGCACTCCCCTGATCTTTGCTTCGAACAAGCTGATCAATTTTTACCGGAAATCCACCCCGGAGATCAATTTTAATTATCAAAGTACCAAGGACTTTTCCCGTATAGCACCCAAACAGATCAATATTTTCAATTGCTGGGAAGAAGAGATTGCCATCGTGCCGGGCCAATTGACGGATATCGGCGGTTCCTATGCTGTAAAGTCACTGACCATGGCAGTAGAAGCCCTGCGGGACAAAAAGATCCATGGACTGGTGACCGCCCCCATTCATAAGAAGAATACACAATCCCCTTCCTTTGATTTCACGGGACATACCCCCTATCTGAAACATGCCTTCAATGCAGGTGATGTCCTGATGCTGATGGTTTCGGATAATTTCAGGGTAGGCCTGGTTACAGAACATGTCCCGGTGAAAGATATCGCCCGGTTCATCACCCGCGAAGCCATCCTCTCCAAGCTGAATATCCTTCGGGACAGCCTGGTAAAGGATTTCGGCATCGACAAACCCCGGATAGCAGTGCTGGGCCTGAACCCGCATGCCGGAGACGAAGGCCTGATCGGACGCGAAGAAGAAGAGATCATCAAGCCGGCCATCAAGGACGCCAAACATAATATGCTGGTATTTGGTCCCTATAGCGCGGATGCCTTTTTTGCCCGGAACTACCATTCCCGTTTTGATGCTGTCCTGGCCATGTATCACGACCAGGGACTGATCCCTTTCAAGTCACTGGCCAGCGGGGAAGGCGTAAATTATACCGCCGGACTCCCCATGGTGCGTACCTCGCCCGACCACGGCACGGCATTCGACATCGCCGGGAAGAACAAGGCAGATCACAGCAGCTTCATCCAGGCTATCTATACCTGTATCGATATCATCCGCAACCGCCAGGAATATGAAGAAAACCGCAGCAATCCTCTGAAGAAGATGGGTGCGGTTGTTCTCGCGAATGCAGTGGACGAAAAGATCGATGAAGCAGGGCGCAGTACGCGGCGCGATCTTACTTTTTAAAACACAATGACCTTTCCCTGTTGAGCTGCCTGGTCCTTCGTATAAGACACCCCGCTGATCTTTAAGCCGTCTTTATTTAAAAGCGTGATTATCCCCCCTGCGTTGGACAATTGTGCGGTCCTGCCGTTGAGGGGATACCGCAGCGCTTCACCAGCGGCGATAGTACCACTCAGCATTTCTTTTTTCTTCGCCTTATCGGCAATAGACCAGCCTTCCAGGCTGATATCCTTATCTGTTGTATTCAGCAGATATACCGCTTCACGACCGGTATCATCGCTGCCTGGATTGACCAATGCTGCAAAGATCCGCACATCCGTATCGTCCTCCGGTAAAACAGGAGTAACGATAGGTTCCGCATCACCATCCGAAGTATGTACCACCTGCGATTGAAATTTAAGGAACATCGCTATCCAGCGGTCTTCATCCGGGAAATGAATAAAAAGGCCGCCATCCGTATAAACACCATTGTCTTTGGCAAAACTGCCGGTATTCCCCTGGTTCATATGGATGTCGTGAATACCCTGGCCGGGTGTAAATTCAAAGTAATCATCCGGCGCTTTCTCCGGCGCCCATTTGCTGCCAAAAGCATACACAAGAGTGCCGGTTGTCGCCAACGCCTTCTCGACCCATACGTTAAAGATGTCGTTAAGGTCATTGTTCGATCCGTTGGCCGTAGCAGGCAGGATCTGCAGCTCTTTAAGATCGAACAGGTTGCCGCGGATATAATCGAGTGCCGCCGTGTTGGGACCTCCATTCGGAATAGGATTGAAGCCCTCGGCCAGTTTGCTTACAGCATCGAGAATGGGATGTTTGTAATTGTCATCCAGGTAGAACTGGAGGTCGGGCGGTTTCGTGTCGGATTTGACATTAGCAGCTATCCGGTATTTTACACCGGCAGCTTCGATGAGGATCATATAATGAGGAGAGCCCTTGGGAACTTTCGTCATTGCCTCATTGCTATCCAGTTTTGCCGTCGCTGTGCCTACAAGGACACCATAATCGGAAATGGGCATACAAATGGTTTAATGATTTTGAAAAGACCCAAAAGTTCGCCAATCGGCGACTAATAGCAATACCCTGATGGTGGTATTCACCAAAAGATAACGTGCCCGCTTTCGTTATTGAAAGAGAGTATCCGCAATACCCCGGTTTATAATATAAGAGGAGTAGCTGATCTCCACCTTGCCTTTACCGCCTGTTGCCGTTGGCTTTTTAGCGGAGCCGTCGTCGTAGTCGAAAGTGATACCTTTGGGAAGTTTGTAATCTTTTGTATTGAAAGTGAACACGACCTTATCGGGCAGCGCATAGGAAATATATTTTCCATAGGACATTTCCACTTCGTAAGTACCATTCTCCCGGGTCGTGGTGCGGGCCCTGAGGATGAGTAAGCGGGACTCATCGATATACAAAGTCGCCAGTACCAGGTCGGCGGCCTCATCCTGCGGTACTAGTTTGATCAGTCTTACTTTATGTCCATCCAGGGTATCGGAACCGGCGTCCAGCGTAGTATAGCTCCCTTTGAGAAGCGTATGGAGACTGATGGTGACGGCCCCTTTGGGAACCAGCGAAATACCTTTGTCATTCCGGATCTTTATTTTGTCCGGCCTCTTGAAATAGATGGTAACCTGGGCTTCGGGGACTTTGAGGAAAGGAACATTTGTCTTCATAAGACCAGCCGCCTGGTAGTCGTTGACCTGGTCGAGACGGGCCCGCACTTTTTGTAAAAGAGCGGCGGGGTCCTGTGCATAACTTCGTAGGAGCCCAAAGAAAGATAGAAAAAGGAGAAAATATTTTTTCATGATATCAGCTTAAAATGTCTTTTTTCTCAAAGGATATGATCGCCGCGGCGACAAAAACTACGATATACCCCAGCAGGATCCCCATGCTGCGCAGGATAGCAGGCAGATTCTCGATGCTGCCGGTGATAGCGGCTCCCTGCCCGTCAGACCTTGAATAAAAAAATCCTTTCCAGGCCAGCATGTGCGAAGTGAACAGCCATGGCTTAACCGTATTATCATATAGCGGTATCCGCATTTCCGAGAGAATGGTCAGCACAATGACGATGCTTATGGTAGAAACGATAGGCCCGATGGAATTTTCCGCAAATACAGACAGGAGGAAGGCCAGCGCAGCTACGGTGCTCAGCGCCACGGTAGCATAACCAAACGCAGCGATGTAACGCCATAAGACGTCGGAGCTCTTTATCTGCTCCATGACAGTATTGCGGGCGATCATCATGTCATTGGTGCCAAACAGCAGCATGCTGAGAAACAAGGCCAGCAGGGCCATCCATACAAGCAGTAGAACGGTGTAGATGACGGAGGCATAGAACTTCACCAGCAAAAGACGGGTTCGGCTCACGGGACGGATCACCAGCAGACGAAGAGTACCCATATTGGCCTCCCCGGCGATAATGTCCCCGGCAACGAGGGCTACAAGCAGCGGCACCTGGATCAGAAGGGTATTCAGGATCACAAACGCCACCAGGTAACCATTCATGATCATCCCATAGGGAATAATAAAGGAATCCGATAGACTGCTCATCATCAGCTCGAGATAGGACCGGCCATCGAACTTCAGACCAAGCTGGATAATAAGGATCATGGCGGCTATTGCGGCAAAAGGGATATAGGTCCTGGGGCGACGGAATATTTTAAAAAGCTCAAGCCGTAAAAGAGTCCACATGCTGATTGGCTGTTGTAAGGTTTAAAAAATAGTCTTCAAGAGAATGCCGGGGTTGGATAGACCGTATATTGACACCCAGCTGCACCATGTCCCGGATAAAGACAGGGACCTGGGTCTTGTCCATTCTCAGTACAAACTTATCCCCCCGGCGCTCCCGTAGAAAGGACTGCCATTGCGAATGGCCGATCTTTTCCGCTGTATAGGAAGTATCCGCTGTGTCCAGTTCGACGATGGTCCGGGCAGGATCGAACAATTCGTCCGCACGCCCTTCGACAATCTTTTTCCCTTTATCGATGATGAGCATGCGACTCGCGATCAGTTCCATCTCACTGAGCAAATGCGAAGAGACCACGATCGTCTTTTTCCGGTGACTGCTCAGATGCAGGATCAGGTTGCGGATATCGGCGATGCCCTGCGGATCGAGACCATTAGTGGGCTCATCGAGAATGACAAGGTCCGGGTCATGGACCAGGGCGGTGGCGATACCCAAACGCTGTTTCATACCCTGGGAAAAAGTCTTGACGGCCGAGTGCGCCCTTTCTGCCAGCCCAACCAGTTCCAGCTGATCCATGATCTGGCGATGATTGGGCCGGATACCGCTCATCCGGGCAAAAAGAGAGAGATTTTCCCAGGCGGTCAGGTATTTATAAAGGTCCGGCCTTTCGATAACAGCCCCAACCCTGCGAAGGATCTCATTGCGATGCGTCCGGAGGTCCATGCCAAAGATCCCGATCCTGCCGGCGGTAGGAGCGATGAGGGTCAGCAGCATACGCAGGGTGGTAGACTTTCCCGCGCCATTCTGCCCCAGGAAGCCGTAAATATCAGCCGGATATACCGTGAAGGAAAGGTCATTTACCGCGTGTTGCTCGCTAAAGGATTTGGTTAGACCGGATACCTCGATGATGGGCGACATAAAATTGGGTTACATTCCTATAAAACATTGAGATGCAATAAATTTACAAAGGAACAGGCCAAATAGTTGGTGCCGGCCGGGGATTTTTTCCGGGGCGGGCTTGCAAAAACAGAAGGAAGACTCTATCTTTGAGGCATCGCCCCTTGATGGGCCTACTACTTTCAAGCCTACTAGAAGACCAACCCCTTAAGATCACAATTCCTCATCGCTGAATTTTTGTAAGAGTTCCTTCCTTTGAATTGCCCCGTGTTATCCATTGGCTCATTTAATTATTCACCTCTTGAAAATTACAAAGATGAAAAGGGACCTCTTAAAGGGATTACTTACTTTCACACTGGCTGCTTCACTTCAGGCTTTGCTTGCTGAAGGCCCAAAATCAAATCTCACCACCGACAATTTCAATTCCCGCCCGGGTGTAAAGCTATCCGAAGTAAAAGGTTATTTACAGGGCAGCTGCTGGTTCTTTACTGACTTCGATGTCAACCGCAGCGGATGGGCTCCCAATATGGAAGGCGACGGAGCAATGGTATCCGGCACAGGGTCCAGCTCCACGGAAAGAACAGGGATCTATACCCCCCTGCTGGATCTGACTTCCAATGTAAAGATCTCCTTTATATACAGCTTCAATCAGCCTGTGTCAGATCGCCGCTGGTTTAAGATCTATGCAGCGGATGGTAATGACAACCCCCTTTTCCTGCTGGACAGCATGGAGCTGACGGGTTCTGACGCCAATCACATATATAACTATGACAGATCCTTGTCCATATCGGCAGCGGGTCAATACAAGCTCTACATCAACTATCAGGGCATCGGCGGCGGCGCCAGGATCGCCATCGACCAGCTGAACATCGGCGCGACTCCGCACTATCAGTCGACCTGTAATGTAGCTCCCGTAGCGCTCCGCGATAAATTTGCAGGCACCGCCTCGCATACCGCCAACGGAAATGTGCTAAGCAACGACTATGATCCCAATCATGAGATAATGACCGCCTATCTGTTGTCTGAGTCTCCTGACGGACGTGTAGAGCTGCAGAAAGACGGGCAGTTCTCTTTCGTGCCAAAAGAAGGATTTACCGGTAACAGCACTCAGTTCTCTTATAAAGTCTGTGACAATGGCAGCCCTTCCCTGTGTTCGATCACTACAACGGCTACGATCAGGTTCCCGTCCCGCAGTACGCTCACCAGCTTCCAGGCCCTCTACAGCAGAAAAGAAGTAGCCATCAGCTGGAATAAAGCCTCCGACAATCACAGCACTCTTTTTGAAGTGGAACGGAGCCTCGACGGTACCTGGTTTCAAAAGGTAGGAGAAGTCAACGCCGCCGGAGCACCACAGGAATATAGCTTTGTCGACAGGATGCACGAGGCTACCCGTAAAAGCGACCTGTATTATCGCCTCCGGCAAATAGACAATGCCAACAAAGTAACCTATTCCAAGGTGCTGATCGTCCGGTCTTATGGCAGCAAGAGCGTAGAAGCGGTAAGTGTCACACCCGATCCGAACGTCAATGACATACAGGTGAATGTGCAGCTGAAAGAAAAATCATTTGTGCTGGTGCGGGTGACAGATGAAAAAGGCAGCGAGCTGATCCGGCAGACCGCCATGGGCGAGAATGGATCGAATATGTATAATATCGAAGGAACGTCCGGCTTACAGCCCGGTATGTATCAGCTTCAGGTTATCATCAACAGCAATGAAACGCTGACAATGAAGCTGGCAAAAAGCTAACCTCTATTTTTTTACATTCAGGTAAGATTGCAGGTCCTTTACATATTCTTCAAAGGCTTCAACTCCAAGAGGAGTGATCTTGCAGATCGTCTGAGGGTAATTGTCTTTAAAGGCCTTCGCAACATCGATATATCCGGCTTCTTTCAGCTTATTGATCTGGACACTGAGGTTTCCGGCCGTTGCCTCGGTCTTTTCCCGGAGATAGGTGAACTCGGCCTCCTGGACCGAGATAAGGATGGAAACGATGGCCAGCCTTAGTTGTGAATGCAATATCGGGTTTAGATCTTTAAACATTTGCTTTGTTGGCTTTCAGGTAACGCTTTCTAAGGATGAGCCCGGGAATGAACCAGGCCAGCTGTGCTGCGGCCGTGAGATACAATATGATATAGGGATAAGGTGTAAAGCTGCTCAGGATGGCAAATATCCAGCAGGCCAGGCCACCGAACAACATAGGACGGAAATGACGGGCATACCCTGTAGTAAAAGTTGGAATACCGTATAAGGTGAGAAACAGACCGGCAGATTGGTCAAGCTGGTACCGGTTGACAAAATAAGAAAGCATGAAAGTGGCGATGCCAAAGCTGATCCAGATTCCACCCATTATATTGTCGTCATGAGATTTTAGCTTTCGACGTTTGCTTTCACGGATCGAAATATAAACCTGGACGGCCACAGCCACGATCGGCAGATACCAGATAAGATCCAGGGCCGGAATTTTAATGTAGGCATTGGCAAATGACACCAGGCTGCAGATAGTAATGGTGCTACCCCATAGAAGCGCGCTGAATCCCGTATCCTGATAATCTCTTTTAGCTTTGCTGATCATCCGGGAGATAAGCTCCAGGCTTTCCTGGCCTGTCAGTACTTTTTCCTGTTCCATATTTTCTTAATAATTTCTGAAGATAAGAGATTTGCGACTGGCGTCGCAAATCTCATTTTTTTATTATTGGCATTGAGCCAGCATAGCTTCGGCCTGTTGCTTGCCCCAGGTGGGGTATAACGGTTTTGGCTGAGCTGCTTTGAAAAGGGCAACAGACTTTTCGAACAGGGGTTTAGCCTTGTCTTTACCGCCGCCAAACTGGGGAGGAGTGCCAAACAGGCTCATCCCCTGCAGATAGTACAGGCGGGGATTGTTCGGATCCGCGGCCAGCCCCTTTTGCAGCGCGGTGGCAGCATCTTTACCATTTGTCATGTACCGGCTTTGAGGATCTACAAGCATTTGCTGAGTAGCTGACATATTTTCCACGGCATATGTTTCGGCATTCTTTTCAATGGCTTCTGCCTTGGCCAGATAGGCATTGATCTGTTGAGAGTTGGCGTCCTTGTCCTTTGTAGCAGGGTTCCAGCCGATCCAGGTCTGGGCCAGGGCAGCATAGTAGTAAGGCAGCCATTGGGTCTTTTCGGCATCCCCGATGCGTGCAAAAGTGCTGGCAAGACTCAACAGCTCGTCGGTGGTCTTGGCGGAGTCGAGCAGCGCAATGTTCTTCTCCATGGACTGGGTGTATTTGTCAGACTGGGCAAATCCTGACATCGAGATCAGGAGAGCGAAAAAAAACAGTGTCTTTTGCATAGTTGTAATTTTTAGACGTTGATATTTGATATTTATAGATTATTGTTGATGGCATCCTGGGAACGATCGACTCCCCAGCTGAGGAAACAGCCGATAAAATAGAATCGGTTCGCAGGGGGATTGATTTCCCGTTTGTACTGCCCGCTATAGGAAAAATTATATCCATAGACCTGATTAAAACCCAACACATTACTGACACTTGCGAACAATACCACAAAGGTCCTGGCCTTGGTGTTGCCGATGGAGGGTACATATTCGGCGCTAAAGTTCAGGCTATTGTAGTCCTTTGTCGTACCGCTTTCCGCCAGGTTATATTTTGTACCGTTGAGCATAAAATTGTAGTAAGGCCGGCCGGTAGCATAGCTATAGGTCAGGTTGACACCGGATTTTATTTTTGTAAAGAACTTTTTCATGACAAGGGATGCAGTATGGGTAGCAGCAAAATTGGGTTTCAGCTCGGAAGTGTAGTTCAGGTAATTGCGTTTGGTATCCAGGTAGGAATAGCTGATCCAGTAGTCAAAGTCCTTGATAGACTTTTTGTCGCGCCAGAACAGCTCGATGCCCTTTGCATAGCCCTTACCGCTATTGTCGTAAGTGGAAAAGAAATAGTTGATGGGAACGGTCTTGATAAGATCTTCATACTTTTTATAATAGGCTTCGACCCTAAAGATCCTGTCCTTTGACATCTTCTGATAGTTGATGATATAGTGGGTTGCTTTTGTAAACCCAACATTCGTTGAATAGAAGAGCTGACTGTTCTCGGGCTTCTGGTAAAAGATCCCGTAGGCGAGGGATACCTGCGCCTCCGGTCCTGTCCTGTAGGCAAGAGATACACGGGGAGCCAGGTCAGATTTATTTACTACGGTGGAATGTTCATACCGCAAACCCACTTTGGCTGCCAGTGCATTGGTCAGGTAAATATCGGATTCGGCAAACAACGAGTTGAAGTGATCATGGAATTTGAGGGCTGTATCTATCCCGTATTGCGCTGTCCTGTACCGCTGATCGTTGACGGAGTACCAGTACTCGGTGCCAAAACGAACAGCGCTCAGCGCACCCAGCTTCTTATCAAAGACGGCTTTTACCTGGGAAAGCTGCTGCTTCTGATCCACGCCAAAGGATTTGTAGTTCATCCAGAATACGGAGTCGGGAAAGGTCTTTGACTGGTTAAAAGCATTCTGTACCTGCTGGCCGATATTATCCAGGTTAGTGCTGTATCCGGCGCCAAGATCCATTTTCCAGCCGTTGTTGAGATATTCCCTCCAGCTGAGATTGTTGTACCAGTTGTGATTGGTAAGAGCAAAAGCATTTTTCATGTTGAGACTGTCCACGTCCTGCCGGCGCAGACCAAGATCATTGTAAGCAAAGGTGGTATAGTACTTGATGATCCCCCCGCTCTTTGTACGGATGCGGAAATTGGCGTCTCCGTTGTGGAACTGGGGCATTTTAAAATAATCAGGAACCTGTTTGACGGCTTTGAAATACAGACCTACATTCACATAGTTGTAAGTCACACCCCAGGAGGATCTTTTGTCTTTTGCCAGCTGCTGGGTGCCGATGCCTGCAATGATGGGAGAGATAGTGGCATCGACCTCCGATTTTTCGGGCAGGTCAAGGGATTCCAGCAACACCACAGAAGACAGCGCCTGTCCATACAGGGCCGAATAACCACCGGTGCTGAAGACAGTCCCTTTAAAAAGAAAAGGAGAAAAGCGTCCCCTTTGGGCAATATCCGGTACGCTGGTATTATACGGATTATTGACCAGGGTGCCATCTATATATTGTTTTGCTTCATAACCGGCGCCGCCGCGTACGAAGAGTCCTTCCTGCTCGCCTACCTGCTGGGCTCCCGGTAATGTTTTGAGCGCCGCCGTAATGTCGGCATTGGAACCTGCGGTGGTGGCGATGTCGAGAGAGCTGAGCACGGCTCCTCTTTTGGCGTCCCCGGCGGTAAAGGAACCGGCTGTTATGGTTACGGCTTTCAGCTCGCTGAGACTTTCTTTCATTACGAGGCGCAGCTCTATGGGTATGCCGGCAAGAGCGATCGGCTGCTCGAGAGCATTGTATCCAATATTGGAGATGGCCAGGGTTTTAGAGCCCGTTTCCGTCGTCTTAAAATGGAAGTTGCCGAGTGAGTCGGCAGTGGCTCCGTCATAGGAATCCTTTATTGTGACGCTGGCGCCGCGGAGAGGATGGCCTTTCACGTCTTTAACGGTACCGGAAACCAATGTCTGAGCCTGGAGCCATCCGGTGAAGAATAGGAAAACAGTGAATAAGGCAAATGACTTCATTTCTCATAAATTATATAACTAAGATAAACTGGTTTATTTTATAAACCAAACTATAACATAAATTAATTTGAAAATACCCGCCGCCCACGATCGCTGCAGTTTCGCGGGTGCGGGCGCGCTCGGGCAGCCACAAAAAAAAGCCAGGCTTAGAAAAGCCCGGCGGTTGTTGATCGTACCCTTTAAAACTAAAATCTTACAATATAATATATTAATTGAGGCAGCAATTTACCCGGGCCGGGCCCGAAGAAATACATTGCTACCATGATAATCAGATGAATACGGGTTTACCCGAAATACGAAATAGTGGAGTGGACGACTTGTACGAATATATAATTTTCATAAATGGTACTTACTTATAGCGCGAACAGAATACATCTGACCCCGGCGGAAAGACCTGGTCATACATGTTCCGGTGTTGCACGGATAAAATAAAGGTGGAGGATTGGAAATAAAATCTAACGGATTGTTTTTCGGGAGCTTGGAGAGGGTGTCGGTGATGACGATGTAAAGATTGCCAAAAGTTTTTAAATCTGCAAGAGTTTACCTCTATTTTTTTGAGAGTAAAATAAGAGAGGCCGTCCTTGTCGGGACGGCCTCTCTTTATATGGGACGTAGATCTTACTTATACTGCGGGATCAATCCATTGGCCAGATCGACCATTTTCTTGACGCCGTCATCTGGGAGATTTCCCTTCTTGAATTCTGCCAGTACTTCAGGCAGTTTGTTCTCCATTTCCATCAGGAAATGATCTTCGAACTCTCTTACCTTACGAACAGCTACCTGGCGCAGCAAACCTTGTGTTCCAAGGTAGATGATCGCTACCTGCTTTTCAACAGAGAACGGTGTGTATTGCGGCTGTTTCAGGATCTCTACGTTGCGGGATCCTTTATCGATAACCAGTTTCGTAGCTGCGTCGAGGTCTCCGCCGAATTTGGAGAACGCTTCCATTTCGCGGTAAAGAGCCTGGTCAAGCTTGAGGGTGCCGGATACTTTCTTCATGGATTTGATCTGGGCGTTACCACCTACACGGCTAACGGAGATACCCACGTTGATCGCAGGACGGATACCGGCATTGAACAGGTTACCTTCCAAAAAGATCTGTCCGTCGGTGATGGAGATCACGTTCGTCGGGATATAGGCAGATACGTCACCGGCCTGCGTTTCGATGATGGGCAGGGCTGTCAGCGAGCCTCCGCCTTTTACGAGATGTTTGATCGAATCGGGCAGATCGTTCATGTTCCTCGCTACACCGTCATCGGCGATGATCTTTGCAGCACGTTCAAGCAGACGGCTATGCAGATAGAATACGTCTCCGGGATAGGCTTCGCGGCCGGGTGGACGGCGGAGCAGCAGGGAAACTTCACGATAGGCGACGGCCTGCTTGGAAAGGTCATCATAAATGATCAGCGCAGGCTTACCCAGGTCACGGAAGAATTCGCCGATAGCCGCACCTGCGAAAGGAGCATAGAACTGCAGCGGTGCAGGATCGGAAGCCGAAGCCGTAACGATCACCGTATATTCCAGCGCGCCATTGTCGGCAAGCGTCTTCATCACACCGGCAACAGTCGATGCCTTCTGACCGATGGCTACGTATATACAGAATACAGGCTTGCCTGCTTTGAAAAATTCTTTCTGATTGATAATGGTATCGATGGCGATAGCCGTCTTACCTGTCTGGCGATCGCCAATGATCAGCTCACGCTGTCCACGGCCGATGGGGATCATCGCATCGATAGCCTTGATACCGGTCTGAAGAGGTTCTTTTACCGGTTCGCGATAGATAACTCCGGGAGCCTTCCGTTCCAGCGGCATCTCATATTTCTGACCGGTGATGGGGCCTTTGCCATCGATAGGTTCGCCGAGCGTGTTGACCACACGGCCAAGCATACCCTCGCCGACATTTATGGAGGCGATCTTACCGGTGCGACGGACTTTTGCGCCTTCCTTAATATCTCCGCTCTCACCCATCAGAACCACACCCACATTGTCCTCTTCGAGGTTGAGGGCAATAGCTCTGACACCATTCTCAAATTCCACGAGCTCACCGCTGCTGACATTGCTCAGTCCGTATACACGGGCGATACCATCACCCACCTGCAGCACGGTACCGACCTCTTCCAGTTCGGCGGAAACGTTGGAGTTGCTCAATTGCTGACGCAATATCGCTGAAATCTCATCCGGTTTAATCTCTGCCATAATTGTATTTATTCAGTTTGAAGTTTGTTTGTTTAGTTGCCTGACCTCACCTGCAACCCGCGGGTGCCGGGGCCGGAGCTATCGTATCTTATAGATAAAGTCGTTGTTCTGGAATTGCTTTTTGATATTGTTCAGCTCGAATGCGACACTGGCGTCAACCAGCTCATCCCCTATCTCCAGGACAAAACCACCGATAAGATCTTCATTTATCTCAGTATGCAGATCGATCTGCTGTACATTGCGGACCGTCCTCACCTTTTCCAGGATCGCCTGTTTCAGTTCTTCGCTGACAGGCATGGCCGTGGTCAGCTTGACCGTTTGGATACCCTTGTAGATCTTGTATTGCTCGATAAAGGCGGTGACGATCTCGGGCAGATAAGCTTCCCTTTCTTTTGTCAGCAATAATTTATTGAAAGAGGCCGTGATCCCGGAAATTCTGCCGGCGCCGATGGCATCCAGCACTTTTCCTTTTTTGTCGGCTTTGATGATAGGGCTGCGCAGCAGGCTGACCAGGTCGCGGCTGCTGCCGAACGCCTGACGCAGGAACAACATGTCATTGTAGACATTCTCCAGTTCATTCTTTTCAACGGCCAGGTCAAGTATCGCTTTGGCGTAACGTGCTGCTAAACGGGGATTCGGCGTCATAGGTTAGTTCAGTTTCACTTCGTTGGACAATTGACGGATATAGTTTTCCTGTTCGGTCTTGTTGGAGAGCTCGCGGCGCAGGACCTTTTCAGCTACTTCAACCACAAGGGTGCCGACCTGGTTCTTGATCTCGGTGATAGCTGCCATCTTCTGCGATTCGATGGCCGCCTGGGCATCGACAATGATCCGTCCAGCCTCTACCTTAGCCTGCTCTTTTGCTTCATTGATCATCTTGTCCTTCGTTTCCCGGGCTTCTTTCAACATCTGCGCACGCTCTTCACGGGCCTTGGCCAGCAGGGCCTCGTTCTCGCTCTTCATCTGAGCCATCTCAACCTTGATCTTTTCAGCGCTGGCAAGTGAATCGGCAATACCCGTCTCTCTTTCCTTGAGGGATTTAAGGATGGGCTTCCAGGCCAGCTTACGCAGGACGATAAGAAGAAGCAGGAAAATGATGATATTCCATACAAATAAGCCTAAGTCGGGAGTTAATAAATCCATATAAATAAACTATTTTATTAAGATTAAAAATACTGCACCCTCGGCCCTGTGCGTCAGATGCAGTAAGTTTTTTTCACCAACCTGTCGCTTATCCTTTTGCAAATACAGCGAGCAGACCTGCTACGGCAGCCAGAAGGGCAACACCCTCTACCAGGGCCGCAGCCAGGATCATGTTGGAACGAATGTCATTAGAAGCTTCCGGCTGACGGGCAATAGCGTCAACAGCGCCTTTACCGATCTGTCCGATACCGATGCCGGCACCGACCGCGGCAAGACCTGCACCAAGTGCACCATAACCGGGCTGGATCACATCAGCCAACAAAGTTGTCATCAACGTCATGTTCTTTGGTTTTATATTTAAAAAAGCGTTTATTATACGACTACAGAAGCTGTATCATGTCCATGCGCGTCACTATGATGCTCGTCATGATCGCCTTCGAAAGCCTGGGCGATGAACACAGCAGTGAGGTTCGCAAAGATATAAGCCTGTATAAATGCGACCAATACCTCGATCAGGTAGATGAACAGCGACAACAGCACGAACAATGGCGAAGTTCCCCAACCCAGACCGGTATTCATCGCGCCGAAGATAAAGATCAGGATGATGAAGCTGAGAATGATGATATGCCCAGAGATCATGTTGGCAAAAAGACGTATGATCAGCGCAAAAGGCTTCGTGAAGATTCCCATCAGCTCCACCGGCCACATGATGAACTTGACGCCAAAAGGTACCGGCGGATTGACGATATGCCCCCAATAATGCTTACCCGTACTGAACATGATCACCACAAACGCAAGCAGCCCCAGCGCACCGGTAAAGGCGACATTGCCGGTGACATTGGCTGTACCGGGGATCAGACCGATCAGGTTATTGACCAGGATGAAAAAGAAGACCGTCAGCAAAAAGGGCATATATTTTTCGTAACGGCTGCCCAGGTTTGCCTTTCCCACCTCATCGCGGACAAAGGCGATGACAGGCTCCACCGCATTCTGGAATCCGGTAGGCGCCGTTTGAATGCCCTGTCCTTTCGAATATTTGCCGGCGACGCCCTTCATGATCAGGATAAGTAAGAGGGCGGAAATCATCATCTGCACGGCATTGCGGCCAAGAGAAAGATCCAGCACCCTCACGGAAGCATCCGGGCGGCCATCGGTATCCACAGCATATATTTTACCAGGCTTGAAGACCTTGGCATCCAGCTTGTTCTCTTCGAAATATTCTTCATTTACAAGACGGTAGCCATTATACAGCTCATTTCCATGTTCGAAACGGGAAGCCATGAAGACAGACAGCCCTTTTGCAGAAGAATACACGATCACCGGCAGCGGGATAGACACCGGCTTCTTGTTCAACGTAAAAAAGTGAAATTCGTGGGCGTCGGCGACGTGCTCCAGAATTATTTTGGCGGGATCCAGTTTAGCTGGCTCTTTAGCAGCCGTTTCACCAGCTTCACCAGGAACAGGCTGCGCCATGGAAACATTAAAAAAAAACAAGCTGCTCAGGCTGAAAGCCGCGACCAACATAGATTTGAAGCATCTCAATGCCATACCTTCCTGAAATTTGCCGCAAAGATACGGGCGGAGGGGCAGAATATGAAAATTACATTAAAAAAAAGCCAGCATCTTGATTATCAACGATCGCCTTTACTTTTGGGAGACAGCGACGGACGCCTGTTTGCTAAATTGCATTTCGTGCAGTTTGGCGTAAAAGCCCCCTTTGACCAGCAGTTCATCGTGAGTGCCTATCTCCCGGATCTCGCCTTTATCAAGTACAATGATCTGGTTGGCTTTGCGGATGGTCGAGAGACGATGCGCAATAATGATGGAGCTGCGGCCGGATATGAGCTTGTCGATCGCCTCCTGGATGAGCTGTTCGGACTCCGTGTCGACGGAAGAGGTGGCTTCGTCCAAAATCAGGATGGAAGGGTCGTACAGCAGCGCACGGATAAAGGACAATAGCTGGCGCTGCCCCAGGGAGAGGGAGCTTCCCCTTTCCATGACATTGTAATGATAGCCGCCCGGCAGACGTTCGATAAAGTCATGCATACCAATGAGCTTAGCTGCTTCCACTACTTTATCCATGGGGATCTCTTCGTTCCGCAGCGTGATATTATCCACTACCGAACCGGAAAAGAGGAAGACATCCTGTAGAACCACGCCAATACTTTTGCGCAGAACGTCCAGCCGGTAGTCTTCGATAGGGACATCGTCAATGCGGATCTCGCCTTCCTGGATCTGGTAAAGCCGGTTCATCAGGCTGATGATAGAGGTCTTCCCGCTGCCGGTATGCCCGACAATGGCAATCGTCTGGCCGGGCTGCATGGTAAAGGAGATATTCTTCAGGACATAGCGGTCGCCGACATAGGCAAAATTGACCTTGTCGAATTCCACTTTCCCTTTTATCCGGTCAGGAGCATAGACCCCTTTTGAAGGAGTGACGTCGTCATTGTCCATCACTCGAAACACCCTTTCGCTGGCGACCATCCCCATCTGGAGGACATTGAATTTATCGGCTATTACCCGCAAAGGACGGAAAAGCAGGTTGAGATAGAGGAAAAATGCGACGATCTTACCGCTGAGCTCACGGGCTTCCGCCTCAGGCAGATGCAGGACCTGTCTCGCCCCCCACCAGACCAGCAGACCGGTAGAAACGGCGAGGATGATCTCAACTACAGGAAAGAAAATAGAATAGGCAAAGATGGCATTGATATTCGCATTGCGATGCTCGCGATTGATCTTTTTGAACTTGCTGTCTTCCCGTTTTTCGGCGGCAAAAGCCTGCACGATTGGCATGCCGGTAATATGCTCCTGTACAAAAGCGTTCAGTGCTGCGACGGCATTCCGGACACGGATAAAGGATTTGTTGACCGATTCCTTGAACAACCAGGTCGCCACGATCAGGAAAGGAAAGGGCGCCAGACAGATCAGCGTGAGCCGCCAGTCCACTAAGAACATGAATAGCAATACGGATAGGATAGATAAGAGATCGGCTATAATGGGGATCAATCCGTCGGAGAAAATATCGTTGATCGCTTCGATGTCATTGATCGTTCTGGTCGTCAGCGTACCTATAGGCGTCTTGTCGAACTGGGAAAGGTTGAGCCCCAGGATCTTCTTATATACATCCACACGCAGGTCCCGTACGACAGTCTGCCCCAGCCAGGCCGTGATAAATGAAAAGTAAAACCGGGCTACCGTCTCTATTAATAGCAGGACGATCTGCCAGATAGTAACCAGTATGACCAGATACTCCATCTTTTGCTTCAGCGACAGCCCCGGGGACGCACCGGCGCGAATGTAATCATTGATCGTTACCTGGATGAGGAAGGGACGCAAGGGCGACAGTACAGCAAGCAAAATGGACAGGAATACCGAGAGGTAGATCCGTTTCTTATAAGGCGCTGCGTACCGGAAAACCCTCTTTAACAGGCTGAAATCGAATATTTTCTTCTTCTTCTCTTCGGACATATGATTGAGCCGGGGCTCTTTTGTAAATTTATCCTCGGCCTCAATCATGTTTAATTATGGCCTTCGGCAAGCGGCCTCCGGCCGCTTTGGCTGCAAAAGTAAGAAGTTTTCGATCAATGGTGGTACGGCAAGTGATCACCGGCAATTAGTCCTGATCCATTGCCTTGCGGTAAGATTTGATGAAGATCGCACCGAGATTTTTGTATGGCGGAATATAATCGTCGAATTTTTCTTTTGCCGCAGGGTCTTTTTGTTTTTGAAACCCGGCTTCCAGCTCACGCCACATGGGCAGCCATTCAATGTCCTTTCCGGCAATGAGCGTGTTATTTATCGCTTGCAGAATGGGTTCATTGACCGTCTTGGTGCCAACCTGCTTGGAAGAGATGATATGCGCATCTTCGCTGATTTTCAGCACCTCGCTGAGGTTATTGTAGCCGCCGCAGGAACCCAGTACGACGATACGCGCAGTGGCCGGCATTTGCTCGATAGTATATTTCACATGATAGCTATGCCCGCGGTGAATAACGATGGTCGGCTTCAAATGATGATCATAAAGATAGTCGCCCAGCGCCTTCTGGGCCTTTGCGTCGGGATCGTCTTCCCCCAGCAGCGGTTTGTTGGCGAAGATCGTGACCGGCCTCCCCCGGATAGAAGTGATGGTCACCCATTGTGGATTCTCGGTGATCCTCCATTCCGGCTTCGCATGGAGCCTGGGCCGGAAAAGAGACAGGAAGTCAATATAAGAATTTTGGCCGTCCTTGTCTTTATCACCATAGAAGAATACCTGCTGAATAACGCGGCCGCTGTCATCCGTCAGCGAACTATGGTCGACCGTGTAGACAGGAGGAATACCCAGCTTTGCAGACAGATCGATCTTTTTGGTTGTGTCGGCAGATTCGAACAGCGTCTGCAGAAGGTTGTAGATGATGATCCCTTTTTTATTCCCCGAAGCCACATTCTTGTCGTAGTTCCACTTCACCTCACCCAGGATGAACCGGGCCAGTGCCGGATTTTTTTCCACTATGCTGCTATAGGAATCCGCCACATCCACAGCCTCTTCTTCATTGGCGTTCTCGAGGTGAATGACAAAAGATTTCATGATAGTGCCGGCATTCTGCTTGTCCATGGTGCCCAGGAAGTTCTCCAGCTTATTGTATGCGGCGGCCATCTTGATGAATTTCCTGAAATAATCCCCATGTACCTGCATAAGAAGACTGTCCCCATAAGGCGCCTTCATACGCTGGAAGATACGATCGTATACTCCCAGGTAGCTGGAAGTGTAGATCTCATCCTCGCTGAGCACCACCAGGTAGTAAAGCTCTTCGGGAGTCAGAGGATCCAGTATCTTAAACCGGAGAGCAGGGTTCTCCACGGTATGCAAGGCATTGATCTCGCCTACAAAGACCTGTTTCCCCTTTTTCTCCAACATATCCGTCAAGGCGTTCATTTCCAGTGGAGTATCCAGGGAAGGAGGGAGCAGGCGCGCGGCGTAGTCAAGACGGGTCCTGACCAGCAGACGATAGTAATTGAGGTCGTCATCCTTTACCTTATCGATGTCCTCCAGAGTTATCCTGCCTTTGACAAGATTGTCCAGGAACGGAAAATAGAGTTGACCGCTTTTACTATTGGCCAGCATCGCAACAGTATGAATAAGAGAGTCTTTGCTATTGCGGATATGCGAGCCCAGTTCGCCCGATGCAGCGGCAAAATCATAGAGCTGCCGGACGTTGAAGTGCCCGGCGACAATGATGAGACTGTCTTCGAAAGGAAGCCCCGTATGCGAACGTAAGTAATTGAAAATGAGACCAGGATGCATTTCGCAATACCGGCGCGTCAATAGGAGGCGGGAAGGTTTGACGCCAGCGTTCTCCGACGGATAAAGGAAACAATCGACCACGATAGTCCCCACCTCATAGGGGCTGGCCGCGATCACAGGCTCAATGCTTTGCCCCTTCTTATCCAGCTCCATGGCCTGAGTGAAAGCATCCACAAGCCCGGGAGCCAGGGTCGCGGGGATCGCCTTCGCCTGCCAGTTCTTGTTGAAGCCCTGCAGGAGATCGGCAAGACCGCGCAGATAGCGCTTTTTACTATTGGTATTGAGGGTGGAGTCGAATTCTATCTGCTGTTGTAATTCATCGATCCGGCGGCTAAACGCGTCGGTGATCTGCAAATTGACCGTCTCGTCCTTTGAGAGCCGGATAAGGCTGTCGTACTTTCCACCCCCCAGGATCACCAGCCGCTGCTGCTCCTTATCCACCTTGTCATGAAAAAGCATACGATCCTGCGCTATCTTAAAGGGATAGGAATTGGGCTGCGCCGCAACCGGCACGGAGGCGGTGATCAGGCAGAACAGAACCAAAAAGACAGCTGAAAGGGGTCGTAATATTAGATTCATAGGCATTTTTCCCGGTGATTCCTGCAAAAATACGACCAAAAGCCGATCCCCCCCACCTATGTTATTTATGTATTAACAAATTGTAAACTGGCCCGGGATTTTCCCAGCCCAATCTTTATTTAGAGTAGGTTTGCGTAAATTTTATTGATTAATGGAATCCAAAGGCAAGAAGATACTGATAGCCGACGATGAGCCCGATATCCTTGAGATCATTCAATACAATCTGACCAAAGAGGGGTATGAGGTAATCACCGCCAGGGATGGCGATGAGGCAATTGGAAAAGCTAAGATCGTCAGGCCGGACCTGATCATCCTCGACATTATGATGCCCAAAAAGAATGGGGTGGAGGTTTGTGAAGTGCTTCGTTCTCAACCCTCCTTTAAAGATACCCTTATCCTTTTCCTTACCGCGCTGAGCGACGAGGGTTCACATGTACGGGGCCTGGAGACAGGTGCCGACGACTACGTGACAAAGCCCATCAGTCCAAAAGTGCTGGTTAGCCGCGTCAACGCCCTTTTCCGCCGGGTCAATAAAGAACCGGAGGACAAAGTCCTGAAGATCGAAAATCTGAGCATCGATCCAGCCAAATTCGAGGTTATGGTGGACGGAAAGGACGTGACGCTCGCGAAAAAAGAATTCGAATTATTATATTTATTGGCTTCCCGGCCAGGCAGGGTGTTCTTGCGGAACGAGATCCTGAACCAGGTCTGGGGTAACGAGGTCATCGTAGGAGACCGGACCATCGACGTACATATCCGTAAGATCCGCCAGAAATTGGGATTGGACTGCATTACAACCGTAAAAGGTGTAGGATATAAATTTAATCTCTGAACAAGAGAATGATCTGAACTGAACTTTGTTCAGTTCGCAGGCTTTGCCTGCCGACATTAGCAGTATTGAAGCAAAACATTTTTTTCTAACTCAATGTTTTGCTGAAATTATTTTGTAATTTATGTTCAATGCCTTCCACTAAAAATCTATCCCCCAAGCAATTATCTGCCCTTACTGCCATATTGCTCGCCTCTCCGATCTCATTGGGGATCTACATTCTCACTGGAAATAGGGTAGTAGGTCTGACCTCTCTGCTTATCATCTTTTCCGGCAGCTATGCATTGATCCTTTTTACGCTGGAGAAGTTCATCTACCGGAAGATCAAGTTGATCTATAAGCTGATCCATCAGACAAAAGCCACCAAAAAGGAAGAGGTTTATTTCAAATATATCCTGCCACAGAAAAGCATTGATGAAGTACGGGAAGATGTCGAAAAATGGGGGGAGAAACGAAATGAAGAGATCGAGCTGCTAAAGAAGAATG
The DNA here is from genome assembly GCA_035492595.1 of Puia sp. Classification (GTDB taxonomy): domain Bacteria; phylum Bacteroidota; class Bacteroidia; order Chitinophagales; family Chitinophagaceae; genus Puia. Next base: position 29,069 of record DATJJA010000241.1, read on the forward strand.
AGGCTTACCGCAAGGAATTCCTTCAAAATCTGGCCCACGAGTTCAAGACACCCATCTTTGCGATCCAGGGCTATGTAGATACCCTGCTGAACGGCGCCATGGAAGATCCTGTTATCCGGAAGAAGTTTCTGGAAAACGCCGCCAAGAACGTAGACCGCCTCGTGAACCTGATGAACGACCTGGATGAGATCTCCACCCTCGAACGCGGCGAACAGCTGCTATACAAACAGAACTTCATCATCCAGGACCTGACCCGCGAGATCTACGAGTCGCTTTCTATCAAAACCCACAATAAAAATATCCGGACTACCATCAAAAAAGGGTGCGAATCCCCCATCACCGTGTTTGCTGACAAGGAAAAGATCCGGATGGTACTGATCAACCTGGTGGAAAATGCCACAAAATATGGCAAACCGGGTGGCAGTATCGTTGCCAGCTTTTATAAGATCGACGAGAAGAATGTGCTGATCGAGGTCAGCGATGACGGCATAGGCATCGAGGAAGAACATCTCATGCGCATTTTCGAGCGCTTTTACCGGACCGACGCGGCCAGAAGCCGCGACAAAGGCGGCACCGGACTGGGACTGGCCATTTGCAAACATATTGTCGAAGCCCACAGCCAGTCGATCCACGTGCGAAGCACGCCGGATGTTGGGACAACCATCGGCTTTACCCTGGAGTCGAGAAGGGATTAACCAGATTTTCCTACCTTTGCGCCTTTGCTGCTCTATGCCCGCGGTAGAAAACCAATCATCCAAAATCACAAACAGTGACGACTACGACCCAAATATTCGACTATAGTAAATGGAACTCCCAGCTGGCCGACCTCAGCAAAAAATACCAGTCAGCCAGCCCCTACCCTCATATCGTTCTGGAAAACTTCCTGGACCCCGAAGTTCTCGATGAATGCATCAGGGAGTTTGACAAGCTCAATGAGAACAACGGTTGGATCAACTACAAACACTATAACGAAGACAAACGGGGTCTCAACAAGATCGACCTGCTGCCCGCGACGATCCAGGGAACGATCCATGAGCTGAATTCTCCTGCTTTTTTAGAATGGCTAAGCACCCTGACAGGGATCAAAAACCTGCAAAAGGACGAAAGCCTGGAAGGCGGCGGCATTCATCAGTCCACAAGAGGCGGCTTCCTGAATATCCATGCCGACTTTACAGCACATCCACACCAAAAGAACTGGCAGCGACGGGTAAATGTCCTCGTATATCTGAATAAAGACTGGAAAGAAGAATATGGCGGCAAACTGGAGCTCTGGGACAAAAAGATGAAGGCCTGTGAAGCGGATATCCTGCCTGTATACAACCGCTGCGTCATTTTCAATACAGATGCCGACTCCTATCACGGCCACCCCGAACCGATGACCTGCCCCGAAGGCACCTTCCGCCGATCGATAGCCCTCTATTATTATACGGTAGAAGAAAATCCCTATCGCCGGGCTACCTATTATAAAGCCAGACCAGGTGATGGCAGTAACAAGCTGCTGGTCAAGCTGGACAACGCGCTGGTTTCTATTTACACATCGGTAAAAAGTAAGCTGGGAGCAAATGATAAATTGGTGAGCGGTATATTGCGGCTCTTTCAGAAAAAGAAATAATTGAACAAAAAAAGGCTCCAGATCAAATGGAGCCTTTTTTATAAGCTATCTGGCCGCCGGAGGCGTGGGCACTGGCGCTGCGGGCGCAGGCGCCGGCACATCCCTCTTTAAAAACACAAATCCATTCTTCCGGTATAATTCCTTTAGCTCCGGGTATTTATATTTCTGCTCGCGATCGACCTTCGTAACAAAATACACAGGCTTGTCGATAGGCCCCGTCAGCAGCCACCATTCATTATAAGATTCGGGATTGGTCGGTCTCTCCTTATGGGTATAGAAAAGATCGCCATAACTTTTGAAACCGAGCGTGTGGACATAACAATCCTCCCCCTGGCGGGCGATGAAGAAGTCAATGTTCGCCCCCTGGCTATACCGTTCGACCTTGGGGACGATGATGGCGGAGGCAAAGAAAATGACGATGGCTGTCCCTACAAAAAATACCTGGGCGGCGCGGCTATACGCCTGCCGGGACAGGTATCTGATGCCGACGATCAACGCTACCACCATGAGAATGCCGATAAGGCCCTCCAGACCCGACCAATGCACCTCAGCTTCCATATTGCCACGGGCAAAGGTATCTTCGACATAGGGCGCCAGTCTTTTGACGTTGAGCCCGATAATGGCTACCCCAAGGATCAGCAGTGAGATAAGACCGCCGAGAATGGCCAGCAGAATGCCGACATATTTCTTATAATTCATTTCACGACGCTCCCACTTATAGATAGAGTAAGCGGCAAGGAAGGTCACCGGGAACCAGGCCATGGATGAATAGTGGATGATCCGGGATTGAACGATGGTGAACAGAACGGTGACGACCCAGAAAAGAAGGACCATCCATCTTTTGAAATCCCGGTCGAAACGACCGTTGTATTTAGCTTTGAAGAAAGCAGGTATGGCCAGGATCGAAGCGGGGAAACAGCCTATCAGCAGAACTATATAATGATAGCCGAAAAAGCCCGCCTGATCAGCGTCATGTGTCGTGAAAAGACGCCACTGGTATTTCAGGAATTCATTGATGAACCAGGGTCCTCTTTTAATCGTTTCATATCCATACCAGGTGGAAGTGACCAGGAAAGCTACTACCAGGAAGACCAGCGCATGCCACCAGGCGAAATAAACGTTGAACCGGTTGTAAATGAGATAGACGCCGAGCGTAAGCAGGAAAACCATCAGCGCTACCTGGCCTTTCATCAATACAGCCAGCCCCATCCAGATGCCCGACCAGACGACATAATACAACTTGCTTTTGTCGATCCCCGGCTTATCAAAATTATTTCTTTTCCAATGATAGAGGATGAAATTATAGAGAGACAGAAAGGTAAAAAGATTGAACCAGGGGTCGATGATCCCCGACTTGAAATACATATTGGGAAAGAGTGATCCGCCATAGGCCAGCGCCCAAAGGATGCCGAACTTACGATCGTAGATACGGGAACCGACAAGAAAAACGACGATGAGAGTTACGATACCGCAAATGGCATTGGGAAAACGGGCAGCAAATTCGGTCACACCAAAAACCTTCATGGCCGTGCTTTGCATCCAGAAGAACATAGGCGGTTTTTCCCAGAAAGGCTTGAAGTCGATATATACCCGGGTATAATCGTCCATTTTGATCATCTCCCGGGATGCTTCGGCAAAGTTGATCTCATCCCAGTCAAAGAGATGCACGCGGCCCAGGAAGGGAATAAACAGCAGTGCAGCGAACAAGGCGATCAGCAGGATAGTGGTTGTCTTAGTAAGACGCATTATTTTAGTGGTTTATACATTTCTATTTTCATCCACCCCCATTTACAAAGACGATGGACGATGGATACATGTAAGACGCCAAGTCCATAGACTACGCTGCGGCGGAAGTTGATGCTGGAAGCTTCTTCAAAGTAGCGGGTAGGGCAGGTGATCTCCGCTATCTCATAATCCAGGTAAATGATCTGCGAGAGCATCTCATTGTCGAACACAAAATCTTCGGAGTTGATCTCATAATTGATGCGTTGAAGGACTTCTCTGGAAAAGGCCCTGTAGCCGGTATGGTATTCGGCCAGCTTCTGACGCAGCATGATGTTCTCGAAGAATGTAAGAGCACGATTGAAGACATATTTATAAAGAGGCATACCGCCACGGAGAGCACCCTTGCCCAGGGTCCTGGCGCCAAGTACCACCTGGTAGACATTGTTGGCTATCAGGTAAGCCATGGAAGGGATCAGCTTCGGAGTATACTGGTAGTCCGGGTGAAGCATTATGACGATGTCTCCGCCAAGCTCCAGCGCCTTGTTGTAGCAGCTCTTCTGATTGCCGCCATATCCCCGGTTCTTGTCGTGCTTGATGATATGGGAGATCCCAAGCTCTTTTCCAACGGCAACGGTGCGATCACTGCTGTTGTCATCGACCAGTACGACCTCATCAACAATGTCAAAAGGAATTTCAGCATACGTCTTGCGAAGCGTAAGTTCCGCATTGTAAGCGGGAAGAACGATCACCAGTTTTTTACCATCAATCATGCGTACAGTTAAATTAGATGCGGCTTTCCCTACGGTAGGCCAGTAAGAAAAAATTGAGGGCAAACATACGCATTAGCCGCCTATCGATGAAATTTTGCTTAAGCGCCGGGCTGCGGCTCCGCCAAAGGTCTGCTGCAGCTGCGAAGAACGGGCTCAAACTCGCGGCCATGGCGCGGAAGTCGCATGGAATAGACTCAGCCGCGCGGCCCTGGCGCGAAAATACGCAACGACTGCAGCTTTTCGGCAAATAGCCAGTTCACAAGGACTGCCGTAAGCATCCCGATGGATGCCCCCATAAGGACATCATTCAGGAAGTGCTGACCAAGATAGATGCGGGAGTAACCGACGGCTACGGCGCCAAAAAGATAGGCGACATTGGTTTTCTTGTTCTTTTCAAGCAGCGCCAGTATCGTAGCCAGGGCAAACACGGAGGTAGAATGGCCGGAAGGAAAGCTGGCAAAACCAGTATGAGTGACCCCATCGATAAAAAAGGCATATTGACCCGGGGCAAAAAATTGTTTGGGCCGCGGCATCGAAAATATATTCTTCAGGATCTGGGCCAAAAGAGCAGAAAGCAGAAAGGAGCCAAGGATCTGGCAGGACTCCGACCAGCGCCGCATCACCAGGAAAAGGGCAATAATGATCACGCTGAAACGGCCGTCGCCAAGAAAAGTGAGACAGACAAAAAAGGTGTCCAGAGCGCTGCGGTGAAAGGGGTTAAGTGCAACAAAGGCCCCTGCCTTCCCCTCCGACAGGAGGAAAATAAGGCCCACGAGAAAAAAGAAGGCGAAAAAACTAAAAAAAAGGCGGTTCGAGACAAATATGTCCTTCAGTTTCTCCATCCCGCGAAATTAAGAAATCCGGGGAATCTCCCCTAACCCCGGTGGGCGTTTTCCGTGAGGCCGGTCATCACAACCCCGCCACCAATTCTTCGGCGAGTCCAAAGGAAAGGGTCATGCCCGCACCCCCTACTCCATTGATGACATATACATAGGGCTCGGGAGAAAAGAAGAGGTCGGCTTCCCCATCCGTCAGCTTCGCATAGACACCGTTCCAGGTCTCGGCGACAGACCAGTCCTTGAAAGAAGCGAACTTTCGGAGGTAGTCGAGTATCTTCCGGTTGATAAAATCCTTGTCAAAAGGGTCATGCGTGAGCCCGTATTCATGGGAGTCTCCGACGGTGAGCTCGCCTCTGCCGTTCTGTGCGACCATGACATGAATGCCCCATTGCAGGTAGTCGGCCATTTCCTCTGAATAACGCTGGCGCAAGCCGGGCAGGGAGGGCGCGGCTTTGAAACTGTTGTAATGGATAAGGGACAGCCCGCCGCAAAGGGCAGGGCCGATCCGCCAGTCTTCCGGCTGGGATACAAGACGCATCATCTGGAGCTTGCATTTTGTGACGGGCTGTTCGGCAAACTGCTCCGGGTATAACGTTTCGAAGTCGGCGCCATTACAGATAAAAACAAGATCGGCCTCATATTCCTCTTCATTGCCGATATAGACGATCTGATCGGAGATATAGGAGACGCACTTCCCCCAGTAAAATTCTACCTTATATTGCTCGGAAAGCCAGCCGGGCAGGGTAGCAATGGCTTCTCGCGGGTCGACGATGACCTCGTCGCTGCTGTAAAGCCCCCCCAGTAACCCATCAGTAACAACGGCATCTGATGAAGCCGCGACAGCAGCCTTGTCCAGGAGCCGGACCGGGCGCCCTTCCTTTTGAAAGGCGGAGCACAGCTCCTGCAGGACCTGCCATTCGTCGGGCCGGTAGGCCAGGTGGAGGCTTCCGGCAGGTTCCAGCCAAAAGTCGGCCCGGGGAGCGATCTCTTTCCAGATATCCCTGCTGCGGGAGGCACGGTCGTACATTTTACCGGCACACTGGCCAATCGGCCATATCATCCCGAAATTACGGATCGAGGCACCAACTGCTTTTTCTGATCGCTCAAAGACCTTTACCGAGAAACCCCGGAGTGAGAGAGCCCTTGCCGTAGCCAGTCCTACAATACCGGCGCCAATAACGATTGCTGATCGGGATGACATATAATTCCTATTGATTATTTTTTTTGTAAATTTTTGAATAAAGTACCGAGCCCCACAAAACCAGCATTATTCCCAGTCCCGCTGAAACATAATAGATGCCCGTAAAAAAGTTGACCCAGGTATACCGTATATGGACAAATTCCTTCACCAGCAGCACGACAACCGTCCCCATATAACCGAAAGCATCGGCGATATACATCAGAAAGCCCACATTTCCGGGGATCTTGTAGGCGGCAAGCATTCTTTCGAAATAAAAACAGTTGTAGGGCACATAACCCAGGTAGAGTCCCGAAGAAGCTGCAATTATCCATGTAATGGAAGAAATAAAACCCAGGTGAAAAAGTACTGTCGCCGCGGCTGTCAGGATAAATCCCCCGATAATGATGCCATTATTCAGCTGAAAGGCAAAATAATTGTTACGGATGAGAAAGAAACCGCCTACTACGGCAAGGACTATCAGGGATACGACAGTGCTGCTTTTGGCAAAAATATCGGCATTGTTGCTAAAGCCCGTTTCGGTCCAGAGCTCGTTGGCGAAGTCCTCGGTAAAATCCCGAAGGATGGTTAGCATAACATACGCGATTACGACGGGTATAAGAGCATGCCCGAATTTCAATAGAAAGCTCAGCCTTTCATCTTTCCTCATAGGCCGCCGGATGGTCCGTTGTTCTACATCTTCCCCCGAAGGTGGAGGAGTCTGATTGAGCAGCCAGGTGGATAAGAATAGAGGTAGGATGAAGACGGCGCCCGCAACAAATGGCATCCAGACCTCGCTGACACCATGCAGGATCAATACTTTTCCCACTGTTTTGGCAAGACCGGAGGCAAAGATAAAACTGGTAGCCAGAACGGCACCCATTGCTTCTGTGACCTTTCTGCCTTCGAGGAAACCAAAGACAAGCCCCCAGACCATCCCAAGCGGCAAGCCATTGATGAACATAAACACGAAGTTATAAGGGGCGGGAACAAGACCGAATAAGAGCAGCGAAACCCAGGCTGTGATGATAAGCTTAATGATAAAACCTGCTCTTTTAGCAGGTTCCATGTTGCCTATAAAGCGGATGCCATAGAATTTACTCAGCATATAACCCAGCACCTGGGCAATGACAAGCACTACTTTATACGAGATGCCCAAAAAAGTCATCCCCTCAAAAGAAGCGGCCGTAAAAGGCTTTCTAAAACCATACATGCAAGAATAAACTACAAAGGCCGAAAAAGAAACATACAGGATAAATACCCATACCGGCGATCGCTGCAATCTGGCCCGCAGATGTGACCCGGCAGAAAGGAAGCCGCCGCTGTGAGAAGACACCGGGGGAGATTGCATGATGATTGGTTTATGCCTTTTCGATAATGGGAAGCAGCTCTTCCAGGTCGTCGATGATATAGTCGGGATGATAGGATTCCAGCTGCTCACGGGTATAGGCGCCAGTGGTGACGCTAACGACCTTGCCACAGGCAGCGTTCCGCCCCTCTTCCACGTCGACTTCGGTATCCCCTACCTTGAGGACCTTGTCAGGAGAGGAGATGCCGAGGTCATCGATCAGCACCTCGATCATGTCCGGATAGGGGCGGCCATGCCTCACTTCGTCGCTGCAAATGACCTTGTCGATCAGCGAGCTGCGGTCATCCCAGCGAAGACGATGTAAGATCGTATCCGTGATGCTGCGGGTGAAACCCGTATTCAGCGCTATTTTTATCCCCCGCTGCTTCAGCGCAGAAAAGACCTGCTCCGCATGGGCAAAGGGCGCCAGTTCCTCATCGTTTCGGTAAAAGGCGATCATCTTGTCGATAAACAGGGTATGAATGCGATCGATCAGAACCTCGTCGTCCTTCTGTTTGGGATAGAACTTCCCCATCAACAGGGAAATGGCTTCTATCTTGCGGAAACCCATCACTTTTCGTACCTCTTCATCAGGTATCTCAAAACCGAAATCACGGAAGGCTTCGATGAAGGCTTCCGCCACGCTGCCGTTGTCACGGACAGTAGTTCCTGCTATATCAAATACGACCAGTTGTATGGAGCTCATAATGTAGGAGATTTTTATCGAAAAAATTATCGGGCAGGGGCGGAATTATTCGAAAGATGATGCAGTATCATAGCCCGATAATGCTGCAGATCGGGTAATGGCTTATTCTCGATCTTCGCCATCTCATCCCATTTTCGCATCTGGATGATGAGGGGAAAAAGAGGATATTGCTCGAAAGCCGCGGCTTCCTCCTCTGTCATAGGGCCTCCCTGGTATTCCAGCGTCTTTTTGCTGGCTTCGGACAGCTGAGCGTAATAGGACGGGTCTTTTATCGTGAGATATCTCTTAGCCTCCACATGCGATTCGACCAGGCGGGCTACCTTCCTGGAAAATCCCTTTTCCCGCAAAAATTCAGCACCCAGCTCTTCATGGTCCTTGATACCGAATCCATCCATCTCATTCTCACCTTTTGCGGCTTCACTGATATGACCAATATCGTGCAGGAAGGCAGCTAAGATCACCTCTTCCTCATAACCCTGCTCTTCCGCCAGCTGAGCAGCCTGTACCATATGTTCCAGCTGGGAGACCTTTTCACCGGCGTATTCGGCGCCGCCATAGCCTTCATAAAGCTTCATGATCTCGTCCGTGATTCTTTGCGCCTGCTCGGTGGTCATATTCGAAGTATTAAATTTAAATTAGATGTACCCGCGATCCCAAAATAGCCAGAGATGGATTAAGTATGACAAGGTATTGAAAATGCGAATAGGCACAGTTGCTCCTTCATTAAATAATTGTTTAAAATTGAAAAAAGGCCAAACTTGAAAAAGTTTAGCCTTTTAATCTTGATTCGAAGCATTTAGAGAATTATTTCAGCAGCCAGATCTTCTGGTTCAGATCGTCCGAAGAAAAACCCTGGTTCGACAAAGCCGCTTTATAATTGGTCGGATTTACAGTCTGCTCAGCCACCGGATATGCCCATCTGATAGGGACAATTCCATTGTTTCCAACACCACTGCCGCCATCGAAAGCGGGGACACCCGTCCTGCGCCAGTTGTAGTAAGATTCGTAGCCGGAATTTTCAAAACTGGAAATATATTTCTGTAGCACGATCTGGTTGATCGCCGTAGCTGCTGTAGCGGAAAGCTTAACGGAAGTCTGCCCATACCAGCTGTTGAAATCGAAAGTTACCGCAAATGGTTTTACATCCGAAGTGGAGGTGCCGCCAGGGGGGAGGAAATAAGCAGTAAAACCAGACGACGCCGTATTGATGCCATAGAAGGCCATAGAAGCAATGATCCCGTTCTTATACCAGTCTTCGGCAGTACCTGCTGCCCAGCCGCGGGTAATGCCCTCCGCAATATTAAAGCATAATTCCTTGTAGCCTACAAGCACATCGGGCTCGCCGGTAAAGGTGGAATAGTATCTTCTTCTGTTGATAAAGGAGTATTTTCCATCGTTGGCATTATTATACATGGTAGCCAGGGGCTCGCCCGTGCTGGCGCCGGCGAAATACTGGAACTGCGCCGGGTGCAGAGTATCATTGCCTACGAGTGCCCATGCAGGCTCCGATGTAACAAATACGCGGGGATCCTGGATCGTGGTGCAGGCACTGATATAGGCCCTTGCCATGTTGAATCGTGCCGCAACCGAGCCAAAATTGGTCGGGTTGAACGGATAAAGACTGTACGTGTTGGTACCCCCGGGATTATAGCTGAACTGCAGATCATCCGCCGTGCCTGTAAAGATTGGATATTTAGTATGGTCGTTGAAGATAGCGGCGAATTGAGCAGGGACGTTCAGGGTAGCGTCCGATGCCTTGGCGCTCAGTGCAACCAGTACCCGCAGTTTGAAAGAGTTCACCACTTTCTGCCATTTGGTGAGGTCCCCTCCAAAATAAATGTCCTGTTTGGAATCCAGGGCATTGTTGATATCGTTCTTCGCGATCAGGGTGGCAAACTCTGTGTTGGCCGTATCCAGGATATTCAGCACATATTGGAATACTTTCTGCTGCGAAGAATAGGCAGGCGTCAGATCGCTCAATCCCTCGAGATCATTACCCTGCGGAATATCCCCAAACAGGGAGGTCAGGTTATAATAGTAATACGCCCGAATGAATCTTCCCACTGCTTTGTAAGGATTGACAGCCGGCAGCAGCTTGGCCGCTTCGGTTTCCATCTGGACGACCTGCTTCAATACGGAGTAGGAATCAAAAGAACCATTTGTCCAGCTATAGATATTATTATCATAATAGTCGTAATTGCTGCAATGATACTGGTTCCAGCGATGGGCGGCGTCCCAGGCATTCAAGCCTTCGCTGGAGTTCGTTCCGCTGAGCCGGCCAACCGCGGTCCCCGAAGAAGATGTGCCCGTACCCGATATATCAGTCAGTACGGTGCCCAGGATCAGTTTGGGCGGAACGCTGGCCGGGTTATTGGGATCGATCTGCTTTTCATTGATCTGCTTGGTGCAGGAGGTGATCATCAAACCACCCATAAGTATGAAAAATAAATATTTTAGCTGTTTCATATTTTTTCCTTTATGGATTGTTTAGAAAGAGAAATTAACGTTAAAACCATAGCTGCGCGTAGTCGGTGTCTGCAGACCAGAGGTAAAGGACGGAGTCGCACTGTACGTGCCGTTGTTCTGCACATTGTAAATGCTCTGGCTGTACTGGTCCACGTCGAGATCTTTGTATTTGTTGGGGAAGAAATACAGTAGATTCCGGCCGACCAGCGAAACACTGGCATCGCTGATGATGGTTCTCTTTCCAAATACTTTTGAAGGTATTTTATAAGTGAGCGCTACTTCCCTGAGCTTCACATAGGTCTTTTTTACGATGTCCAGATCGGGAATAGAGGCCGCCTGTGAAACGAACGGCTGAACCTGGCTCTTGGTTGTATTCTGGGTAACGGTCAGTTCTTTCATGTTGGTGATCTGTCCGTTGATGGGATCCAGCTGAATACCATTGGCCCCTGTCAGGTTCACGCCCTCGCCTGTGTAGGCAGCCACATTGGCCTCGTCGGATGGTCTGGCTGCTCCCAGCGCACCGGTTGCGGTTTCGATATGACGACCGGCCTGCAGCGTTTTTTTCCGTACGTAATCTTCCATTACGCCACCGACCATCCCATCGAACTGGAACCGGATCGCAAAGCCCTTATAGCTAAGCGTATTCACTAAACCCCACTGCCAGTCGGGATCACTATGACCGTAGATCTTTTTAGCAGAAGAGCCCACGTCGGAATAGCGCAGATAGATCCCTGATTTAGGGTCGATTACCATTTTTCCATCGGGTGTTCTTACAAAAGCATTGTCATATACAAGGTCGACACGGGCTCCATTTTTTTCGTAATTATCAGGATGGCTGAGATAGTTGGTCCATTTCCTTTCATAGGTCGAGAAATTGGCAACTACGTTCCAGCTGAATCCGTCCTTATTGGCGATAGGCGTTCCATTGATCGTAGCCTCCCATCCGTCGTTAGTATATCCGTCGCCGTTCGTCAGGTAGCCGGGATATCCTGTAGCATTGGAGATGAGTTGGTTGACAATGCCGGAATTCTTATAGTGATAACGGGTTACATCCAGCCCAATCCTGTTCTTAAGGAACCGGATATCCAGGCCAGCCTCATACGCCTTCCTGTCTGCCGTTTGTACGGAGCTGCTGATCAGCGCATCCGTGTAGCTGGCGCTCACCTGGTTGCTATAGGTCGGGCTTAATGTATAGGTCTTCACGAACTGGTAGGCCGGCCCATTATAGGGAGAAGCCCAAAAGTAGCCATACCCGGCCGCCGGTGTACCGCTGATATTCGGCGAAAAGGTAGCATTGGTGCCTCCGCTCTTACTGGCTGCATAAGAGGCTCTAACCTTAAGGAAGGAAATAGTCTGGGGAAGATGTACATATTCCGAGATCACCGAGGCCAGGTTGAAAGAAGGATAGAAATAGCTGTTTACGTTGCTGGGTAAGGTGGAAGATTTGTCCACGCGACCGGTGATATTGGCGGTGATGTAGGATTTATATCCAAGGTCGACAGAGTAATAAGCGCTCAGCACCAGCATGTTCGAACGATAACTGATACCGGTTATCGGGTTTAGGGAGTTCGCAAAGCTATAAATTCCGGGTACGTTCAGGTAGTTGGTGGACTCGAAGTCGGAAGTAAAAGTCTGGTTCCGTGCAGTGGCGCCGCCTACGGCCTGGACATCCAGGAAACCCGCGATCTCATTTCGGTGGTAGCGGACCTGCAGATCTTCATTCGTTTCGAACAGCGACCTTCTGTCTTCCCGGTAATCACCCTGGCGGAGCTCTCTTCCATAGACATCCGCAGAATAAGGAAGTTTTTCATTGTTCATCATGTCGTATGCCGTCATGCTGGGTCTGAACTGGAAGTCGATGCTGTTATTGAGCTTGTAGTTGAGTGACAGGTAACCATACTCATTGTTCTGATAATGTCCTCTTAACCATTCATAGGACATGAAGTAGGGGTTGTTATAGCGGTAGTACTCGGCATACTTCTGCTGGATACCAACCTTGCCCGGCTGCCAGTAGTTTTTCATGTCGTCGACAGACCAGTCCGCTCCTCCCCACAGGATCATGTTGTATATAATACTATTGGGACCATAGCTGACATCCGGTATATTGGGTGTCGATTGCCTGCTGAAATTGAAATAGGTGGTGAGGCTGAATTTGGGATTGAAACGCTGCACGATGCTGGCCGTGAAATTGGCATTGTTCAGCTTGGTATTGGGAACGATCCCCTGCTGATAGGTATTACCTGCAGAAATGCGGATATCGGTCTTTTCCGTAGAATTGCTGACGGATATACTGTTCGTGGAAAGTACGCCAGCCTGGATGAACTTTTTCAGATTGTCCTTGCCGCGGGCGATCCAGGGCGTAGGCTTAACATGGCCCTGGAAAGGCTTTCCGCTGGCAAAATTCGTCGTATAAGTGGTATTAGGATCATATTCGCCGTCGTATTGGGGTAAAAGGCGGCCATCGAATTTGGGTCCCCAAACGTCATAGTCATAGTCATTGACACCCACACCCACAGCGCCTGTACCAAAATAAGAAGCAGGACTGGACCCGCCGCCGCCAAAAGCATATTTCCCGTTGTCGCCGGGGCCATAGTCGTCCTGGTATTTCGGCAGAGCGATAAACCCTTTATTGATCTGTGTGCTGGAATTCACGTTCACCATAAAACGTCCCTTTGCTTTCGCTCCTTTTTTTGTCGAGATGATGATCGCTCCGTTCTTGCCCTGGAACCCGTATAAAGCCGCAGCATTGGGTCCCTTAAGAATGGTAAATGTTTCAATATCATCCGGGTTGAGATTGTAGGTATCGGAAGCGATGGGAACGCCATCGACCACGAAAATGGGACGATCATTGGGCGCATTCTCACCGCGGATGATCACATCCGGGGAGTGGCCGATCTCCTGGTTAATGTTGATCTCCAGACCCGCGGCATTGCCCTTCAGGGAATTGACCGGGTTGGCTTCACGTGCGGTAGTAAGCGTGGAGGCGTCGATCGTCTGGATAGCATACCCCAGGCGTTTGGCTTCCTTTTTAATACCGGTAGCCGTGACAACCACCTGGTTGAGCTCTTTGGTATTGGCCGTTACGGAAATGCTGAGATCATTTCCACTAACGGTCTGTTCGGTGGTCGTCACCCCGATGCCGGTGATCACCAGAACATCGCCTTCTTTGGCCTTCAGCGCAAAGCTGCCGTCTACAGCCGTAGATGTGCCGATGCGAGTCCCTTTGATGGTCACTGAGACGCCAGGTACCGGACTCTGATCTGCTTTGGACAGAACATGGCCGGAAATGATCGTTTGTGCAAATGTAAATAAAGGGAACAGAAGGGCGAGCAAAAGGAGCCCTCTTCTGCAGGTCGTGGTTTTACTCATAAAAACAGTGTTTAATAATTGCGGAAAAGCCTGGTAAAATATTGCAGCGAAATTATCAGGGCAATATGACTGGAAGGTTAGGGGTGATTTAAGAAAATGTTAACAGTTTATAAATACTAAACTAATGTTAAGTATTTGTAAATAAGGGAAAACACTTGATTACAAAACGCAGCGAGGCTCCACGCGGCGGAATTGCACCATTGCGGAGCTGTGTCGATACGGAAGGCGTAGCGATGCGGACCTCAGTGGACACCGCTGAGGGCGCGGGACTAAAACAGATACATGACGAGAATAAGGGCTTCGGTGCTGCCCGTGTTTTTCAACCGGTGGGGGACACGGCCGTCGAAGAAAAGAGTATCACCCTGGTGAAGCGTAAAAACCTCTTTGTCAATCTGGTATTCGATATCTCCTTTAAGAATGTATTTGCATTCAAAGGCGTCGGTGCGGATCATCTGTTTGCGGGCCGATCCTTTTTTAAGTTCCAGCAGCACTACGTCTGTCGCCTGGGAGGTGACGGTACGGGTGAGGATACGCTTGTAGGAAAATCCCTTTACGGGTTCTTTCGTGAACATTTTTTCCTGGCCCTTTCGGATGATAAGGACATGGTTGTTGGATAAACTGTCCTGCATGTCCTCGAAAAAAGTGCGGAGATCCTCGTCGAGGGAATGGATGATCTTGAATAATACAGGAAGGGAGGGGACCGTACGGTTGTTTTCGATCTGTGAGATCAGTCCTTTGCTGACGCCGGCCCGGGTAGCCAGCTGTTCGAGAGTTATATTTTTCTGGGCGCGTTTGGCTTTGATCTTATCTCCGAGAAGCAGGAGGAGTTCTTCGTTCATAGTGGGCTGGCCGATTTAATCGGACGAAAGATACATCATTCCTGCGCACTGAGGTAATTTGCCAGCGCCTGTATATGATCGGTATTGATGTAGTCCGTGTGTAACTTCATTAGCTGATCCCAGGCGGCAGGAGTATCGGGAGCGTCCCAGAAACGTACCGGCAGGTGCTGTTCATGCGCATGGGTGATGGCCGCCTCGATGTTCTTTTTATCCGGTTCAGGCAACTCCGTCTGACCATTCCATCGGGTGAAGCTGCGCAGGTCATCGCTCATCATCACGATCCTCGACAGCGCTCCCGGAGTATAGGAACGCCCGAGAATCCCGTCGAAAGCGATGAAAGAAGGATAGGACGTATAAAGATCGGGGGCAGGCCGGTTGCCGCTGATGACCCATTTTACAAAGGCGCATTGTTCGAGGACAGGATACTTATTGAGCAGTGTGACAAGAGCATTGAGGGCGGCGACTGAATCGGCCTTTACATCGATGAGGATCTGCAGACAACGGGTGGTGTCGGAATAGGGATGGCCGTTGTTCTTTTCCACGCAGGACAACAGCGGCTTGACATAATATTCCTCCAGTGTACGGCCGGCCTTGATCTCTTCCCTGTTGTGTCCGACGAGCAGCCGGCCGTCCTGCAGCCAGATATCCGCTTCAATGGAACCAAATTTCGCCTGCCATGCCATCCAGAACGGGACAGATTGCTCGTAGTCGTTGTGAGAATGCGTGTTTGCCACCGTATATTTTCCCTTCCCTGTCATCAGCCGGCCGGGAAAAAGAATTCCTGAAGAAGCACTGTTTACGGGTGTTGCAGCGGCGACAGCCGGTTGCACAGACTGCTGAACGGTAGTTCCCTGCTGGGCAAGTACAGGTCTTACGGTCAGGCACATCCAAACTGCGGTAAAAAGGAAAAAAGGCCATTTTTTCATGGGCGCAAAGTTAAAAATATCCCGTCCGACGGTGGTCAGGAACCCATAAAGTTACAATTTCTTAACGCTCGCTTAAAATAGCAGTAATATGTAGTTTAGAACTTTGATAAACCACAGAAATGGAAAAGCGACCCGTAGATGTAGTTGTATTGTCTGATGTTCACCTTGGAACTTACGGATGCCGGGCTAAGGAGCTTGTCAACTACCTTAAAAGTATCACTCCTAACATACTCATTTTAAATGGGGATATTATAGACGGCTGGCAGTTTACCAAGCGATATTTTCCCGTAGCCCATATAATGGTTATCAAGGAGATCATTCAGTTCATCACCAACGGGACCCGGGTTTTCTACATTACCGGCAATCACGACGAGATGATGCGCCGGTATACCGACCTCCAGATGGGGAATTTCACCCTGACCGACAAGCTGGTGCTGGAGATCGATAATAAGATGACCTGGATCTTTCACGGCGACGTATTCGACAATACTACCAAGGGGAGTGCCAAAGTACTGGCAAAACTGGGCAGCAGTGGATATAACCTCTTGATCCGTTTCAACAGATTTATTAACTTTATTCTGAAGTCCCTGGGCCGGGAAAGAGTATCCATCTCCAAGAAGGTCATGGCCGGGGTCAATAAGGCTGTTAGTAAGATCAATGATTTCGAGTTGATCGCCGCCGAGCTTGCCATCGAAAAAAAATACGATTACGTTATTTGCGGGCATATCCATCAGCCGCAGAAAAAGATAGTTGAAACAAAGGACGGGAAAGTTACATACCTGAATTCCGGGGACTGGGTCGAACACCTCACCGCATTGGAATACCAGCAGAATGAGTGGACAATCTTTGAATACGATGAGAAAGAGTTCCCTGTAACGCAGACGATCGAGATGAAGACCAATGTCAGTGTCATAACGGACGAAATCAATTTTTATATCAACTCACTCGCAGCCATCTAAACGTTTTATGAAGATTTTTTACGCAGTACAGGCAACAGGTAACGGTCATATCAGCCGGGCAATGGAGCTCCTCCCTTACCTGGAAAGATATGGAAAGGTGGATATTTTCCTGAGCGGCGCAAACAATAGTCTTCAACTCGACGCTTCGGTCAAATACCGCAGCAAAGGGCTGAGTCTCTTTTATACCAGCAGCGGAGGTCTCAATTACTGGGAAATAGGCCGCCAGATAGCCCCATTGCGGATCTGGAAAGAGGTCAGGGACCTGCCGGTAGAAAAATACGATCTCGTCATCAACGACTTTGAAAGCATCACTTCCCTGGCCTGCGCCTATAAAAAGGTGCCATCCGTAAACTTCGGACACCAGGCTAGCTTTATTTCCCCCAAAGTACCCCGCCCGGAAAAAAGAGAGGTCATGGGAGAATGGATCCTGCGTAATTACGCCCGGGCAACCCAGTATGTCGGTCTTCATTTCAAACAATACGATGACTTTATCCTTCCGCCGGTGATAAAAAAAGATATCCTGCAGGCGGAACCTCAGGATAAAGGACATATTACCGTCTATCTTTCCTCCTACAGCGACGCTACGGTGCGTCAATATCTTCAGCCTTTACGGGATTTTCGCTTCCAGGTCTTTTCCAGGGAGGTAAAACAGCCCGTTCAGGATGGGAATATCCTTTTCCTTCCCGTCAGCAAGGGCGCCTTCAATAAGAGTCTTATCACCTGTAAGGCCATCCTCACCGGTGCGGGTTTCGAAACCCCCGCCGAGGCGCTTTACCTGGGCAAGAAGCTGCTGGTCATCCCGATCCGGGGACAGTACGAACAATTCTGTAATGCCGCTGCTCTCCAAAAAATGGGAGTGCCGGTATTGAAAACGCTGGATGCGAATTTTTCGGCTGTCTTCAAACCCTGGATGGAACAGCGCCGGAAACCTTGCTTGCATCTCGACTACTCTACAGAGTCGACGGTCAGCTATCTTATGCATAATTGCACGAACGAGAAGAAGAATGCGCTGGATCTGCTTTATCCGGAATTTGTCTTTAACTAATCGCCGGCCCGCCAATCCCCCCTCGCCAGCCCTCAAGCTGGCGAAAAATCATGAGCCCCGGCATAGACGCCGCTTGCGGCCGTCGTAGCCCACTCAGCGAGTGCATTCCAGAAAGAAAAAAAATAAAGCCCTCTTATGGAAATAAGAGGGCTTCTGCATGAGAAAATTCAACTCTACATATATAAACCATCGATTAACAAGTGACTGCCCAATTCAAACCGCAAACCTTTTCACACCTTGCCCCATCTGTTCAACTGGTAGCACAAAAATAAACTCCCCGTATTACGGGGAGTTTACTGAATCGTTATCACAATATTATTTAACTTCTGCCTTACGCAAATTTCTTACTGTGCTTCAGCACTTTAGCTTCCAGGTAGAAAATGATCTCCTCCGCAACGTTCTTCGACTGATCACCTACTCTTTCCAGCTTGCGGATGATCGAAAGCAGCCACAGGGCCTGGGGAGTATCTTCGGGATGATCCTTCAGATGGTTTTCCAGCACTTTATTGGACGCTTTGTTGATACCGTCGAGGAAATCATCTTTCTTAAATACGCCGCGTGCAAGGATGGTGTCTTCCTTTTCAAAAGCGGCCTGCGTGTCTTCGAGCATGTTGACAGCTTCGTCATACATCGGCAGGACGCGCGTCACTTCAAGTAATTCCTTTGAAAAAGGAACTTCGGCATCGATGATATATTTGGCAATACCTTCTGCAATGTCCCCGATACGCTCGAGATTGGAATTGATCTTGAGAACAGCGAGCAGAAAGCGAAGATCGATGGCTACCGGGCAGAAAAGAGCAAAGATATTTTCGCAGTCACGATCGATCTTGAGCTCGCTGCCATTGACCCTTTTTTCTTTAAGCACTACTTCCCTGGCCAGGTCTTTGTCAAAGGTAAGGAAGGCTTGGCGGGCTTTGGAAAGCTGGGAATTCACCAGTGTCCACATATTGACAGCTTCAGTTTTCAGAAGCTGGAGTTCGGTTTCTATTTGTGCCATGGTTATATATGAATGTTACGTAAATATACTTGTTTATAATGGGCCCGCGGCCGGCCGCGCGATTAACTGAACCGACCCGTGATATAATTCTGAGTGCGATTGTCTTTCGGATTGGTGAACATGATCTTTGTTTCATCATATTCAACCAGCTCTCCCATATAAAAGAAAGCCGTTTTATCGCTTACCCTGGCCGCCTGCTGCATGTTGTGCGTCACGATGATCAGGGTATAGTTGACCTTCAGCTCGTGGAACAGCTCTTCCACCGTCGATGTGGAGATGGGATCCAGGGCCGAAGTAGGTTCGTCAAAAAGCAATACTTCCGGCTCCATCGCCACCGCACGCGCGATGCAGAGCCGCTGCTGCTGGCCGCCGGAGAGAAAGGACCCTTTTTTATTCAGGGAGTCCTTTACCTCGTTCCATAATGCAACACGGGTAAGAGAGTGTTCAACGATCCTGTCCCTTTCCGCCTTTGGCAGCTTGACCCCGTTGAGCTTGTAGCCCGCAATGACATTATCATAAATGCTCAGATTGGGAAAGGGATTTGGACGCTGGAATACCATGCCTATTTTAAGCCGGACGAAAATGGGATGCATCTCGTAGATATTCTCATCGTTGAGCTTCATTTCACCGTTGCAGGTAGCCCCGGGTATAAGCTCGTGCATCCGGTTGATACAACGCAGATAGGTCGTCTTTCCGCAGCCGGAAGGCCCCATTACAGCGATGACATGATTTCTGGGAATATCGATATTTACATTTTTAACGACGTGATTGGTGCCAAACGAAGCGTTAAAATTCCTGCTCTTTATAATTGTACTTTCCATTTTCTAGTTATCAGCTTAGTAAAAATGTTTAGGAATAAGACCCATAACAAAAGGATCAGAGAGGCTCCCCATGCCAGGTCATGCCAGTCATTATACGGGCTGGTGGCATAGTTGAAGATCAGCAGGGGCAGACTCTGCATGGGCTGGGTCAGATTGGTAGTTAAGTAGGGGTTACCAAATGCCGTGAACAGCAGAGGAGCCGTCTCCCCCGTGATACGGGCAATGGAAAGCATGACGCCGGAAAGTATACCGCTGATGCCGACGGGAACGATGACCTTGAAGATGACCCGGTGAAAGGGCATCCCCAGAGCCAGCGCAGCTTCTTTTAGTGAGTCGGGCAGCAGCTTGAGCGTTTCTTCCGTCGACCGGACAACGATGGGCAGCATCATAATAGCCAGAGCCACGCTGCCGGAGAGAGCGGAGAATTTGCCAAGGGGTTTGACCAGCCAGAAATAGGCAACGATACCTATTACAATGGAAGGAACGCCCTGGAGGATATCCGTGGACAGACGACACCAGTAGGCCAGCCTGCTCTTCCTGTTCTCACTGAGATAGATGCCCGCAAGAATGCCGATGGGAATAGCGATGATGGCAGCAACAATAATGATGAGGATGCTGCCGATGAGAGCATTGGCAATACCGCCTCCGGATTCGCCGACAGGTTTGGGTACGTTGACGAGGAAATGCCAGTTGATCTTTGTAATACCAGCTTTGATAATAAAGAACAGGATAGCCAGGAGTGGTATCACACAAGCAAAAGCAAGGACATAGGTCAGTATTTGGAACCCGTAGCTTTTGCCAAGCCTGTATTTTATGTTGGATGCGTGCATAACTTTATTCGTTGGTGAAACGGTCTATGATTTTCTTTCCGATCAGATTGATCACAACAGTGACCAGGAACAGCACCAACCCGAGTTCGATCAGCGCAGAGAGATATACCGGCTTGTCCGCTTCGGTAAATTCGTTGGCGATAACACTGGCCATGGTATTACCCGGCGCAAATATGCTTTTTGGGATGAGGCTGGTATTCCCGATGACCATGGTGACGGCCATTGTCTCACCAAGGGCACGGCCCAGCGATAAAAGGATGCCGGCAAAAAGACCGGATTTGGTATACGGCAGCACGACACTGCGGATCACCTCCCAACGGGTAGCCCCCAGTCCATACGCCGCCTCCTTCAGATGTGAAGGGACCATAGTGATCATCGAGCGGCCGAGCGATGCCGCATAGGGAATGATCATGATAGCCAGGATCAGCGACGAGCTGAAAATACCGACTCCAATAGGCTCCACACCGATATGTGATTCCAGGTTGCGGACAATTGGCACGAGAACGGCCAGACCCCAGAAACCATAAATAACCGAAGGCACAGCAGCAATAAGCTCGACCGCATTCTTCAGGAAATTCGGCAGCCAGCCCTTTGGATGATATTCTCCCAAAAAGATCGCGATGGCGATCGAGAACGGGATCGATATGAACAAAGCCAGGAATGAGCTGAGCAGGGTACCCAGCAGGAAAGGCCAGGCTCCGTAAATGTCCTGGACAGGATCCCAGACCTTACTCCACAGGTATTTCAACCCCAGGGACTTGATCGAAGGCAGAGACTGCACGATCAGGGTCAGCAGGATGCCCAGCACCAGGATGACCATGACCAGCCCCATGAGCATCAGGGTTCGTTTGAAAACATTCTCCGTGCGGATCTGACGAAAAGACCTTCTGGCGCGCTTTTTCGTCTTCGAAATTGCTTCGGGGGTAGAATTAATTACCCGCAGCGGAAGATCGCTGCGGGTAATCATACCATTCTCTACAGATGTATCCATAAAAATTCATTCAGTTACTGTAAAATCGGCTTGCCATCATAAGTGGCGGACTTCAGGATAGCATCCCCGGTGGTGACAGCAGCAGGAGACAGGGGCGCATAAGTCAGCGCAGAACTGAACTGCTGGCCATCATGGATCATCCAGGAGACGAGTTTCAACAATTTAGTAGCACGGTCGAGGCTACGGTTGTTGTATTTCTGCTCCTTGTAGATGAGAACCCAGGAGAAGCTTGAGATGGGGTACCCGTCGGCAGCATCCGTATTGGTCAGGGACACTTTAGAATCAGCGGGGATCTGGATATTGGCAGCAGCCGTTACGCTGGCGATGCTCGGAGTAATATAATTACCCGCCTTGTTCTGCACCTTGGCATAAGGCATGGAATTCTGAACAGCGTACGCCAGTTCTATATAACCAATGGCACCGGGAGTTTGTTTGATCAAACCTGCAACGCCTTCATTACCTTTTCCACCAAGACCAACGGGCCAGTTGACAGAAGAGCCCTTGCCGACTTTGGAATTCCAGTCAGCACTGACTTTGGACAGGTAAGTGGTGAAAACATTGGAAGTACCGCTGCCGTCGCTGCGATGAGCAATTACGATGCCGGTAGCAGGCAGTTTGACACCTTTATTGATTGCCGCGATCTTAGCGTCATTCCATTTAGTGATGGTTCCCAGGAAGATACCGGCCAGCACATCAGGAGTCAGCATCAGCGTATCCTTTACCTCTGGCAGATTGTAGCTCAATACGACCGCGCCGGCAGTGATGGGGATATGTATCGCAGGTGCAGTCAGCGCAGAGTCCTGTTTGCCATTCATCGGAGCATCGGAAGCTCCGAAGTCAACCGTTTTGTTGGTCAGCTGGGAAATACCCGCGCCGGAACCTACGGACTGGTAGTTAACCTTCAGGCCATTGGTCTTGTTGTACTCGGAGAACTGTTTGGAGAACAGGGGATTATCGAAAGAGCTGCCAGCACCGATGAGGGTGTTGTCGTCGCTGTTGCCGGATGCTGTACTGTCAGAGCCGGAGGTGCTGCCACCGCCGCCGCCGCAGGATACCAGGCTGGCACTTACGACTGCAAAGAAAACACCTGCAACCAGTGAACGCTTGATCTTGAAAGAATTTAATTTCATTTGATTTACTTATGGTAGTTAAGAATAGAAACAGAGAATTAACCAGGGTTATTATTTACCAAATACAAAATAAAAGGTCAGCCGGTATACCGCATCATAGTCGCTCTTCAGCTTGCTGCCTGCAATAGCCGCGGGTTGTTCGCTCTTGTAGTTGTTATACCAGATATTAGGCATAAAGTGCACATTCTTAACAGGCGTAAAATCCAGACCGGCTGTAACGAACTGCTCCTTATTATTATAGTCATAGTTGCCCGCAGGGTTAGCATAGGACTTGTAAGTCGCATTGTCTGCCTTGCTATTCGGTTTTGTGTTGTCGTAGCGCGCGAAGAAACGCAATTTACCTTTGATGATATCGCCATGAACATAAGCAGAGATTCCCAGTGCATTGGAAGTCAGGGTATCTATAGAGGCCCCCCCCGGTCTTGCAGTGAATCGGGAAGCAAGGTTGTCATTCTTCATGACATTGACATACCCTTCTACACCAATGGTCAGACCCGGAGTATTGTATGCGACGTAGGCTTTAGTCATCTGGCGGGAATGGTGCCAGGTAGGGGTCCAGTTCAATCTTTCGTAGTCACCATAGATATCGAAGATAAGCCTTTTGTCCAGAGCCATAGCCCAGACATCAGCATAGAACCATTTAAAATTGTCCGCTTCAGGTTTTGCGCTGGAGCCGTTACCGACCATCAGGTTATACCCGAAATTGCCTTTTGCGTCGAATTTTCCCTGTAAAGCAGCTCCGAGGTCATAAGAAGGAGACCGGCGGATATCCGTGATCGTCCTTTCAACAGAACGATAAGCCCAGATCTTTTCCGTCAGCAACGCAAAAGTAGGCGTAGCCATTTCACCGACGACCAGGTCCGTCCCTTTCCAGATGTTCTTCCAGCGAACATTGGCATTCTTGATATAGAAAGTAAACTTCCCGTCTCCCAGCAGGTCACCGGCACCGGACTGGGGCGTATTCCCGGCCACGGCAACATTCGAAGTAGGGTTACCGGTCGGAAAGTTGTCCTCTGCCGCCAGAAGCAGTTCAGCAGAGAAATCCTTTGAGATATTGTAGTCATATCCCAGGTAAATACGACGGAACTGAAAAGCGCTGCGGCTCGTCGGAATGCCAGTATACTGGTTGTTCCCGCCCCGGTTGGCAGAGTCGCTGTGCCCCTTTGCATAAAAATCACCGAACACATATCCCCAGATACGGCCGGAATTGGCAGCACCTGCTTTAAAAGCGGAATCAGAATTCCAGAGATATTGTGCTTGCGAGGCGATAGTTAAAAATGACAGAACTGCGATAATAAGAATTTGTTTTGCGTGCTTGCGTTTCATAAAAGTCTTGGTTCGTTAAATAAACATTGGTTCGTTAAATAAGTGTAGCGGTTCGACATCGTTCAAATTCGACTGCAAAACAATGTTTAAGCAATGACCCCAATGTTAACGGAATATTACCTTAATGTTAACACGCGCCAAAACTCGCGCCTGGAGCGACTCGGCGCGTTACCGCAGTGTTAAGAAATTATTATCAATTTCTATTTTGGCCCGTTTGCCGTTTGCATTGACCTTATTTTGTGTAGAAGGCCGGGTTATTGCAAAAATTATCCTGCATAAAATGGCTTATCCGAAAAAAATTACTTAAATGAAGGGCTTTAATGCGTTTGTTCAGTTTTTTATGCCCAAGGACAAGGTCTTCTATTCCCTTTTCGAAGAAGTGGCGGATAGCGTGGCCCGTATGGGTGAATTGCTAAAGGAGGTGGTTTGTGAGCCGGATTTCGACAAACGTGCGGCCCTGATCTCTCACCTGGAAACACAGGAACATATAAACGACGAGTTTACGCACCGGATCTTCACGGAACTCGGCCGTAATTTTATTACCCCTTTCGACCGGGAGGACATCCATTATCTCGCCAGCGCGCTGGATGATATCTGCGATTATATCTATGCAGCAGGTAAAAAGATCAATTTCTATAAGGTTAACCCCAACGATCCCGGCATCCAGAAAATGGCCGATCTTATCGAACAGGGTGCCAAACAGATCCAGGGCGCGGTGAGAGAACTGCGGAATATGCGGGACATGCGGACCATTACCGACGCTCTCGTACGGGTTAACAGCATCGAAAACCAGGCCGACGATATCTTTGACATGAGCATCGAAAGACTGTTCGAGACTGAGCCCGACGCAAAAGAGGTCATCAAAAAACGGGATATTTACCAGGTGATGGAGATCGTGACGGACAAATGTGAAGATGCCACGAATGTGATCGAATCTATTATTATTAAATACGCGTAAGGCGCCGCTACCCTGGAAACCCTTTGCCCATGTTACTTCTCTTCACCATTATCGTTCTGGCCCTGCTATTTGATTATATCAACGGATTCCACGACGCGGCAATTTCCATCGCAACCATTGTTTCAACCAAGGTGCTGACACCTTTCCAGGCTGTGCTCTGGGCGGCTATTTTCAACTTCGCCTCTTTTTTCATCTTCAAATATTTTATCGGCGAGTTTAAGATAGGTAATACCATCGCCCATTTTGTCAGCCGTGACTTTATAACCCTCCCCGTCATCTTTTCCGGCCTCATCGCAGCCATTACCTGGAACCTCTTCACCTGGTGGTTTGGTATTCCCTCCAGTTCTTCCCATACCCTTCTGGGCGGATTCGTCGGCGCGGCGCTCGCGCATGCGGGCGGCTGGACGGTGCATGGACAGAATGTCGTTGACTATGGCAGCGTGCTGCCCACCTTCTTTTTTATTATACTGGCGCCGCTGATAGGTATGTTTGTCGCCCTGGTCATCACGATCCTGATCGTTAATTTGTTCCAGAAAAGCAATCCTTATAAGGCAGAAGGGTGGTTTCGCCGTCTGCAATTGTTGTCATCCGCCCTGCTAAGCCTTGGACATGGCGGTAACGATGCCCAAAAGGTCCTGGGCATCATCGCGGCAGCCCTTGTCGCACATGGAGACCTGGAAAATATCCGGGATATCCCAAACTGGGTTCCGATAGCCTGCTTTTCCGCGATCGCGCTGGGTACGATGAGCGGTGGCTGGCGCATCGTCAAGACCATGGGCAGCCGGATCACGAAAGTAAGTCCCCTGGAGGGCGTCTGTGCAGAGACGGCAGGAGCGATCACCCTGTTCCTTACGCAATCGCTGGGTATTCCCGTCAGCACTACGCATACGATCACCGGCGCCATCGTAGGGGTAGGCGCAACCAAACGGATGTCTGCCGTCCGTTGGGGGGTGACCATCAACCTGGTCTGGGCATGGATCCTGACGATACCGGTCAGCGCGCTGCTGGCAGCAGTGGTTTATTGGATAGTGCGGCTTTTTCAGTAAAAGAGTCGGTTAATGATTTGTTATTGTAAGTTTTAGCTATTCTTTGGATATCGTCAACGTGCCGACCCGGATTTTATCGCTACTTTTACATCCCAACTGAAATATGAAGAAAAGAATACATAAGATTTTATTCTACACCCTCATCCTGTCGGTGTATGGAGTATTCTTTTCGGTGGAGTCCTTTTTCAACTTCGAAGGACAGAACAATACAAAAGACCTTTTTAAGTATTCTGCATTCGTTCATTTTTCAGGATATCATCAGAGTGTCATCAAGACCACTCCTCTCCAGTCTTCCTCCAAACACAACGTGCGGCTGAACAAGCGCTATCACCAGGAAGACATCGCTCCTTGTCCCCTGTTCAGCGTAGCTGCACCAGTGTTGCGTGTCATACCGAGAGTGCTCGGAACCTGCAGTATTATTCCCCTTCCCTGTGTCACCGTGGCGCACCACCGGCTGCGAGGGCCGCCCTTTGTTGCCTGATCCTTTGCGCAACATCATTTTTCATTAAAACACATATAATTGTATGGTTGCTTTCTGTCACAGAAAGTTCCGATGGGTATACGGTATTCTATTACTGTTACCCTCACTTTCTCTTTTTGCACAACAACAAAAGAAGTACTCCCTATCGGATTTTGTCGATTCTGCACAACGCCATTTACCTGTACTGATGCAGAAAAAAGTGCTCGTTGATGCCGCAAGAGCCGGTGTCACCGATGCAAAACACGCCTTCCTCCCCACTTCCTACATCGGAGATGAGGTGACTGCAGGGACGGATAATTCCATTCCTGGGTCATATATTGGATTTGGCGTTATCCCATCCAGCTCCAGCGGTGTGCGCTCGTCCAATATCTACCAGTCTGCCATTGGTAATATCGGGTTCTTTTATAATCAATACGAGCTCCTGGACTTTGGACTGAAAAAGTCTACCGTACGGAATGCTCAGGCCTATGTCAACCTCAGCCAGGCCGACCTTGAACGCGAACGCTACCTGGTCACATGGCAGGTTAGCAAACTATATCTGGATATCCTGAAGAATCAGTTCCAGCTGGCCATCGACCGCGAGAATGTAAGCCGGTATGAGACCGTATACAAAGTGATACAGGCGGTGACACAAAGCGGGATCAAACCCGGAGCAGACTCTGCACTGGCCATGGCCGAACTGTCCAAAACCCGCATCACCTACAACCAGACCTATGGAACCATCCGGGAACTACAGCAGCAGCTGAGCTTTTTGACCGGAATAGCGCCGAATGATATCGATATCGATACCACTCGGACTAAAAGTTATATGTCCGCGCTGGGCGTCCCGGGCGTACCAATGGATACCCTCGCCTCCCGCAATCCGCTGATCGACTATTTTAACAAGGAAAAACTGCTCTACCTGCAAAGGGAAGACCTTGTGAAAAAGAGTTATCTGCCCAAAGTGTTTCTTACCGGTGTAGGCTGGGCCAGGGGCTCCAGCATCGATTATACCGACAACTATAAATCCACCATTTCCGGGCTTGGTTATCAGCGCTTCAATTACCTGGCAGGGCTAACCCTTGAATACGACCTGTTCAACATCGTACACCGGAAAGATAAGGAGCGTATCGCCCGCAACAATACGCTGGCCAGCGAATACGGCTTGCAGCAGCAACAGCTGTCCCTGGCCAATGTCGGTAACAAAGCAGATGAAAGCATCCGGACAGCAACAAAGAACCTCGTCGAGATCCCGGTGCAGATCAATGCCGCACAGAGCGCCTATGATCAAAAGACGGCCCAGTATAAGGCCGGTATCATCAATCTTGTCGATCTGACCAATGCCTCCTTCGTCCTTTACCGTAGCCAGTCGGATTATGTGCAGACGCTGAGTGACTGGTTGCTGGCCAACCTGGATAAATATTCGGCAGAAGGCAATATTGCCCAATTCATTCAATCTATCAAATAGTAACTATAATGGTACGAACAGCTTTAAAAAGGCCCATCACGATCATGGTGCTCTTCATGGGTCTTTTGTTGTTCTCGGTAATCGCGATCCGGACCATACCTATTGATATATTTCCGAAACTGAATTCTCCTACCATTTATGTTATAGAACAATATGGGGGGATGTCGGCGCAGCAAATGGAAGGCTTTTTTGCTACACGCATGCAGGATCAGTTTCTTTATGTCAACGGGATCAAGAATATCGAGAGCAGGAACATACAGGGTTTGTCTCTGATCAAGTTAACTTTTTACGAGAACACAGATATGGCAGAGGCCTCTGCACAGGTGGCCCTGCAGGTAAACCGGACAATGGCCTTTTTCCCGCCAGGTGCATTGCCTCCACAGGTCGTTCGTTTTGACGCCTCTTCTCTGCCAGTCGGAGAATTGGTCTTCAGCAGTAAAACCAAACCCCTGAAGGATATCTTCGATCTGGCTATTACCCGGGTAAGACCTTTGTTCGCCACCGTGCCCGGCTTGTCAGCACCACCACCCTTCGGGTCGAATGCCCGGTCGGTGCTGATCAATGTCAATCCGGAAAAGCTGCGGATGTATAATCTGTCGGCTGACGAAGTGGTGGAGGCCATCGCACGCAACAATGCCATCACTCCCTCCGGGAATCTGCGCGTCGACAGCATGATGTATGTCACGTCTATTAATTCCCTGGAGAGCAAAGTAGAACATTTCGGCGATATCCCGGTAAAGAGCAACGGGTCCACTTCCATCTTTGTTCACGATGTGGCGACCGTTGCGGACGGCGCCGACATTACCGTCGATTATGCGCTGGTGAATGGCAAACGAAGCGTGTATATTCCAGTGGTCAAGACGGCAGATGCCTCTACCTGGGAAGTAGTGCAGACACTGCGGCAGCGCCTCCCCGAGATGAAGAGCCTGTTACCGGAGGATGTGGATATCAGCTATGAATTCGACCAGTCGGTATTCGTGATCAACTCTGCAAAGAGCCTGATGACGGAAGGTATCCTGGGAGCCGTACTTACAGGACTAATGGTCTTGCTGTTTCTGAGGGACTGGCGCAGTAGCCTGGTCGTTATCATCACGATCCCCGTCGCAGTGATGAGCGCGGTATTTTTTCTGAAACTGGCAGGCCAGACGATAAATATCATGACCCTAAGCGGGCTGGCCCTCGCCATCGGCATATTGGTGGACCAGGCGACAGTGACGATCGAGAATATCCACCAGCACCTGGAGATGGGCAAAGGCAAGAAACAGGCTATTTTGGATGCATGCTCGGAGATCTCTTTCCCCCTGCTGCTGATCCTGCTTTGCATATTGGCGGTGTTTGCACCGGCCTTTGTGATGACAGGTGTTCCCAGAGCTATGTTCCTGCCCCTGTCCTTATCCATCGCCTTTGCCATGATCGTAAGCTTTGTCGCCGCTCAAACACTGGTGCCGGTAGTATCGGTATGGCTGCTAAAGGCGGAGATGTACCAATACCATCACACAGGCGTGCACGCTCATGCGGGCCTGGCATTGGATTCTCACGAAAGCGGGCAGATCGGTCTCCACAGTGGAGAGGAATCTGAGCATAAGGAAAACAACGGATTTTTCCAGCGTATAAAGACCGGCCTTGCCTCCAGGCTGGAAAAGTGGATGCCCCGGCGCAAGCTGATCGTGCTGGTCTACCTTATACTGGCATTTGGGTCAGCCGCGGCCTGTTATATCATCATCGGCAAGGACCTGCTGCCCAAAACCAATAACGGTCAGCTCCAGCTACGTATCCGCGAGCCGGATGGCACCCGGCTCGAAGTAACAGAGAAAGCCACCCAGGGCGTCTTGAACATCATCGACTCCACGGTAGATCACCAGATAGCCATTTCATCGGCCTACGTTGGGCTGGTGCCCAGCAATTTCGGGACGAGCAACCTCTATATCTTCAATAGCGGCACCCATGAATCGGTGATACAGGTCAACCTGAAAGAGGATTATAAAGTAAAAATTGAAGACCTGAAAGAAGAGCTGCGAAAGAATATCCTGCAGTCCTATCCGGGTCTTCGGCTTTCCTTTGAGCCCATAGAGCTGACGGAAAAGATCATGGCACAAGGCGCCTCTACTCCGATCGAAGTGCGTGTTGCCGGGAAAAACATGGATGATATCGAGGCCTATGCCCAAAAGCTGGTCATTGTCCTGAAAGATATCCCTTTCCTGAGGGATGTACAGATCGCCCAGCCGCTGAGGCTCCCTACGGTAAACATCAATGTCGACCGGAACAAGCTGGCGTTGATGGGGCTGTCTATCGACAATGTGTCGAAGAGTATCACCGACGTGACTTCCTCAAGCCGGTATACGAACAAGAATCTCTGGCTGGATCAGCGGGCCGCCTATACCTATCAGACGCAGGTGCAGGTGCCGGAATATATCATGAACTCACTGCAGCAGCTGCAGTCGGTATCGCTGGTCAAGGGTCAGTCCCGGCCCGTGCTGTCCGATGTGGCCAGCTTCCGGATCGATACCCTTCCAGGGGAGTTCGATCGCAGCGGCCCGAGACGTTATGTTACCGTCAGCGCCAATATCTACCGGAAAGACCTGGGCTCGGCCACCGCCGCAGTACAAAAGGCCATCGACCGGCTGGGAACCCCGCCTACGGGTCTTATCGCCGAGATAAAAGGGATGTCGTCCCTGCTGACAGAAACCCTGGATTCGCTGCAGACCGGGCTGATGGCAGCTATAGTTGTGATTCTTTTGCTGCTGGCTGCCAATTACCAGTCATTCGGCTTATCGATCTCGGTTCTCGCAACGGTGCCGGCAGTATTGCTGGGCGCCATGCTGATGCTGCTGGCGACAGGCGCGACACTCAACTTACAATCCTATATGGGTATTATTATGTCCACGGGAGTGTCAGTCGCCAATGCGATCCTCATCGTTACGAATGCAGAGAAGCTAAGACTGGAATATCAAAACCCTTTCAGGGCGGCCATCGTCGCAGCCAGCGTACGATTACGACCCATCCTGATGACCAGCCTGGCCATGATAGCCGGGATGATCCCGATGGCCAGTGGAATGGGGGAAGCGGGAGATCAGTCAGCACCACTTGGTCGTGCTGTCATCGGCGGCCTTGCCGCATCGACTCTTTCCGCACTATTTATAGTTCCCCTAGTTTATGGCTGGATCCAGCAGAAAGCATCCTTCAAATCAGTCTCATTATTACCGGAAGATTCCTCTAAATAAAAAATTATATGCGCAAACAGATTTTAATCCTTTTCTCACTGACAGTCTTGTTTATTTATGGCTGTTCAGACAATAAAGCCGAGAATAAAGCCGCCGCTCCTGCACCTGCTGCTTACACCCTGGCAAAGGCCGAACATGAAGCCGTACAGCAGGTGATGAAATTACCCGCCCAGCTCGCGGCCTACCAGGAGGTGAGTATTTTTCCAAAGGTCAACGGTTATGTAAAGACCGTCCTGGTAGACATCGGATCTCATGTACAGGCAGGTCAGCTGCTGATGGTGCTGGAGGCACCCGAGCTGGAACAGGCGACCGCCGGAGCCAAAGAAAAATATGCAAGGGCTCAGTCGGATTATACCATCAGCAGGGAGAACTACGAAAGGCTGAAACAAGCCGCCCATACACCGGGAGCCATCTCCCCGATGGACCTCGCCACTGCAAAGGCAAAGACAGAGGCCGACAGCGCCCTCAGCAATTCAGAGAAGTCCAACTGGCAGATGCAGCAGACCATGATGGGTTACCTGAAGGTCATGGCTCCCTTCAGGGGTGTCATCACCCAGCGCAATGTCCACCCCGGCGCACTTGTAAGCGCAGAAGCAAAAGACAGCAAACCCATGCTCGAATTAAAGGAAATCGACCACCTTCGTTTGCAGGTGGATATCCCTGAAAGCATTGCAGCCACCCTCCGAAACAACGATACACTCTCCTTTTACCTCAGCGCACTCCCGGGAAAACGGATGACCGGACGGATCGCGCGAAAGGCAATGAATATTAACATGCAGTATCGTACCGAACGCGTGGAGCTGGATGTTTATAACCAGGAAGAGGCGCTGACCCCGGGTATGTATGCCGACGTATTGTTTGACTCAAAAGGCAATCCACATGCGCTGGCTGTTCCCAAATCTGCTGTCATTACTTCCACGGAAAGAAAATATGTCATCGTCGTCCGGGAGGGGAAAACAGTAAAGGAGGATGTTACCACCGGGAACGAAAGCAATAACAAGATCGAGATCCTGGGAAATGTTAAGGAAGGCGAGCTGGTCATTGCCAATGCGAATGATGAAATAAAAGAAGGTATCACAATAAAATAACAACTATGATAAGAGCAGCCCTGAAAAGGCCTATCACCGTATTGGTGTTTTTCATCGGGTTATTGCTGTTCTCGG
Source organism: Puia sp. (assembly GCA_035492595.1). Lineage (GTDB taxonomy): Bacteria > Bacteroidota > Bacteroidia > Chitinophagales > Chitinophagaceae > Puia. The sequence goes on from DATJJA010000241.1 coordinate 61,261, forward strand.
TCATGGCGGTGCGAACGATCTCTATCGACATATTCCCCAAACTGAATTTGCCTACGATCTACGTTATCGAGCAATACGGGGGAATGTCGGCGCAGCAAATGGAAGGATTTTTCGCCACCCGTATGCAGGACCAGTTCCTCTATGTCAACGGCATCAAAACTGTCGAGAGCAGGAATATACAGGGATTATCCCTGATCAGACTTACATTCTACGAAAATACGGATATGGCCGAGGCTTCGGCGCAGGTGGCCCTGCAGGTCAACCGCACGATGGCTTTTTTCCCACCCGGGGCGCTGCCTCCACAGGTGGTCCGGTTTGATGCCAGCTCCTTACCCGTCGGGGAACTTGTCTTCAGCAGCAGGACAAGACAGCTGAAAGAGATCTTTGACCTAGCGATCACCCGCGTCAGACCACTGTTTGCCACGGTACCGGGACTGTCGGCGCCGCCGCCGTTCGGGTCCAATGCCCGCTCGGTGCTGATCAATGTCGACCCGGAAAAACTGCGGATGTATAACCTGTCCGCTGACGAGGTAGTGGAAGCCATTACAAAAAATAACGCCATCACACCCTCCGGAAATCTGCGGCTGGACAGCACCATGCTGGTCAGCTCCATCAATTCCCTTGAAGACAAAGTGCAGCATTTCGGCGATATCCCGGTGAAAAGCAATGGCGCTACCTCTATCTATGTACGCGACGTAGCCAGCGTAGCGGATGGTGCGGATATTACTGTAGACTATGCGCTGGTGAATGGTAAGAGAAGCGTATACATCCCCGTAGTAAAAACGGCAGATGCTTCCACCTGGGAGGTCGTGCAAACCCTTCGCAAACGGATTCCCGAGATGAAGAGCCTGCTGCCGGATGATGTGGACATCAGCTATGAGTTCGACCAATCGGTATTTGTCATCAATGCAGCCAAGAGTCTTATGTCGGAAGGGATCCTCGGAGCAATACTGACGGGCCTGACTGTATTGCTCTTCCTCCGCGACTGGAGAAGCAGCCTCGTAGTCATTATCACGATACCCGTGTCAGTGCTGGGTGCCGTATTTTTTCTCAAACTGGCAGGTCAGACAATAAATATCATGACCCTCAGCGGTCTGGCGCTGGCTATCGGAGTACTGGTGGATGAGGCGACAGTGACGATCGAGAATATTCATCAGCACCTGGAAATGGGCAAGGACAAGAAGCTCGCAATCCTGGATGCATGTAATGAGATCTCTTTCCCGAAGCTGCTGATCCTGCTTTGCATACTGGCAGTATTCGCACCATCCTTTATTATGACCGGCGTGCCAAAGGCAATGTTCCTGCCCTTGTCATTGGCCATCGCCTTTGCGATGATATGTTCTTATACATCGGCGCAGACGCTGGTACCTGTTATTTCCAATTGGATCTTAAAAGCAGAGATGTACCAGAAACATAGCCCCGATCCTCACGGCACAGGGTACGACGCGGATATGGCTGCGCACGACCATGGCCCCGATCCTCATGACGCCGGACACGGTGATAATGGCTTTTTTGACCGGCTCAAAATCAAGCTGGCCGGCAATCTGGGTAACTGGATGCCACGGCGGCGGCTTATCGTCCTCACCTATCTGGTCGTTGCACTTGGAGCAGCCATCACCTGCTTTCTGATCATCGGGAAAGACCTTCTGCCAAAGACCAACAACGGTCAGCTGCAGCTGCGGGTTAGAGAACCGGACGGCACAAGACTGGAAGTGACGGAGCGCATGACAAAAGATGTTCTGCACATCATCGATTCTGCGGTCAACGGAGAAATAGCTATTTCCTCGGCCTTTGTCGGGCTGGTACCCAGTAGTTTCGGAACAAGTAATCTTTATATCTTCAATAGCGGGACGCATGAGTCAGTCATCCAGATCAACCTCGACGAGCATTACAAGGGGAAGATGGAAGAACTGAAGGAGACACTGAGAAGCAGGATCGGGCAGGACCATCCGGAAGTTAAAATTTCCTTCGAGCCTATTGAGCTTACGGAAAAGATCATGGCTCAAGGCGCATCTACCCCCATCGAAGTGCGGGTAGCCGGAAAGAATATGGAAGATATCCGGCATTATTCTGAGAAATTGGTGCAGGGATTAAAACAGATACCTTACCTGAGAGACGTACAGATCGCGCAGCCCCTGAATCTGCCGACCATCGACATCACTGTAGACAGGAATAAGCTGGAGTTGATGGGGCTTTCCATCAATAATGTCGCCAAAAGCATTACAGATGTCACCTCTTCAAGCCGGTACACCAATAAGAATCTCTGGCTGGACAGCAGAGTAGCCTACACCTATCAGACCCAGGTACAGGTGCCGGAATATGTCATGAATTCCGTACAACAGCTACAGTCGGTAAGCCTGGTCAAAGGTCAGCCCCGCCCCCTGCTGTCGGATGTAGCGAAAATTGACGTCGACACGCTGACTGGCGAATACGACAGAAGCGGCCCGCGCCGTTTCGTAACCGTTAGCGCCAATATTTACAAAAAAGACCTGGGCTCCGCCACGGCAGCCGTCGAAAAAGTGATCGCGGGAATAGGACATACCGATAACGGACTCGTTGTCGAAGTAAAGGGTATGTCTTCACTCCTGACGGAAACCCTAAGCTCTCTCCAAACCGGACTGATGGCCGCGATAGTTGTCATCCTGCTGCTGCTGGCCGCCAACTACCAGTCTTTCGGACTGGCCGTTTCGGTTCTGGCTACCGTACCGGCAGTTTTGCTGGGAGCTATGTTATTGTTACTGGCCACAGGTGCCACGCTGAACCTGCAATCATATATGGGGATCATTATGTCCACAGGCGTATCGGTAGCCAATGCCCTGCTCATCGTCACCAATGCGGAGAAGCTGCGATTGCAATATAAAGACCCGTTCAAAGCGGCGATTGCCAGCGCCAGTATCCGGCTAAGACCCATCATGATGACCAGCATCGCGATGATCGTTGGAATGATCCCAATGGCCAGTGGGCTGGGAGAGGCAGGCGATCAGTCGGCGCCACTCGGACGCGCCGTTATCGGCGGCCTCGCAGCCTCTACCTTTGCCTCACTGCTTATCGTGCCGCTGGTCTATGGCTGGATACAGCAGCGCCGGTCCTTTGACTCTGCATCACTGCTTCCGGAAGACGAGAAAAGTTAAAATCAAAAAACAGGGGTGGATCAGGATTCCTCTGATTCGCTCCTGTTTAAATAATTCAAAATGTCTTCTTTGGTCAGAAATAATTCCTTTCGGGAGCGGTCCCAGTGCTGCTTGGCAACTACCTGTTCGGGCGTCCCTCTTTCAAAGTTCCAGAACCTGGCTGAATCGGAGGAACAATGCAGTATAGCTTCGAAATTGCCGTAGTTGGTAACATACAATGCCGAACCGCAGATCGGACAGTTATAAGATAGCTTTTGAAGAACTTTATAAAATAATTCGAGATGGTCAACATCCATTGGTGTCAGATTGATGAATAATGAAACAAAGAGTGGGAGTTCACAATTCCAGGGGGACCACGCAGGGAAGTCACAGGAAAGGCGGACCAGACCGTTGTCTCATTTGCTGCAAAAAATTCAGCATCATTCGACACCAGCAATTGTCTCTGGAAGATCACAGGCATGAACAGCGTAAAACCATTTTCAGAATGGTATCGCCTGTCGGGAGTAAAACAGCAATTGCAGGAAAGCCCCGGCTCAGCACTAAAAAAAGACCTTTGAAAGCTACAGGGCCGTGCATCGCATTTCGCGGAGACCTCAACAATAGGTATGTCTGCGAACTTGTAGAATTTATCGGACAGCTGGACAATAAATAATGCCAGACCAATCAGAATAAGGACGCCCTTAAAAGCGGTTTCTTTTTTTTTACGTCTTGCTGCATTCATGCCTGAGACAGCTTCGGTTCATTGCAACTGAAGCGTGGCTAAAGGTAGCCATCATTTTTCTTCTTTAAAATCACTTAATGTGATTTTAATCTGGTATGGGTATGATTGGGTAAATTTGCATTATGACTATCCTCGTCTTCACAGCCTTGTTATTCGCCGGGGCGCTGGCTGCCGGTCTCCTTGGTTCCCTCACCGGACTGGGTGGAGGTGTTGTCCTGATCCCTCTGCTGACACTGGTTTTCAAAGTTAATATTCAATACGCGATAGGCACTTCGCTGATCAGTGTCATTGCTACTTCATCAGGAGCCGCCGCGGCTTATGTCAGAGAAGGTATTACCAATATACGACTTGGCATGTTCCTGGAGCTGGCTACTACACTCGGCGCGATTGGCGGCGCCTGGCTGGCCTCACTACTATCAACTTCTTTCATCGCCATTTTGTTTGGCGTGATCCTCATCATATCGGCCATTATATCTTTTGCAAAATTAGCCGACCCCGTATCTACCGGTAATGGGTCCGTGCTCTCCAGATACTTACGACTTAATAGTAGCTATCCCACATCGGAAGGAGAGAAGCCCTATCTGGTAAAGAATGTGGTCGGCGGATTCCTGATGATGAATGTGGCGGGACTGATATCGGGACTGCTGGGGATCGGGTCGGGCGCTCTAAAGGTCATCGCCATGGACAACATCATGAGGATCCCGTTTAAAGTCTCTACTACGACCAGTAATTTTATGATCGGGGTGACGGCAGCGGCCAGCGTCGGCGTTTATCTGAAACGGGGATATATCGACCCGGGCCTGTCCATGCCGGTAATGCTGGGCGTCCTGCTGGGCGCACTTATCGGCTCCCGCTTACTGACAAAGTCGAGAACGGCCAGTCTGAAAATATTGTTCGCGCTGGTGATCCTTGTGCTTGCGGCTGAAATGATATACAGCGGATTTACACACAAAATATAAAAACGGGACATGCCTCTTTTTAAGAAAAAGATCACCGACACCGACATGGAAATTTTTATCGGCCAACTGCTTCGTTATGGAGTACTGCTTTCTTCACTCATCGTAGTGGCAGGCGGAGCAGTTTATCTTTACCGGCATGGCCAGGAACTACCGCAGTATCATGATTTCAAGGGGGAACCGGACAAGATGAAACAGTTAGGACCATTGCTGCAGGCAATAGGCCGGGGTGAAGGGAGACCATTGGTACAATTAGGCCTTTTCATGCTTATTGCAACTCCTATCGCAAGAATAGCTTTTTCTGTCATTGGCTATCTGCTTGAAAAAGATTATTTATATGTGATGATCACGGTCCTCGTGCTGGCCGTCATACTTTGCAATTTCTGAGTCCCGCCGATGAATAAGTAAGTGGTAAATTAGCGTATGAAATTCTCCTCCCTCTTCTCCCTGGCAGGTCTTAGCCTTTTATCCGGTTTGTCCGTTACAGCGCAGCTGAGTCAGCGGGATCATATTCCTTACGATGACAGTACACTGACCAGCGGGCAGGGACCATATGCCATGCCTTACAATCGGTGGATAGACCCCGCAGGTGTCACCGTTCGCTTCGGAGATCCGAAACTGGAAAACCACAGCCTCGATGCCGTCTTATTACCCGGCGGCGAATTATTGGCCGTAGAGGACCGTTATGGCATCATCCTTTTCAAGGCAAATGGCCGCCAGGTGATGGCCCGGTATAGTTTTACCGGCGACCGCAAATACGGACAGCTGATGAGTACTTATTCAGGGATCAAGGCTATCAAATACAAAGGTGCCATCCATCTTTTCTGGGGAGCGGGCCATAACCCGGACTCCTATATAATGGAAGCCATTTGGAATGGTCATGATCTCGATATCGTACGGGCAATTCCTTTTCCCGCAATGGCGCCCGCTCCGATGACTTTGCCCAATGAGATCCTTGTACGCGAAGAGGACGGCGATCTTTATCTCTATGTTGTATTAAACGGAAGCAATCAATTGACAAAAATAAGGCTAAAAGATCAGGCGGTCAGCTGGACCTCGCCGACCGGAGTAGCCCCGTATGGGCTCACGATGGCGGCAGGAAAGATCTTTGTCACCAACTGGGCCGGGCCCGTACCAACGTATATGGAAGGAAAAGAAACCGCGGGCGTACCCTATGGTTCTGCGTATACTGATCCCCGTACTGGCGCTACGGCCAGAGGTACAGTGACGGTCATCGACCCCGGCAGCGGGAAATTTATGGGGGATATCGAAGTAGGACTGCATCCGAATGCCATCATCCATAGTCCCGATGAACAAACGGTTTTTGTCGCCAACGGCAATAGTGACTATGTCTCTGTCATCCGTACGGCCACGCTGGAGGTGACGGACACTATCCCGGTATCGCCATTTGAAAAAAGTGATCATTATGCTGGCAGCACACCCTGCGCGCTGGCGATCGATCCCGCCGCAAGCCGTTTGTATGTCGCCAATGGCCTGAACAATGCCGTTGCAGTGATAGGCCTGAAGCTTCACAGACCGGCCGTGCTCGGATTTATTCCAACAGAAGCCTGGCCTTCCGGCATTGTCGTAGATAAGAATACCTTGTATGTCACCAGCCTCGAAGCCATCGGAGCAAGAAGTAAACAAGACAATGCCTACAACTCACACTGGCAGCAGGCATCTGCCAGTTGGATCCCCATACCGGATGAAAAGGAGCTCAGGAGCTATACCGCCAGGGTCCGCCAGCAGAATCTAAGTTTCCGGGAAGCCTTGTCCCGACAAATGCCCCGGCCCGGAGTGGCGCCTCAGCCTGTTCCGGAAAGGATCGGTGAGCCATCCCTCTTCCGGCATGTTGTATACATAATAAAGGAGAACAGGACCTACGACCAGGTGCTCGGAGATCTGGCAGAGGGAAGAGGCGAGCCGTCCTTCTGCGTGTTCGGAGATAGCGTGACACCAAATCAACACCGGCTGGCAAGAGACTTTCAATTGCTTGACAATTATTATGCTTCCGGTAAAAGTTCCGCGGAAGGTCACCAGTGGACCGATGCCGCGATGGTAACGGATTATGTGGAAAGGATGGTCAGGGCCTGGTTTCGCAGCTATCCCCACGCGCAATACGATGCGATGGTGTATGATAAGGAAGGGTTTATCTGGAATAATGCGCTGGACCACGGCAAGACAGTGCGCATCTATGGAGAAGCCTGTACGACCACCGTGGATAAATCACTGGATTGGACACAGATCTACCATTTGCATGAAACGGGTCAGCCTTTTGATGCAAAGAATGTCAGTACGATATCCCGCGTGAGACCCATCCTTTCAGCATCTTACCCTGGCTATGATGACTCGCGTATTACCGATCAGCTGCGGGCGGATGCCTTTATCAAAGAGCTGAAAGGATACGAAGACCGCCCCGGTGACGAATGGCCCCAGCTGATGGTATTATCCCTGCCCAACGATCATACGACTGGCCTGAGTCCGGGTTATCCTACCCCCAGGGCAATGGTTGCCGACAATGACCTGGCATTGGGCCGGATCGTAGAGGCCATCAGCCACAGCCGCTTCTGGGATTCGACGGCGATCTTTGTTACAGAAGACGATAGCCAGGCAGGATGGGATCATATCTCGGCATACCGGACAACAGGTTTTGTCATCAGCCCTTTTTCCCGGCTTCAACGGACCGTCTCAACCAATTACAATCAGACTTCCCTCGTTCGAACTATCGAGCAGATCCTGGGCATACCGCCTATGAACGCCATGGATGGTACAGCCTTGCCGATGTTTGACTGTTTTACAGAAAAGCGGGATACTACCACATACACCGTCATCCCCAATCGCATCCCGCTGAATGAAATGAATCATTCGCTGGCGGAACTAAAAGGCCGCTCCCGCAGGTATGCCAGGATGTCCCTGGAAAACAGGGAGGATGAAATAGATGAAGGGGATGACGATGTCTTCAATCGCATCCTTTGGTGGGCAACCAGGGGGTCGAGGCCTTATCCGCGCATACCCATGAGCGTGCCCGAAGGGCAGAAATAATAATTTCTCTTCGACTATTCTTCTTCGTCTTCTTCATATACTTCCTGTGTTTGCTGATAGAGACTTTCCAGCTGCAGGGCAGTTTCTTCATCTATCTCTTCGACAAGCTTGAAGATGGGCTCGTCCTGGTATTTGAAGAAGTCCTCGGCCTGGGGCAGGTAGCTACGCAACAACACAGTCTCTTTCGTGTGAAGGATAACAGAAACGAGTTCGATATCCGAGTCGGCATCCACCTGGATGAGATAATACGTATTGAGCTTTAATTCTCCGAAGCTGGCCATGGTTATTTATTTTAGTCTGTAAATTTCCGTTATTAATGTTACCCGAGGGTGAAATCTTTTGTTGCGCCCCTGAGCCGCCGCGACAGCTATTCTCCGGCGGTGACGATGCCACCCCCGACGGCGGCTATATTCCGGCGGTGGCGATGTCACCCTCGACGGCGGCTGTCAAAAAAAAAGGGCCCCTCCGGATAAAAGAAGGGGCTCTTTTTTTAATAATGTCCGGCTTTCGCCGGGGGACCCTGCCCAATTATAACGGACGGGGCAATAAAACTGTTTGATATATCAGTGTACTATTTCTTACCTGCCTTTTTTTCCGCTTTTTTAACGGAGGGTTTTGCCGCCGAGGCCTTTTTCGACTTATTCCGGTGCTTCTTGCTGATCTTCAGCAGATCACGACTGATCAGCTTGCTGACCTCCTTTACACGGGTCGCTAATTTCTTTTCACCTAATTCCTGCTTATACTCAGCCAGTGCTCCTGTCAGCTTGTCCCCGATTTCCTTACGCACTTGCTTTTTGGTAGGAGCCGGGGCTATGGCTGTTTCTTGTTGACTCATACGAATAATGTTTTTTGGTAATAATTAAGTAACATAAAATTAATATTAAAATAATAAAGCTAATGTTAAGTTTTTCCCGGTTTCTCCTGACATAAGGCTGTCACAAGTCGGTCGTTACTTTGGTATATCACCAAAAAATCATCAATCATGTCAACGATCAAACCACTCTTAAAAGAGCTGGAGCAGGAAGCCCGGACCACCCGGAAAATGCTGGAACGTGTTCCCACCGCCTATTTCAGCTGGCAGCCACATAAAAAAAGCATGAGCGTCCAGCAGCTGGCCACACATATTGCCGAATTGCCGGGCTGGGTCACGATGGCCGTGACAACGGATGGGCTTGACTTTGCCGCTAATCCCTATAAACAGGAAGAAGTTCACAATACGTCTGAACTATTGGAATATTTCGATCGGTCCCTGGCAGATGGAAGGAAGCACCTTGAAATGACAACGGAAGATGTCCTGGAGGAACCCTGGACCCTGCGTAATGGCGATGAGATCTATCACGAGGCCACCAAAGGAGAGATCATACGAATGACCTATTGCCAGATCGTCCATCATCGCGCGCAGCTGGGCGTTTTCCTGCGATTGCTGGACATCCCCATACCAGGCAGCTATGGCCCCAGCGCAGACGAGAACGAGAATTAGCCTGAACGGGCGGAGCCCGTTCAAAGACAATAGCCCTGTGGAGGATCACGCAGTGATCCGAGGCGGAGAAGCACCGCACATCACGCATCGCACACGGATCACCGGAGGTCTTCCACCGGCCTCGCAACGACCTTCCCGGCAAACCGGAAAAGATCCTCCGCAAGACGCCCGGGTTGCTCCATCGCAGCAAAATGACCGCCTGAAGGCAACTGCGTCCACTGCTGCACGTTAAAGAAACGCTCTGCAAATTCGCGCGGAGCCGGTACAAGGTCCTTTGCGCTGACACAAAACGCGGCGGGGACCTTTATTTTTTCACTACCCTGCCGGGGACGCTGCGACTGTTCGTAGTAGATGCGAAAGGCGGAGCCTGCCGTCTGGGTGACCCAGTAGATCGTCAGGTTCGTAAGCAGCTCATCCCGGGCATATAGCTTTTCCAGGTCGCCGCCGCAATCGGACCAGGAATAGAATTTCTCTATTATCCACGCGGCCAGGCCGATCGGGGAATCGTTTACCGCATAGGCCAGCGTTTGCGGTTTGGTACTCTGTAACAGGGCATAGGCGCCCTCTTTTCTCTGCCATTGCTGACCGGCTTGCAGATATTCTTTTTCCTTTGACGACAGATCGTCTGGTCTCACGGTGAAGAGATGATAATAAGGCACTTCGGTAAGATGCAGCCCCAGCAGCCGGTCCGGGAATTGAAAGGCCAGCTCCTCCGAGATCACGCTGCCCCAGTCACCGCCATGGCTGATAAACTTTTCATACCCCAGCTGGGTCATCAGCCGCGCAAACATACCGGCGATACGCTGTGAGTTCATGCCGGGTTGTGATGGCCTGTCGGAAAACCCAAAACCAGGGATCGAAGGCACGATGACATCAAAAGATAAACCATCCGGCCCCTCAGCTGTCAGCAGGGGGATAAGCTTCAGGAACCGGGCAAAACTGTCGGGATAACCATGTATAAGCAATAAGGGAACGGGATCGGCGCCCTTTCCTTTTTCATGTATAAAATGCAGGTTAGTCTCATCGATACGGGTTTGGAAATGAGCAAAGGTATTGAGATGCTCTTCCTCTTCCTTCCAGTCGAAGCCGTGCCCCCAATGTGTACAGAGGTCTTTTAAAAAAGCCATATTGGTACCATATTCCCAACCGCTGCCGGAGATCTCATCAGGCCAGCGGGCCCTGCCCAGCCGTTCGCGCAGGTCCTCGATAACAAAAGGAGAGATGCTGATAGAGTAAGGTTGGACGCTCATAAATGTCGTTTTTGTAAACGCTGCAAAAAGAAGACCACCTAACGGCCCGCCCCCCCCGACCCCCCCGAACGCCCCGAACGGGCGGAGCCCGTTCAAAAACATGAGCCCCGTGGAGGATCACGCAGTGATCCGATGCCGAGAAGCCCCTACTTTCCCACCGATAATATTGAATACGACTGCAATACATCTTTCCGCGTCCTGTAATTGAGAAATTCCCCCGTAAGCTGGCTCACGTGAAAATTGGGGAATTGGCGGATCTCCTCGGTATGATATCCCCGCCGGGCCAGGGAGTCTGCAAAAGCCGTGGGAGCAAAAACAAGGACCGGTCCGCCGGATACAGGGAGATCACGCATCGAAATTCGTTCGACTGGCAGGGGACAATCGAACTCGAACGAATAAACGGACGGAGCTTCCTGGAACATATAAACAGGACCTTTCGATCCGGCGATGAAACGCCCCGCCTGGGTGCCGGCCTGGTATTGCAGGATGGCCGGATACAGGATGAAATTAACAAAGGAAAAAACCAGCAATGCCATCCAGAAGCTGCGTGTCACCGCTGCCGTCAGCAGCTGGCCCCTGAAAAGGAGGAAGGGCAAAATGGAAAAAAGTATGATCCCGGTCATTATCAGGACCCAGTGGTCGAAATGATAAAGCCAGCAAAGCAGCAATAGCAGAACAGGCAGGAGTATGTTGATGACCCCCTGGATGATAGACAGGGTCCGCTGTGGCCACCGGCGGCGAAGGCCATAGAGGTAACCGGCCGCCAGGATGGAGAAAAAAGGGAAAAGGATATTCAGATAGTGAGGCAGCTGGAAGCGGGAAAGAGAAAAAACGATAAAGCTGGCCAGTGCGGCGCCCAGGCAGATATAGTCCCCGATCACATTGCGGCGAAGATGTCCCGTACCGCCCGCGCTGCGCCTGCACTTTTGTACAATGGCGGCATACAGGATAAGAGACCAGGGGAGAAAGGCCCAAAGCAGGGTATGAAAGTAAAAGAATGGATCTCCGGCGCCCTTGATGGGGCCAGTGTTAAAAAATCGACCGAACTGGCTATCCCAGAAAAAAAATCGAAGGCCTGACACCCCGTTGTGACCAAATACCTGTTTCTCCGGGTGCAGGTCGAATTGCAGGTATAGACAGATCAATTCCGGCAGGGTAAAAATAGCCGTGAGAACGATCGCCATCACCCAGCGGATATTACGGAACTGCGCCCACTCTTTTCCCACGATCCAGTCCAGGATGAAGCCCGCAGCAATGGTGATGAGCACAAAAGGCCCCTTGGTCATCACGGCGCAAGCCGCCAGCAGGGAGCCAAAGATCAGGTGCCATCCCGGTCTTGTCCGGGATGCTTTATAGAAATGATAGACCGAGCCGATGATTAGACCGGTCAGATAGGGTTCTGCCCTGACATCGTTGTTGGAAATAACCAGGTGGGCGGCGGAGACATAGATAAGGGTTGCCAGCTGCGCTACAGGTTTTCCATACAATGACAGCGCCAGACGCCAGGTATACCAGGCGCCGGCAGCCCAGAATAAGAGCGCAGGGAATTTATAGGCAAACGCATTGATCCCAAAACACCGGAAGCTGATCGCGGCAATCCAGAAGGGAAAATGAGGCTTGTCGAGCCAGTCTTTTCCTTCTACGCGGAGATTGATGAAGTCCCCGCTGCGGGCGATGGTTTTAGCGATAGTCGCATAAAGGGAACCGTCAGGTTCGAGAATAGGGATCAGCAGGCCGCCGGCGTTTACCAGTATTGCAGGTACTAAAAGCCAGGTAAACCATTTTTGCAGCCAGGTTTCCCATTCAGCATTGTATGGATCGAGCATCAGGAAAATCCGCCTCCCAGTGGATTTAATATTAATGCCTCAAATATATGAATTGTGTACGAACCGTGGCGGCCGGTTCTGCCTGTTCTCCCAAAAAAGGAAGAGTCTTGACATACCCAATCCCGTTAGGAAGCCCTCGAGTGATCCGACGGCGATGTCAGAAGGGTAGTGTTTGCCAACATAGATCTGCGCATAACCGACGGCCGCTGCCCAGAACCAAAGCCAGCGCCATTTTTTACCCGTTATCGACCGGAGGGAAAAGAACCAGAAAGAGGCCAGACCAAAGTGATTGGCGGCATGATTGGACGGCATGGAATAGAGTCCGCCACAGTCTACGAGACTTCTCAGCGTTACCTGCATCTCCGGATCATGACAGGGACGCAGCCGACCAAAAACGGGCTTCAGCACCTGCGCCGTCAGGCTATCAGTGATCGCAAAAGTAAGCAGGCTCAGTATGATGAATGGCAGCGCCTTATTCCTGTCTTTAAAGAAGATATAAAAAAGCATGAAAACATACAGCGGTATCCAGGTATAAGGATCCCGCAACAGCGGCATGATCCTATCCAGTACAGAGTGGTCTGAATCGTGCTGGATCAACACGAACAACGCCTTATCCAAATTGTCCAGCCAGTTTAACAGCGACATACGGTATTCTTTAAGCGTTTAAAACTAGTGGTAAAAAGCGATGGGGGGATATTCCCCGGATTATCCTTAGGTTAACAATACATGATGCAAAACTGAAGCCAGTAGCCGATCACACATCATATAATGTTAAGTTAATCTTCCGGTAAACATGCGATCATACCCCCCAACTAATTTTGACAAACCCATTAAAGATGAAATTTATCCTCCCTTCCCTGGTGACGCTGTTGCTGATCTCCTGCGTAGAAGCGCAGGGTCAGTTTTCCAAAACAGCCGCACCTGTCCGAACAAGACATTTGTTTATAGTTACTATCGACGGCTTCCGCTGGCAGGAGGTCTTTTCCGGTGCAGACCCTTCATTGATAGCCAATGAAGAATATGTGCGGGATACTTCCCTTACGCGGAGCCTCTACTGGGACAGTACAGCGGAGCTTCGCAGGCGGAAGCTGCTGCCCTTTTTCTGGGGCACCATTGCGGAGAAGGGGCGGTTATATGGCAACCGGGTCTGGGGGAACAAGGTGAATGTCAAAAACTGGTATAAGATCTCTTACCCGGGCTACAACGAAATATTTACAGGACATACGGATGCCTTCAGCAGTCCCAACCTGCCCGTCAACAACCAACATGTGAACGTTCTGGAATATCTGAACGCCAGCAAAGAATACCGGGGGAAGGTCGCCATCTTTACTTCCTGGAATGTCTTCCCTTATATTCTGAACGAAAGCCGCAGCGGACTCCCCGTCAACAGCGGTTATGAAAAGCTGAACGAAGTTGGAGATGCCGCTGCAGGGCTGATCGACAGCGTACAGGTTACGATGCAGCAAAGCAAGACCCGCCACGATATGCTTACCTGGCTGAGCGCCCGGGAATATATCGGACAGCATCATCCCTCTGTTCTTTTCCTGGGTTTTGGCGAAACGGACGAATGCGCACACGCCGGGCGTTATGATCTGTATTTACAACAGGCTTCGGACCTCGACCGTATGATCTCCGACCTTTGGTATTATATACAAACGGATCCCTATTATAAGGATAGCACGACCCTTTTGATCACTACCGATCATGGCCGGGGCTGGAAAACGAATAAGTGGACCACCCACGGATTCTGGGCGGAAGGGTCCGGAGACATCTGGATGGCTGTCTTAGGTCCTGATATTCAACCTGAAGGAGAATTGAGAACCAGGGGCCAGGTCTATCAGAAACAGCTGGCGGCAACGATTGCCTCCCTGATGGGTGATCCTATAGCTCCGGGACACCCCCCCGGCAGGGCCATTGCGTTTCCAATGAGCGCGGCCAGGTTACAGCCAGCAGCGCCGCAACTTCTGACAAATGGAGCCAATAAAACAGAAATTCCGGCCGTAACCGTGGTTGCCAGCCGGGAAATGAGGTGATCCGGAACCATCCGGGAACGGAATACTGTCAATAATGTGGTCTAATAGTTCTATTTTTGCGGCAAATTAGAGGCATGGCATTCAACTCGATACTTCAACTTTTTACTCCAAAGGACCGGGTGTTCTATTCCTTATTTGAAGAAGTCGCCGACGGCGTGGGAAGAATGGGCAAACTGATGAAAGAGTTTGCATGTGAACCCGACGCGGACAAAAGAGCGGGCATCCTTTCCCAGATAGAGGACCAGGAACACGTCAATGACGATCTCACACACCGCATTTTCACAGAACTGGGCCGGAATTTTATCACCCCCTTCGACCGGGAGGATATCCATTACCTCGCAAGCGCCCTGGACGATATCTGTGATTACATTTATGCCGCGGCCAAAAAGATCAATTTCTACAAGGTCAATCCTAATGATACGGGTATCCAGAAAATGGCGGACCTGATCGAGCAGGGTGCAAGACAGATCCAGATCGCCGTAAAGGAACTGCGCAACATGCGTGATATGCGCAAGATAACCGACGTGCTTGTCAAAGTAAATAGCATTGAGAACCAGGCTGATGACATCTTCGATCTGAGCATCGAACGCCTCTTTGAAACAGAGCCGGATGCCAAGGAGGTCATCAAAAAGCGTGAGATCTACCAGGTGATGGAAATCGTTACCGACAAATGTGAAGATGCCGCTAACGTAATCGAGTCCATCATTATTAAATATGCCTGATCGCTATGACCTTCCTGGTAGTTATCATTATTCTGGCTCTCGTATTCGACTATATCAACGGATTTCACGACGCCGCCAATTCCATTGCAACAATAGTTTCGACCAAGGTCCTGACCCCTTTTCAGGCAGTGCTGTGGGCGGCCGTTTTCAACTTTGCCGCCTTTTTTATTTCCCGATATGTGATCGGGGAGTTCAAGATCGGTAATACCATCGCAAGCTCCGTCAACAAGGATTTCATCAACCTGGAAGTTATCTTTTCAGGGCTGATAGCGGCTATCTGCTGGAATCTGCTGACCTGGTGGTTCGGCATTCCCTCCAGCTCCTCCCATACCCTGCTGGGTGGGTTCATGGGCGCAGCCCTTGCGCATGCAGGTGCATTGAGCCCCAACGGGGTGAATGTCATCAACTACGCCAAGGTGATCCCCACCTTTCTTTTCATTTTTATGGCTCCGCTGATCGGCATGGTGGTGGCCTTTATCATAACGCTGATCATTCTGAACGTTTGCCGTCGCGCCAATCCCTACAGGGCGGACAACTGGTTCAGAAGACTGCAGCTGGTCTCCTCGGGATTGCTGAGTCTCGGACATGGAGGTAATGATGCGCAAAAGGTCATGGGCATCATCGGCGCCGCAATGATCTGGTATCAAAAGTCCCTGGGTCATGAAATGTCATTTAAACAATTTATCGATCAAAACATGTGGGTGCCGCTGGCAAGTTTCTCGGCCATTGCTATCGGTACGATGAGTGGAGGCTGGAAGATAGTCAAGACAATGGGTACAAGGATCACAAAAGTGACACCGTTGGAAGGGGTCAGCGCGGAAACGGCCGGCGCCATAACATTATTCATTTCTGAAAAGCTGGGGATCCCCGTCAGCACCACCCATACCATCACCGGCTCGATCATCGGAGTAGGCGCGACCAAACGCCTTTCCGCAGTAAGATGGGGCGTAACCATCAATCTGCTTTGGGCATGGGTACTGACCATCCCTGTAAGCGCCCTGCTGGCTGCAATTGTTTATTTCATAGTTAGCTTTTTCAGATAGATTTTTATAGAAGGTCGGCATAACTTTATTATCTTTCCGGGATTTTCAAAATCCAGGAAAGAACTATGAAAGGAATTATTTTAGCCGGAGGCTCCGGAACGCGTTTACATCCCATAACTTACGCTATCAGTAAACAGATCATGCCTGTCTATGACAAGCCCATGGTCTATTATCCCCTGTCGACTCTCATGCTGGCAGGTATCAGGGAGATCCTGATCATTTCCACACCTCATGACTTACCTTTGTTCAGGAAACTCTTTGGAGACGGATCTCAACTGGGGCTTTCCTTCTCCTATGCCGAACAACCGTTACCCAATGGGCTGGCACAGGCCTTTGTGATCGGAGAAAAGTTTATCGGCAATGATGCTGTCGCACTGGTATTGGGAGATAACATTTTCTATGGCGCAGGTTTGGGAAAACAACTGGAAAAAAATGCCAACCCCGACGGGGGAATTGTTTATGCCTACCAGGTAAGTGACCCTGAACGGTATGGAGTGGTTGCCTTCGACGAGGCTAATAAGGCTATCTCGATAGAGGAAAAACCGGCCAAACCCAAGAGCAACTACGCAGTGCCGGGGCTTTATTTTTATGACAACAATGTCATAAAAATTGCCAAAGACCTGAAACCTTCCCCCAGGGGAGAATATGAAATTACCGATGTCAACAGGGAATATTTACGACGGGGGAAATTAAAGGTGTCCATCCTGGACCGGGGAACCGCCTGGCTGGATACAGGGACCTTTGATTCGCTGATGCAGGCCTCGCAGTTCGTACAGGTGATCGAACAGCGGCAGGGCATCAAAATTGCCTGTATCGAAGAAATTGCATACCGGAAGGGATTTATCAATAAAGAGCAGGTTGAAAAAATTGCACAGCCGCTGCTGAAAAGCGGATATGGGGAGTATCTTATAAATCTTATACATTAATAATTTGTTTTCATGCCAAAGATTCTTGTAACCGGTGGATGCGGCTATATAGGTTCACACACGATCGTAGACCTTATTGCCAATGGATTCGAAGTCATTTGCGTCGATAACAATGTTCGTTCTTCACCCCGGATCCTCGAAGGGGTAGAGAAGATCACAGGGAAAAAGATCAAGAACTACAAGGTCGACCTTTGCAACTATGACGATACTTTTGCCATTTTCCAGGAAAATGACAATATAGCGGGCATCATCCATTTTGCCGCCTATAAGTCGGTGGGCGAATCTGTAGAGCAGCCCCTGATGTATTTCGAGAATAATTTGCTGTCCCTGATCAACCTGTTAAAATGTGTACAGGAATTCGGGATCCCTCATTTTGTTTTCTCTTCTTCCTGTACGGTTTACGGCAACCCGGATGTGATACCGGTGACGGAACTCACGCCGCCCAAACCGGCCGAATCTCCCTACGGTTATACCAAACAGATGGGAGAACAGATCATCAATGAATTTTCCAAGGCATCCACTCATACCAAATGCATCCTGCTGCGTTATTTCAATCCGGTGGGTGCACATCCCAGCATTCTCATCGGAGAGATGCCCATCGGACGCCCCGCCAACCTCGTACCGGCCATCACCCAGACCGCCATCGGGAAGCTTCCGCAGATGACCGTATTCGGAGATGACTATCCCACAAGGGACGGCTCCTGTCTCCGTGACTTTATCCATGTCAGCGACATAGCACATGCGCATACCCTTGCCCTCCAGTATATGCTGGATAAAAAGATAACCAAAAGCGCAGAAGTATTCAACCTTGGGACCGGAAATGGCGTGACAGTTCTGGAAGCCATCAAGGCTTTTGAAAAAGTGAGTGGGGTCAAACTGAATTATGAGATCGGCCCGCGCCGCCCCGGAGATGTCGTGGCCATCTATGCCAATAATGACCTTGCCAGGAAGCAATTGGGCTGGACAACAGAATATAACCTGGAAGACATGATGTCCACCGCCTGGAAATGGGAACAGAAGCTAAAAACGGATGCCAGGTTCTTCAACGGCAAGTTCTCGGAATTCAATTAAACATCGATAAAAGAGCCAATAGTGGCCTGAAAAATGGCCAAATGAGCCGCTGGAAAACTGGAAACTTCTCCTTTACTTTGTAACGCCAAACCAGGGATCCAGCGTCTCTGTCATCCATTTTAATCACCTTCAATTTTTGATGTAATGCTAAAAGATATTCAAGTAACAGGCCAAAAAGATACACGCAGCGGATTTGGAGATGGAATCGCAGAAGCAGCCCGAAAGAACCCCAATATCGTAGCCCTCACGGCAGACCTCGCCGGTTCGATGAAATTACAAACGTTCATCAAAGAGAATCCCGAACGTTTCGTTCAATGCGGGATAGCAGAAGCCAACATGATCGGCATCGCAGCCGGTCTGACAATCGGCGGCCACATCCCCTATACCACAACTTTTGCCAATTTCTCTACAGGACGGGTTTATGACCAGATCCGTCAGTCTGTAGCCTATTCCAATAAGAACGTAAAAATATGCGCTTCACATGCAGGCGTAACCCTGGGTGAAGACGGCGCCACACACCAGATCCTGGAAGACATAGGACTGATGAAGATGCTGCCCGGCATGACCGTGATCGTGCCTTGTGATTATGCCCAGACAAAAGCCGCTACGATGGCGATAGCGGACTATGTTGGCCCCGTCTATCTGCGTTTCGGCCGCCCGGTATGGCCCATTTTTACGGATGGTCTTCCCTTCGAGATCGGTAAGGCCCAGGTCTTCTCCGAAGGAACGGATGTTTCCATCTTTGCCTGTGGTCACCTGGTATGGAAAGCCATCGAAGCCGGTAAGATCCTTCAGGAAAAAGGGATCTCAGTAGAAGTGATCAACCTGCATACGGTGAAACCGCTGGATACAGCAGCCATTATAAAATCTGTTCAGAAGACCCGTTGCGCCGTTACAGCCGAAGAGCACAATATCATCGGGGGACTGGGTGATGCTGTCGCACAGACAGTAGCGCGTAATTTCCCTATTCCCATTGAATACGTCGGCACCAATGATACATTCGGCGAAAGCGGCACTCCTACAGAACTGTTGAAGAAATACGGACTCGATACGCCGAATATCGTTGCTGCGGCGGAGAAGGTTATTGCAAGAAAAAACAAATAAATGGGGGTGACCATCCAAGATACCGAGCTGCTCCTGCAATTCCGGCATCCTGAGACGAAAGAAAAGGCGTTTACTGCTATTATAAAAAAATACCAGGAAAAGCTGTATTGGCATATCCGCAGAATGGTGGTTGAGCATGAAGACGCCAACGACGTATTACAGAATGTCTTTATAAGGGTCTGGAATGGCCTGGAAAACTTCCGGGAGGACTCCCAGCTCTATACCTGGCTTTACCGCATCGCTACCAACGAATGTCTCAGCTATCTGGAGCAGCAGAAACGGAAATCAGCCCTTCCGCTGGATGAATCAGAGTCCGGCCTAAGTAATAAGATCGTGGCGGACAAGCACTTCGATCCCAATAAGCTGGAGTGGAAGCTACAGCTGGCCATCCAACAACTTCCGGAGAAACAAAGAGTTGTGTTTACCCTGCGGTATTATGACGAGATGCCCTATGAAGAGATGAGCCGGGTCCTGGAAACTTCGGAAGGCGCACTCAAGGCCTCCTATCATCACGCTGTTAAAAAAATAGAGGATTATATCCTGAACCGGTAATCAGCCCGGTCCTTAAAAAATAGAAATAACCGGATTGATCATTAAACTTTAATTAATGAGCGGGGTCTCAAAATAGATGAACGCGAAGAATGAAATATTGGAAGAATTGAGGTTGCTGAGCGCTGTCGTCAATGATATCAGCCGGGAAAACCCTTACAGGGTGCCGGCAGGTTATTTTGATGGCTTTCCGGCTCTGATGCTAAGCCTGACCGGCGAGGTGGCAGGGAGGGAAGGGCCATTTTTTGGTACGGATAAACACAATCCCCTGACATTCAGTGTTCCGGAGGGATATTTCGAAGGCTTCGCGCAAGGGTTGCTGGACAAAATAAAAGCCGGGCAGACAAAGGTTCCCGTCCTGGATGATGCCGGATCAAATGACCCAAGATCAAATGACCCAGGACAGGAGCTGGCGCAGCTTTCCCCCATACTGAACGCAATAAGCCGGCAACTTCCTTACCAGGTGCCCGAAGGTTTTTTTGAGGAACTGAGCCCGATAATGGCTCCTCTGGCAGAAATCCGGGAGAACCCAGTATATAGTGTACCGGAGGGTTATTTCGGCAGCCTGGCCGGAGAGATCCTTTCAAAGGTAAGTCCCGCACAAGAGCCGGCCCGGGAGGCTCCTGCGCCGGTGATCCCTATTAACCGCAGAAGTCTAAAGAGTTTGGGACAGCGTTCTTTATGGAAATATTCGGCCGCTGCAGTTGTAACAGGTCTTATATTTACTATCGGCTGGCTGCGTTTGCAAACCCCCGGTAATCGCCATCACGCTAAACCGGTGGCGGCAGATGTCGCAAGCAATCTCAATAAAATAAGCGATCAGGACCTGCAAAGCTTTCTGGATGACCAGAACGATCAGGGATTATCAACTGCAGATGCAGAACCTATGAACAGCACCGCTACCCTGGATATTACTGACAGCGATGTTAAATCTCTCCTGGGGGATGTGCCCGACGGGGAATTGAAGTCATACATGGAAGAACATGGAGGGGCCAATGACATTGCAACGAATTAGAAGCAACAATGAAAAAATTATTTTCCGTATTGGTGATGTTTTGCTGGCTGTGCCTCCCTGCCCGGCCTCAGGGCCCCCAACAACGACCCATGGCTGGTTTGATAGAATCCTATAAAACGGGTTTTATCACTCAGAGATTAAACCTCACAACGGAGGAAGCCCAAAAATTCTGGCCCATCTACAACTCTTACTCTGCCGAAGTTCGACAGGTAAACATCACTTATCGCCAGAACCACAACGAGCTTCAGATGGAAGAGTCCCGTCTCAATATCAAGAAAAAATATAGCGTAGAATTTCTTAAAGCAATCTCTCCCGGAAAGATCAATGATTTTTTTAAAGCTGAAAAAGATTTTGATGTGATCATCCGCCGCGAAATGCAAAGAAGACAGATGCAGCGCCGACCCTTTGGCGGGGACCAATAGCCCTCATTGCTGAAGAACACCAAAAGCACATTGCCGAAGAACACCGGGAGCACATGGCCGGAGACCGACCGATAGACCCCAGGCTTGTCACAACTTCCGGCCATTAGACCTGCTTTCTTTCGCGACAAGAGCCGCTTTCATCTGCGACATGAGACACTTTCATCATTAACAATTCATAGACCCTGACATTTCCTCAATTGACCGAATAATTTTACAAGAGCTTGCCCGATATACGATATTTGAACTTGGTGTTTTTCATAGGTTAGCAACGGCCGGCTCTTTCCAGGGCAGGCCTTTTTTTTAATCTTTTTTTTAATCTCATTTTAATGTGGGGCGCACTGGGAGCGGATTAGCGGCTACTATACATCGGTGTCTTCACATCGTGATAGAACAAAAAATTCCAACCTTCTGCCTGCCCTTTCACCCACCATTCCTGTCGCAGCTCCATCGCCTTTTTCCCATCATAATCATACTTGGCCACGAATCGACTCTTCATCTGCTGCAGCTGAGGCGCTACATCACCGCCAAAGAAAGCCGTCTCTCCACCATCCACGATCCAAAAGACCTGATGCCAGGGACAATGCGCGCCCGTTACTTCGTATTTGATATATCCGTCGATGTTACCATCCCCATCGAGAAAGCTGACTTGCCGAGACGTCTTCAGGATCTCCAGCTCTTCTGGTATATAAGATGTCGGACCTTTTTCAAACGCATAATCCAGCTCACGACGCTGTACATAATATGTCGCATTCGGAAAGGAGAGACCATGTACAGCCCCGCCGGAAGCAGATGTCCCCGGAGTTGCAGCCCCGCCGGCCGCCGCACCGCTTGCCGAGACGCCCGAACAGTCCCCGCAGATGCCGCCGGCATGATCCTTATGCAGATGGCTCATCAGCACCTTGGTTACTTTTCCAGGCTCTATCCCGGCATCAAGCAGATTCCGGTGGATCTGCAGAACACCATCCTTCTCATAACCAAGACCCGTATCGATAACAAGGATATCATCGGAAGTGACAACAGCGAAGGGCTGTACCTCAACCAGCAGGCTGCCAACAGGACGCGACTGCAGGTCATCTTTTTCGGTATCAAAAGGGACGAAGCGTTTGGTTTTGTCTATCGTGAAAGCCCCTTCGGACAATGGAATGATTTGCATGTTGCAAAGTTAATGAATTAGTGCGCGCACACATGAGCGGTCGACCAGGCGCGGCAACGATCGCGAGGCATGAGCGCAGCTGCCGTTAGCGTAACACCATCGACCGGTCGGCATCCAGGCGGACCAGGATGAACAACATGACACTGAAGGTCAGCAGCGAAGTCCCCCCATAGCTCACGAACGGCAGCGGTATGCCAATTACAGGCGCCAGCCCCACCGTCATACAGACATTGATGACAATATGGAAGAACAGCACGCTGGCCACACCATAGGCATAACAGCGGCTGAATACGCTTCGCTGTCTTTCCGCAACAGCCACGATCCGCATCAGCAGCAACATATAGATACCCAAAAAGATCACGCTCCCAAGAAAGCCAAAACCTTCCCCGATCGTACAGAATATGAAGTCCGTCTTTTGCTCCGGCACAAAATCATAACGCGTCTGCGTTCCCTTTAATAGCCCCTTCCCGATGAAACCTCCGGAGCCGATCGCAATCTTACTTTGTTTTACATTGTAGTTGTTGTCCTTCTTCTTACCACTGGTCTTCGCCTCATTTTCCAACGCTGCCTCCGTTGCCTGGTCTTTAGGAACATAGTCTTTACCGATAGCGTCATAGATCCGTTTCACCTGGTAAGGTTTGAAGACATGGTCGAAGGCGAACGGAACGACAAATCGCTGCACCCCCACGCAAACGAACCAGATCCCCACAATAAGAAAGAGCATGGACCTGTTCCGCTTGATGGCCTTACGAAGGATATAAATGGCGCCAATGGCGATCGCTGTAAGAATAAGCGCAAGCGTATTAGGCTCCAGCAAAAGAGTGGCTACCACAAGCACAGAAAAAGAGAAGCCGATGACCAGTACCGAAGGTGGCAGACCTTCCCGGAACATCACCAGGAAAAAGGAGAAATAAACAAGGGACAAGCCCGTTTCCTTTTGCATGATGCTAAGCATGGCCGGCACCAGCGCAATGACCGTAGCGATCAGCTGCGAGCGGGGACGGGTGAAATTGGTTTCCACACGTGAGAGATACTTTGCCAGCGCAAGATTGACAAAAAGCTTGCAAAGGTCGGCAGGTTGCAGCTGGAAGGCGCTGCCAAAACGGATGATGGATTCAGTTCCCTTTACCCGGGAGTGAAAAGGGAAGACCAGCAGCAGCAGGAAAATGCCGAAAGCATAACCCAGGTTGGCCGTAGCCGTAAAGAACTTACTGTCGGTAAGCAGGATAAAGGTTCCCAGGATCCCGGATATGACAAGGAAAAGCAATTGACGGCTATATTCGGTCTTTAGCGAAATAAATCCCTGGACAATATTGTCGCCGTTGTGATAGGAGGCCGAAAAAATGCTGGTGACGCCGATCGCGCATAGCGTAAACCAGATCCAGACCAGTGACCAGTCTACGCCTTTTGATATAGTCGGGTTTCTTTGGCTCATAGTATTAGCGGGTCGAATCTTTGTGAATAGGATCAGGTACCGAAGGCGTTGACGCTCCCCCATCCGGTTTTACAGTTGTGTCCCTCTTAGGATGAGCCGGAGCAGCGCTTCTTTTTGACGTATCGGCAGGTCCGGTTACTTTCCTCCTGTTCGCCGAATCGGAGGTCATACCTGTCTTACGCGTCGAGTCCGGAGTTGCAGCCTTCCTTGCAGAATCCTGCCGCGCTTCGGCTGCCGCCGCCTGCGCCCTCAACCTGGCCATTCTCTCAGCCAGGGCGCTCTTATAGGGCGATGGCTTATGGAGATTCAGCAACAGCGGACTCTTTGAGTCATCCGAAGTGTCCAGCATCGCATAACGGAAAGACGGCGTCTGGTACTTCAGCAATCGGGCGCTGTCCCCTGTCTGCTTCGCATAATACGCGGCACGGATTGAGTCATCCTTGAACTGAAGCCGGACAAGATACTTTGGCATCAGATTGCGACCGGCAATCTCGTCCTCGAGAGCCAGCCGGGAGGTGCTGAGGCTGTCGTTCAGATACTTTTCAACCATCAGGGAAGCAATGGGGCCGGCCTGCGCACCACCATACCCGCCGCTTTCGATGACGACAGCAATACAGATCTTTGGATTTTCCCGAGGTGCAAAACAAACAAAAAGGGAATTGTTCCTCAGCTTGACGACCCTGCCATCGATGACCATTTTATTCTCGGCAGTACCCGTCTTTGCACACATATCGATGCCGGGAATACGCGCTATCCGGCCGGTACCTATCTCGGTCACATCCTGCATCCCGCTGTGTACTACTTCATATGCGGCATCCGAAATATGGGTGACCGGCTCGTGTTTCTGATGGAACCGGCTCAGCAGCGTATCATCTTCCGGCGCACCTTCAATGCTTTTTACAAAGTGCGGAGTATAATAGTATCCTTTATTTGCAACGATACACATCGCATTGGCGATCTGCAGCGGAGTTACAAGCATTTTATCCTGCCCGATACCCATTGTCACCATCGTGCAGGAGTTCCATTGATGGTTGTAATCCTTATCATATGCAGTAGTATCCGGGATATTGCCGTTGTCTTCGCTGGGAAGGTCTACGCCGATACGATGCCCCAGGCCGAAAGCGTTGACATATTCCTTCCATTTCGTCAACCCTTTACGGGCGCTGCGAAATTCGGGGTTATCGACTTCCAGGCGGAAGGCATTGTAGAAAAAAGAGTTACAGGAGTGCGCAATGGCAAGACGGAGGTTAGCCGCATGACCCGGAACCTTTTCGTCACATTTGCGGGGCTGATCACAGCCATAGTAATAACCGAGACAGCTGATACCGCTGGCGGGAGTGATAACGCCTTCATCGAGACCTATCAGGGCGCTGACAGGTTTGTAGGTAGACCCGGGCTGATATTGCCCTTTTATAGCCCGGTTCAGCAACGGCCTGGAAGCATCCAGCACCAGTCGCGCATAGTTGGCTTGCTTGTCAGGACCCGTCAGCGAATTGGGGTCATAGGTCGGACCCGAAGCCATAGCCAGGATTCCCCCGGTAGAAGGCTCGATGGCAACAACAGCACCCGTTTTTCCATACAAGAGCCTTTCAGCCAGCTGCTGCAGCTCGATGTCCATATAAGTATGGAGATTCTTTCCTGCAACGGCAGGGGTGTCAAGAGCCTGGTCCTGGTAGTGGCCAACCAACCTGTTCTTATTGTCTTTGATCCAGAACTCGATCCCCCGCTGACCCATCAACACTCTTTCATAGGACTGCTCGAGCCCGCTGCGACCGACATAGTCTCCCAGCTGGTAGAAGTTGTTGGAACGGCGCAGGATCGTAGAATCCACCTCCCCGACATATCCCATAATATGAGCAGCTGCACTATAAGGATAGACACGGACCGGACGCTCCTGGAGGTTGAAGCCCGGGAATTTCCAGATATTTTCCTCCATCCTTGCATACATCTCGGGCGGCAGAAGGTCCTCAAAGATGGTAGGCCGGAAAAGACCGTTCTTGATCCTTGCATCGATGATCCGACGGCGGAATTCGGCCGTATCGATGCCTATCAGCTGGCAAAAATAATTCGTATCGATGTTCTTGACCTGCGAAGGCGTGACCATCAGGTCATAAAGGATGGTATTATTGAGAATAGCCTTCCCCTTCCGGTCGAAGATGATCCCCCGCGTGGGATAAACGCTTTTTCGGAAAAGAGCATTCTCCTGAGCTTGTTGTTTATATTTCTTGGAAATGATCTGCAGGTTGAATAGCTGTGCCGCAATGATCAGGAACATTCCTGCGAAAATAAGACGGACAATATTGCTACGGGATTGATTGAATACAGACATACTTTATGGACTACCTACAATTTACGAAGTACCGGTTAATAAACGAGATTTGGCTATTATATCGTATTGGTCCTGAACTTTTGTTTTCGGAAGAACAACAATTCAGTCAATAGGATCAGCAACAGGCTGATGGCAGTCGAAGCGATCACTTTACCAAGAAAGTACATAAATGACCCGAAGCTCATCCACTCCAGCAAAACGAGGTAAATATGATGTAAAAGAGTCAGAACGATAACATACGTTGCATAAGGAGCCCATCCCATACTAACAATCGAAGGGGAGATATAGTTCTTGTCGGCCCCCTCCTGCGAGATAAGGAGTCCGATGACAAATGGACGGGCATAAGCAATGAGGGTACACGCCGCGGCATGGAGACCGGGAGTCATGGTAAAATAATCCAGGCAGAGGCCAAAAAAGAAACCGGTAAAGGTCAGCGCCACCCGGGAAAGACCAAAAGGCAGCCAAAGGATAAAGAGAAAATAAAGATAGGGCGTGATAAACCGGTGCAACGGCGGCATCTTGAACAGGATGAATACCTGTATCAGGATAAACAGGACAAAACGGATGATATTTTTCAGCAGCTCACTCATTGGTTCTTTTTACGCGTCGAGTCCTCCAGCCTTTTTTGTTCGTCATACTGAAGATTATCAACCACATACACATATTCAATATTTGAAAAGTTGGTAGCGGTCTTTATCTTCAGGATATAAAAATTGGTGGTATTGTCAGGAACGATCTCGTAGACCGTGCCTACCATCAGGTTGGCCGGAAAAAGGGAGGATATCTGGGTCGTAAGGACAGTATCACCCTTATTGACCCTGGCGCTTTTTGGAATATTCCTCATCGTGACGAAAAGCGGGTTTTGCCCATCCCAGTTGATGGTTCCCGTCTCGCTGCTATTCTTAAGCTTGGCCACTACTTTAAATTGAAGGTGGAGCATGCTCATTACCGTGGCGAAGTTCTCGCTGACATTGACAACGGAGCCTACGATGCCCTGCGGCCCCGTGACGCCCATATTGGGCCGGACGCCCTGGGCAAATCCCCGGTGAATAGTGAGATAGTTGGTCTGGGCGCCGATGGAATTATTGACCACTTTGGCTTCCAGTATCCTGTATTTGATATAGGACTTGCCCGAGTCCACCTTGATAGTGTCCAGGATAAGCCGCCGGATAGAGTCCGGAGCCTCGTAATTATCTTTTAGCTGCTGCCGGAGTGTAAGGTTCTCGCGGACCAGGGACTCATTGGTTTTCTTCAGCTGGAAATAATATTCGATACCGTTGTACTTTTCGTTGATACGGCCGGTTATCTCGGTGCTGACGTTCAAAAAGGCAGCCTGGTGGAATTTATTGTAGCGAAAAAGGAATGAAAGGGCTGTTATCTGCAACACCAGGAAGAAGAGAAAGTTAAAATGCCTTCTGATGAAGAGAAAAACGTTACGCACCTGATTTGAAAGTTGTGGTTTTTTTAGTTACTTATTGGTTGCCGGACAAACAAATACCGGCTCCCTCTATCTCATAACGAACGGATATCGGTCATAATTCTTCAATGCTATACCAGTCCCGCGGACCACACTTTTCAGAGGGTCGTCGGCAATATGTACGGGTAACTTGATCTTTTGGCTCAATCTCTTGTCCAGACCACGAAGAAGAGCTCCCCCGCCGGTTAGATAAAGGCCTCGGCGGTAGATGTCACCTGCCAGCTCGGGCGGAGTCGTCTCCAGGGCCTTCAGGATAGCTTCTTCGATCTTAAAGATACTCTTGTCCAAAGCTTCAGCTATTTCCTGGTAGGAAACCATGATCTGTTTGGGGATACCGGTTACCAGGTCACGGCCGTTGACAGGGATATCATCAGGGGGATTGTCGAGGTCTTTCAGCGCTGCGCCGATCTGGATCTTGATCTGCTCCGCAGTTCTTTCACCGATGAGCAGGCTATGGTAACGACGCAGGGCTTCCATGATGTCAGCCGTGAATTCATCACCCGCGATGCGGATAGACTGGTCACAGACGATGCCGGCCAGCGCAATGACAGTAATGCCGGTGGTACCACCGCCGATATCTATGATCATGTTACCGACAGGCTCTTCGACGTCGATCCCGATACCCAGCGCCGCAGCCATCGGCTCATGGATCAGGTAGACCTCTTTGGCGCCTGCTTGCTCAGCACTGTCGCGAACGGCTCTCTTCTCCACTTCGGTAATGCTGGAAGGGATACAGATCATCATTCTCCAACTGGGGGGGAAAAGAGGCTTTTTGGGATAGATCATCTTGATCATCTCCCGTATCATCAGCTCCGCCGCATTGAAGTCAGCAATAACGCCATCTTTCAGCGGACGAACAGTGCGAATGCTTTCGTGGGTCTTTTCGTGCATCATCAGGGCTCGTTTGCCGACAGCCAGCACGTTCTTGGGATTGTTCCGGTCCAGGGCCACAATACTCGGTTCGTTCACCACTATTTCATCGTTATGTATGATTAGGGTATTGGCCGTACCCAGGTCCATGGCTATTTCTTGTGTAAGGAAATTGAATAATCCCATTTTATTTAAAAGGTCAGATTTATAAGTGTCGTTAAATTGTCAGCAAAATTGAAGGAAATAATTTGAATTAACAAGGTGGAACCCTTGATTTGATGGATTATTTTCCACAAACCTTTAACTGCCAAATTTATTTTTGCAACTCCATGCGACCGAAAATTTACGAGCCCTTGCGCTGTCGCCTGTTGTAATAAAAATAAACTACAGGAAGAACGAAAAAATGTCTCCTATCGTATCCGCAAAGGGTATTAAAAAACACGTAGGATTGCTTCCGGCATTATCCGGCAGCGACAAAGCCCAGCTTCTTCTCCATTTCTGCGCTGAGACCAGGCAACCTTTTCCTTTCGATAAGGAAGCTGGTCAGAGCAGCTATCTCCCGGAACAGGTGGTGGCGGTCGAGGGCGGATGCGAGGTAATCCCTGCCAGTACTGCCTCCTGTGCCAATACGGGTGCCGATGACCCTGGCTACCATGCTCATGTGACGATAGCGCCAGGTGCTAAGCTGTTCGTCTATCTCAAGCAGTTGGTGCAGGACCTGGAAAGGCAGCTGCAACAAAGGATATCCCCGGTAAAGCATGATGAACAACGCAGACCGGCAGGCCAGCGGGGATAGACTCCTGGATGGCGGCGCTGTCGTCCGCGGGCGATCCGCTTCGGGTGAGGGCAGGGGTTTGCCGAAAAAAACGGAATCAAAATGATCGAGATTATGCTTTTCCGTGTCGGCTAGGCTCTGCTGATAGCGTGCACGGTAATCAGCCCAGAAGGGATCGATGCTATCCGCATCCATCGACTGGGCACCGTCGGTCCGCGCACCCGTGGCGCCCTCAAAAAAGGGCAACCGTTCAAGCCACCTGTTCAGCAGCTGCAGCAGCGAAGCCTGCTTTTCCGCCGACTGGATCTTGTCCACCTCCGGCTGCCGTAGTTGGGAAAGGTAATAGTGTTGTCCAAAACGATGTTCGTATTTCAAGCCCAGCCTGGCTTCCAGCAGCTTGAACTGCACGCTCTGGAAACCCGAGGCAGGACGCAGCTTGTCGCGGAAATCGAGAAAATCCATGGGCGTCATGGTCTCCATAATGTCGATCTGGTGTACCAGCACTTTCAGGATGGTAGCACAGCGGGACAAACGATGCACAATGGTCTGCAGTTCGGGAGAATTGTCGTTGAGCGTAGGCTGCTCAAGGATGCCGATGACAGAGTCCGCTTCATACAGGAGCTGCTTGAACCATAGTTCGTAAGCCTGATGAATGACGATGAAAAGCATTTCATCATGAGCAGGCTCTCCCAGCCTGTCACCTTCAGGCTGCTGGGCATTGAGGATCTTATCCAACTGGAGATAGTCACTGTAGTGCATAAATAGGTAGCTGTTTAGAGGAATTCGTATCCAATGTCCCTGCGGTAATAAATGCCGTCATAGTCTATCTTTTCCAGTACATCCCGGGATTTATCAACGGCTTCATATACCGTTTCAGCAAAGGAAGTGACACAAAGCACCCTGCCCCCATTGGTAAGAATGGCGCCGTTGTCAAGACGGGTGCCCGCATGAAAGACAAGACTGTCGGGGACGACAGGGGGTTGATCCAGACCGGTAATGGGCAGCCCCTTTTCGTATGAGCCGGGATATCCTCCGCTGACGGCCACGATAGTAGCGGCAATGCGCTCGTCCTGTCCGATGGCGTACTGGTCGAGCTTCTGGTCTGCAACAGCCTGGAACAGTTCTACCAGATCGTTCGTCAGACGGGGCAGGACCACTTCGGTCTCCGGATCACCCATCCGGCAGTTGTATTCTATCACATAAGGGTCATCCCCAATCTTGATGATCCCGATAAAAATAAAACCCCGGTAGCCGATCTTCTCTTCCGCCAGCCCCTTCACGGTCGGGATCGTTATCCGGCGGGTCACTTTTTCCATAAAAACCGCATCGGCAAAGGGCACAGGACTGACCGCCCCCATCCCACCGGTATTGGGTCCCTTATCCCCTTCTCCTACCCGCTTGTAGTCCTTGGCTTCGGGAAGGGTCAGGAAGTTCCGGCCGTCGGTCAAAACGAATACAGAAAGTTCGATGCCGGTGAGAAACTCTTCCACCACCACCTTATTACCCGCCTCACCAAACTTATTCCCCTGCAGCATCAGCTCGAATTCGGCCACCGCTTCGATAGTGCTCTGACAAATGACGACCCCCTTTCCGGCAGCAAGACCATCGACTTTCAGAACGATCGGCAGCGGATGCTGCTGAATATAGGCGACACCATCCGTATAATTGGTCACGTCGAATTCCCGGTAGGCAGCCGTCGGAATATTATGACGTAACATGAACTTTTTTGAGAAGGCTTTACTGCCCTCCAGCTGAGCCCCCATCGCAGAAGGTCCGATCACAGGGATCTTTTTCAGGGCGGGGTCGGCAGCAAAAAAGTCGACGATGCCTTTTACCAGCGGCTCTTCCGGACCTACAACAACCATCCCGATGTCCTCGCGCGTACAAAAGCCCCGGAGACCGTCAAAATCCAGCGGAGAAAAGTCGATATTGGTGCCGCATTGGGCGGTGCCGGCATTCCCGGGAGCGATGAACAATTCAGAACACAGCTGACTCTGGGTCAGCTTCCACGCCATGGCATGCTCCCTGCCGCCAGAACCTAACAATAAAATCTTCATGAGTATATTTTGCAATTAAGCCGGGACTATAGGTCCGGCGGCCCGAAATTCGAATTTCAGGCGCACATTCTAAAAAAAGAATTTATACAGGACGCATCTTTCAGAGACCATAATAGGGATTTATCTGTACTTTAGGTGCTAATTTTTTAAAAGCATGACCCAACCGAGCACCGGGAAAGGCAGACATCCGAAAGCCCTGTACGTCCTTTTTTTGACAGAAATGTGGGAACGTTTTGCCTATTACTTATTGGCGGGTATCCTGTTTCTTTATCTGACAGACAGCAAGACCGGAGGAAAAGGTATGCTGGAAAGTAATGCAGCAGACATCACCGGCACCTTTCTGGCCCTGATCTGGCTTCCCCTCTTTATCGGAGGGATGATAGCCGACCGGTATTTAGGTTACATCAAGTCCGTTTTTATCGGAGGTACCCTACTGGCGCTGGGTTACCTGGGGCTCGTCCTGCCAGGCGATACAGCTATGTATATCTCCCTGGGACTTATCATTTGCGGGAATGGATTTTTCAAACCCAACATCAGCACCTTGTTGGGCAATATCTACAATAGAGATGACCTTAAACCGCTGAAAAACAATGCTTATAACATCTTTTATATGGGCATCAACACCGGGGCGCTCCTCTGCAATTTCGCGGCGGCCTACCTCCGTAATAAATACAGCTGGGGGTATGCTTTTGGCGCAGCAGGGATCGGCATGATCATCGGGCTGATCGTTTTTGGTCTGAACCTGAAACATATCCGGATGGGCGACGTTCGCAAGCAACCGAATAAAGAAGATATGTCCCTGGGCCAGATCTGCGGGTATGTGTTCGTACCGGCTATCATCGCTGCCATCATCGGTTATATCCTGCCTGGTAAATTATTCCATACGACCATCATGGGCTCGCCTTCCAGCGATGCCTTCGTATTCGCCTGTATCCCCATCATCGCCTATTTCATTTCCATCTGGGTAAAGGCAAACAAGGAAGATAAAAGAGGGGTCGGCGCCCTTCTCTTTATTTTCGGGGTCTCCATTATTTTTTGGGCCTTATTCTATCAGAACTTTACGGCCTATACATTATGGACGGAAAAACACACAGACCGGCATATTACCTCCCCTGTCATAGAAAAGGGAGCGGACTGGCTGGGCCTGCTGCAAAAAGTGAATACCAGCCCCAGAGAGATCGATTCGATGAATGCCCATCTGATCGTAGTAAAGGATGACAGCGGTCATATTCTCAAAAGTACCGGCCCCGATCCTTATTTCCTCAATGTTCCAAAAGATAAATGGCCGCCACCCGGACAGGAGCTGAAACTGGCCAACGCTGAACTATATCAGTCGATCGGACCTTTCTTTATCGTTACCCTGACGCCGATCCTTGTCGGC
>DATJJA010000242.1:0-36084 GCA_035492595.1 Puia sp.
ATTGGCAAAAAGAAGGTACTTTTGCAGCGAAGTTTCACTTCTTAAAGCGATTGGATATGGCCTACAAAAACAAGACGATCAGAAATCCTATGACCGGGCAGGAGATCCGGTTCATTCAGACGAGCAAAGATTCAAACGGAGAATTATTGGAAATGGAGTCAACTTACAAAGCGATGTCCTCGGAGCCCGTACCTCATTATCATCCCAACCAGGATGAATTTTTCACCATTGTTTCAGGCGAAATGACGGTCCGGCTGAATGGCGAAGAAACGCACAACTTACAGGCGGGGGATACGCTACGGATACCCCGCAACCAGATCCATGCCATGTGGAATGCCAGCAGCAGGAAAGCAGTTGTCAACTGGCAGGTCCGGCCGGCGCTGAATACCGAGGAATTGTTGGAAACGATAATGGGACTGGCAGCAGACGGAAAGTGTAATAAGAAAGGCATGCCGGGTTTATTACAGATAGTACTGACCTCGGGCAAATATGGCAGGGAGCTGAGGTTGCTAAAACCACCTTTGTTTGTACAGAAGATCGTTTTCTCTGTGTTAAAGCCTTTTGCGCTGATGGCGGGTTATAAGGCGGTGTACGAGAAATATCTGGATTAGAACTGGATCCGGTATAGAATATCAGGGAAAAATCGGATCTGGTAAATAGGCGCTGCAACCCCTTTTGCCTGGTTGTATTGCAGGAGAAAGATATTTTTCCTGTTGGTTACATTTTGAAGATCAAGATAAAAGGTTTGACTAAGCTTCCGTTTACGGCTATTGACACGATACCCGAATTTGGTATCGAAGCGGAAGTAAGGATCGAGCCGCTGTGAATTATAATGCAGTGTATCCAGTATCTCATACCCGGCATGGAGCGAAGCAGCGACATTGATAGGCGTGGTATAACGCCCACCGATAGAAGACAGCCGTATATCCACTGTTAACGCATTGTTGCCGCCGCTGCCCATTTTCCATTCCTTACCCGCTAGCAAGTTGAAGACATAATTATAGTTGAACGCCGTATTTCGCCGGATATCATCGCTGCCTTTGTATTTTGAGTCAAACACAGATGCGGTGAGCAGAAGATAATACCCGTGGCTGAGAAACCGTTCGACCGTCCATTCCATGCCTTTATTGTCACCTGTCCCTTTATTGACAAGGCCGACCTTGTCGGGAAAGCCGAAGTCGGCGCCGGCATTCAGCATGGAAAAGCCGCTGGACTGCTGCTCCACAGGCACATCGAACAAATGCTGGTAGTAAAACTCGGCCTTCACACGCCAGTCAGGCTGGAATCGCCATTCGTAGCCGAGGACAAAATGATGGGCGCGGGTAAAGCCAAGATTTCGATTGGAGGGATCCTTTTGGCCTGTCTCTTCGTCAATGACATTGAAATATACGGGCAGCGGTTGAAGCTGGCTATGCAAACCATAGCTAAGGTAAATAGTTTGAGCAGCAGGTAGCTGGTAGGAAAACGACAAACGGGGTTCGAGGGCGCTGCTGCCATTCAAATCAAAATAAGTCCCATGCATGCCCCCAACAATAGTGAATCGTTCGCTGGCGCGATATTTCAGCTGCGCAAAGTATTGCCATAATAAGGGAGAGCCATGATAGTTG
Source organism: Puia sp. (assembly GCA_035492595.1). Lineage (GTDB taxonomy): Bacteria > Bacteroidota > Bacteroidia > Chitinophagales > Chitinophagaceae > Puia. The sequence continues at coordinate 1,608 of DATJJA010000242.1, forward strand.
CTCACCGTATCAAAAGGAGCAGCCGGTGGTCGGGCCGTTTTGTCGAGGACCCTCAGGTCAAGTCCCATGTCTTCTCCGGTGAAGCCAACCCGCCAGGAAAACCGGCTGCTTAGTTTTTGGTTGAGATAAGAAGAGAGCCGGGTTGTATTGGTCTTGTTGGAAGAAGTGTACTGCAACCAACGATTGGCATAAGGCGGCACGGGGTCGGGGTACCGGTACTGATCGTATTTATCCAGGGTATTCGCAAAGGAGACTACAGTCCGCAGATAGGTGCGGTTGTCAAGATCAATATGATGCCGGATACCTACAAAATAAAAATTGCTCTTGTCATAAGCATCCTGATCCGCCTGGGCATAGAAATCTGTTGAATCTACATCCTTCCCTCTGAAATTGATATTACTAAGCCCACCCATTCCGAAAAAAGAGAACTTCCCCGCTTTGGATTTGCCCGTGGTAATGTTAAAAGCCCAGTCCTGGTAGTTGGGTACAGCCTTTGTCCCTATATTGATGCCAATGGCATGGGCTACCTGGGCAAAGGAATAACGATAGCTGGCGAGATAGGCTGCACCATTGTTTTTTCCGTTGAGAGGGCCTTCGATCGTAGCTTCGAACCCGCTAAAGGCATTGAGCTGAAAGGTCTGTTCATGCTTACTGCTGTTCCCGCTGCGCAGGGAAATGTCAAAAACGGCGGCCGTTGCATTTCCGTATTCCGCAGGAAAGGCGCCGGTGAGGAAGTCCGATGTTTTAAGGACATTGGTGTTCAGTGCGCTGACCGGGCCACCGCTGGTTCCCAATGTAGCAAAGTGATTGGGGCTCGGCGAAGGGCTGCCTTCTATTTTCCACAATACACCAGCCGGAGAATTACCCCTCACAACAATATCATTTCGTGCGTCACTGTTGGCGGCCACACCGGCAAAATTGCTGACCAGCTTGCTGGGATCATTACGTCCGCCGGCATAACGGGTGATATCCTCGATGTTAAAGGAGCGCGAACTGCCGGCAGTAAATTCATTGGTAGCTGCTCCCCTCCCAGCTTTCGTGGCAGTGACTGTCATGGTGCTAAGCGTAACCAGTCGCTGTTCGAGGGAAACGTCGAGGATGACTTCCTTACCCGCAGTAACCAGCACGGAAGGAATGATGGCCGGGTGATAACCGGCACTGCCGTAATTGAACTGATGACGACCAAGAGGTACTGCAGGAAAGATATACCGGCCCATTGAATCAGTGATCGCTCCCATGCTGAGGCCGGAAATAGTGATGGAAACGCCGGGAAGGGGCTTTTCAGAAACGCGGTCGATGATGATACCACGAACTACCTGGGCCGGAGATTGCGCGAAAGTGATCAGCGTTGCGGGAAAAAAAACGATAAGGGTCAGCAGCTTTTTCATGACCGGGATTATGATTTTAGGCTCAAACTTACCGGGACCAGTGGGAGCCGGCAATCGAAAAGGAGTGAGCTGTCGAAATTTCGGAGTGAACTGTAGGTAATGGCCTTTTAGGTATTCATTTGATGTTGTACTTTTAGCTCATGCGATGGGTCAACGATAAAATAGGATTTGATGACCGGCTGATCTGCGTGGTGGGGATCCTCGGTTTTGCCCTGGTGATCCCAATCGTGTTTTTCCGGTGGCAGATCTGGGAGCCGCCCTATTTTACACTGGCGGGTTATTGGCCGACATTATTGATCACGTCCGTTTCCTGGCTGGGTGCCAGGGTTATCATGATAAAGGCAAGGACACGTTATCCAAAATTCAGGGATGTAAAAAGGCGTCTTTGGATACAGAGTTCCCTTATTCTCTTGTATATCCTGATAGTAAATAACACACTGAGCTACCTGATCAAAGATTATTGTTATTCATTGATCATCCAGCGAAAGCTGCCCTTTACCTGGCCGGATTCGCTGATCGGCACCAATGCTGCCGCTATTATGTGTTCGGTACTGGTGGTAGCGATCTATGAGAGCTTTTATTTTATCTATGAGCTTAAAAAGTCGATCGTAGAAAAGGAATTTTTAAAGCGGGAGGCGCTGGAAGCCCAGCTGAGTGCATTGCGGACACAGGTAAATCCACATTTCCTGTTCAATAACCTGAATACGCTGAGCGCTGTCATACCTGATAATCCCATACAGGCTGTTGACTTTGTTCAGCAGCTCTCGAAAGTATACCGGCATATTCTTGAGGTAAAGGACGAGCAGAGCATTTTATTGAAAGAGGAGCTGGAAGTGCTGGAGGCATATGCATTCCTGTTAAAGACACGGTTCGGAGCTAACCTGGAGATCTCTATCCGGGTTTCGGAAGAGAAATTACAGCAGCGGATAGTGCCTTTGTCGCTGCAGATCCTCATGGAAAATGCGATCAAGCACAATATCGTCTCTTCTGCCAAGCCGCTGTTTATCGATATTTGTACAAAGGATGGGAGATTGATCGTGAGCAATACCTTACAGAAGAAAAACCAGATGATGGAATCGACGGGAATTGGCCTGGATAATATTCGCAACCGGTACCGGCTCCTGGGTGACAGGGCAGTAGAGGTCGAAGAGGGGCCTGAAAGTTTTACGGTAGCCATACCGCTGATCGAATGTGCAGAACAATAAGATTATTATGCGAGTGATTATTATAGAAGATGAGATACCCGCGGCAACCCGGCTGACCCGCATGTTGCAGGGCATCGATGGGGAGATTGAGATCGTCCGGAAGCTGGATAGCGTGGAGGCTTCGGTGAAATACCTGGAAGTGTCGGAACGGCCCGACCTTATCTTTATGGATATTCAGCTCGCGGATGGGCTTAGCTTCTCGATCTTTGAACAGGTCCAGCTCAATACACCGGTGATCTTTACTACGGCCTTTGATCATTACATGCTAAAGGCGTTCAAAGTGAACAGCCTGGATTATTTGTTAAAACCTATCGATGAGAAGGAGCTGAGTCAGGCAGTACTAAAATATAAGGAGCTTTATACCAGTGCCGGCGGATTAGGGTTTGCCGAAAAGATCGGGCGGCTGATGCAGGAAATGAACCCGGCAAAATATAAGGAACGGCTGCTGATCAAACGGGGACAGCAGCTCCATTCAATAAAGACGGCAGACATCGCCTTTTGTTATGCAGATGGCAAGCTGTGTTTTGCCACGGACTTCAGCGGCAGCAGTTACCTGCTGGATCATACACTTCACCAGCTGGAATCCTGCCTGGAGCCGCGACGCTTCTTTCGGGTAAACCGGCAGCTGCTGGTGAATATTGATTGCATCAAAAAAGTACATACCTGGCTGGGCGGAAGGCTGAAAGTGGAGCTCGCTCCGGTGACCGCCGTGGATACAGTTGTAAGCAGGGAAAGAGTAAATGGGTTTAAGGAGTGGCTGGGTAATTAGGGTAAGTTGATGATACAATTACCGATAAAAATTGTCTTTCCCATCTATTCCACCCGCAAAACGATCTTCCCATGTATACCAGACTGCAAACTCATTTGGAACGCCTGACGCGCCTGATCCAGCGGAAATACACTTCCCACAACCGTGCGGATAAATCCCCCGTCGATGAGACCGCCGATCTCTATCAGCTGGGTACGACTGGACTTGACGATGAAGAAGATGCCTTTTACCCCAAGTCCCGGTAAAGGCGGTTCGATGGATTCACCGGCTATGGATACCATTACTCCGCCACGTCGCAGGACTTGCCATGAGCGGGTCTGGACATCCCCGCCGATACAATCAAGCACTACGTCTACATCACTTACCTCCTCTTCGAATTTTTCTGTCTTATAGTTGATGACGCGTTGCGCCCCCAGGCCTTTTACCAGATCTGCACTATTCCCTGCAGCGGTTGCAATAACATGCGCTCCATGCCAGCGGGCTATCTGGACGGCAAAGATCCCTACACCACCTGCTCCACCGTGGATGAGTATTTTCTGACCGGGAAGCAGGTGGGCATGATCAAACAGAGCCTGCCATGCAGTGAGGGCCGCCAAAGGCACCGATGCTGCCTCCACGGGGTCTAGACTTCCTGGTTTTGGTGCCAGATCAGCGGCATTTACAGCGACGAATTCTGCCGCAGTGCCATTACGGAAGAAAGAGGTTAATCCATAAACAGTTTCACCTGCAAGAAGACCCGTCACGCCAGGTGCAAGGGCCTCAACCGTACCACATAGTTCATGACCCGGGATCGTGGGCAGCCGGCTGTTACCTTTTTCATCTGTATAGGTGGGACCCCAGCTGAGTTCGTCACGGGTGATGCCGGAGGCAAGAACTTTTACCAGCGCATCGCCTTCCAGCAGGACAGGCTTCGGAGCTTCTTCATAGACCACTTGTTCCGGCCCTCCTATTGTATGCAGACGGATTGCTTTCATACTTTTTTACTTAAAATTAAGCAAAAAACTACCGTGTCGCGCCCGCGCCAAGCCAGAGGATAGCATCTTCGAATAAGCGATTCTGAACGGGAGAGGCGAAGTTCTGGTCCCCATGACCCATGTTCATGTAGAGCATTTTATAATGGGTATTCGTCCAGACGACAGGAATGTCTCCTTTGCGGATGATGTCCTTTTTGCCAAGGGGATAGTTGGTCGTATCAAGAGTGATCAGAACTTTTACATCCTGGGTCAGGCGCGGATTTGGTAACCAGCCGTACCATTCATTGATAGGCGCAGTGTAATGGGAGGGCAGACGATGAGTAGCGGGATGAGTGTTGTCGTTGACAATAAGCTTTGCAGTAAGTGGAGGCCAGTTGTTATTGTAAAAGACTGCCCCACCAAAGAACTTGACAAACCACGGCCAGTGAGTTTCTTTGTCATTGTAACCGGCTACGTGGAAACCGAGCCAGGCTCCGCCATTTTCCATATAGGTTTGAAAGGCTGTACGTTGTTGGTCTGTATGGGGAAAGTCGTTGAGCCAGAGTACGACCTGGTAATTGCTGAGACCGGCGTTGCAGTTTTCCCAGTTGGTAGTGGTATCCAGTGTATAGCCATTACGGGCAGCAAGGGCGGAATAGAAGTCGATGGCATTGTGGGCAAAATCGACATGATCGGATTCCACAGTGGTAGAGAAGAAGGCAAGAGCGCGGAAGGGATGGGCAGCATCGCTGGCAGCATGGGGTCCGGCATCATTGGCAGTGCCGGGTTTCGGCAAAGCGGCACCCTGCGTTTTCGGCAACGCAGCTGCGGGCCAGGAACCGTGCGTGGCTGCGGCCCAGAAAATAGCATTGGAAAAGATCTTTTTATACACCGGGTCATCGAAAAGGATCGGGGAATGACCCATAAAGATATAGATGTTGCGGGCCCGCATCTTTTCATTGGTCCAAATAACAGGATGATCACCCATTTTGACAGTGGTGTCGGGTTGATAGGACGACTCGTCAACATTCGCAATGACATGGACATTGGGGCGCGGGGACCGGTCATAAGTATACCACTCTTCTTTCATTACTGAAAAGGAGTCGGGGATACCTTCCATAACAGGATGACGATGGTCTTCGATGTGTACGGTAGCTTTGGCAAAACGGCCGATATAATCTTTCCAGCGTATGCCACCCATAAAGCCGGAGAACCACGGCCATATCGGGAAGCCATCAAATTCGCCTAAGAGTGTTGCGTGGTGGAAACCGACCCACCCTCCCCTGCCCTGTTCGATGTAGTTTTTAAATACGGTCATTGTCTCCGGTTTCCAACCATAGGGTACATAGTCCAGCTGGATGATAAGCTGGTAGTTGGCCAGCAGTGCTTCGGTCATCGTGTCGGCGTGAGTGCTGTAGTCAATGGTGAAGTTGCTGTCGGTCGCCAGTTGGTTGAGCCAGATCTTTGCGCGTGTGGAATACTCCAGGTGGTGCCCGCCGTTCTCATAGAGGGCCAGGACATGAAAGCGGGCTGGCACAGCGGTTGCAGGCGACGCAACGCCTGGTGATAGATTGGCGCCGGATGATGCAGCGGCGGTCGACCGGGCAGGGACCGGAGCCATTGGCGCCGGGGCGGATTGCGCCGGGACGCCGGGCGTCGCGCCAAGAGAATGACTGGTCGCCTCCATCAAATTCAAAGAGGCCGCATTGAGGCCGGCAAACAGACTGCTGTCTTCCACGGACCAGGGATGTCCCTGGCGGAAGTCCCACCAGCGATACTCGATCTTCGAATAGTCATTGGTGATGCCGGGTTTGATTGGTTTTTCATAGTAATGGGTCAACCGAAGGGAATATTGTCCGTCGCCCACAGAAGCCGTCCAGTCAAACTTAAGCCAGTAATAATGGCTGCCCCAGGTCGCTACTTTGAACTGACCAGTGCCCTTGAGCGAATCGGTCGAGGATCCTACTCCATTTTTTATGGTGAGGTGCCGGGTTATCAGTTGTTCCCGCAGCTTCCGGACCAGCTCCGCTTTTGGCATACCCCTGGGCAGAGTATAGTGTTCTTCGTAATTGACGATGCCATGCTCCATGGGTATCGGAGGGGGAGCGTTCAGGCCGGCCCATAGTATGGCATCCCGAAGAAGAGTGGCATAGTTGCTGTCAGCCAGCAGTACAGGGTCATGCCCAACGCCGATGTAGATCATCCGGCGATAACGCTGGTTCGTCCAGATGATGGGATGGTCACCCATCGGCTTGTTCTGGTGATAGGAAGATTCATCCACCGAAGCCAGGACCCGAACCTTGTCGCGCGGACTTTTATCGAATTCATACCATTCATCCGGCACTTCCATACGTGCGGGGAGATGGAGAGTAGCGGGATGTTTCCGGTCTTCCACGATTAAAGAGGCCTTCTGGAATGCCGGGTGCGGCGAATAGATGATGCCACCCATAAAATCTTCAAACCACTGCCAGTATGGGCTGCCCGCCCCCCGGAATTGTCTCCCAGTGAGACCGGCTGCATGGATACCCACCCAACCTTTCCCATCCTCTACGAAATGCTGTAAAGCGGCTTGTTGCGAAGCCGACATGTCGAAGGGCGCCAGGTGTAACATGACAAAAACCTGGTAATGAGCAAGGTTAACGGGGTTGATGAGACTGGTGTCGTCGGAAAAGTCCAGGTCGAAATGGTTAGCAGCGGCCATAGTTTCGAAAAAGGGGCGGGCAGCGGCGATCATTTTCAGGTGATCCTTGGCCCGCGAGGCAACAACGAGGACGCGGAAAGACGGCTGTGCCGTGGTTGCAGGAGCAGCTGCAGTCGCCGCCATAATGCAAAGAAGGAGTGCTTTAAGCATATGCATAGCAAATTAACGGCTATCTTATCAGCAAGCAATTTGTTTGCCCCTACATTAACACTACATCGTCTGTTTTTCAATAAATTAGGGCAGGAGTAGGCGTTTTTGCAAAAGCCTTCCTAAATTGTTACCAGATGAAGAAATTGATAGTGGCATTTTCCTTTTGTGTTGCGGTGACAAAACCGGGACAAGGTCAGTCGACAATTGGTTTGCCGGCGATAAAAAATTACCGTAACACAGACTATCATGCAGCTCAGGGGATCTGGGACATCTGCCAGGATCAGCATGGCCTGCTGTATTTTGCAAATAATGACGGCCTTTTGACCTATGACGGTGCTTATTGGAAGATTTATCCACTACCCAACAAGGCGGCGATAAAATCCCTCGCGATGGACGCAAAAGGGCGGATCTTTGTAGGCGGTCAGGACGAGATTGGCTATTTCTTCCCCGATGCAGCCGGCATCTTACAATATCATTCCCTCAAAGAATACCTTCCCAGGGAAGCTCAGCAGTTTGCCGATATATGGAATATCATCCCGGTAAATGATGGGGTCTTTTTTCGTACTATCGAATCCATCTTCTACTGGAAAAATAATAAAATAACAACATTCGACGCCCCGGGCGGCTGGCAGCTGATGGCACAGGTCGATTCTCTCCTCTTCGCCGCGGACAAGTCAAAGGGTTTGCAGGTTTTCAGGAACAGTGAGTGGCAGCCCGTCGTCGGGAAGCTGCCCTCCCCTGCGCTGCGTATCACCGGTATCGCAGCCTGGTCAACCGACACATTACTGGTTGCTACATCAAAGAATGGCCTTTACCTGCTGTCCGGATCAACCCTGATCCGGAAACCAACTGCCGCTGACCCCCTGTTGACGGGTAGCCTGATCACCACGATCAAAAAGGTCGAAAAAGATTTGTATGCCATCGGTACAAGTACCGGGGGGCTTATTATCCTGGACAGGAACGGACAGATCATTCAGCGATATTCCAGCAGCGAAGGGCTGCAGAGCAACAATGTCTTAAGCGTATGGGCCGACCGCGAGTCTAACTTGTGGCTGGGGCTGGAAACAGGAATATCCTTTATCCATTATAACACTTCGGTGAAACAGATCCGGCCGGTTCGCGATAACCAGCTGCTTTGCAACGCCATCCGGATATATGGTCAGAAGCTTTATATCGGGTCTTCCAATGGACTTTACAGTATCAGGTTAGAACCTGCGGTAAAGGATATCAGCACGATAAAGGGAAATTTCAGCGAAGTGGAGAATACAAAAGGACGGGTATGGAGCCTTACAGAGCTGAAAGGAAAGTTACTGATGGGCCACCAGGATGGAGCCTACGTAATAAAAGATAACAGGGCGACACCGGTGCTGACCAGGCAGGGAGTATGGGGGTTTGTGGAGATCCCCCAAAAGATCATCGCGGGAACCTATACAGGGCTGCGGGATATTACTATCGGCAACGGTGAGCTCAAAGAGGGACAAAAGGCCAACAACCTGTATGAGTCCCTGCCGGAAATAGTAGTGGATAGCGGATTTACGGTCTGGGCCTCACATCCTTATCGCGGGGTGTTCAAAAATCCGATCTCCACTACCCCGGGAATAGCAAAGCCATATACCCATTATGGTATTAAAGAAGGACTGCCATCCAATCTCAACAATTCGGTTCATATTATCCGGAATAAGATAGTGGTAGCTACAGAAAAAGGAGTGTATGAATATGCTGCAGGGGCAGACAGGTTTATACCATCGGCATTTTTTCAGCCTGTTTTCCATGATACCAGCGTAGAAGATCTGACAAGCGACGCCGGCGGTAATATCTGGTTTGTCAGTAACCAGCGGGTCGGAGTTATCGATTTTGGTAAGCCTTCTGGAGCAACTCCCTATTCTATCATCTATTTTCCAGAGCTGACGGATCAGACCGTAAAAGGTTTTGCCTTTATTTACCCTTATGACCAGGAAAATATTTTCATCGGGGGAAACAACGGAGTCTTTCATCTAAACTATAACCGCTACATACAGGGCGGGAACGATCTGACAGTGCTGCTCAGTACCGTGAACGCCATCGCCGAAAAGGACAGCCTTATCTTTGGTGGTTATGCCGGCGATCTGGCCACACCTGTCCGTCTGCCCAATCACTGGAATTCTTTTCATTTCGAGTATTCCTCCCCCTTTTATGCCCAGCAGGCTAATGTCGAGTTCAGCTATCAGCTGACCGGCTTTGACAAGGAGTGGTCCGATTGGACGCTGAAAACGGAGAAAGATTATACCAATCTGCCCTATGGCAATTATAGCTTTAGCGTCCGCGCCCGGGATAATCTGGGGAATCTGTCTGCACCGGTTGTGTATGCTTTTAGCGTCGAGCCGGCCTGGTATCAAACGACCTGGGCCCGGCTGCTGTATCTTTTTCTCCTCGGCTGTCTGGTCTGGCTCGTAAGAAGAGCACAGCAACAAAGACTTACCCTGCATCGGAAAAAGTATGAGGAAGAACAGGAAAAACGTAATTATCTGTATAGCCTGGAATTAGACCGGAAGGAGAAGGGCCTCATCGCCTTGCAGAATTCCAAGCTGGAAGGCGAGCTTCAGTTCAAGAATAAAGAGCTGGCCACTGTGACGATGCACCTTGTTGAACGGGGCGGCATCATGTTAAGCATAAAAGAAGAGCTCCAGGCAGTGATCAAACGCCTGAATATCCCCAGCCTGAGTTATGAGTTCAAGAGTGTGTTCAGGATGATCAGCGATACCGAAAAAAGTGATGACGACTGGAACCGGTTCGCTTTGTATTTCGACCAGGTACATAATAATTTTCTGGCTACACTGAAGACGAAGTTCCCTCAGCTAAGCCCAACGGACCTGAAACTTTGCGCGTACCTGCGTCTGAACCTGACGTCAAAAGAGATCGCACAGATCCTGAACATCTCGTTGAAAGGAGTTGAAGTGAGCAGGTACAGATTGAGAAAAAAGCTGAACTTGTCGACAGAGCTTAATCTATATGATTTTTTGATCGAGGTTACCTCGTAGGCACAGCCATTGTAGGATTCTCCGAAAAGAAACCCGACGGCATCAGCGAAAAGCCCATATGATGAGCCGGCATGACCGGCCATTCTTCAGGTCGCACGATATGAGTGATGCCGGCAACATACCAGATAACCACATCATTATTGGAAATAGATCGGTTACGGGCGCTCCATTGGGGTAATCCATCATAGACCTTGTTACTTGCAGGGTAAAGACCCGCAGGATATTCCTCCCCTTCATTGTACTGCGTTACCCAGAGCTGGTGATCGAGGAAGCCGGCTTTCTTCCGCACGATGGAGCCGGGAGGCATAAAGGGTTTCGCCTGACTGCCGGGCATTAGCATATATCCGACATGCTGGCCAAGGGAGTTGTGGACCTCGTTGTTTTCGATGTGCCAGCAGCGGCCGCTTTCGTAGTTGACCGATCGCTGTGCTTCCAGTTCTTTCATGAAGTGAGTGTGCTCTACGACAAAGGCATTGCTGTAGGGATTGTCCTTGCCGGGAGGAACGAGTCTGGCGTTCATTTCCATCACCCCGTTGTTGCCCGCACCGTCGATATCCATATCCAGCCGGAAAACAAAGAAGTGCTGATGGTTAATGGCTTCCACATTGGGATGAACAAGTGTTCCGAAAGTCATCCCATTGTAGGAGAGGTCATTTTTATCAGGCGCATTCATTTGATTTTTGCGATTGACCCCCTGGATCTCTACGATCCCGGTAAGCTCGATGTCCACATCGATAGTGCCGTCCTGCTTGAATCGCCAGGTAAACCCATAGTCATAGTTTTCGATAGTGGTATAGTATTTTATTGCCAGATTGGTTGCCCGGCGTGAGACGCTGCCATGACGCCACAAAGTGCCGCCATATTCTTCGTAGATGGCCACAGCATTCTCCAGTATATAGGGTTCCCCATTGTCACGGTGCAGGATCGCGGATTTATACGTCGCATTTTCGGGAGCATCAGCGCCGGGAGTCATCGGGCGGGTAATGTTTTGTCCCAGACGATATTCACCGGCATCAAAAAAGTTGTAGGCTGCCTGTAAAAGGCTGGGAGCTCCATAAGGAACGACCATTTCAGGCATCGAGCCCCTGTACATCACGGTGCGCTCGACACCTTTGTCAACAAGCCGAACGTTATAAAGGACCAGCCCTTCCCGATTGTCAACTCCATACCGCAGACGCCAGTTCTGCCAACTAAGCTCCATGCCATCGAATTTGATCTCGCTGCCACCCGGTTGGGAGATTACAATGTTAGAGGCGCCTTTATTATCACCGGCAATGGAGTCTTCCTTGAAGTAGTTGAGGTCGATCTTCCCACTAAACCGGTTCTCCTCATCCACTATTTTGAGGACCTTACCCGTAGTGAAGTCTGCATATGCCAGGAGTCCTTCTATATCGATATTGTTGCCTTTGCGCCTGGGAATGACCAGCTGTTCACGATGACCTATCGGCGCAATTCCCATATCCCCCGGGAAGAAAGTACGATGCGTAACAGAATCGATGGAAATGCCGCGCTTCTTCAAGGCCGCGACCCAGGCAGGGTTGTTCTTTACAATGGTACTGCCGACAGAGTCGTCGGCGCCAAGACCCATACCGATGACATTTGGTATATTTTTTACCGATAGTACTTTTGATGTGTTGAGGTCGACAATGGCCTCGGTCATGCCTGGCTTCGCGTAGTCGTAGAAGCTGACAAAGGCTTCCCGGCGGAAAGGATCTCCGGGTTTGTAAGCCAGGATCTCCTTTTTGGGCGGCTCTTTGAGGTTAATGATGTTGAAATAATCGTGACCAGTGATCGTCGAATTATCCTTTAATATCCGGACGACCTTTTTCATTTCGTCGGAGCTAAGAGGGTCCAAAGGATGTGGCGATTGCGCATGGGAGACAATTGTACATAGCAGGGCTGCCGCCAAAAGCAGGTTGTTTTGGTTCATGTTCTTTATTTTAGGTTTGGCAGCAACCGTATAAACGACCTATTTATAGATCCGCCCCATGTAGGGCGAGTCAAAGATGATCTTCTTCAGCTCCTCGGGATTGATGGTCCCCTGACGGGCATACACAATCTTGCCTCCAGGCTCCACAAGCAGACTATATGGCAAGGCTCCCTGCCACTTGGGATCGATAGCTTCGATCAGCTTATACTTATCCTCACCCGTAAAGATATAGTTGGGGGAAGAGGACTGTTTTTTTTCAAGGAAGCTCAACGCTTTTTTTCGGGCGGAAGCATCATCCATGCTGATGCTGACCAGTTGAAAACCCCGGTCGCGATACATCCGATTGAGGGTCACCAGCTCTGAGAACTCCTGTACACAAGGAATGCACCAGGTCGCCCAGACATTGATCAGCCGAAGCTTGCGGGTGTCGTTCTTTAGTATTCGGGCTATGCCGGCATAACCGATCGTATCGATGCTGACGGGTTCTTTGGCCCAGTTGATGGCCGCCTTTTCCGTCCAGTTGCTTTTCTCTGCCCATTTGATCGAACAGCCAAAGACCTTGGTTACGGCAACAGGCACTTCTGTATCGGCAAGCAGCGCCTCTATAGCATTGCGTGCATCCTGGGCATGAGGTGTCTTTTTGGGATCTTCGGTATCGTCGATGCGGCCATTGTAACGAAGCTTCCTGTCCCTGTCAAAGATAAAGACATGTGGTGTGGATACCGGTCCGTATTGTTTGGATACGATCTCGCTGTCTCCATCATACAAATAGGGGAAGTTGTAACCCGCATCCTTTGCCCGGATCTTCATTTCGTCAAAAGAATCCCCAAGGTCACTATATCCTAATTCATCGAGTCGTAGGGCGGATGGATGGTTTGGGTTAATAGCGACAACTCCGACGCCTTTTGAGGCGTAGTCCCTGGTAAGCTGGATCATTCTGTTCTCATAGGCCTGGGAAGTAGGACAATGATTACAAATGAACATCACCATAAGGACCTTTGAGTCTTTGAACGAGGATAAGGTATAGGTTTTCCCGTCGATACCCGGCAGACTGAAGTCAGGAGCAGGGGCTCCGATAGAGAGGATCGGATGGTCGTCGGAATGCGCCTCGTCAGTTGGTCCGGCAGGCTGACCCGCAGCCACAGCCAATAAGTACCAGGAAGTATGCGGCAGCCATTGTTCGGCCCAGCGCCAGTCATAGTCTTTTCCAGTAGCGGCATAAGAGATATTGAAGTCGATATCCTGTTCGTCATCAAGACCGGAGGTAATGCCGTTAACGATGCCGCCCGGTGCATTGGTGTATTCAAAAGTGCCGAAGAAGCCATAGCCGGGATTGTTTAGTCCTGTCCCCTGCAGCATGCTGGCATCGAAGGGGTTGAGACCAAGGATCCAGTTCAGCTGATCAAGAGCAAAATTATGCAGGGAGTCGGAGAAAGGTTTGTCGTCGACAAACAGAGGCGCCGCCAGGCGGGCAGCCGCAGCCATCGATCCCAGCCGGGCATCTTCCCCCTGCCACCAGGGCGATGCCTCGCTGCCATGAGGAAAGAAAAAGGCACTCCTTCTTTGACCGAGGGTATCCTGTACGAGTTGCCTGCTATAACCGAAGGGGTTGGCAACCTCGTGGGTGATCTTCAATTCATATTCCAGCGATCGGCGGACAGCGAGCTTGATAGCCGACCTGGTTCCTTCAGAGGCATAGGGGTAATAATATACAAGGCTGACCAGGGGCAGACCGGCGTCAGAAGGATGGAAGAAAGGACGGTCTGCGTCATCGGCGCGCCAATATCCTTTGTAGGTCTTCCAGGAGGCAAAACGGTTGAGCAGGTTATTCGCACGTCGTTGCGCAGCCTGCTGATAGATCGGATTTCTCGTAGCTTTAAGCAGTTCGGTCGCAGCACTGAGCGCACAGTAGTCGTCGAGAATGTTTTCTTTTCCGTCATTGGTCATGGCGGGGTTTTCCCTTTCCAGGAAAGCAAAGGCTTCTTCGGCGGCCTTTAAGTAATCAGCTGTGGGGTAGTCGCCGGAGATGCCCGCAGTGTATGCCATGGCAAGCGCGGCGATGGCCATTCCCCCACCTGAACGGTAGCTGGATTGATAGCTGCGCCAGTCGTTGTTGACACGGTCACCGCCAAAGGATTGATCTTTGGATTGTTTGATCCGATAACTTTGATTTTCGGGTCCGATAGCACGATCCTTTGGAAGCTTGCCCGCACCAGGTGCAGCAACGGATCTATAAAAGGAGCCGCCCTTTGCGTGTACACGACAGAGATAGTCCGCACCGTACATGGCTTCGTCAGTGATACGCCGCATGATCTGACGAAAGTCGGTGCCGGATCGCGCAGCAAGGAGCTCATTGGTTTTAAGCAGGCTATATTCTACAAGGGGTATTTGCTGAGGATTGAAGTACGACGAAAAGGAAAGATGGGAAAGATGTTTGCCATAGTCGCCGGTGGCGTCATACCAGCCTCCATGAAGGTCGAGGGTATCGTGCGCAGCGGTGGGTGCTGCGGCATTCGTGGCCGTGGCAGCAGATGTGGCGCTGGATGATGCTGCAGCGTTTGGCACTGCCGCGGGCAAAGCAAGGTGATGATCGGCTTTGTCGATGAGACCGGCGGACCGCTGCCCTTTGAAATAATAAACAACGTCCGACAGAGTTGCCTTCTCCAGAACATTCCTGCCAATGCTAAAAGGATGTGAGCTCGAAGCACCGACCTTTATCCGATAGACCCCAGTGGTACTATATGGACTAAAGTCGATGGTCCAGAACAACAAGTGTTTCCATTTGTCGACAGGGCCGCAGAAGGAAGGTTTTCCTGTGTAGACGACCTTGCCGGTACTATCGTTGATGAGCTGAAATGCGGAGAGGGTAAGGCGGTTTGTAGCCTCGATCACTGCCCGCTTGGATTTGGAGGATTCATAGCCCACCTGGTTGGTGAGAATACGCACGGATGCTTGGAACCCGGGCACACCGGCCGGGGAGGGGGACTTAGTAGTGCTGGCCGCAGGCGATTGCGCGTGGACGATGAAGGGCAGGCCGACAACAAAAAAGATGATTAATCGAAACATATTGATCTTATTATGGGATCGCCACTTCGTAAAGAGAGTGATGACCAGTGATGTAGAGCGTTTTTTGATCTTTTCCGAAAGTGATGCCCGTGGGGCGTTCGGGCGTCGGGATAAGTCCTGTCTGTTTGCCCTGCGGATCGTAGCGGTAAACTTCCCCGTCCGCAATGTAGACATGACCGGATCTGTCGGCTACCGAAGAGAATTCACCTCTTTCTGCAAAATACGTTAAGTCCGACAAATAGCCTTCCGGGCTGACATTGGTTCGAACAGTACGTTTGTCATATTCGTCGGTAAGGTAGATCGGCTTTCCAGGGTATCCTGTGGCCAGAGACGTACTTCGGGCAAGGTCATATACAACGGGGATAATGGTTACCCCATCAGGTGCAACAAAACATTCTTCGGGTTTATTGACGGAAACAGTATTAAAGTCATGGTAGTCGCGCCAGCGGTGTGCAGGGTACAGGACTTTATAAGGGTGTGCGATGCTGCCCATCGGTACGCGGGGCAGAAGACGAATAGATTCATCAGGATTTTCCGGGTCGACAGAGTAGATCCAGGTCGCAAAGCCGGAATTGCCCCAGCCGCTGAAGGACGTGCCGGCGGCATCGGGTGGATTAGTGAAGGTTTCCTGATGACCATCGATAAGCCATCCGGGTTTAGGGACATATTTGAAGACCACGAGTAGGTTATCTTTTTGATCGCAGGCCAGGGAGAGGGGTTCCCAGGGATAGTCTGCAAGCAGGGTCGTGGTACGGGTAACCGGCGACCAGCGGTAGATCCGGCGCATACGGGATTCACAGAAGTAGATGTTGCCGTGACTGTCGGAGGTTGCGCTCTGTGCGAATTCAAAGCCGGTGGCGAGCAGCGCGGCACTAGTGGCAAATGAGGCGGCGTTGGTGGTCCCCGACGCAGTGCCGATACCCTGACCCGTGGCCGGAATCGCAGCGCGGGATGCAGCGCCGGAACCCGGATTCGCGACCGCTGCTGCGCCCGGTGCAGCCTGCACAGAGGATACAAAAAGACGGGCAAACTCCCAGGGCCTTATCTCTGTATTGGTATTGATATCGTAGAGCGGCACCGTCGTCGTGTATTTGATCTGGCTGTAGTTGTGGACGTTGAGGAATTCGAGGTTGGAGCCTCCCCAGAGACGAATAGAGTATGGATAAGGTTTAATGACGCGGATAACGCGGAACATATATAGATTGGCAAACCTCATATTATGACAATCCCCGATCTCCAGGGGCTGGCATTCCGAGCTTTCCCGGCTTTCTTCTTCCAGCTGCAGCGCATAGACCTTCCAATTGGAGACCTTGTTGAACCGGATCTCATTGCGAACATGGTGCTCGATGGACATGGCATAGATCCGGCCGGGTGTCGAGGTATTGGAGATATAGGCGCCGGCGGTGGCATAGGTGGAGGCGCTCCAGATGTTCTTAAAGGTACCGCCGCCATTGTCTGTGATCCAGAGGCTCCAGTACTGGGTGTCCCAATCCTTATCCTGTTGTTGATAAAGCTGTGTTCTCGGAGTACCGGGACGGGAGATCGAACCGTGACCACCGATGAACTTAACGTCGTTGAGATATGAGTCGGCCCCCGCCATCCATTTGCAGCCGACAGCCCGCGGATTGCTGGCGCCGGTCGAGAGGCCGATTCCGGTCACAATATTATTGCCGCCGCGGGAGGACTCCAATAAAGCTACCGGGTCACCAAAGCCGCCGAAGGCCCTGGTATTTTCTGCCAGCTGAAATTGGGTGGCGATCGGATTAAGTCCAATGAGTACGGTATTGGGCCGAAGCCGCAGGGTATTGCTGATACGATACCAACCCTGTGGTACATAAATGGTTGGATAGCGATCAATAGCATCCTGTATGACCTTCGTATCGTCGGTTTCTCCATCTCCCTTAGCCCCCAGCGTCAGCAGGTTTACCCAGCCTTCCATCAATGGCAGGGCGGGAATGTCTGAATGCGGCGCAGCGGGAAAGGAGGTAAGTGGCTGCAGATCCTTTGTTGTAGAATATTTTGGGTCCGCTGACCAATTATCCATCTGAAGGCCTGCGGTAAAACTGCGTACGTTGTAGATGGGACTGGTGACAACGGTACCGGTGACGATGGGGTTGACCGATCCTGAGGCGCTGGTGCTCCCTTGGGAGCCCTTTGCGCCGGCTGCGGAGGCTGCAGCTGTGATCTGTTGATTACCCGCCCGGCTGATAGTTAGCACGGGAACATTCCGGCACGTGACATTACGCAGGTTGATCTGCACAAGCGAGTTTTCTTCATTACTGATCCGGATAGCCGGGCCGGTGACGCCATCGAAACGACAGTCTTCCATAAAGAGCTTTTCGTGATAATTGGAGTCTATGTCGATGACGGTTGGGACATTATGAGCCGTCATCCGTACAATGGTCAGCCCTGCCTCCCGGGTCCGGATGGCTGCTTTGCGCTGACCTTCAAACCAGGTGTCGACCATCATAAACGGCCAGCCAGGCGAAGGTTTTGTGGTGTAGATACCGTAGTCGCCACCAAAAAAACGGACATCCTCCATTTCGTTGCCCACGTCGAAAAGACCGGCTTTGCCATTCCCGATGGAGATGTCGACATGACTGATATAGCTATGCTGGGCAAAATGGGTGCGAAGGGCGACGGCAGCAGGATTGCCTTCCTCGATGCGGATGTCGATGTTGGACATGGCGCTGTAGAAGGTGGAAGCGCCAGCGTCAGGGACGGACGGGACAGCGCCAGCGACCGAAGAAGCCGGAAGGCCGCTGGTAAACCAGAACATATATTTTGCCTGTCCCTTATCGGCCGGATCGGCAGACTGAAATCCGGGAGATGACTTGCCGAGGATAAAAAGAGGGCGCGTCCTGCCATAACCGATGAGACGGATCGCTGTGGGGATATAGATGGTTTTTGTGATCAGGTACTTGCCTTCAGGGATAAAAAGGATGCCGAAATTGTGATTGGTCTTTATATCGCGAATGGCCCCCTGGAGAGCATCGGAGACATCGATCCGCCCGTCAGAGGTGATCGGGAACCTGCCGGGAATAAAATAGGTGGCGGTGGGGTCATCGGGTCTGGATGTAAAAACAGAAGTCGATTGGACGGCGCCATGAGGGCCGCGATGGTTTGATGCAGTGGGCGGCAGTTCCCGGCCCAGGGCAGCAAGCCGGATAAAAAAAACGAGAGTTATGACCAGGCAATTGGTTTTTCTCACTTGTTTGTATATTATTATGGTACGATGGCAAATATCGGATAAGGGGTGATCAACAAATCTAAAAAGGCAGGGTTTTGAAGGGTAGTAGTGGTAATGTAGTGGAAGAAAAATAGAATATCAAATTGCTTTAATGGATAATTGCAGCCTATGACCAAAACACGAAAATTCCTGATTGTCAGCCATGGCGGCCTGGCCCGGGGGATAAGATCCTCTTTGGAACTGATCGCAGGTACAGCAGATGGAGTGTATGTGCTGGAGGCATATGTAGAGGAGAATAAGCCCATCGAAGAGGAGCTTTCCCGGCTTTTTGCGGAGGAAGAAGTGGAGTGGGTGGTCTTTTCGGACCTGTTGGGAGGAAGCGTAACCAACCAGGTGCTAAGGGCAGGGAATGGCAAAGCAGTACATATAGTAGCTGGCTATAACCTGCCGCTGGTGATCGAGGTGGTACTATCCGATCCCGGAATACCGGCGGAAGAGATCCTGGGGGAAGCAGTTGGCAGGGCAAGGGAGCAGCTGGTCTACGTCAATCCTTTACTTATTCAACCCGATAACGATGCTTAAACTGATTCGGATAGACGACCGGCTGATCCATGGACAGGTGGCTTTCACCTGGACACCTGCGCTGAATATCAACTGTATCGTTGTGGCCAATGACAGGGCCGCAACCGACGAATTTCTGAAAATGACCCTTGGACTGGCAAAACCGGCCGGCGCAAAACTGATCATCAAAACCATCCGGGAGACCATCCCTTTTCTAAATGACGCCAAAAACGCCCCACTGTCGATCCTGGTGCTGATAGATTCAGTGAAGGATGCGCATGCGCTGGTTTCCGGGGTGTCCGGGATCGCATCCGTCAACTTTGGCGGTATACGGGCAAAACAGGGGGCAAGATCGATCTCTAAAGCCATTGCCCTGACGGACAGCGATCTGACACTTATCCGTGAATTGCAGGAAAAAGGTATTGAATTGGAGGTGAGGCAGGTGCCTACAGATAAAAAAATAGGAATAGAAAGCCTGCTCTCATGATAGCCTATCTTCTAATAACAGCGATCATTTTTTTTGGTCATTCGGAGGATCTGCTCGGAACAACGCTGCTCAGCCGGCCCCTGGTCCTGGGTCCATTGGTCGGATGGGTGCTGGGGGATCTGCACCAGGGTGTTGTCATCGGCGCTTCACTGGAGCTGATCTTCATGGGTAATATAAAAGTCGGGGCGGCGATCCCGCCGGACGTAGTGACGGGTGGCGTACTGGGGACGGCTTTTGCCATTCTATCGGGGAAAGGCGCAGCAATAGCCCTGGCACTGGCCATTCCCATTTCTATCCTCGCAGAAATGCTGCTCAGCGCCTTGTTTGTATTCAGAAGTGGTTTTAATAAGCCGTTTCAGCGTTACGCAGCTGAAGGAGAGTATCATAAAGTGTCGACCCTACATGTAGTGTCGGGTTTTTTAAAGCCTGTGCTGATGGCCCTGGTGGGATTTCTTTCCTTGCGACTTGGAGCAGGATCGATGAAGGCTTTCCTCGATCTAATTCCTGCCTGGGTGAATACGGGATTACAGGTAGCGGGGAATTTGCTGCCGGCCCTGGGTTTTGCCCTGCTGATGAACCTGCTGCTGCGTAAAGCCGTGGCGCCATATTTCTTTCTGGGCTTTTTGCTGGCGGCATTTCTGAAACTGCCAGTACTAGCGATAGGTGGTCTTGGAGTGATCATTGCCCTGTTGGTGACACAGCGTCCCGACGCCGCAGTCGCAGGGAGCGAGGACAGGGAGGATGAGACCAGCGACGCAACGAATGGTTCGCGCGATCTGGAGACGGAAACAACCCCGGCGCTCAGCGTGGTGACGAACAGAGACCTGCGGCACATCTTTTTCCGATCGATGCTGCTGGAAGCAAATTTTAATTTTGAGACCTGGCAGAATACGGGTTTTGCCTTTGCCATGATGCCGGTCCTGAAGAAGTTGTATAAGACAAAAGAATCGATGGCGGCGGCGTTGCAGCGCCATTTGCAATTGTTTAATACAAGCACTTACGGATCTACCCTGATACTGGGCTTGACGACGGCCATGGAAGAACAGAATAGCCGGGATGCAGATTTCAATGCTGATTCGATCAATTCGGTGAAGCTGGGCTTGATGGGGCCGCTGGCGGGCGTCTTCGATTCCTTGTTTTGGGGAACCCTGAAGGTGATCGCCGCAGGGGTCGGAACTTCTTTGGCTCTAAAGGGGAATGTTTCGGGAGTGATATTATTCATCCTGCTTTTTAATGTTCCGCATTTGTTGTTGCGCTATCAGCTCACTTTTATCGGCTACAAAGCCGGGACCAGGTTCCTGCAAAAGTTGTCACAGTCGAATGTCATGGACCGGCTCACGCAGGGAGCGGCTATTCTTGGATTGATGGTGGTCGGCGCAATGCCGGCCACACTGATGAATATACATACTCCCGTGTCGTTCGGGGAAGGCGCCGGTCTACAGGGAATATTGGATCAGATAGTGCCTGCCCTGGTGCCGTTGGGTCTGACATTTCTCGTTTATTATTTCGTGAAGAAAGGCGTGAAGACGACATACTTGCTGCTGGGTTTGCTGGGTTTGGGCTTTGCGGGCAGTCTTTTGCATTGGCTGGCTTAAATTATTTATTATGAAGGGCATAGGAGTTTCGCCGGGTATTTCGATAGGCAAGGCCTATGTGTTGCGCCAACGTAAGGAGGTGGCAAGCGGCGTTGTGTTGACCGATGAATCAGCAGTGTTACAGGAGATCGGGCGATACGGGGAGGCAGTGAAGTTATCCGTTAAAGAAGTACAGGAGTTATTTGAAAAGGTTGTAAAGGAGGAAAGGGATATCCTGGAGGTTCAGCTGGAATTGTTGCAGGACCCACAGTTGGAGACGGACGTACGGACGCGGATCAGCAGCGATAAGATGACTGCCCGGGATGCAGTTCTCATGGTGATCGGACTGGCGGTACAGGTGTTCGAACAAATGGAGGATGAGTATTTGAAGGCAAGGGCGGCGGACGTGAGGGATGCCGGCAACAGGATCGTAAGGAACCTTTCGGACGGCACCGGCCGCAATCTTTCGGGGAGCGCCGGCTCTCTTATCAGCAATTCCGGCGAAGGCCTGATCATTATTGCGGAAGATCTTTCACCTTCGGAAACCATCGGGATGGATCGCAGCAAAGTCGTTGGTTTTGCAACGCAGTCCGGAGGAAAGACCTCGCATGTGGCTATCGTGGCGCGCCTGCGCGGCTTACCGGCGGTGGTAGGATGCGGAGGCGAATTGGATGGAATAGTCGATGGCGATCGGGTGGTCCTGGATGGAAACCAGGGGTTGGTACTGGTAAACCCCGACGCCTCCATTGTAGATGAATACAGGAAGAAACGGGAGATCTTTATACAGGAAGTGAGACGGCTGGAGACTTTAAAAGACCAGCCGGCCGTGACGACAGATGGAGTAAAAATTGAGCTGCTCGCAAATATCGCAACGGCGGAAGATATGGAGCAGGCGCTGGCCTTTGGAGCGGAAGGAGTTGGGTTGTTTCGCACAGAGCTGCTTTTTATGGAACGGGATTCTTTCCCGACGGAAGATGAGCAGGTAGAGTACTATAAGACCATATTACTTCAGGCAGGCAATAGGATAGTGACGATCAGGACCCTGGACATTGGCGGAGATAAGCCCCTGCCCTATTTGGAATTACCGGAAGAGGACAACCCTTTTTTAGGGTATCGGGCAATACGTATCTGTCTCGATCGGAAAGACATTTTTTTGACCCAGTTAAAAGCGATCCTGCGGGCAAGCGTTTTTGGGAAATGCCGGATAATGCTGCCGATGATCAGCGGTGTACGGGAAGTGCAGCAGGCCAGGGCCATTCTGGAGGAAGCAAAGGAGGAGCTTTTTCGATCCGGGATCGCTTTTGACACCTCCATAAAAATGGGGATCATGATCGAGGTCCCATCGGCGGCGGTGATAGCCGATCTGCTGGCAAAGGAAGTCGATTTCTTCAGCATTGGCACCAACGATCTTTGTCAGTACGTATTAGCCGCTGACAGAATGAACAAACAAATAAAAGACCTGTACGACCCCTATCACCCGGCAGTGCTACGGCTGATACGCTTTGTAATAGAACAAGGGCATTTGCAGGGCATCCCTGTCGGGATGTGCGGGGAACTGGCGGGTGATCCACAGGCGACATCATTGCTATTAGGAATGGGGCTAACGGAGTTTTCGATGAACGCCCCGGCAATACCCACGATAAAGGACATTCTGATCCAGAGCAGCGAGGCTGCCGCGAGAAAAAATTTTCAACTATGATCACAAGAGATTTTACCATCTTAGCGCCGGAAGGAATGCATGCACGACCGGCAACAGCACTCGTAAAGCTGGCGAGACAATTCCAATCCGATATTCTGCTAAAGAAGGGGGCAACGGAAGTGAAGATGAACAGCTTGTTGAGTATTATGTCAATGGGCGTCAGGGCAGGAGACGTGATAAAAGTGTCGGTGGAAGGAGTTGATGAGGGTGTGGCTGTAGAAGCGCTGGATCTGTTTTTTAAACAAGGACTAAAAGATTGGTAGGACAGCTCTCCGGGCTGTCACTAACATTAATATTTTTATGAAAATAACAATTACAAAGACCGAACAGGAATTCGATCAGGTTGCGGCCTGGCGCATCATCAGTCAGCTGCTGGCCAGACCCGCCGCGGTTATCGGGTTGTCGACCGGGCAAACAACGATCGGGATGCACCGGGTGGTGTCGGAGATTCATGCACGATATCCTTTTGATGTATCTCAGGTGACCTTCTTCAATGTCGATGAACTGACAAATCTGCCGCGCTCGTATGCGGGTAGCTGTTATACGATGATCTATAGGCAGCTGGTGGGTCCCCTGGGAGTGCCGGAAGAGAATTTCATTATGCCGCCTACATTGTCAGATGACTTCGTGGCCGAAGCAGCTTTATTCGAGCGGCGTCTGGCAGAACGCGGCGGCGCCGATCTTCAGATGCTGGGGATCGGTATGAATGGCCATATCGGCATCAATCAGCCGGGAACGCCTTTCGGGAGTGATACCTGGGTATCCCCGATGGATCCGGATTTTGAAGCCAGGGTACGCAGAGAGACTCAGGTTCCTGATGATGTGGTGTTGGGTGGATTGACCCGGGGCATCAAAAATATTATGCAGACGCGTAAGATAGTGTTAGTGGCGAAGGGTGCCCACAAGGCGGAGATTGTTGAGAAGGCTATACTGGGACCGGTGACGATGGATATACCTGCTTCAGTGATACAGTTACATCCTGAATGTGAGGTACTGCTGGATGCAGCGGCGGCCAGCCCGGACGTAGTGAAGGCCGCCGGACCGAGCGTAGCGAAGGTCGCGAAGCGATAGCGGAGCAAACTTGAGCCCCGGTTAGGTTTTGCTGCGCAAAACCGCAGCAGACCAACGACTTTTTCTAAGCAAAGTGACGACTATTTCAAAAAAATAGGATAAAACACAGCAGAGCAGCCAGCACACCCAGGAGAAAGGAGATCAACAGACCCGCCGGGGTGAAGTTTTCTTCGTTGGCCAGGGTGTGAATTAATTTTTTCATGTCGGTACGTTTGCCGGTAAATAGACAAGGGATATGCCACGGCATAAGACACTGCTTATCAATAGATTTAAGTGGCCCTCATTTTCCCAAACAGGGAATAAGACTTCGATTTGGGAGAGCTGCACATTCCGATCTATTGATCGGCCAGAGCAGTGAGTACCTGGAGGAACCAGGCCGCATGAGGAAGCCATTGCTCGGTCCAGCGCCATTCATTGCCGTTGGCACTGATGCGGAAATCGATGCCGCTGCCGTCGCCATGCCCCTCCTTACCTGTGATGCCGTTGGAGATGCCGCCGCGTTCGCTCCCATGACCGTAATTCGAACTCATATAAGGCACGTTATTTTTACCAAACTGGTACATAAAACACATAGAATAAGGATTGCAGCCAAGGATCCAGGAGAACTGGCGGGCTGCATAAAGAGAGAGGGAATCGGTGGAGGGGGCGCCAGATCCTGGGAGACCGCGGGTAATGAGGGCAGCCGTTGCGAGTGAAGCAAGGCGTGCATTTTCGCCTTGCCACCACCAGCCGGTTTCGTTGTCATGGGGAATAAAAAACCCATTTTTTACCGAATCGTGATAGAGGAATGACTGACGGGCATAACCGAAAGGATTGGACACTTCGGCGGTGACCCGAAGGTTATAGTTAAGAGCGGTGTAAATACCGGAAAGTACGGTGCTGCGCAGCGATGGATCGTTCTCTTTATCGAGATAGCGCGCAAGGGCGATGACAGGCAGACCGGCATCGGACGCATGCCAGAAGGGACGACGACCATCATCGGCCAGAAAATAACCGGAGGTTGTGAGACGCCGGACAAGTTTAGTGGCGCGGTCACGGGCCTGGTCGCGGTAGTAGACGCCGGCGTCAGCAGCGGAGCCGGTGTCAGCAGTGGAACTGGCAGTCACATTGCCGGCGGCGGAGTTGCCGGAGGTCGCGATCCATAGCTCAGTTGCCGCCATCAGCGCACAATAATCGTCGATAATATTTTCTTTTCCATCATCATCATACTTTCTATTATTGATCGCCAGGTGGGCATATGCCCTGCGGGCTGCATCCAGGTATTGCTGTGAAGTAAAGTCCCCATTCCGGTTCCAGCGGGAGATCCGGGCAAGAGCTGCGATAGCCATACCACCGCCTTCGCGGAAGGCGGACTGATATTCGTCAGTGGTGACGCTGTTGGCACGCAGACCTACAACACGACGGGCATCCGGGTCTTTTTTGAAGTAACTGAAAACGGTCATATAAAAATACCCTTCGGCCGACAGATCGCGCATTATGTAGTCGGCGCCCCAAAGGGCTTCACTGGTAAGAGAATCCGAGAGTCCCCATTTTTCCAGCGATGAGCGCAGGGTCTCACCGGTATTGATCAGCGACCAGGTGACAAGAGGTATCTGCTGGGGAGACATAAAGTTAGCATAGGCCAGATGCGAGAAGTATTTACTGACGTCGCCGGAGGCGTCACACCAGCCGCCATGCAGGTCGACGCGCCGGTCACTGCCATACAAACGCAGCTGACGGTCGGCAGCGAGCTCTCCGGGAGTATTGGCCCGCTGCTTATTGTAATAGTGCAGGATCGCCGCTATAAGCGGACGGGCCCAATCGGGCCCGCCTATTTCGAATTTTTCAGATGTTGTCGGTGGTCGGACAGCGCTGCCATCCTCCCTCAATCGTAGCCGGTAAGTACCGGGTTGATGAAAGGCGGAGAAATCGGCCTGATAATATTGTTTGCCCGGCCCCCAGTCCGGGAGGGATTGGGAACGGCTTAGTACGCCGGTGAACCTTGTATGATCTGCCTCGTCGACAAGAGAAAAAGAGGGCGCGCCGTCGAGTGGGGTTTCAGTACTGACAACAGCGATCTTAGGCGCGGACGCAGGGAAGACAACCTGGTTGATATGGATCGAGATCGGCTTAGCGGGGATGCCGGGAGCCGCAGCAGCGGCGGGTGCAATGCCGGGAGCCGGCGGATTGGACATCGGCCGGTCGGCAGGTGCCGCACCAAAGATAGGATTGGGCTTGTCGCCCATATAGAAACGCAGGGTCGAACCCGCTTTTATCTCCTGAAAGGTGATATAGGATTTGCGATAAGGAACGCCATTGAGAGTAGCTCGCTGAATGTAGATATTTTTAGCCCCTGCGTTAACGGTTTCCATCGTAAATTGTTTGTTGTTGCCAACTTCGAGTCGGGCTTCACGCACGAGAGGAGTGCCAAAGACAAATATTCCGTTTGCTGGGTTTACCGGGTAGAATCCCAGAGCGCTCATCACGTACCAGGCACTCATCTGCCCCGCATCGTCGTTGCCGCAAAGGCCATCATTTTTGCCGGTGTAAAATTCACGGCTTATGCGCGTGATCTTCTCTGCCGTTTTCCAGGGATAACCGGCAAAGGCATAGAGGTACGGAATATGATGATTCGGTTCGTTGCCCTGTGCATACATGCCGATAAGGCCCGAGATATCGGGCGATGCCTGGCTGCCCATGCTCTTGCTGACGACAAAGAGGCTGTCGAGCTTGGTCACAAAGGCTTTGTCGCCACCCATGAGGCGGACCAGGGATTCTACGTCCTGGGGTACAAGCCAGGTATACTGCCAGGCATTCCCTTCTGTATAGTCCCCCCATTCGTGGATGGACTGAAAGGGATCGAAGGGCGCACGATAAGAGCCATCGGCCAGAACAGGACGCATGAATTTAGTTACGGTATCGAAGTAGCGGGTGAAGTAATTGGCGCGTTTTGCATAATAGGCTTCGTCGTCTTTTTTGCCAAGCCGGGCAGCTACACGGGAGATACACCAGTCATCGATAGCGTATTCCAGCGCTTTGGAAACGGATTCCTTTTCCTTGTCGGCAGGGATATATCCTTCTTCCTTCAGGTATTTCACGCCATAGTCGTCACGCGTGGAGGAAGCTTTCATCGCTTCCAGAACAAGGTTGGGGTCAAAGCCGCCAAAACCTTTCAGATACGCGTCGGCAATGACGGGTACAGCGCTGTAGCCGACCATACAATCCGTTTCGCGCCCCTGCAGATGCCAGATAGGTAGTTTGCCCTGTTGTACGTAAATAGAAAGCATGGTATTGACCATGTCACTCACCCGTTCAGGATGAACAAGGGTCATCAGCGGATTAAGCGTGCGATAGGTATCCCAGAGGGAGAAGATGGTGTAATTGTTAAACGGTGCGTTTGCAATGACCTTTCCATCCGCGCCGCGATAACTGCTGTCGTGGTCGTTGTAAAGAGCGGGAGCTATCATAGTATGATAGAAGGCTGTGTAAAAGACGGTACGATCTACCGGATCCGGAGCCGTGACCTGAATTTTCCGAAGCGCCTTTTCCCATTTTACATTGCCCTGGCGGACGATCCTGGCGAAATTCCAGCCGGGGATCTCGGCAGTGATGTTGGCAAGGGCGTTCTCGCCGCTTACGTTGGACACACCGACCTTAAGCATTACGTTTGAAGTCATATGTTTGAATGATATAAGCCCCTTCACCGTATCCGCTTCGAGAGAGAGTTGAGGAACAGGCTTGTCCCCATCGATAAGCGTAAAGTCCTTTAATGGCACGTTCGTACGGATCGCAAAATAGATGCGCCGGTCTTTCGCCCACTGTGAGGAGTTGCGCCAGCCGATGAGGGTAGAGTCATTCAACTTCAGCAGGTGAGCCCTGACCCTGGGGTGTTGCCAGCCAGCGTCGAAATTGCCCTGGAGAAGATCGACGATGATATGTCCGGGACGATCGGATGGGAAAGTATAGCGATGAAAAGCTACGCGTTCAGTGGCGGTGAGCTCTACTTTTACGTGGTGGTCCTTCAGCCAGACGGAGTAATAGTTCGGGCGGGCGACCTCCTGGCTATGCGAGTAATGGGAGGAATAGCCCTCTGCCGGGTTAGCCTGGGTGCCCGTCTCTGTCCTTACAGAACCGGTATAGGGCATGATCAGGATATCGCCGAGATCGGGGATACCGGTACCATTGAGATGGTTTTGGGCAAAACCCTTGACGACACTGTCAGAGTAATGGTAACCTGAACACCAGTCCCAGCCCTTGTTGATGTTGCTGGGGCCAACCTGTACAGCGCCAAAGGGAACGCTGGCGCCGAGAAAGACATGGCCGTGACCGCCGGTGCCGATGTAGGGATCTACATAGGAAAGGAGGCCGGTGCTACGGGGGGCCGATCGCCGCTGGCTGGAAGCCGGAGTGCTAAGGATCAGGCCGGCGGCAAGAAAAAGAACGAAATAGTTTATCTGTGCGCAAAAATTTGTCATGCTCAGTTTCATGAGCTAAAGATACGAAGGCGCAGAATGTCCAAAATCCCCGGAAGAGCTAAATTTTGCTAATACTTTATTATTGGAACTGCATTAAAAGACCCTTTTTATGAGTAAATATATCAACGCAGTATTGGTAACCCTTTACGTGGTATTGACCATTTTTGGCGCCCTGCTGGTGCTGGTCATCGCAGGAGTGAAGCTCTCAGACAGGACGGCCTGGCTGATCATGATGAGCTGGGTGGTATTGTGTTTCAGCTCGGCTTATCTTTTTACTGATATGTCACTGTTCTTTGGATCCCCTTTACGCAAGCCGGTCCGGGCTGAGGAAGAAAAGCTGGAAACGGCCTTTCGGGAAGTTCTGCAACGCGCCGGGTATACAAGGAAGGTGAAATTACGGATCCAGGAATCAACCGATTGGAATGCCTTTGCCACCGGTACCCGCACGATTGCTATTACAAAAGGACTGCTGGCAGGTGCCACAGATGATGAGCTGAAAGGATTGCTCGCGCATGAGCTGGGACATCTCGTAAGCTATGATACGATAATAGGCTCGGCGTATCGGATGGCGGGTTATCTGCCATCAATAGTACGATGGGTTTATAGACGCATAGCTGCTATCGTGATGAGCGGCTTCAGACAGCGCATCAATCCTTTATCGGGAATCATCTGGCTGTTGATCGTTGTAACGATATTCTATTTCCTGCACATAATACAGGTAATAGCTGCCATTGCTTTATTTGTAGTGGTATTCGCGATTTTAAATGTGATCTTCCAGTGGCTGACCCTCGTGCTGGCAAGATTTTCGGAATACCGGCAGGATGTCTATGCTGCGCGAATGGGGTTTGGCAAAGGGCTAAGAGATATGCTGGAGAAATTGACCTGTCAGGGAGATCCTCCCGTAAATCTCTATTTTATCGTATTTCATAGCACGCATCCAATAATTTATAACCGGATAAGACGACTGGAAAAGATGGAGCAGCTACAACGGGCCTGAGCTGCTACGTACGCACATTAAAAACAAAACCTACCCCATAAACATTGTCGATACTAATAAAGTCGGAGGCGCTGAGGTGTTTGCGAAGCCGGGAAATAAAGACGTCCAGGCTTCGGCCAAGGAAGTAGTCGTTCTCGCCCCACAGTTGGCTTAGTATCTCCTCCCGTTTGAGTATACGGTTCTCGTTGCGGAAGAGATAGTCTAATAATTCTGCTTCGCGCGGCGTCAGGATTATGTCTTTTTTTCCGCTGATAGAGAGCTTGAGAACATCCTTTGAAAAGAGAACGTCTTCCCGGCGGATGACGGGCGAAGCAGGAGCGGGCTGCGGCCCGGTATTCCTTTTTATAATATTCCTTATCCGCAAGACCAGCTCGTCTACATCGAAGGGCTTGCTGATATAGTCATCCGCACCAAGTTTTAGGCCATGGAGCCTGTCGCTTCTTTCATTGCGGGCGGTAAGAAAAAGAAAGGGGAGCCGAAGGCCCAGCTGAACGATCTTGTCTGCCAGCTGAAAGCCATCCATTTCGGGCATGGCAACATCGATGAGGGCAATCTGGTAATCCAGGTTTGTCAAACGTAGCTGTTCGAAAGCCAGGCGGCCATTGGTGACCCAGTTTACTTCAAAATCGGAGATCTCCAGGTATTGCCGGACCACATTTCCCAGGTCTATCTCATCTTCTACTAATAGTATTCGTGGTTTCTTCATCTTGCCTGTTATTACAAATGGCAGAATAATTTATTTAGCTAAAAAGGGATACTGATAATAAAGGTGCTGCCCTGACCTTCTCCGCTGACGATGTCTATGCTCCAGCTATGCGCATCTACCGCCTGCTTCACATAAAAAAGGCCGAGGCCCAACCCTTTCACGGTGGCGTTCTCCGGTCCCGCAAACCGATAGAATTTATCGAAGACCTGTTTTTTTATGTCCTCTGTCATGCCGATGCCATTATCCCGGATGCTGACGTGGACAGCTTTCTTATCATCGAAGGTAGAGACCGTGATTTCCTTTTGCTCTTTATTATTGTATTTTATCGCGTTGTCAAAGATATTCTGCAAAATGGTAGTAAACCAGAAGCGGTCCAGCAAAACAATATCCCTTTCCGCATCCTTCTGTAATGTGAACATAATGTTGGTACCGGAAAGCTTCAGACGATAGTCTAGCAGGATCTCATCCAGCAGATGGTGTATGGAATACTCTTCCTTATTCAGCGATATTTTGTTGAGGGTGGTAATATCCAATACCTGGCTGATCAGCGTCTGGAGACGCAGCGACTGGCGTTGGACAACTTCTATAAGAGGCTGCAGGTTCTCAGGGCTCGATATGATCTTTTCTTTCTGCATGGTTTTGTTAGCGACGATTATCGCTGTAAGAGGAGTGTGAAATTCATGGGTAATGCTGTTGATGAAGTCCGATTTCATCTCGGAGAGCTTTTTCTGCCGCTGCCAGTTACGAAAGGTGATAAAAAAAAGGAATACTACGGAAAGGATAGAGAACAGGGCCAAAAGAAAGGTCGGCATCATCAGCCGAAGGATAGTAGCACGCCGGTTGCGGATGTCGACATGGAGACTGAATCCCACCCGGTTGGAGTAGGCAAGCGAGTTGAAAACGGCAACCCCGACCACCTGGTTTCTGGGTAGAGGCTCCTGGAGCGAGCCCCCGATACAGACGCCGTCCTTTGTCTGGATAGAAGGATCGATCAGCGGATAGCGATGGTCCCTGTTATAAAGGTTGACATATTTAAGGTCGCCGAACATAATGGATATATCATCGATAAGAAGCACATATTCAAGGTCGTGATTCAATTTATGCCCCCGGATGATCCGGGCCAGGACAGTATCTGCTGTATTGGCTTTCCGGAGAGTGGCAAAAATGCTGTCACAGATCTTTTGTTTCAGGAGATCAAAAGCCGGACGATCGGTATTATACAAATTTTCCAGCAGATGAGTATTCGGTACAAGAAAGCTGTCGATGATCCGCTGCCCCCCCGGCATCACCTTATCATTCCGGATGGCGATGGAATATTCAGTACTAAGGATGGATCGTTCTTCCAGGTAAAAATGATCATTCTTTAGCTCATATGTATTGTATAACAAAAAGAACTGCACTGAAGAAAGGATCAAAAAGCTAAAAATGGCAATGACTTTATGTGTTGTGCTCGAATACCTCAAAAGAACAGTTTAAGCAGATGAAAAGAATTGATTATGATGAATATATCCAAATTTACCCTTATCTGCTATATTTTTACATCTCTTTAATTTCCGTTAACAATCTGTTTGAAGTCCATTGACAACATACAGCTAGTCGTAATGATATCTTTATTTTAACTCTTTATTAAGAATCAACATGCTCAAAATCCCATTTCTCTTACCCTTCGCCCTTGCCATAAATATTGGAGCGAAGTGCCAGTTTGTAGACAAGGTAACCGATCCGGTGGATTTCGTAAATCCTCTCATGGGCACTCAGTCAACCGGTGGTCTTTCAAGCGGCAACACCTACCCTTCCATTGCCCTGCCCTGGGGCATGAACTTCTGGACGCCCCAGACCGGTAAGATGGGCGATGGCTGGCAATATACCTATACGGCAGAAAAGATAAAGGGCTTTAAGCAAACACACCAGCCTTCCCCTTGGATGAATGACTACGGCGAGTTTAGCATCATGCCCGTCACCGGATCGCTGCGCTTTACCGAAGAAAGCAGAGCCTCCTGGTTCTCCCATAAGACGGAGATCGTGAAGCCTTATTATTATAGTGTATATCTCGCCGATGACGATGTCACTACAGAGATCACCCCCACAGATCGGGCAGCCCGGTTCCGGTTTACCTGGCCCAGGACAGACAGCACTTACATGGTGATAGACGCCTATGACAGGGGTTCCTATATAAAAGTTATACCGGGAGAAAATAAGGTAGTGGGCTATTCCACCCGTAACAGCGGAGGAGTACCCTCCAATTTCAAAAATTATTTTGTGATCGTCTTCGACAAACCCTTCGCCAGCGTACATACCTGGAAGGATAAAGAGCTGTCGGATTCGCTGGAACTGACCAACCGGCATGTAGGGGCAGTGGTTGGCTTTGGCGCAATGCAGAGAGGAATGATGGTTCATGCGCGGGTGGCCTCTTCTTTTATCAGCATCGAACAGGCCGAACAGAATCTGAGTGAGATCGGCAATGACAATTTCGAGACCGTAGCAAAAAAAGGCCGGGATATCTGGAACAGAACGCTTAGCCGGGTAGAAGTAGAAGGCGGCACGATCGACCAGATGCGTACCTTCTATTCCAGTCTCTACCGGATGCTTTTCTTCCCGCTGAAGCTGTATGAAAAGGATGCAGCTGGCAGGATCGTTCACTATAGCGTATATAATGGCAGGGTGGAAAACGGTTATCAGTTTGCAGGAACAGGTTTCTGGGACACCTTCCGGGCACTGTATCCTTTCCTGAACCTTGTCTATCCTTCCATCAATAAGGAGATGCAGGAAGGGCTGATCAACAATTATAAGGAAGGGGG
The DNA here is from genome assembly GCA_035492595.1 of Puia sp. GTDB lineage: Bacteria > Bacteroidota > Bacteroidia > Chitinophagales > Chitinophagaceae > Puia. Next base: position 34,324 of record DATJJA010000242.1, read on the forward strand.
CTGGCTGCCCGAATGGTCGAGCCCGGGTTATAGAAGCGTGATGGTAGGAAACAACTCCGCTTCCGTTGTAGCCGATGCCTGGCTGAAGGGACTTCGGGGGTATGATATCAACACCCTCTATGCCGCCTTATTAAAGGATGCCAATAATATGGGGCCGATCGAAGCCGTGGGCCGTACCGGCGTAGAATATTACAATACGCTTGGCTATGTCCCGTATGATGTTAAGATCAATGAGAACGCCGCCCGGACGCTGGAATATGCCTATGACGACTTCAGTATTTACCGGCTTGGAAAGGCATTGGGACGTCCGGAATCGGAATTGAAGCTATACGCGGGTCGTGCCATGAATTACAAGAACCTTTTCGACCCGGAACACAAGTTGATGAGAGGTAAAAATAAAGATGGACAGTTTCAGTCCCCATTCAATCCTTTCAAATGGGGTGATGCATTTACGGAGGGGAATAGCTGGCATTACAGCTGGAGTGTCTTCCATGACATCCAGGGACTGATGGACCTGATGGGTGGCAGGAGATCGTTTGTGCAGATGCTGGATTCGGTCTTTATCATGCCGCCGACATTCGACGACAGCTATTATGGTGGAGTGATCCATGAGATAAGGGAGATGCAGATCGCCGGTATGGGGCAATATGCACACGGCAATCAGCCTATCCAGCATATGCTCTATCTGTATAACTATGCCGGCGAGCCCTGGAAAACTCAGTATTGGGTAAGACAGGCTATGGGGAAGCTCTACCAGGCTACACCCGACGGGTACTGCGGTGATGAGGATAATGGCCAGACTTCGGCCTGGTACGTCTTTTCAGCGCTGGGTTTTTATCCCGTCTGCCCGGGGACCGATCAATATGTACTGGGTACTCCATTATTCAAAAAGGCAACCCTCCATTTGGAGAACGGAAAGAATTTCGTCATCAACGCCCCTGCCAATAGTGCAGCTAACCTGTATGTACAAAGTGCGATGCTCAAAGGACAGCCATATGGCAGGAACTGGATCTCGCACAAAGAAATTCAGGAGGGAGGAGAGTTCAGGCTGACGATGGGAGCGACGCCAAACAAGACAAAGGGTACAGAAGAAAGTGCATATCCTTATTCATTTTCGACGGATAAGGACAACCCGCTGAAGAAGAAATAAAACAATAGAACATAAATGAAAAGGAAATTGGCTGGAATGCTCATGGTTTCGATGACCGTATCCGCATCAATGAAAGTGTCAGCGCAGGAATTTAGTACAAACGATACGATCAGCAAAGGAAAGTACACACTGATCTTTATCAACAAGGAAAAGGACTTTAGTCCGGAGACAAAACAACAGATGATCGATGCATTTTTTACCGTGTATCCACAGGAAGCCCGACGCTTCAACAAGCATACGCTGCGGACGGTAAAGTTTGTTATCGATCCCAGTTATAAGGGGGTAGCCGAAACCGGGGATGGTATAGCAAAATATAATCCGGAGTGGCTGAAGAAGAACCCGGAGGATATCGATGTGGTGACCCATGAAGTGATGCATATCGTACAGGATTACCGGTTTGATAATCCGGGATGGCTGACAGAGGGGATCGCTGACTATGTACGGTATGAATATGGAATAAATAATGTAAAAAGCAGGTGGACGCTGCCAAACTATAAGGCGAGCCAGAGTTATCAGAACGCATACCGGGTAACGGCAAGGTTCCTGGTATGGGTAGAGAAGACAAAGAATAAAAAAGTAGTTGATAAGCTGGACGCTGCGCTGCGCGATGG
>DATJJA010000243.1:0-5082 GCA_035492595.1 Puia sp.
CGAAGCAGGGTATGGCAGGTATATCCTGAACAGTGGACTTTCGGTAAAATTCTAGAAAATGCCCGTTTCGGCAGGCTATCTGCCCGTTTTATATCCTTTCACCAGATTTCGATCATTGGCTATCGTCAAATTTGTATTCGAAAACAATAAATATACTCGTTATGAAAAAAATGTTTTTCCTCGTACTGGGCACGGGCCTATTACTCAGCCTGGCGACATTGAGAACCAATGCCCAGGTAATTGTCCGTCCGGCTATCGTAGTAAGGCCAGTCGTTCGCCCTGCTGTAGTAGTGAGACCTGCTTTCCGACCTCCGGTGGTAGTGGTAAGACGCCCTCCGGTCGTGGTGGTGAGACGGCCCCAGGTCGTTACCGTCGTGAGACCTGTGCGCCCTGTTGTTGTCTACAGATAAACCGGAAGACAAATTCCTCGATTCCAAACAAGCAAAATTATAAAAATGTCAACAAGATCAGTCAATAGTAAAATCTCCTTTTCAATCGCGTTTTTGATCCTGTGTTTCCTGTTTTCAACCCTTGCGGTAAATGCTCAATCTGCCCAGCCGGCCCAGGCAGGGCAGCCGGCCCGATCGACGGACAGCACAAGAACACCTGAGGGACGAGCGGCCGCCCTCACGGAAAAAATGAAGACGGAATTGGCTCTTACTGAAGATCAGTACCCATCCGTACAAGCTATCAATCTGAAATATGCGCTGAAGAATGAGCAGATCTTTAAAGGCTCCGATGGAAAATTCGCGAAGTACAGGGCACTCAAATCATCCCAGAAAGATAAAAGCAGGGAGATGAAGGGTATACTTACCAGCGACCAGTATAAGAAGTATGAGGCTATGACGGAAGAAATGAAAAATAAGGCTATGGAGCAGTATAACGGGAGATCGGGTACCGGCAATTAGTCTACATTTCGCCGGGATAGGATTAAATAAACAGTCAATTTTCTAATAAGCAGTTAGTTTTGGTAACGACCCCTGTTTCTACAGGGGTTTTCTTTGTATAACTTCAATTTTTGACAATAATCCATCGGATGAGCTCCTTGACGTAATGGGGATTGGCAAGAGCTGTTTTTATTTTAATTTCAAGGGCGGGAAACAAGAATTATACGAGCGTACATTAATGCGGTTCGCTGAGAAACTGAACAGTAAAATGGAGCGTTAAAGATGAGGCAGGGGCGCGGGAAACTGCCATCCTCGACACTCTTCAAAAGATCGCCAAAGGCAGAGGGGCAAAGATAGGACATGTCGCACTTGCCTGGATCCGGCAGAAGCACGATCATCAGCCACTATCAACAGTTACGATCCTTGGAGCAAAGAACCTTGCTCAGCTGAAAGATAACATCGATTTGCTATCGCTGACGCTTACTGAAGGTGAATTGGAGCAGTTGAATGAGGTCAGCCAGGTGGCGCTTGGTTCGCCCCACGAAGTGATTGCCGGATCACAGCAGATGATCTTCGGCCGTAGCAGCGGGCAAGTAGAACTTGACAAGTTTGACAAAAATAATCGTCGCTTAAGTATTGATAATTAACTATTTGAACATTTTAATTTTACGAAGCCAGGTTTGCACTTCTTTTTCGGCCAGGACGGCTCTTTGGCCGTTCATGACAAAGAGCACGCCGTCCCGCTCTATGCCTCCTTTGGTGGAAAACCCTTCCAAAACGGTGGTTTTCGGGCAAAGGTCCTTTACGGTTTGAAAACAAGTGCCGACGCCGTAGCCTGCATTTGTGTTGAAGGGGACTACTGTTTTGCCGCTTAGGTCATATTCGTGGAGAAAACTTTTCATGGGCGGGGGCATCTGCATATCCCAGGTCGGGAAACCGACGAATATGACGTCGTATTGCCCGATGCTGTCGACCTTTGTTTTTAACGGAGGAAGGTAACCGGCTTCGTTTTCGCGGACGACCTGTTGTACCGTCTGCTGGTAGTTCTCCGGATAAGGCTTTTCCAATTCCAGCGATACCAGGGTGCCACCCATATATTTATGAATCATCTCGGCAACGGCCTGCGTGTTATGGGTGCGCGACAGGTAGACGATCAGTATTCTTTTGGTGGAAGAAATTTGCCCCTTAGCGCCGATCGATGCCATAAACGATACAATCAGAAGAATTTGTAAGGTGGTTTCCAGTTTGCCCCCGAGTTTGCGGCGTCCGGGCGCTGTAGCAGTGGCCGAAGCTTGCTGTGGTTTTTGTGCTGTCCAATTTCTTGGCAGTACGGTCGATGACAATAAAGAGGCACCGGCAAGGCTTAAACCGGATTTGAGTAGATGGCGGCGATCCATAGTTGTAGTGGTGAGTTTAGTGTTGTTGGCCGTTGTTGTTCATTTTCACTGGTCTGAGCAAGGTCGAAAAAGTGAGGGAGCCCATCGTCCATTTGCCGTTCTCTTTGACATATACCTCCGTTACCATGAAGGCGTGGGTGACTTCGTTCCCGCCTACGACAGCCTGCAGGTCAATGTCGTTTAACAGAATGGCGGTATTGCCAAAAAAGTTCACCGAGGCGCCGTAGACTTCCGCTTTTTTATACCAGATGCCGCCCCCTTTGATGGTCTTCAGTTCCTGGGTTTTACCCCAGCTGCCGCCCATATGAACAAAGACACAGTTTTCGGCAAACAGACCGTTCAGGGAATCCACGTTTTTGTCTGCCATCCATTTCCATTTGATTGTGGAAAGGTTAAGAATTTCCTGTTCGTCCTTTGTAGTGCTTGCCGCGAGTGAGAATGGCAGCTTGGCCTGGGCTCGGGCTAAGTGTGCAGAGGCGACGAGCAAGAGCATTCCGACAAGAATTTTTTTCATGAATTTGATTTTTATATTAGTCGAGTTTTCTTTCACCGAGCCATTTGACCATGGCGGGGTCGCGGTGATCAAAAAAGCTGCTTGTTTTTGTATCGAGGGTTTTGATTTGGTCCATTTCATAGGCGGTCAGTTGGAAGTCGAGTACATTTATGTTTTCTGCCATCCTCTCTTTCTTAACCGATTTTGCAATGGCAACGACGCCCCTTTGTGTGAGCCAGCGCAGGATAACCTGGGCGATGGACTTGTTGTATTTTTGGGCGATGGCTGCTAAGACCTGGTTGTGAAAAATGTCGTTCTTTCCTTCGGCGAATGGTGCCCAGGCTTCCTGCTGGACATTGTTGTCCTGAAGAAATTTGTGGGCGTCGATCTGCTGGTTGAAAGGATGGGTCTCGATCTGGTTGACGGCAGGTACAACTTCGTTGTGGATGATAAGGTCCATTAGCCGGTCAGGCTGAAAGTTGCTTACGCCGATGGCCCTGATCCTTCCTTCTTTGTAAGATTCCTGCAAAGCGCGCCATTCCCCATAGACGTCACCGAAGGGTTGATGAATGAGGTAAAGGTCAATGTAGTCCAGCTGGAGCTTTTTAAGGGATTGTTCGAAGGCTTTTTTTGCTCCTTCATATCCGTTGGATTTTATAAAGACTTTGGAGGTGATAAACAAGTCCTTTCTGGGTACACCGCTTTCTTTGATTCCCTTGCCGACTGCTTCTTCGTTCATATAGGATTCGGCTGTGTCAATTAACCGGTATCCGGTGGCAATGGCATCGATGACGCTTCTTTCGCATTCGGCCAGGTCTTTCACCTGGAAGACACCAAATCCCAGGATGGGCATTTCGACTCCGTTATTTAATTTTACTGTTTGCATCGTTTTTAGTTGATAGTACAAAGCTCGTGCTAAGGGACGGCCTGGCTTGTATATGTATTAGGGATTTGCCTACCATTATTGCTGATTTGAGGGGGTGGTGGCAGGGGTTGCGCGATATTTGGTAATTTCAGGTAGTCAAAATGATGGAAATATGGAAAAAATGCTGCGATTCGAGACAATTAGGGATTACAATGCCTTCAATAATAACGAGACATTGCACCCGCAGGTGAGTGTGGTCGACTTTTCCAAGGCTACCCCGCGCCAGGGGTCAAAGATGTACTTTGGCTTCTATACGATATTCCTGAAGGATGTAAAATGCGGTGATATGGTGTACGGCCGGCATAACTATGATTACCAGGAAGGCACATTGGTTTTTCTGGCTCCGGGACAAGTCGCCGGTGTGAATAGCAACGGGGAAACGTATCAACCAAAGGGGCATGGATTGGTATTCCATGCCGATTTTATATACGGCACGGCGCTGGGGAAACATATTCAGGATTATTCTTTTTTCAGCTATCAATCCAATGAAGCGCTGCATCTGTCGGAACGAGAAAGAAAGATCGTACTGGAATCTTTTTCGAAGATCGAGTATGAATTAGAGCACGCAATTGATAAGCATAGTAAGCAATTGATCATTTCGAATATCGAGCTCTTCCTGAATTATTGCGGCCGCTTTTACGATCGCCAGTTTATTACAAGGGATACTGTTCATAAGGGAATATTGGAGAAATTTGAAACGCTCCTAAACGGGTATTATCAGTCGGATAAGTCACAAACGCTTGGGCTTCCGTCTGTCGCTTATTGCGCCCAGGAGCTGAATTTATCGCCGAGCTATTTTGGCGATCTGATACGAAAGGAGACTGGAAAGACGGCACACGAGTATATTCAGTCGAAGGTGATTGAAATGGCGAAGGAAAGGATATTCGACCAGGGAAAATCGGTTAGCCAGATTGCGTATGAGCTGGGGTTTAAATATCCGCAGCATTTTACAAGGCTGTTCAAGCAGCGGGTGGGGATGACGCCTAATGAGTATCGGTTGTTGAATTGAGCTACATAAGCATTTGCATTGGTTTGAATCCTGAGAGGTTAGGATCAAATCTGTTCTTATATTGTTTGTATTTCCCTCGCTTATAATGGCGTGGAGAAAGGAAACTTAAAACAGGCTTAGATAGTTCGAACCCTTTGAAAAATGCAGCCATCAACTTGATAAGCGCCATGGGCGAGGGTTTAGGCGAAAATAAAACAGGACAAAGGGAAGATAATTCCTCTTTGTCCTGTATGGTGACCCTGTCAGGATTCAAACCTGAAACCTTTTGATCCGTAGTCAAATGCTCTATTCAATTGAGCTACAGGGCCTATTGTGACTTGTTGACAGTCCCGTAAGGGGTTGCAAATATAGTACAAAATCCGGAACGGAAA
>DATJJA010000244.1:0-85632 GCA_035492595.1 Puia sp.
ATAGTTAGCTCCGATATAGGCAGCCCTGTTCTTTGCGTTGGCGTCACCCGAAAGATGGACAACGCCTTCGGCCGTGGCAAGGGCTTCTTTTGCGGCTGTTGAATTCATCCAGTCGGAGATGATCACATCGGCTCCAATCGCCGCCGGAGCCCTTATCAACCCTGTAACATGATATCCTTTTTCCCGGAGCCGGGGGATCAGCAAACCCGCAGTGGCGCAATTGGCGCTGGTGATGACGATATTTCCGCGTGGTTGCATACCCTGTTTTTTATCAATTCCAAAGATACAGATCGCCGGCTTACAGTATATTTACCAACCGATCCGGCCTTAAAAAGATCGGTAAAGGAAAATAATGATCCACAGGATCGAAATCGAAGAGCTTATAAAGATACGGGACACCGTGCCGGTTGCGGACGTGCGTACACCGGCCGAGTTCGAAAAAGGACATATCCCGGGGGCGTCGAATTTGCCATTATTCAGTAATGAGCAGCGGGTACTGGTAGGGACAACGTATAAACAGGAAAGCAGAGAAGCCGCAATACTGCTGGGTTTTGATCTGGCTGGGCCCAAATGGTCCGGATTCATCCGGCAATCATTGGAGATGGCCCCTCAAAAAAAGATAGCCGTGCATTGCTGGCGGGGTGGTATGCGCAGCGGGGCTATGGCCTGGGCTCTTGACCTCTATGGTTTTGAAGTATTTCTTGTCAAGGGTGGTTATAAAGGCTATCGCAAATGGGTGCTTCGCCAGTTTGAAGAAGACTATCGCCTCAATGTACTTGGAGGTTTGACCGGCTCGGGTAAGACAAAAATACTTCAACAACTGCGTTTGCCTGGTGAACAGGTCATCGATCTGGAAGGCATTGCACAACACCAGGGCTCAACATATGGAACGCTCAATAAATTGATCCAGCCTTCACAGGAGCAATTCGAAAATAACTTCGCTGATGAGTTGAGCCGTCTGGACCCTCAACGGGAAATATGGGTGGAGGATGAAAGCCTCAATATTGGTAAATGCAGCATCCCCCGATCATTCTGGCATCGTATGCAGCAGTCCCCGCTCATTGACCTGCAGGTTGCTGTCGATCAGCGAGTAGAAGCCCTGGTAAAAGAGTATGGTCCATTGGATAAGGACTTTCTTGTGGAATGTACCGATCGCATTCGCAAACGCCTTGGCTTCGAACAGGCCAAACGGGCGATCATCGCGATCAGGGAAGACCGGATGGATGAATTTATCCGTCTCGTGTTGTTTTATTATGACAAAACCTATCGCACGGCTTTGAAGCACCGCAGCAGTGACAGGATCTTTCCTGTCCCACTTGACAACAGCGACCCTGCCTTCAACGCCAGGCGGGTCCTCGATTTTGCGCGTGGTCTTGCCGGCGCGGGCACCGGCAAACCCGAGACGGCCAGCGGCACCGGCCAAAGTCCCAGTTTGGGCACAACATTAAACAAATGACTATGAACATCTCTGAAATAAAATTGACACAATATTCACATGGTGCAGGCTGCGGCTGCAAGATCAGCCCTGCCATCCTGGACAGGATCCTTCACAGTCCTCTTGTCGCTCCGGCCGATCCCAGGCTGCTTGTAGGCAATGATAAACGGGATGATGCCGCAGTCCTCGATCTGGGCAATGGCACGGCACTTATCTCTACCACCGACTTTTTCATGCCGATAGTAGATGACGCATTTGATTTTGGCCGTATCGCCTCTGCCAATGCGATAAGCGACGTCTACGCGATGGGTGGCAAACCAGTCCTTGCCATTGCCATCCTGGGCTGGCCTATCGATAAATTGCCTCCTGAAGCGGCTCAGAAAGTGCTGGAAGGATCGAGAGCTATTTGTGCCGAGGCTGGCATCACACTTGCGGGCGGGCATAGTATCGACTGTCCCGAACCGGTCTTTGGTCTTGCTGTCAACGGCCTCGTCAACATTCCCCAGTTAAAGCGAAACTCTACAGCCACCGCCGGCTGCCGGCTTTACCTGACCAAGGCCCTGGGGGTTGGGATCCTTTCTACAGCCCAGAAAAAGGGTCAGCTCCGTTCCGAAGATGCGGCTATTGCTTTGCAAAGTATGGTAACGCTAAATAAGCTTGGAGAGATCTTTGGCCGGTCCGACGGTGTCAAGGCAATGACCGACGTCACCGGCTTCGGATTACTGGGGCATCTGGCTGAAATGTGCGAAGGCAGTGGTTTATCAGCGACTATTGAATTCGGTAAGGTCCCCGTCATTTCCTCCCTGCCGTACTATCTCCGGCTGGGATGTTTTCCAGGCGGTACGCAGCGGAACTGGAACAGCTATGGCCATAAGATAAGTGAACTATCGGATGAACAGCGATATATTCTTGCCGATCCGCAGACCAGCGGCGGGCTACTGGTGGCTGTGGCGGAGGAAGAAGCTGGAGCGTTTGAGCAGGATTTACGGTCATATGGTATGCCCAAAAACCTTTGTGTCTCCTTTGGCAGGCTACAGGTACGTGACGGCAATGCTCTGATCACAGTAATTTGATCCACCGGTGCGTGTGTTGCCCACCTGCACCCATTTCTTCGAATATCTTTATCTTTGCGCGGGAAAAGATTGTGAAAAAGCCGTATGTAGACAATCACCTTGAAGAAATATTTAGTTCCTCTCGCATTGGGCGGTCTGGGCATCGGCACCACAGAATTTGTCATGATGGGGCTGCTACCGGACATCGCCCGGGATTTTCAGATCAGTATTCCTGTTGCCGGCCACCTGATCTCGGCCTATGCGGCAGGTGTGGTTATCGGAGCTCCGCTGCTGGTCGCGATCAGCGGTAATTTTGGACCCAAAAAGATCCTTCTTGCCCTGATGGGCATATTCACACTGTTCAATGGGCTATCGATCATCGCTCCGGGCAACAGCTCACTGCTGGTGATACGGCTGTTGGCCGGACTGCCCCATGGCGCCTTTTTTGGGGTTGGATCGGTGGTAGCCAGCAGGCTTGCCGACAAGGGAAAAGAGGCCCGGGCCATCTCGATGATGTTTGCCGGACTGACGCTCGCCAACCTGCTGATCGTCCCCCTGGGCACTTATGTCGGGCATCACTACTCCTGGAGATATACTTTTGCTATTGTCACACTGATCGGAGTGATCACGCTAATATTCCTTCAGCTATGGATGCCGGTTATTCCCATCAGCCGTTCCGGCAATTTCAAATCGGAGTTGGGTGTATTCAGGCGCTGGGAACCCTGGCTGATCATTTTGATGACTGCCATCGGTACGGGCGGTCTGTTTGCCTGGATCAGCTACATCGCTCCTCTCATGACCGATGTATCCCATTTTTCCGCTAATACGGTTTCCTATATCATGATCCTGGCTGGTTTGGGAATGGTAGTCGGCAACATTATCGGAGGAAAACTGGCAGACAAGATGGAACCGGTAAAGGCCTGCACTATCCTGCTGGTCTCTATGGCTATGGTATTGGTGCTGATCTTTTTCTTTTCCTCTTACCAGGTACTGTCGCTTTGTTTTACATTCATCGCCGCTGCCTTGTCGATCGCGCTGGCAACCCCGATCCAGATGCTGATGATCCGTACGGCGACGGAGGGAGAGCTTATCGGTGCGGCCGCGACCCAGGCCGCATTCAACATTGGAAATGCGCTTGGCGCCCTTTTTGGCGGATGGCCCATTGCCGCAGGCTTCGGGTACAATTCTCCCTCTTTGGTCGGAGCCGGCATGGCGATGGCGGGTATCGTCTTTGCCCGGATACTATGGAACATGCAGCAACGTCCCCGCATGGCCTTTGCTAGTTAACGCGCACTTCTGCCACATGCACCTCTACCGAGTGCTGTAACCCGTCATCTGCCAGGTCGATGCCACCGTCTCTGCGCTTCCCGTCCATCATCCACCAGGTCCCGTCTGTCATCGACGTCTCCTGGAAAACGGTGATATCATAAGTCGCCCTGCCAGAGCGGTAAGTAATATTCACCGATGGCCAATCCAGAGGAAAACAAGGTTTAAAGTATAACCGGCCCTGCCGAAGCTCCATACCAAGCAGGCTGCCGGTAATAAACTGATACATCCAGCCGGCGGAACCCGTATACCAGGTCCAGCCACCTCTTCCTTCGTGAGAAACGCTGGCATAGACATCGGCAGCCATGACATAGGGCTCTACTTTATAAACTGCGACCGACTTCGGATCCGACGAATGATTCAACGGCTGGATCAGGCTGAACAATTCCCAGACCTTCTCCCGCTGACCCATAGCTGCAAAGGCCATCAGTGTCCAAACGGCAGCGTGTGTGTATTGTCCTCCGTTCTCCCGGATGCCTGGCACATAACCCATAATATAACCCGGATTAAGCTGATGTGCATTAAAGGGAGGCGACAGCAACTGGATCAGCTTCAGGTCCCTTTTTACAAGATATTTATCCAGCGATGCCATGGCGATGGGTGTTCTTACAGGGTCACCTGCCCCGGATAAGACCGACCAGCTTTGTGCGATCGCATCGATCCGGCATTCTTCATTGTCCTTTGACCCAAGCGGGCTTCCATCATCGAAATAGGCGCGCAGGTACCACTGCCCATCCCAGGCGGAGGTTTCTATCGCGGACTGTAAAGCGGCAGCGGACGTTCTGCAGCTGGCTTCGAAGCCGGCATCTCCGTATCCGCCGGCGACCCTGCCAAAACGTAACAGTACATCATACTGAAAAAACGCCAGCCACACACTTTCTCCCCGTCCTTTATTTCCTACGCGGTCCATGCCGTCATTCCAGTCTCCCGACCCGATGAGAGGCAGATGATGTGCCCCGAACTGAAGAGAATGTTGTATGGCGCGTTTACAATGTTCATAAAGTGTACCGCTGAGATTACCGCTCACCGGCAGGTCATACAGACTGTCTTCTTCGGCTTGCAGGAGCCGGCTTTCGAGGAAGCCGGTCTTCTCATTGAGGATTGCAGTATCCCCTGTTGCGCTGACATAACGCGCTACTGCAAAAGGCAGCCATAGCAGGTCATCGGAGCAGCGGGTTCGCACGCCCCGGCCTTCCGGCGGATGCCACCAATGTTGTACATCTCCTTCGGCAAACTGCCGGGAAGCGCTCAGCAGCAGCTGTTCTCTGGCAAGTGCCGGCCGGATAGCCAGCAGGGCAAGGACATCCTGCAACTGGTCCCTGAAGCCAAACGCCCCACCGGATTGATAAAAACCGCTCCGTGCAAAGAGCCGGCAAGCAATAGTCTGATAGGCGAGCCATCCATTCCCCAGCATGTTCAGTGCCTTGTCGGGTGTATTGATCTGTACTGTTCCCAAGATTTCCTTCCAATATTCCCGGACATCCCGGAGCGATCCCAGAACATTGGATTGGTCAGAAAACTGCCTGATCAGACTGAGGACCGCCTCGGTATTCTCGCCATTACCGATCTGGAAGATGATCTCCTTTTCTTCGTTGTCAAGCAGCTCGAATTTTATTTGCAATGCGGCGCAGGGGTCCATGCCTGCCCCGCTTCTACCGGAAAGCTTTTCCCGGCGCAGGGCCTGAGGATCTTCGGGACCTCTGTTCCTTCCGAGGAATTCCTGTCTGTCGGCGGTAAAGCTATGACTACTGCCGTCCACCTTAAAAAAGCTGACGCGGCCGGCAAAAGGAGTATTATACCTGTTCCTCAGCAGCAATGCCCCTGTGCTTCCATCCTGTTCGGACAGAATGTGCATATTTGTTTTGGAACGCAGATCCCCTAAGATGATCTCGAGATATCCGGTAGCCGAAAACCTACGTTCGCGTCCTGATTGGTTTTTAATGGTAATCACCACGAATTTCACGGGCAGGGCCTTATCCACGAAGACGGTCATTTCCGAAGAAATGCCTTCTTCGGTATGTTCAAATTTCGAATAACCAAAACCGTGTGTGGTGAGATAAGGCGTCGCACCCTTTGCCGGGAACGGTGAGGGAGACCAGAAATGTCCTGTTTCTTCATCCCGGAGATAAAAGGCCTCTCCGCCGACATCGCTTACCGGGTCATTGCTCCAGGGTGTCAGCCGGTATTCATGTGCATTGACTGCCCAGGTATAGGCGGACCCGCTTTCCGACACGACAGTGCCAAAATCCGCGTTGGCAATGACATTTACCCATGGCGCAGGGGTCGTGCTCTTCCGATCTGTAATGATCTTATATTCTTTTCCATCGGGCGAAAAGCCGCCATAACCGTTGAAGAACAACAACCCTTCGGCTAAATTCGCAAGACCGGACACTATGTTCGTCGTGTCGGCCGGGCTTTGAGCCCGTACTTGTCTGACCTCGAGTAATGTGGGTAAAGCCTTTTGAACATAATCCCGGTTAACCTGTTCGGACAGGCTGCCTTTGTTGTCATAAATGATTACGCGGGCGATGCTCTCAAACAATGTGCGGTCTTCCGGAGACAGCTGGTCCGCGGACTTTACGAAAATGGCGCCTGGCTTGTTATAAACGGGATTGTTGCCGGCTCCTGCGGTTATCAGTCCAAGGATCGTTTCCTGCAAGGTCTGGCGGTAAGAGCCATAATCTTCGTTCCAGATCACCAGGTCTACGGCCAGCCCTTTAAGACGCCAATACGCGTGTGCCTGGATCATCTGCTTTACCAGGTCCAGGTTGGCCTGGTCATAGATATGCAGCAATACGATGGGCAGATCACCGGAGACCGAATGGCTCCACAGCCCGGACTGTCCTCTGAAATTATTGAGGATCACGGCCGATTCGGCGCGCAATGCCGGGTTAGTATAAATGACAGACGCGGCCAGCTGGTTATAGAGCTGGGCATCCGATTCTGTTGCATTGATCTGCCGGAGAAGCACCTGATTGTGCGTCCAGGAAAGCTCAAAGGCGCGATTTTTGAGATGCGGATCCTTGTATTTATGCATCAGGTTCTCGCAGGACTCCCTTGTTTCGCTGATCCCATAGATCAGGTCTGCTACAACAGTCTGACCTGGTTTTACGGTGATTCGGCAACGGATCGATACGATGGGATCCAGGACAGGTCCCTGGCTGTCGGACAGATCAGTCTGTTCCATAATCCGGGGGTGAGCCAGTGTATTTCCCCTACCTGTGAACTTCATGCGGTCTGTTTCGTAAGATACGGCCTCTGCGATGACTCCCCGGACCTCCATCAGGTGAAACAACCAGGGAGGAGTCTCTTCCTGTGAGCGGGGACGTCGCGTAACAAAGATCGCTCTGTAATCCCGCAGGATCTCCGTCTGGACGAACAGGTTGCTGAACGCCGGATGTACTTCATCGGAGACATGACCTGCAAGGACGACTTCGGCATAACTGGTGATCTCCAGCTCTTTTGTCGAAGAGCTTTTATTCGTGATACTTATCCGCCTCATTTCCGTATCGTCTTCCGGCGAGATCACTATCTCTGTTTTGGTCTGGATACCGTAGTCTTCCCGTCGGAATTCAACATGTCCCTGTGTGAAGATGGCCTCATAACCTTTTGCTGGATGGAGGGTCGGCTGATAGGTGTTGGACCAGAAATTTCCGCTTGAAAGGTCTCTGATATAACAGAATATTCCCCGATCATCTTTGATCGTATCTTCCCGCCAGCGGGTGACGGCGATGTCTTTCCACCGGCTATAGCCTCCCCCGGAATTGGTGATCATCACCTGATACCGGTCATTTCCCAGCAGTTGGATCTCGGGTATGGGCGTATGAGGTGTCGTGATGCGGCGTACCGGTATATCTGTAGCAGCTGAATGCGTTTCTGTCGGATCGGGGGTATGTGAAAAGGAAAGGGTCGTTCTGGGCTTGCGTTCCTGCAGCAGCAGCAAGGTCGCCTGGAAGCGAAGCTCCGATGCAAATCGTTGTTGCATCGGTTTGTCAAGCAATAGCCAGGCCATCGAAAGCAGGCTCATTCCCTGGTGGTGCACCATAAAAGAATGGATGATGGCATGGGTCTTACCACGCGGCACGCGGCTCGGAGTATAATCTATCGCTTCAAAAAAGCCATACTCCCCTTCGAAACCCGCGGCGGACAATACCTGCAGATTCGAGCATGCTTTGGCGGGAGCCACCATCAATGCCAGCATGGAAGCGTAAGGCGCGATGACCAGGTCTTCTTTCAGGCCGCGTTTTAGTCCCAGCCCGGGTACTCCGAAGGCGCGATACTGATAATTCAGGCTGGCATCTACCGTATTATAAGCCGACTCCGAAATCCCCCAGGGGATCCGCTGCTGGCTGGCATAGTCTATCTGGCGTCGGACGGTTGCTTTCGAGGTCTGGTACAATAAAGTGTTCTCATACGTTGGCATCACCAACTGCGGCATAAGATATTCGAACATCGATCCGCTCCAGGACAGCAGTACCTGGTCTCCACCCGTAAAGGTCAGCAGGCGCCCGAGGGAGAACCAGCTTTCCTGCGGCAATTTTCCCTGGGCGATGGCGACAAAGATACCCAGCCGGGCTTCTGACGCCAGCAGGTCATAATAGCTTGCATCCTTGATCTGTTCTTCCATAGTATAACCAATGCTCAAAAGCCCTGTCGGCTTATCGAGCAAAAAGTCGTACTCTGCGTTGCTCAGGTGTTCGCACTGTTCAGCCAGCAGCCCGGACTGACTGATTCTTTTGCCGGCCAAGGCGCTGCCCTGTAACAGGGAACTGCGCATCTGCGAAAGCCAGATCTTGTCTTCGGGACTGTTAGACTGCTGTTCATAAACGTCGATGGCCGGCAACAACAGATCAGGCAAATCCCGCAGGCTAAGAAGAGAAGGAATATCATCGGCTGCTGCAAGATGAATAAATCGTGAAGGGACGGGTAACAGTTCAGCCCAGGGGCATAAATGGGCCAGGTCATCCAGAATACAGGTTACCTGGAGTGACAATTTGTTTATCCACTTACTACTTTCTGTTTCGTCCTTGCTGCCGGAGGGAGTTGATCCGTTGCCCGAAACCTTGAGATCACCCGCGAGCTTTGCTATCATCGACACTTCATCAAGCAAATGGATCACCGTACTGAGCGATACGCTTTTCTCTCCGGTATCGGTTAGCAATGATTTTAACCGTTCGGCCGCTTCCAGATGGATTGTAGTCGAAAGCTCATGGATAACATCTGCCGCGGTATAAAGACCTTCAAAAATACGGCTGCTAAAAACAGGCTGCTCACTAAAGGCCAGGAACCCCTGGCGCAAGGTAAGCAGGTGGCCGGACAGATTACCGCTGTCTACGGTAGATACATACCGCGGGGGCAGGGGTAGCATCGACGTTGTATCATACCAATTGAAAAAATGTCCTTTGTAGCGTTCCAGCCTGGACATCGATCCAAGGGTATTGTCACAGCGGAGCAGCAGCTCACCGCCGCCGATATAACCAAAATCCCATGCGGCCAGGTTGGCGAGCAGGGCGAGTCCCATATTTGTCGGAGAAGTCCGGTGGGCGATGACAGCGACAGGATGTTTCTGGTAATTATCGGGCGGCAGCCAGTTATCTTCTTTTGTCACGAACTCTTCAAAGAAAGCCCAGGTTTTCCTGGCGGAGCGGCGAAGGAACAGGTATTGCTCTCCCGAAAGCAGGGTTTCCTCCTCTCCAACGGGGCGGCCCAGTCGCCAGATGATGGCAGGGGCCAGGAGCCATGCGACAAGCAGGGGGGACTCGGCATAGGAGGCCGGATCATGCATATATATAAGGAGGCCGGTACAGACCAGCGCTACCGCGGGGGAGATCCACATCATGCCGTAGATCGACCAGGCGTCGGTCCGGGTATTCCGGGATACGGTCGCTGAAGAGGACCATTCCAGCAGTTTTTTTCGGCTGACTATCATCCGCCAGTTGGTACGGATAATAGCATCAGTATAATAAACAGCCTCGTAGGCCAGCACGATCATCCTGAAAAGGAACTGGGAAAGGATATCCTTCACCGAGCTGCCGACCTCTCCCAGATGCGCCTGGATCGTCTGATCAACGGGCTTGTGCAATAAATGCCAGGCTACTGATAGCGCAGCGGCCAACAAAAGAATTGTGGTCACTGCCAGGGTCCAGAACCAGGGAAAGGGCAGCAGCGTCCATCCGATGATCAACAGCAATAATAAGGAAAGAGGCACAAGGCTTCTGCGCAGGTTATCAAAGATCTTCCACCGGGATAAAGCCGAGAGTTTATTCTTTGTCAGATGACCCTTACCATTTGTTACAAAAGGCAGCATCCATGCGCCGATCTGCCAGTCCCCTCTTATCCATCGGTGATGGCGTCGGATATCCGCCTGGTAGGTCATTGGGCTTTCTTCATACAGATTCACATCACTGATGAGACCAGACCGGGCATAACACCCTTCCAACAGATCATGGCTTAAGATGCGGTTATCCTGGAATACGGGCAGGACCGCCTGCTCGAATATTTCGACGTCATAGATACCCTTGCCGATAAAAGATCCTTCTCCAAAAAGATCCTGGTAGACATCAGATGAAACCCGTGTATAGGGATCGATACCGGAAGGATTGTCCTGGAGACGCAGATACTGCGTTGTCTTTGTTTCCGGGATCGCGGAGGCGACCCGGGGCTGCAAGATACCATACCCTTCGATCACGCGTCGCTTCTGCGGATCGTATAAGGCATGATTCAGTGGATGGGCCATGGCTGCTATCAGCTGTTTTGCAGTTTCCCTGGGAAGCTGAGTATCTGTGTCCAGTGTGATCACATACTTCACCTGAGACAAGACCGGGTAATTACCCCCGATCAGAGAAAAAGCCTCCCTGTTCCGGCCACGAAGGAAAGCATTCAGTGCGGCCAGCTTTCCCCTCTTCCGCTCGTATCCCATCCATTTTTTTTCACGATCGTTCCATGTCCTTGGCCGATGGAAGAGGAAAAACAGATCCTGCTGCTCCGGCTTGTATTTTTGATTTAACGCCGAGATCCCGTCGCGGGCCAGCTCCAGCCATTCGTCGTCTTCGGGTTGGACCTCTTCGTCGGCATCCATAAAGTCTGTCAGCAGGCCAAAATGGACATTGATCTCCTTGTTGGCCAGGAATCGTATCTCCAGTCCCTGAAGCAGCTCTTCAATATCCGATCTGCCGGAGAGGAGGGTAGGTACGACAACGAGGGTCCGGTATTCCGGTGGGATACCTTTGGAGAAATCCATGCGGGGCAGCAGCGTCGGGTGAACCACGATGGTTGATAACCAGTTAACCACGGAAACTGCCAGTTGGGTCGAACCTACAAGACACAATAACCCGGTTATCGACATAACCAGCCGGCTTAGCTCACCATACCTGTAAGCCGGATAAAACATAGCCGCTGCTGACACGAGGGCCAATAAAATAATAGAAATGAGATAGACGGATACTGGCACCCGTCCGGAGGCATAACTCATCCTTTGCCTCATCGAATAATGTTTACCCGCTGCCTGTTCAGTATCTTTCAGACCTTTATCGATGAGATAATAACCGATATGCCGGTATCTTTCGGCCCCTTTTTCGTCACCCGAATATTTCTTTGACAATTCCAGGGCCCTGCCCGCCACTTCTGTCTCCGGGAGATCGCAGGATTTTGCTATGGACTCTATGACGTGCCTGTACCGGTCGCGCGTGGCAAAATTCATCCGGGCGTAGATCCCGGTTATATCCTGTCGCAAAACCTGCTCTACCCTGCTAAGGGCCTCGACAAAATCCCGCCAGTCAGTTGCACCGATGGCGCGTAATGTACCGATGCTATTGCGAACTGAAACCTGGTTGATCGCCTGTTTTTGATTTTCCTGCCGGACAAGATCATTGCTGCTGGTCCCCGCGGCGGACAGCTGTTGTTCCATCCAGGTCAGCGGTAATGCCAGCGCGGGGCCCTTACCTTGAAGTTTCCTAGTAAAGGCGGCAACAAAAGGGCTGTCCAGTACGGGGCCGGACCTTGCCATGTCGGCAATACAAAGGATAAGGTTACCCGGCTCATCTTTTACGGTCGTTGTCATTTTATCGGCCCAGTAATCGGCAAGATTATCATCGATCATATCCAGGGCGATCTTTCCGGAGACCCTACGCAGGTTCTCGATAACGGCTAACCGAAGCATGATCGGGATAGCCCATAATTCCCCGAGGGTAAGGACGGCGTAAGTCTGGTAGGAAGCAATAAAGCTGCTCAGGCTCTTTATGTCTACCCGTCCATCGCTGTGAGAAATGATCTCCAGGACGATATCATAGACCCTGGGCAGGCCGGATGAAGGCCCCTGGGCCAGATAGGGTAAACCTTTGCTGTAATCTTTCGGCAAATGTCTTCTGGCGATGACGATCTGCTCTTCTATGATATAGAAATTATCGAGCAGCCATTCAGCGGCAGGAGTGATCGTTTTGCCTGATGAATAACTTTCGATCAGCAGGTTACGTACTTCCAGCAGGGTCGTCTCGTTGTCGTCCAGTCTTTTTAACAACTGATCACGTGTATTGACCTCCATCAGCTTGTGTGAGCGGGCAAGAACACTTCCATGCCGGGTTAGCTGATCTGAACTGTACAACTCTGATTGAAAGGGCTCTTCATGGCCATTATTTCTGAATATATCATTTCCCAGAAAATAAGTGCGTAGACTGGACAAAATATCGAAAACGGTGCCGGTAGTGATTTTCATAAATATCGATCAAATTTTTTAAGGCCCGTATTCTTAGAAGCTTGCGTACCTTGTATTTACAATCGGAAAGTGGCCACTTTCCAGGAGGAGGATGAATGGAGATACTACAACAAAGATAGATTAACTGCAAAGGAAATAAATAGTTGGTTATTGAAAATATAGTCTACCTTTACTTAGTTACAGTGAGTCTGCATTCAGTAATCATTAATTATCCAGTCAGTTTTCTGCACTTTAGTTAGTCTCTGCTTCTTGCCTTCTCAGCTTAATTTATTTACTTTTAATTTTTAGTTATGAACATTTACGTTGCAAACCTTAGCTTCGACCTGCAGGACGAAGACTTGAAAGAGTTTTTTACGCCTTATGGAGAAGTTAGCTCCGCCAAGATCATTATGGACAAAATGACCAGCAGATCGCGCGGATTTGGATTTGTAGAAATGACTGACGATGCTGCCGGCAAGACAGCCATCGCAGAATTGGATGGCAAGTCGGTCCAGGGTCGTCCTCTCAAGGTTAACGAAGCCAAGCCCAAAGAAGAGAAATCTTATGGCGGTGGTAGTCGCGGAGGCAGGAGCTCCGGTGGGGGAGGAGGTTATAACAATTCAAACAGTTATAATAACAATAGATATTAATACCCTGGTTTAATAGAAATGAAAGCCGTTCCAGTAAAAAGGGACGGCTTTTATTTTTTATCTTAGTTCATAACTTCGTAGTATGCGCCTGACTGCTGACCTTCTCCTGGAAACCAATGCCAGCGATCCCGCCCCTTGTATTCTTATGCTGCATCCGCAAAGTGGTGATGGACAGGTTATTGAAAGAAACGAATTAAAAACATCCCTGCCTTGCCCGCAAAGAGAGTATATGGATGTATATGGCAACCTTTGTTTGAGGACCATGATCCCGGCGGGCCCTTTCCGGCTCGAAAACAATATAGTTGCAGTATGTGCAGATGAGATCGAAGTCGATCCATCGGCGGCATTCACGCTTATGCAGGATCTTCCGGATAATGTGTTGCAGTTCACGCTGCCGAGCCGCTATTGTGAATCGGATCTTCTGGGTGAAAAGGCGCGGGAGATCGTCGGATTGCCAGCAAATGCCGAATCGGCCTCCATCGCCGGGTCCGGCACGGGTTACGAACAGGTGGAGAGCATCCGGTCCTGGATCCATGATAATTTTGAATATGCCTATGGTACGACCGACGGATCCACGTCGGCGAGAGACGTGCTGACATCCCGGAAGGGAGTTTGTCGTGACTATGCACATGCCGGGATTGCGCTATGCCGAAGCCTGGACATTCCTGCCAGGATGGTCGTTGGGTATCTGTTTGATCTAAAGCCCATGGATATGCATGCCTGGTTTCAGGCTTATCTTGGGGGACGCTGGTTTACTTTTGATGCTACACAGGAAGAACCGAAGGGAAACAGGATCATCATCGCCTATGGGAAAGATGCAGCCGACGTGGCTATCGCGACTTATTTCACCAATATAAGGCTCACCCGATTCGAAGTGCGTGTGCAGGCCGCCGAACCTGCCGGATAACAGGCAACGTCAATGATCAGGCCACCTCAGCGGCAGCGATATCTCCCCGCACCGAACTATCGATCCACATTTCTGCGTACTCAGGCTTCCAGGCATGCTTCCACCGTCTGTGACTCCAAAGCCACATGTCCGGGTTGCGATAGATGACCTCTTCCAGGTAACGTACATAACGCAGGGTCAGCTCTCCTTCGGGTAGAAGGCTGCTATCCATGGCGGCCAGCTTTACGGTGGCATGATAATAACCCCGGCGCCGTTTTTCGATGCAGGCGAAGACCACGGGCATGCCGGAAGCGCGGGCGCCTTTCTCAGGGCCGCTGACAAATGGAGTGGGCTTGCCAAAGAAATTAAGCCAGTAGGCTGTTTTTACATTACCGGGATTCTGGTCGGCGACCAGCCCCAGCGCGTATTGGGTCTTCAGGTGAGGGCATATGGCCTCCTTCATATTCGTTGCAGGGAGAAATACATTCCCGCTACGGGTGCGTAATTTATAAAACAATCTTTCCATTAGAGCGCTGGTGATAGGCATATATACCACCATTATCTTATACTTTGTAAGCCTGGCCAATACCAGCTGACCCCATTCCCAGTTGAAGGTATGCCCCAGGTGGATCTGGCAGCTTTGGCCGGTTTCATACAGTTCGTTCAGCTCCCTTACATCTACCGTGAACCTTTTTTGAAGAAAAGCGTCGCTGGCAGACACCAATTTGATCACTTCCATAAAGGAATCGATAAAATTGTGGTAAAACTTTTTTGAGATCTTTTCCCGTTCCGCTTCCGTCTTGTTGGGAAAAGCTATTGCCAGATTGCTCATAACCACTTTTCTCCGGTAGCCCAATATATAATAGATCAGCCCGTAGATAGCATCTGAAATAAAATACAGGATACGCATCGGCAGAAGAGATACCAGGTAGAGAAAGCCATAAAAGAGATAATACATAGGCGAGAGGGAAGTTGGCACTCAAACGCTACTATACTCAAAAAAGTATAAACTATGTTATTCCCCAAATGAAATATATTTTCCCGTTTTGGAACCGATCTGGCCGCTTGTTTCTTCGTAAACAGCTGATATACAGCTAGAAGGATTTCGGCACGCCTATTGGATCTATCTATTCGGTTTTTCATAGGATATTGGATTTAAAAACGGGGTGTATTTCTATACTGCCCTTTTTTTATTTTAGGCCATGGACAAGTCATGGCACTCAGGCGCCAGGTGCGCGGCGATATACAATCTTTTGCTTCGTCTTTCGACGAAATGTCGACGGCTGTTATCTTAAACTTTAAGCTACCTGGCTGCTAATCAACCATCTAATTCGTGGAACGAAGTTTGACTTGTAGGGGTGATAGTACAATCTACCACCAATTCAAACTAAAGTTATGAGGTCCACTGCTTTAAAGGCTTATTACACGCACAAGGCATTCTCTTTTCTATTCGCACTCATCTTTATAACAAATACCGCTTCATCACAGATCGCTCCCGCTCAACCCCCGGCAAATTTTAAAAGTCTGACAGCTTCGGTAAATGGAGTCACGATCCATTATGTTATCGGCGGCACTGGCGAACCGTTGGTATTATTGCATGGTTTTGGGCAAAACTGGTATATGTGGAACCGTTTGTTACCGGAATTTTCGAAACATTTTACGGTTATCGCACCCGATCTTCCCGGCCTTGGCGAATCCGGCAGACCAGCGGCCGGTTATGATAAAAAGACATTGGCCGCTGACATACACGGCCTGGTAAAGCAATTAGGTTATTCAACGATCAACCTGGCCGGTCATGACATCGGTCTGATGGTAGCGTATGCCTATGCTGCGCAATATAGTGATGAGGTAAAAAAGCTGGCGCTTATGGATGCGCTTCTGCCCGGTGTCGAACCTGTATGGAGTCAGGCAAAAGCTTCGGCGTGGTGGTTTGGCTTCTTCGCCTGGCCTGCATCCGGATCGATCGTCGAAGGAAAGGAGCGGGAATTCCTGACCAACTTCTGGCCTGTGGTCGGTCATAACAATGAAGCCTTCACCAAAGAAGAAACTGAAGAATTTATACGGTCCTATGCCACGCAAGGAGGAACGACCGGGGCCTTTCATTGGTTTGGTGCATTTGAGCAGGATGCAGCAGATAACAAAATATTTATGAAGACGAAACTCAAAATGCCTTTGCTGGCAATGGGCGGTGAATACTACGCAGCTGCTTTTCTTCCTGATCATTGTAAGCTGGTCGCCGAGAAGGTCAGTGTATCGAATATCAAAGGCGCCGGTCACTGGATCGTGCAGGAGAATACGCCACAGGTGCAGGCTGATCTGCTGAGCTTTTTTATGGGGAAATGATACAGCGTTTATTGGTTATACAACTCATGGGGATTGCAGGATTGCGAAAGGAATAATATCTTCGTTAAAAGACCCCCTATGACCTATTTCACCCTACACCGGACCCTGGCGTTGATCAATATATTTATCCTGCTGGTGCTGGCAGCCGATGAATTTCTGCTGCCGCCGGCCCATATCCGGGAGGTCTATGATTTTCGTTCCTCCTTTGAGACCAGGGGGAATTATCAGTATCATCACGACCATACTACCGATTACATTAATACCGTCTCCGGCGATGAGTTCCAGGTTCCGGCGAACTGGCAATACCGAAATATCGGACTGAATAAAGGGGATACGTTTTATGTCGACAGGTCGTTCCTTTTCCGGGAGCCGCTGGTTCTTCTTTTTCGATGGAAGGGCGGTTTTGGCCTGATGAAGATGAATGTCCTGAACAATGGCTTTTGGGGACCTCTTTTAGCGCTGTATATTCTGATCGTTTCGCTGATCCAACTGCTGCCGTGGAGACTCATCAGAAATGATAATCTGAACGAGCGGTTCATTTTCTCCGGGACCGCGCTGCTCCTGGTATTACTGTTCTTTGTTTTTTACCGATAACTGGTGATTTATGAAGTCTTTTGTGACAAATAAGACTATTCACAGAACGCTGATCCTGGTCCTTTGAAAGCTGGATATTTACGGATACAACAGATATTTAGCCCGCATTTTTTTATAATTACCCAGACCTGGTTCCCAGCTTTTACGGATCTCTTCTTCCGTTTTGCCTTCTATGATCTGTTGTTTGAACAAGCTGTTTCCTACCAACAGATCGATATTCAACATCTGCTTGCTTAGCTTATAATCAAAGAATTTCTCTTTAAAGGGGTAGGCCTTATACAGGTCTATCATCCATTTGATATTGATCTTGCCGGTTTTCCGAAGCCTGGAGACGTCGTAGTCTCTCAGGTCAAGCCCATAGCACACCTGGTCCTGGTGTAGAGGTGTTTCTGACTTTCCGGGCAAACTTACAGGTGTAAAGGAAAAGCTATAGATCCCTTTTAATTCAGGACCTCCCAGAACGGTAAAAGGCATATTGGTCCCTCTGCCCTGGCTGAGGAAGGTGCCTTCGAACAGACATAAAGATGGATAAAGTAATATGGATTGTTGTGTATTGAGATTTGGTGAAGGGCTTATCGGCAGGACATAATCCATATCATGTGAATAATTTTTGACCGGAATGATCTTTATTTTACATTGTTCTTTGTTCCCGAGCCAGCCTTCTCCATTTATCATCTGTGCAAACTCCCCGATAGTCATTCCATGAGTAATAGGAATGGGAAACCTGCCTACTCCAGACTTTAGCTTCATGTCTAATATTGGCCCATCTACATAGCCATTGGGATTGGGCCGGTCGAGTATCAGCAACTCCTTTCCGGACTCAGCACAGGCTTCCATAATGTCATGTAAGGTGTTGATGTACGTAAAGAACCGGCAGCCTACATCCTGCAGATCAAAGATCATTATATCTACGGAATCCATTTCTTTTTTGGAAGGCTTTCGTTTCTGCCCATATAAGGATACAATAGGAATTGCCGTGTTGTTATAAACTTCGTCACCGACTTTTGCTCCATTGCTGGCATTGGACCGAAACCCATGTTCGGGACCAAAGATGATCCTGATGTCGACACCAAAGGATAGTAAGCTGTCTATTATTAATTTATTACCTATAATAGAGGCTTGATTCGCCAGTATCCCTACTTTTTTACCTTTTAAGTAGGGCAGGTAACGATCGACCTGGTCGGCGCCTGTCAATATGGGCTTCCTGAAAGAAACCGACTCATGGGTAGGAGCGTTTTCAATGCGGCTAAACAATGTTGGATTGAATAATACCAGAAGGAGTAAAAAATGGGACTTCATGGGCTAAAGATAATTTAAACAACCTATTTACCCTCATCTCGCCTCAATGGAAAACTTGCTGGATGAAAAGGCTGCCCAAAGAAAATGGGATGACCGGGAGAGAATAGGATTTAAAAAATAACGCATTAAAGTGAAACTGGGGAATTACGATACCATATCCCGGTTTTCGGGGAATTTTAACTTCATCTGTTTTGACAGATCTTATCTTCTATAGGTCAATGTAATAAGGGCAAATTACAGGGTTAAAACCATCCCCGGTTTATGCCATAAATAATCATGGCACGGTAATGGGCATTATTAGTTCAATCCTTATAAATATCCTCTGATCTGGCAGAAGCCAACAATTCATTTATAAATATATTACAATGAGTACATCAAATTTTCCAGCGACCCCGGACAATCAGCCCACCGGTAAGAATTCGAAAAAGGTTGTTATAGTAGTATTAGGTATTGCCTGTTTGGCTTCCTGGGGGTATTTGCTGATCAACAATAATAAGACCGGCAATGTAATTGAACAAAATCAGACGCAGATCGCTAAAATAAGCGATGAAAAAAGTGATGTTCAGAAAAGGTTTGATGAATCGTTGATCCGGCTGGATTCGATGTCAAGTCTCTCCAACGGTTTGAAAGGCAAATTAACTGCGGCTAATAGCGACGTTGCCAGGAGAAAGGCTGAGATTCGCGTCATCCTAAATAAGAAGAATGCAACAAGCGAAGAATTAGCAAGAGCAAAAGAATTAATTGCCCAATTGAATGATAAGATCAGCAATATGGAACAGGAAGTTGCTCGTCTGTCTGAGGATAACCAATCTTTAAACCAGGATAAAATAGTATTGACCCAGGAGAAGGGAAAACTAACGGAAGATCTTTCAACTACAACGGTAGCCAAGCAGGATCTTGAAAAGAAAGTAGATATCGCTTCTACCCTGAATGCGTCCAACATCGTTATTACGCCGTTTAACGTAAGAAGCAGCGGGAAAGAAAAAGTTACCACTACGGCAAAACGCGTCAATAAGCTGGTTGTTTCATTTGATGTGAATAATCGTATTGCACAACCCGGAATGACGGATGTATATGTCTGTATCCTGGGACCTGATGGGAAAAATATAGCTACCCCCGACTCCGTCGCCGGTACTTTTACTACCCGCGATGAAGGGGACAAATCATACGCAGCCAAACTTCAGGTTGAACTTGAAACGGGCAAGAAGAAGAACGTTGAATTTTCGTATGCGCCGGGTGCTGATTTTCAGCAGGGAAAATATTTGATCCAAATTTATCAAAATGGATTTAAAATTGGCGAGGGAGTACGCGAATTGAAAAAAGGTGGTCTATTCAGTTAGTCGAATTAAATACAGATACGGTAAGGTTGAAATAGCGGCGGCCTGGTTATATTAATCAGACCGCCGCACTTATTTATTCCATCTTCAGCACGTCCGTTGTGCGGACATGCGACAGATATACAACCCGCGAAGCGATAATGGCGCCGCTTAATATGAGGATGCCCAGGAAACTGATGATCAGGGAATCCATTCGTACGCCTGCGTTGATTCGGAAGATCATTTCCATTAATTGACGGGCAAGGAGAAAACCCACGGCGCAACCAATTAGCGAGGAGATCAGGAAGATCCGGCCATAGCCAGCGCCGACGAGCCAGAAAATATGGCGGCCCTGGGCGCCTACTACTTTTCGGATGGCAATTTCGCGTAACCGCTTCAGAACAGTTAGAGAAACCAGTGCAAACATACCGGTGGCTGCCATAAAGATGGAAATCAGGGCAAAACCTGAGAAGATACGGGTAATGATGGCATTGAGCCGCATCGTGTTGGCGGATACTTCGTCCTGGAAATAGGTATTGAGCGGTGTGGCCGGGTACAGCCTGGTCCAGACGGCCTTCACCTGGTCGAAAACCTCTGCCAGATGACCGGGCCGTGCACGGATAACCCATTGTGATGCCTGTTCCGGGGTGATCAGACACATGGCCAACGGTTGAATGGGATCGCTGAAGGAGTTTTGGGTAAAATCCTTTAGTACCCCTACGACAAGGCAGGTGTTCTTATCGTCTTTCCGAATGATGCGGCCGATGGCTTCCGCAGGTGTCCAGCCCATGGCAAAGGCAAGCTTCTCATTGATCAGCATATATTGCTGCGAGCCCTCCTTATCGGAGGGCAAGGTCGCCGGCAGACTTCCTGCGATCAGCCGCAGTCCCATGAGGTCGATATAGCCCGGCGCAACTTCCAGGTAGGTGCATTCTTTATTTTTGCCTTCTGCTTCCAGCGGCCAGGTATGGTAGGAGAAGCCGATCTGGTCCCGAACCCCTTCGAGATGCTGGACCTGGGGGAGTCGATTCAACTCATCGCGGAGGATCTTGCCATCCTTCCCTGGGGCCAGCCAGATGCCCATGATATCGTCCCGCCGGTAGCCATAATCATAGTCGCGCTGAAATGCGGCATTGCGGGCAAAGGCAATGGAGGTGATCAAGGTGATGAAAATGATCACGATCTGTACGCCGAGGAGGAAACGTGAAAAGAGATTTCGGCCGCCAAAACGTATGGCCCCCCGGAAGATGCTCGTGGCATTGAAGCGGCTGATATAGAAAGCCGGATAAGCTCCGGCCATCAGGATGACGATAAAAAATAAACTCACCAGGATCAACTGCAGCGTATGATCCTGGAGGTAGGAAGCGTGAAGGTCCAAATAGATCAGCATGCCGCTATAGGCGGGTAACCAGAACCGGTCCAGTAACATGGCCAACGCGATAGCGGGTACGATTATGATGGTGCATTCCAGCAGCTGTTGCAGCATGATCTGGCGATACGAACTACCCATTACCTTCCGGACGCCAATCTCTTTCAGGCGGCGGTGACTTTGCGCAACCGTGGTATTGGCGAAATTCAAACAGGCAGACAGCAGGATGAGGATGCCCAGGATCAGCGGGACGTAAACCGCGGCAGGTCCCGGTTTTTCCAACATGGCGTTCTTGTCGATGACCTGCGATTCAGCGGCGGTCTGCGAGAGGGATTGTAAGGCAAAGGATGTGACCTTAATGTCCTGCCGGGCGGCTTGTTCGAGGGGAACATACCGGCTGAAATCCTTTGCCAGCTGCGCTGCCTGACGGGGGTCGGTGAGCTTCAGGAACAGCGCGTCCGAGAGATGGGACCAATCATCCTTACGGACCGGGGAGCCGTCCCAGGACAGAAAATTATCTGTAGATGTCAGGGTCTCGAATTGAAAGGAGGAGTTGCCGGTCGGGTCTTTTAGGATGCCGGTGACCGTCAGGAGTCTTTTATAAGGCTGATCTGAATAAAACAGGAGGCTCCTGCCGATAGGGTCAGCAGCGCCAAAAAACTTCTTTGCGCCCCTTTCCGTGATCAATACCGTGGAGGGATCGGAAAGTTTAGCTTCGCCGCGGACCAGGGGAAAAGTAAAGAGGTCGAAAAAGGCGGGGTCGGTAAAATGCGCCTGCGCAGCGAAAGGGTCTTTGCCGGGCGCCAAAATGGCCAGCGCACGGCTCTCCCAGCGTACGGCCTCCTTTACTGCGGGGTAGTCCCTGACGGTGGTCAGCGCTACCGGAGCGGGACAAGGCCCTTTGATCCCATCTCCGCCGGCAACGGTGATCAGGACACGATAGATTTTTTCCCGGTTGACATGGAACTGGTCAAAACCGGCATAATAGCGATAGACCTGTATCCCCCAGATCATAGCTGCAATGCCTATCCCGAGGCTTAGGATATTGATAAAAGCATAAAGCAAGTTTTTACGGAAGTTGCGAAAGATGATCCTGCAGTAATTGGCGAACATAACGTGCGGTTTTTGCAGGGATGCGGAAATGGAGAATTTCCATAATTTATGGTTGCACAGCCGTCCCGAAAAACCCCGGGACGGCTTTTATAAACCTGATGGCTTCAACCAACGAGGGCCTCCATTGCCTCGCCGGTTTCGACTGGTTCACTATGTGACCTTGTCATCAATTCTTCCGCCAGGTGCCGATAGTCCTTGGCGCCGTTGGAGCTACGGTCGTAGGTAAAGATATCCTTACCCGCTTCCTGTGCTTTGGCCAATTGAATATTTGTACGGATCACCGTCTGGAATACCTTTCCTTCGAACTTCTCCTCCAGCTGTTTTCTTACACCAACATTCATTTGCTTACGTTCGTCGTATTTGGTCATGACCATGCCCATCAGCGTCAGCCGGGGATTGAGTTTCTTTCGAATGAGATCGAATTGCCGCATGAATCCGTACACGCCCTTCAGCGGCAGGAACTCACCCGGTAAAGGGAGCATAACATAATCGCTGGCCACGAGTGCATTCACCGTAAGTAAGCTGATAGAATGCGGACAGTCGATAAAAATGTAATCATATGTATCGACCAACGGCTTCAGCAGATCGTGGATCAGGTATTCTCTACCCATAATACCCGCCATCTCCAGCTCAACGATGGCCAGATCGATCGAAGCCGGGATCACATCGATCCCCGCAGCAGTAGGGACGATCGCCTTTGACAGCTGACCTCCTTCATGCAGGATCTCCTTCTTTAATTCAGAAGACAGGTTGAATGGCGGCTCGTCCTGGATGCCGAGCGATTGAGAAAGATTAGCCTGAGGATCGGCGTCGATCAATAATACTTTTTTTCCCTGCTGTGATAAGGCAGCGCCTAGATTGAGTGCTGTTGTGGTCTTTCCCGACCCGCCTTTTTGGATTGCAATCGAAATAACTGGCATGTTCTACTGTTTTAAGGTTAAGTCCTTAAATATATTTATAGTTAGTCTTATTGGGATAATTTAGTTCCCCACTGATGTGGATTATTCCACGCCTTTTTGCCTCACGGTGCGGAACTAATTTGCCTCAACTCTTCCAAAACTTCAACAGCCGAACGCCATGCGGGGGTATCTTGTCCATAACGGCCGAAAGACTTATCTCTTGCTGTCTCCATAGATCCCTGATACGGTCATATCCCGTCAGCCCCAGCTTTTCCCGGTCAACCGGAACAGCCTGATACCTGGTCGCTGTATTGAAAAACCCTACCGCGATACTCCCGTCGGCCAGCTTTTTTTCCCAGACCTGGAAGCTATCGGCCTTTATGATCTGCCGCGCCGAGATGCCCAGTGAATCCTGGTCGATGGCTAGCACTTCATCGTTGGTCAGCAAATTCAACGTAAAATTGTCGACATGACCAAGATCACAACCGATAAGGAGCGGCGAGGACAATAGACACCACAAACTGATATGTGTATACTGCTCATCCGGCGTCAGATGGGTATCGTGCTGATTGGAACCCCATCCGACTTTACCTACGATCAGCATATCCGGGTCGTTAAAATGACCCGGATTGGCAAAAGGGGCCATCGGATCCTGGCTAAATCCTATGTCGCTCAAGCTTTCCCAGGAATCGGTGATATCCCCGGTGGTCCGCCAGCTATTGCCGCCGACGGTCGCACCCCAGGTCCAGACGTCCCCCATGCCGTACTGGCAAAAGCTATAAATGATATCCCTTGGGACACTGTCCAGGGCGGCGCGCATGACGATATAAGGCTTTTGCAGGCCATCGAGGGTCTGTTTGAAATCGGGAAGATTGCGGTAGGAGCACAGGTCGTACTTCAGGTAATCGACACCCCACGTGCCGTAGGAGCGGGCATCCTGAAGCTCATGCTGCCAGCTCCCGAGATAACCGCCGCAGGTAGTGGGGCCAGGAGAGGAATAGATACCGAACTTTAGTCCAAGACTATGTACATAGTCGGCTGTTGCTTTCATGTCCGGGAATTTATCGTTTGTGGCGATCTGCCCGTTGCCGTTGCGATTCGGCGCCTCCCAGCCATCATCGATATTGATATAGGCCCATCCATGAGCGCTTAGCAGATCAGACAAGGACCTGGCCGAAACACGCACCTTGCTGTCATTGACACTAAGCCCCCAGGCATTCCAGCTGTTCCAGCCCATCGCGGGTGTCAGGCCTATGGAGGAGCCAATGCGGATGGTAAAGATCTTTTTTGTGCTGCCGAACTTATTGTTCACCGTAAGCAGGACGGGGTAGTCGCCGGTTTGTTCGACCGACCCGGTTATAATACCGGTAGAGCCATCAAGTGTGAGCCCGTTCGGGAGACCGGCGGCCTGATATATCAATGGTATGGTGCCCGTAGCGGGTATCTTATAAAGAAAAGGTCTGCCGGGGCGTGCGCCATAGATCGCCGCAGAGTTAAGCTTTGGCTTTGGTGACATCGGAGGTGTCAGGATATACGGCGTACCCTGTTTTATTGTCAATGCCGAGGAGGATCGAGTATCCGTATAGGTAAGCAACACCTCGTATGATTTTTTTGCGGGAACGCGGAAACCAAGGTTTATGACCATTGGCTGCTTATCGGTGAAGATCGCTGGCTTTATTCGGGTTAGGATCACTACGCCGCTTGCCGGATCGACCAGCTTTATCTGCAGCTTGCCGTTGTAGCGATATTGACCGTTGCTTGTCCTCAGAGCGATCTTTTTGGAAAGGCTATCGGTTCCGTGCATCACAAAAGGTTCGTCGGTATCGATCACCAGGTTATCCATCGGGCTTGCCATGCGTAACGAAAGACCGGGTCCGTAAATACCCCCATCGCCTCCACTGTCAAAGATGCGGACGGCGATCACGTTAGGCCTATCCCATAACAAAGCGGGATCATTGGCGGCGATGGTGACGATTCCCGGGCCATAAAGACCGCTCCTGATATCTCCGGATATCCAGTTCTTATAAACAAGCCTGCCGTTGAGGTAGACTTCGCCGCCGTCGTCGATGTAGCCGAGGTTAATCCGAATAGAATCTTTAAAGAAGGAGGTTTTTCGAAGGGAGGAAGGGATAGTCGTTCTTAGGCGGTACCAAGCTAACCCGTCGTAAGCAGGATAGCCCTGTCGCTCCCACTGATGTGTTACATCGATATCCTTCCAGTCCCGGTCATCGAGGGAGGGCGCCGACCAATCCGGAGAATCGCCGGTTTTAAATTTCCAACCATTTTGAAGGGAAACGTGCTGAGCCTGCACCTGGGCATAGCTCCGGGTGGGAGTGTAAATCAGCAGCAGGAAGACCAGGATGATCGAAACAGTCGTTTTTTTCATGTTAATTAGCCTTAGCTTGAGGAATTTGGCGATAAGTTAAGGTGAAACGAATAAATAAGAACAATTTAGATCTGCGCAAACGTTTGAACTTGTTTTATCAGGTTTGCTGTCAGCACCCTCATTGAAGATCGACGAGGAATGATCATCTCTTTTAAGTTTGGCTACTCCTTAAAATAGAACTAACCAAATAGATCAAGGGTTTAGAGTTGGAAAGAATATATCCAATCGATTTGCACTCAGGACCGAAAATCATTCGCCGATCATTCGCTGCGGAGGGATTTTACTGGGTTAGCGAGGGCCGCGCGGATGGTCTGAATACTGACCGTCAACAGGGCAATGGCGAGGGCGACGGCGCCGGCCACGAGGAAGATCCACCAGCTGATCTCCGTACGATAGGCAAACGTCTCGAGCCATTTGTACATGGCCCACCACGCAGCGGGGAAGGCGATGAGCGCAGCGATCCCGACAAGGATCGTGAAGTCCTTACTGAGCAGACCGACGATGCTGGTGACGCGGGCGCCGAGGACCTTGCGGATCCCGATCTCCTTGGTGCGTTGTTCGGCAGCATAGGTGACGAGGCCGAATAGACCCAGGCAGGCAATGAGAATGGCGAAGACGGCGAAGGTGATGAAGATCCGGCCGGTCTGCTGCTCGGCGTGATACAATTTATCAAATTCGTTATCCATGAAGGTGTAGCTGAAAGGTACTCCTTGCTTAACGGCATGGAACTTACTTTCCACCTGCCGGACGAGAGGGAAGACGTCATTCGTGTGGAAGCGGACGGCCATGGTGCTCCAGTTGTACGTGTTGACCACCATAACAAGGGGATGGATCTTGTCATGCATGGAGTTATAGTTGAAATCCTTTACGACGCCGACGACATGATAGGTGATAATCTTGAACAGATCATCATGATTGTAGAGGTTCAGATTGAGCGGGTCCTTCACGCCGAGCGTCGCTACGGCGGCTTCATTGAGGAGGATGGCGGTGGAGTCGGTAGGAAATTGCGCGAGGTCTATGTTGCGGCCTTTGACGATCTGCATGCCGAGGGTGGGAACATAGTGGTCGTCGACCCTGAGCGTGGTCATGAGGATCGATTTCCTGGCGTCGAGCGAGGCATCCCGGAACCAGCCTTCCTGCCAGTACAGGTCTTGGACGGTGAGGATATCGGGGGTGGTGGTTGCATCGGTGACCCCGGCAAGGGTGAGCAGGCTCTTGCGAAGATTGGTCGTTCCATCCTGGCCGAGCGACCAGGTATCATGGATGACGAGTACCTGGTCCCGATTGAAACCGACTTCCTTATTTCGAATATAGTGCAGCTGGCGATAGATGACGAGGGTGCTGACGATGAGGCCAATAGAAATAAAAAATTGAAAGACCACCAGGCTGCTACGAAGCCAGCTGCTCCTGAAGCCTGCGGCTATAGACCATCGCGGGGGCTTCGTCCCTCGCCCCCTTCTCAGTCGCAGCCTTCGGTACCCTCGGCTGTCTTTCAATACATGGATCGGCTGAAAGGAGGAAAGGTAGAAGGCGGGATAGCTGCCCGCGAGACAACCCACCAGCACCACCAGGAGGATGAGGATGGGCAAGAACCTACTGCTGAAGAGCGCGTCGGGATGGAGCGATTTGCCGGCAAGCTGATTGAACATAGGTAGCAGCAGGACAGCGATGAAAAGGGCGAGAACGAGGGAGAAGAGGCTGAGCAGGATGGACTCGGTGAGGAACTGGATGATGAGGTGTCCTTTTGTCGAGCCAGCGACCTTGCGGATGCCCACTTCCTTGGCGCGGTTGGCGCTGCGGGCGGTGCTGAGGTTCATGAAATTGACGCAGGCGATCAGTAGGATGAGCACGGCGATGACAGAGAAGATGTATACAAACTGGATATTGCTGTTGGCTTCCAGCTCACCAGACTTATTGGAATGGAGGTGCACGTCGGTGAGGGGGAAGATGCGGCACCGGAAATGATTACCCGCTTTCTCGAGGTCGGCGCCTGAAGTGTGGAACATTCCCTGGAGGGCCGGGCTGATATGGAGGTTGACGACTTCGTCTACATCCTTCTGGACCTCGGCTCGCGTGGTGCCGGGTTGGGTAAGGATATAGGTATAATAAGAATTGCTTACCCAGTTGTTGTCACTGGGGTCATTAAAGGAGTAGGCTTCCCGGATAGGCCGAATGAAGCTGAAATGGAATTGGGACTGTTCCGGCATGTCCTGGATGACCCCGGTGATCTTGAGGGGTGTATTGTTACTACCTACCTCCAGCGTGCGGCCGATGACATCGGTGCTGTTGAAATAGCGGCGGGCGGCGCTTGCATCGATCACGATCGAATGAGGGTTGTTGAGGGCGGTATTGGGGTCGCCGGCGATCATGGGCAGGGTGAAGACCTTGAAGATCGTCGAGTCGGCGAAGGTGAACCGATGGTCGAGGACGTGGTCGTTGCCTTTCCTCACCAACTGGTCGCCCGGGTTGCGGAAACGGACCATCTGCTGGATCTTCGGAAAGGAAGCGACGAGAGTGGGGCCGAAAAATTTGGAGGTGGTGACAGCGTCGTACTTGGTGTTATTGAGGTAGACATCCTCATCGATCCGATAGATGCGGTCGGCGTTGACATTGTAGCGATCGTAACTGAGCTCATCGGTGACGTACAGTACGATCAGCAGACAGACACCGAGGCCGGCAGCGAGGCCGATGATGTTGAGGGCGGTAAAGCCCTTGCTTTTCCTGAGGCCGCGGAAGGCGATCTTGAGATAGTTGCGGAACATGGAATGGTCGGTTTTATGACGAGTAAGGCTGCCAAATCATTAGGACAGTCCCAAAAGAGTGCCGGCTTTATAAAGTCTTGAAGACCATTCCTCTGTCAAGGCCTGCAGAGACAATCATGTTCGGTTTCGATACAGCAATCGTTCAGGAACGAGTATCGGCGCCAAAGAATGAGCAGGCAGCTATGTTATAAAATGATTGGACGTCCAATGAGCACCCAGGATTCCTCCGCTAATCCCATTAATTTTAAGCCGTCCTGAAAGGTAGGAGCCGTACGGGTATTGTTCCTGATGTCATTTGCAAAACGCTTATACAGTAAGAGTACATTCCTTACAGCTGGGTCTTGTGGGAGTCCTTCCAGCAACTGCGAAGGAGGGGTCAGTGGCCGAAGTTCCCTTTCCTCCCCTGTAGCGCCACGAATAGTCAGT
Source organism: Puia sp. (assembly GCA_035492595.1). GTDB lineage: Bacteria > Bacteroidota > Bacteroidia > Chitinophagales > Chitinophagaceae > Puia. The sequence continues at coordinate 28,546 of DATJJA010000244.1, forward strand.
GGGATTAGCTGCCCGTGCCCAAGCGGTCCAGTGACCTGAATATCACCATTCGTTCCGTTGATCTCCCACAAAAGGTTGGTCCCTTTTGATATACCTCCCCGGTAGTGGATAGAAATTGCAGCTCCGGATTGTAGCCTGCCGATAACCGTAATCTGATCCTCCGTTGTCTTTGGCCTCGTTTCCCCAGTATCCCTGATTAATTGTTAAACAAATTTATATGGGTTTATTGATTCTCTTTTGCTTCCTGAATTGCAAAACAGAACCGATAATAAACAGAATGAAAAACAAAAGAAGTGTTTTCCCAATTAATGGGTCTTTCGGTCCGCTTGCCCAGGGGTGTCCCACAGGAACACGGTTAAAAGTTTCATTAACGGTGGGAATCAACGACAGGAAAAAGCTGAAGGTAAGAAAGAAATTCTCGATAAAGCGATAGCCGTTGTTCCCCTGCTTTTTTGCATAAAGAAAATAAGCTGCCGATATCAATAGTACAATTAACAGAGCAAGAATATGCCCCGGGTTTACACCTTTAACACTGGACAATCCTAAGGCTGTTAACGAAGTGATCAAAGTACAATAAAAATATATCTTGCCAGTGAGCCTGCTCAGATCTATTTTACCGTTTTTTATCAATGACATAACTGCCACAATAATGGCTGCAACGCCTATAATGGTATGAAAAATACCTAAATGTGATAATCCCATAGCTTTAATTTTAAATTTGAATGATTAATTGATAATGCAAAAATCTAAAACAAAAAGAATAATGGGTTTGCCGATAAGGCCAACTATTTGTCAATATAGCTCAGCACACTGCGAGCATCGCGACCTCGCCGAATCTGTTGATGAAGTTAAATATTTACACTGCCATGCACCTACGCCAAGTAGCTATTTGTTGGCCCGAATTGCCAAATAATTGACCTGATATACAAAGTAGTTCTATTTTTTGTATTACAATTTTGCGTTGTCGATTATGACAGTATAATTTTAAATAATACAAAAATGAAACGTACAGCAAAAGCACATTGGGCAGGTAGTGTAAAAGAAGGAAGGGGAGAGTTAACCACACAAAGCGAAATTTTGAGCAAGACAAATTACAGTTTCAGAACCCGTTTCGTAGGAGATGAAACAGGAACTAATCCGGAAGAACTGTTAGCTGCAGCACACGCCGGATGTTTTACGATGGCGGTTAGTTTTGCTTTGACAGAAATAGGATTAAACGCAGTTTCGTTGGATACAGAAGCAACTATATCAATGGAGAGTACAGGGATTACCGGAGTTCACCTTTCCATATCCGGAAATGTACCCGGTATCAGCGCGGAAGTTTTTGAAGCTATTACCCAAGGGGCAGAAAAGAACTGTCTAATTTCTAAAGTATTGAATTTGCCCATCAGTTCAGAAGCTTATCTCGTTTCATAGCAATGAGTTCAAGATAGGTTCATATAATAGAAAAACAATGTCTCGTCAAGGTTTTTGCCTAGGTTTGGCTTAGCTTTGGACGAGCATTGTGTATTAGTCCCATGTCACGTCAAATATCAACATCGACTCAAATCAATAGGATGAGCTATGACGTGGGATTCTTAAATATTTATTAGATGATTACAGACTATAAAAAGTTCGACTTGTTTGGGAAAACATTCATTCAAAAAGTGGATTTAAAACCGCCTTTTGAATTTGCTTTTCCTGTAGCAGAACGGGCGTGCTTTTTATATATGTTGAAAGGTGAGACGCAATTTCAATCCGACGATGAGCAGCTCCATATCCCTGCCAAACACTCACTATTACTGAACTGTCTGAACTCAGGAAAACAGATCTACAATGCAGGTAACGGCCATGGCGAAATTGTAATCGTTACTTTCCATCCGGATATACTAAAGAAAATCTACGAAAGGGAGCTTCCGTTGATATTTCAGAAAAGCGACAAAATCACGAACCAGTCAAACCAAAAGATCAACAACGACTTTTTAATTCAAAAATACATTGAAGGGCTCCTTTTTTATTTTGAAAACCCATCTTTGGTAAACGATGAAATTTTGATTTTAAAACTGAGGGAAATCATTCTTTTATTATCACAGACACAGGCTGCTGAAACCATACAAGTCATACTGTCCCAACTTTTTTCGCCCGCAACCTATACGTTCAAACAAATTATAGAAGCTAACCTGTTTTCCCAGGCTAATATCGATGAATTGGCACAAAAAACCAAATTAAGCGTTTCTTCGTTTAAAAGGGAATTTAAAAAATTGTATAACGACTCCCCTGCGAATTATATTAAAAACAAAGGGTTGGAGAGAGCTGCGGAACTGCTTTTAGTTTCCGATGAGCGTATCACAGACATAGCCTTTAATTGTGGGTTTAACGACCTGGCCAATTTTACCAGAAGTTTCAGTAATAAGTATAATACTTCGCCTTCAAATTACCGTTTAAAGCTAGGGAAGAAGAAAGAGGAAAGGTAGAAAGCATCCTGGCCGGCTTTTCGTTTACCCGAGCGAGCTCGCGCAGCTCCCGGAAAAAACGAAACCCCTCGCTTTGCGAGGGGTCACTTGTTGCCCGACCTGGATTCGAACCAAGACAAACAGAACCAAAATCTGTCGTACTACCATTATACTATCGGGCAATCGTCCTTTCGGTTAAAAAGGAGTGCAAAAATAAGGTCTCCCCCATGATGTTCCAAAAGAATTTGCAAAAAGCGCTGTTCAAGCCGGGCGGTGCTGCATCCGACTACCAACTCAAATAAACTTAAACAGCAAGGCCACGATCGCATAGATCAGCGTCGCCGCAAAGATCCCCTTGGCTGTACTGTCCTTATGAGAGTTGATATAATAGGTGAAAAGTGCGATATTCAAAACCAGGCAGGGCACCGAAACTGCCGTGATCTGTGACTTATTCGTCCTCAGAAAATCGAAAAAATCCTTAATCGTATAGGTGGGGTAAAATTTGACGAAATAATAGATGATAAGGCTTATAATGGGTGCCACCAGCCCTAGCACCATGCCCAGCCGGAGGTTGTCTTTTTTGAATATCACGATTTCCACGTTTTTTCTAGTTTGCTTTTTAGAACGTAATTCGTCATGTCAAATTGTACCGGCACCACACTAACATAATTGTGCTCTAACGCCCAGACATCCGTATCCCTGCCCTTGTCAAAATTCACGAATTTGCCCGTTAACCAGTAATATTTTTTCGAATTCGGGTCATTTCGCTCTACAAAATCTTCCTCATACTTCGCGTATGCCTGGCGGCTGATCTTTATCCCTTTGATCAGACTGTCGGGGACTGCTGGGAAATTTACATTGAGAATCAAGTGTTTATCCATAGGGTGGGCAAGGACCTGCTCCACAATGATCCGCACATATTTGCGAGCTGCAGTGAAGTCCGCCTCTACACTGTAGTCCAGCAATGAAAACCCTATCGACGGGATGCTTTCGATCGCGGCCTCTACAGCTGCCGACATCGTCCCGGAATAGATCACATTGATCGAATGGTTCGCGCCATGATTGATCCCACTCAGGCAAAGGTCGGGTTTACGGCGCAGCACCTTATCCACAGCCAACTTGACACAATCCACGGGCGTACCACTGCATTGCCAGGCTTCCACCCCCTCAAAAAGATGATGCATAGGGTTGAGCCGCAACGGGTTTCCGATGGTAATCGCATGACCCATACCGGATTGTGGCTTGTCGGGAGCCACTACCACCACCTTTCCAAGTCCTTTAACCGCTTCCACCAGGTTCCGGATGCCCGGGGCGCTGATACCATCGTCATTTGTAATCAGGATGGTCGGCAACCTTCTTTTCCCACCTTTTGACGCAGCAAGAGGTTTTGAAGTTCCAGTAGCGGGAAGACCATTCTCTGATCCGTTCTTTCCCGTTTCCCGGATGATCCCCACGGCCCCCGTTTTGCCGGTCCGTACCGATCTCTCAGTTGTATCGGTCGTTTTTATGATGCCGGTTGCTCCGGTCCTGCCCGGCTTGCGCGTGGCCGCCGTCCTGCCGGAATCATTTTTTGCCATAGTCTTTTTGCCAGCAGTGGACTGCCTGGTTTTGCGTTCGTTAGACAGGTTCTTTTTTTCCATAGTTGTAGTACAAAAATCTGCTTTTATTTTGGAATTGCCGCGTCAGGATGGGAATAAGACGAGGGTGGAGACAGATTTAGGTGGAAAAAGGGAGGGGGTGCAGCGGGGTAGCCGCGGAAAAATCCCAGCCAGGGAGACCATGGGCAGGGATTTTTCCTTACTTTTGCACCCATTTTAAACCCGACTAAAGTCTATGGCAGGACAACTTAAAGAGGTACGCAACCGGATCAAATCCATCCAGAACTCCCAGCAAATCACAAAGGCCATGAAAATGGTCAGCGCAGCCAAGTTACGCCGCGCCCAGGATGCCATTATCCAGATGCGCCCATATGCCCAAAAGCTCCAGGAACTGCTCAGCAACATCGTCAGCAACTCCGAAGGAGAAATAGGCATGAACCTCGCTGCGGAAAGGACTGTCGAAAAAGTATTGCTCATTGTCATAACCAGTGACCGTGGCCTCGCCGGCGCCTACAATGCCAACCTTATCAAGCTGGCAAAAGCCACCATCCGTGAGAAATATGCTGCCCAGGATGGCAAAGGGAATGTCACCATCTGGTCCATCGGCAAGAAAGGTTACGAACACTTCCAGAAGAACAATTTCAAGGTAACAGATACCTATAAAGATATTTTTCTGCACCTCACCTTCGAAAACGTCCAGGCTGCCGCACAAGCCGCCGTCAAAGCTTTCGAAAGCAAGGAATTCGACGTCGTCGAGATCGTCTACAGCCAATTCAAGAACGCTGCCACCCAGGCTTTTGTTCTGGAACGCTTCCTGCCCATCCCCAAAGTGGAAAAAAAGCAGGGCGCCTCCAATGTCGACTTCATCTTCGAACCCAGCAAGGAAGAACTTATTGCCGAGCTGATGCCCAAAATCCTCAACACCCAGCTGTATAAAGCTGTACTGGATGCCAACGCCTCCGAGCATGGCGCCCGTATGACAGCCATGGACAAGGCCAGCGACAATGCCAACGAACTGCTCAAGTCATTGCGTCTTTCCTATAATCGTGCACGCCAGGCAGCCATCACCACCGAGCTTACAGAGATCGTCAGTGGCGCCGCCGCTCTGCAAGGATAACAGGGGACAGGCCGCAGGTCATGCCATAAAACGCGGACAGGCCGCCCGCCAAAACTTTACATATGGAAATCGGAAACATCATCCCCCACATCGAAGCGCTGATCTTCGCCAGCGACAAGCCTCTGACCTCCATGGAGATCACGGAGCTGATCAACAACGCTTTTGGATTTATGGAGGAAAAGCTTACCCTCGAACAGATCCAAACGTCCATAGACGGCATCATCGAGAAGTATGCTTCCGAATTCTATCCCTTCGAGGTAAGAGAAAGCGGCGGCGGCTGGCAATTTCTCACCAAGAAAGATTTTCACAAGACTGTCGCTCAGCTCAACGGCGAAAAATTCCTCAAACGACTTTCATCCGCCGCGCTGGAAACCCTCGCCATTATCGCCTACAAACAGCCTATAACCAAGGGCGAGATCGAAGCGATCCGTGGCGTCAGCAGCGACTATTCCATACAGAAGCTCCTCGAGAAAGAGCTGATCATCATCTCCGGGCGCAACGAAGAAATGCCGGGTAAACCCCTTGTTTACGCGACTTCCAAAACCTTCATGGATTATTTCGGTATCAATTCCGCTGCCGATCTGCCCAAGCTCAAAGAAGTCTTTGCTGAGACCCTCGTCGAACCTACTCTTATCAACCATACTCCCGCCGAGGTAATACTTACACCGGAAGGAGAAGTGCCCCTTGTCGTTACAGAGACAGGCGAATTGCTTGTGGCTGCATCCGGCACAACCGGGGAGGACACAGCAACCGAATCCCAGGAAAGTGCAGCCGAAGAGGTAGGGGACACTGCCGCCGAAGAGTCCGACGAGACCGCCGATACCGATGCGGCCTCCATCGGGAATGATCTCGAAACCGGGTCCGATCTCAGCGAAAGCAGCTCCGAAAGCGAGCCTTCTTCCGAGAGCGATGAAGAAGGCGACGTAGATGATGCGACACCGCACGATCCCGCCTCCGACGAGTCCGACGAAGACAGCGGTAAAAGTGGGTCCGGTGAAGACAGCGGTAAAGATGGGTCCGGTGAAGATAGCGGCGAGGACGACTATGGCGATGACAGCGGCGAACAGCCGCCTCATGAACGCAACCCCGACACATCGGATGAACACTGATCACTAAAACCCCAGGCAATCCAAATCATGTCAGAACAATTATCTCAGGAATATTTGATCAGCCTCGGTCAACAATTCGGAACCCCGCTGTATGTCTATCACGCTGAAAAGATAAAAGAGCAATACAATAAGCTGACCGCTGCATTCAGCAACAGCAATACCCTGTTCTTTTATGCCTGTAAAGCACTCACCAACGTCAACATCTTAAAATATATCTGCAGCCTTGGCGCCAACGTCGACTGCAGTTCCATCAACGAAGCCAGGCTGGCCCTGCACGCCGGATTCCCGCCCAGCCGGGTCTTATATACTTCCAATGGCATCGGCTTTGACGAAATAGAAGAAGCCGTCTCCCTTGGCATCATCGTCAATATCGACAGCCTCTCCAACCTGGAAAAGTTCGGACAAAAATTCGGGCATGAGTATCCGGTTGGCGTCAGACTTCGACCCAATATCATGGCCGGCGGCAATCTCAAGATTTCTACGGGACACGACAAGAGTAAATTCGGCATCCCCGTCGACCAGACCGACAAGATCCTGCAGCTTGTTGAAAAGTACGACCTCAATATTGCCGACCTGCACATCCACACCGGAAGCGAGATAAAAGACGTCGACGTCTTTGTAAAAGGCATAGCCATTCTCTTTGACCTGATACCCAGCTTCAAAGACCTGAAATTTATCGACCTTGGCGGCGGATTCAAAGTGCCTTATAAAGATGGCGATTCGGAAACCGATATCCAGCTTCTTGCGGAAAAAGTTGACGAAGCCTTTTCTAACCATCCCAATCCCGGTGGCCGCCCGTTACAGGTCTGGTTCGAACCCGGCAAATTCCTTGTCAGCGCCAGCGGTTATTTCGTCACCAAGGTAAATGTCATAAAACAAACGGACGCCGCAACCTTTGTCAGCGTTGACAGCGGATTCAATCACCTCATCCGGCCTATGTTCTACGACGCCTATCATCGTATCGAGAATATCAGCAACCCGAACGGTACGCCCAAGCGTTATTCCGTCGTCGGCAATATCTGCGAAACCGACACCTTCGCCTGGGACCGCACTATCAACGAAGTCCGCGAAGGAGATTATCTCGTATTCCGCAATGCCGGCGCCTATGGTTTTGAAATGTCCTCCAATTTCAACTCCCGTTATAAACCAGCCGAAGTCCTCGTCAAAGACGGTGAGGCCAGCCTCATACGCCGCCGGGACGTCTTTGAGGATCTGCTCCGCAATCAAATAGAGCTCTAAGGACATTTATAGTATGAGGGCCCAGCGCCTTGTCAGAACAAGCGTGCACATAGCATAATTTTTCCTTATTTTAGGGTAATCAAAAAATTCTCCTATGCCCCCTATTCGTATGGTCGATGACCCTCAGGACCCCGATAGCAACAGTGGTGACGATTCAGGTGGCGGAGGTGGAGGTTTTAACTCCGGAGGCGGGGGCGGCGGCGGCCTCATTGGGATCATTATGCTGCTGCTTGGTCTCTTCCGCGGACGTGGCCTCATTTTCTTACTAGTTATCGTCGTAGGGGGATACTTCTTGTTTGGACGCGCCGGTTGTGGAGGCGCAGGCATTCAACAGATAGCCCAGCAGCTCACGACAGGCGGTTACCTCGATCCCAAACAATTCGAGAAAGCGAATATCTATGAGTCCCTTTCAGACGACACGACCAAAAACCCGCTTCCTGAGGCCGTCAATCTGCAGAAATATGCTCCAGCCGTCGGCGACCAGGGACATCAGGGCAGTTGTGTCGCATGGAGCAGCGCCTACGGCGCCCGCACCATTGCAGAAGCAGCCCGCACCGGACAGGATCCGAACACGTTGAAATACAGTCCTTCCTTCCTGTATAACCAGATCGGTCTCGAAAACTGCCAGGGCTCATATATCGAGAGAGCCATGGAATTTATGACCAAGAGCGGATCTGTCCCCTATGCCCAGTTTCCCTACGACGACCAGGACTGCGCGCGTCAGCCCGATCAGCAACTGCTGGAACTGGCCCGCCAGTACAAGATGCGCGGATTCAACCGACTGACACCTGGCGATCGCAACAACGTCATCGATCTCCACGCTATAAAAGAAAACCTTTCGCAGGGCGCTCCCGTCGTCATCGGCATGATGGTCGGAGGCAGCTATATGCAGCCTATGTTTGGACAGGATGTCTGGACACCTACTGCCGAGGACAGGCAAATGATGGGCTTCGGAGGCCATGCCCAGTGTGTGGTAGGGTATGATGACCGAAAATATGGCGGAGCTTTCCTCATTATGAACAGCTGGAGTTCCAAGTGGGGGAACAATGGATTTGCCTGGGTGCGCTATCCTGACTTTAGATACTTCGTTCGGGAGGCCTATGGTCTTGAACCGATGGAGAGGACGGGCGCTGCTGCTGCTACACCTTTCGCCTGCGAAATAGGCCTTGTCCAGGTCCATTATGAAGGTAAAAAAACGATCTCCGGTGACTATGTCCCCTTACAGGTAAAAAATGGGAATATCTTTGAAACGATCTCCCCCGTCAAAATGGGCACCCGTTTTAAAATGGAGGTTCGGAATTCGACAGAGTGTTATGTGTATGTGTTTGGCAAAGAAACCGACGGTACCAGCTATACCCTTTTTCCCTACCCGCGAACGGATATACCTACCAAAACAAAATACTCTCCTTTTTGTGGCATCACCGGCTATCGCCTCTTCCCCAAAGACAAAAGCCTGATGCCCGACTCCATCGGCACGCGGGACCAGATGGCAGTAGTCGTTAGCAAACAGCCGCTGGACTGGTATGGTATCAACAACAAACTGTCCCAAAACGCCGGCCAGGATTATTCGAGCCGGCTGAATGCCGTCCTCGCCGGCCAATTGATCCATAATGTCAAATTCAAAAGCTCCGCCAAAGGCAATATGCAGTTCACCGTCGATGGTGATGCCAATAGCGTCGTTGCCACTATCGTCGAAATCAGTAAACAATAATTTATGGATGAGTTCGTCCGTCTGCTCCGCAGCCCCATCCGCTTCCGTCTCTATCTGCTGATGCGTATCCCCAGCGCGTTCTTCTCGGGTATCCGTGTCGCCATAGCTGACGAGACCAGCTGCGCCGTCACCGTTCCCTTTAAATGGTTTACGCGTAATCCTTTTCGTTCCACCTATTTTGCCTGTCTCGGTATGGCTGCCGAGATGAGTACCGGTGTGCTCGCCATGGCCGCAATCTATAAAAGAAATCCACCGGTCTCCATGCTTGTCATAAATATGGAGGCCAGTTTTCATAAAAAGGCAGTCAGCCGCACTACTTTTGTCTGTGTCGACGGTCCCGCTATAAAAGACGCAATCGCCAGGGCCTCTTCTACCGGTGAGGCACAGATCGTCAGGATCCGATCTGTCGGCACCAATCCCGCCGGCGAAATAATCGCGGAATTTTACATAACTTGGTCATTCAAGGTCAGAGAAAGGAAATAAGTATCAGTAAATTAAATCCCGAAGGGTAAAATATGAAAATTGCTTTTCACGGCGCGGCTCGTGTTGTCACCGGCTCCAAACACCTCCTCACATTAAATAATGGTAAAAAATATTTATTGGATTGTGGTATGTTCCAGGGTATGGGAGCCCAAACTGATGTGCTCAATCGCAATTGGGGCTTCACGCCTGCCGAAGTCAGCTACCTGATCCTTTCGCATGCCCATATCGATCACAGCGGCCTGATCCCCAAGCTCGTGAAAGACGGTTTTAGTGGAAAGATCTTTTGTACACCTGCGACAAAAGAGTTGACCAACGTTCTGCTTGAAGACTCCGCAGGCATCCAGCAGGACGAAGTGAAGTACGCGAACAAGAAGCGGAAAGCCGAAGGACTGCCTTATTTGCAGCCCCTGTATAACGAAGAGGATGCACAACGTGCCATCGAACTTTTTGTTACGATAGAATATGGGACATGGTTTACCATCGATGAGAACGTACAGGTCATGTATACGGATGCCGGTCACATCATCGGCAGCGCTGCCGTGCATCTTAAAATAAAGGAAGACGGAAAAGAAACCCATCTCACCTTCAGTGGTGACGTAGGCAGATACCGGGATGTTATCCTTCGTTCACCGGAGGTATTCCCCCAGGCAGACTATATATTAATAGAATCGACCTATGGCAACAGCCTGCACGATCCGGCCGATACTACGCCGGATATGCTGCTGCAATGGATCGATAAAACCTGTGTTCAGAAAAAAGGCAAGCTCATCATTCCCGCTTTTAGCGTCGGCCGGACACAGGAGATACTCTTCGCCCTCAATCAGCTGGAAGTAGAACATCGTCTTCCCGACCTCGACTATTATGTAGACAGTCCTCTCAGCGTAGCAGCTACTGAAATTGTCAAGAGCTATCCCCAGTATTTCAATAAGACGATCCAAAAGATACTCGAGACGGACAATGATCCTTTTTCCTTCAAAGGTCTCAAATACATCAAGAGCGTGGAAGAGTCCAAGCTTCTCAACTATCGCGACAAGCCTTGTGTCATTATTTCCGCCAGCGGCATGGCCGATGCCGGCAGGGTCAAGCACCATATCAGCAACAGCATCGAAAACAGCCGGAATACCATCTTACTGGTAGGGTATTGCGAACCCCATTCTTTAGGCGGCCGCCTGATGGCCGGCGCCAAAGAGGTCCATATCTTCGGCATCCTCCATGAAGTCCATGCAGAAATAGGCAGCATCCGCAGCATGAGCGCACACGGAGACTTTGAGGATCTGAGTCAATTCCTCTCCTGCCAGGATCCTCAAATGGTGAGGGCTCTCTTCATCGTTCACGGCGAATATGACGTGCAGCAAGCCTTCCAGGCACGTCTTATGAAAAAGGGTTTCCGAGACGTTGAGATCCCTGCGCTGCATTACGAACGCAGTCTCCTGTAATTGGGTGGGGTGCCATTCATCATCCATACTTTTCCATTTGTCTGAGCCCGCATCCGGTATTCCCTATTTCATTTCCTGCATTTCTGCTGTCTGGTATCTTTACATCTTCTAACCAACTGACACATGACAACGAAAATCTGGTCCGTCTCCATCCTTCTTCTTGCCGCCTGTAACAGTAAAAATGAAGATACGACGGATACGGTCGACAAAGCCGGGTCTATCGAAACGGCTGTCTCCGTAGAACACGCGGACAGTACGCATGACGTCGTACTTACCCGGCATAAAGTGTGGGTCAATTATAAAGAATATTCGACGGTGGAGCACAGGGATACGGTGCCTGCCCTGGGAATGCTCAATACGGAGGCGGAAAATTCGGATGGGGACACTAAAAATGTCAGTGTAAAAAAAGATTACCAGATATTCATTACCGTAAAGTGAAAAAGACAAGACATATACAACTCATACTCATCACTGCTGCTCTGGCTTCCTGTCATCGCCCGTCCAACGATTGGCAAAGTGGCAACAGAGTCTATGTGCGCAGTGACTCTACTGCTCCCTATACACGGACCTTCAACTATGGCCATGCGGCCCTTTGGTTCTATGCCTTCCGGCCTTACGGCAATTACTATAACGGAGTCTATCGTCGCGCAGGTTATTATTCCGGCGCAATCAGCGAACGCGGTAATGTAGGCGGCAATACCGGTAAGATAGGCATTGTCCGCGGCGGTTTTGGCTCCGGTTATTCAGTATCTTCATAACATATCATACAGCAACATGAAAAGGATAGCGATCCAACCCCGTAACAAGTGGCAGGAGGCGGTAGAAAAACTTGGCTTTGGCTTTCATACGACGAATGTACCCTATTGGGATGAAAGAGCCTGTTATGAATTTAAAATGGATGAGATCCTATACATTGAAAAAGCATCGGCCGAACTCTGGGATCTTTGTCTGGGCGCTGTCCAGCATGTCATGGACAATAAGCTCTACAGCCGGTTTTCCATCCCCGAATCGTTTGTTCCCTACATTGAGAAAACCTGGATGGAAGATCATCCCGCCATTTATGGCCGCTTCGACTTTGCATACCGGGATGGCGTATTAAAGTTGCTTGAATTTAATGCCGACACACCCACGAGTTTGTATGAAGCGGGCATTATACAATGGTTCTGGCTGCAGGATTTTGACAAAAATAAGGACCAGTTCAACAGCATACATGACAAGCTTATTGCTTACTGGCGGTATCTGAAAAATTATCTCTACCCCAGTCCTCTTTATTTCTCCTGTGTAAAACAGTCGCTGGAAGATCTTACCAATACCGAATATATGCGCGATTGCGCCATCCAGGGCGGGTTGGATACGCGTTTGTTGTTCATAGATGACATTGGCTGGGATCCTTCCGGAGAGGTCTTTATGGATATGGAGGACCAACCTATCCGCAACATTTTTAAACTATACCCCTGGGAATGGATGATAGGGGAGGAGTTCGGCTCCAACATTCTGAGGGATAAGAACAAAACTCTTTGGATAGAACCCGCCTGGAAAATGATCCTTTCGAATAAGGCTATCCTGCCTATCCTTTGGGAACTTTATCCTGACTGCCCTTACCTGCTGCCGGCCTACTTTGATAGCGGGCGGCTTACCGACTATGTCAAAAAACCCATTCTCTCCCGGGAAGGGGCCAATATCCAACTTGTCCGCGGCAATACTCTGCTCCAGGAGACAGGCGGCGCCTATGGAAAAGAAGGGTATATTTACCAGCAACTGTATCCTCTCCCGGAGTTCGACGGCAATTTCCCCGTCCTCGGCAGCTGGATCATCGGACAGGAGCCTGCCGGCATGGGTATTCGCGAATCCCAAAATCTCGTCACTGACAACCTCAGCCGTTTCGTTCCGCACTATATTGCCTAATCCGTCTGTACCCTTACCCTCGGGCGTCCGGGTCTGTGTACCGGGACTTCATCACCCAGCAGTCTTCCCCATGGCTTCATTTCGGGGATCCTGTCAAATATGATCTTCAGCACCCCGATAAACGGGATAGACAAAAACATTCCTGAGAGACCCCACACCGCGCCCCCCAGCAACACTGCCACGATCGATATCAGGGCATTGATCTTCACCTTTGCAGATACGATGTAAGGGATGAGAAAATGATTATCCGCAAACTGGATAATAATATAGCCGATGATGATCCCGATCTGTGTATTGAACCCGTCCTTTGTGATCGTTGCCACGATCACCGGCAATGCGATTGCGATGACACCGCCGATAAATGGCAGTACATTCAGGATGGCCCCCAGTATCCCCAGCAGGACGGCATATTGAACGCCAAGGATCATCAACGCAATGGTATTGAGGGTCGCCACGATCAGCCCTTCGATCAGCAGCCCGTACATATAGCTCTGGATGGCTCCCTTCACCTGCTTCAGCACGGTACTTACCTCACGGGCGTTCTCTTCTGCAAAGATCTCATAAAGGAAGTTTACTATCAGGGTCTTGTAATAGATTATCAGAAAGGTATAAACGGGCAACAGAAAAACGGTTGTCAGCGTTCCAAACACCGACCCCAGCAGCTGCCCCACCAGCGGCTTGATACCTGCTTTCGCCTCACCGATATACTGGTTTTGCTTTTCCAGCGGTATCTTCGAAGAAAGGTCCCGCTGTAGATTGGCCATCAGCTGGTTCGACTTTTTCTCCAGCGCCGGCAGCTGGTCGGTAAAATGCATCATTTGAGTCGCTAGAAAATACCAGATCCCCGCGATAACTACAATTGCGAGCGCCAGCGCTACCAGGATAGCCGCCACCTTTGGGAGTTTCCAATGTTCGAGCTTATCCACGAGAGGGTTTAGCAAAATGGCCAGAAACAGTGCAAAAGAAAAGGGGATCAGGATGCCGCGGAGGTTGGCCAGTGCATATGAGCATAATATCAATCCAAACAGGATCACCGTGCTCCGGAGGTAAAAGGGGTATTTTTTGAGGTTAGTCATATTCCAATATATGCTATTTTTATGCCCATGCACCCAATGCCAGATCCATCGGACGCAGGTCGCCGGGTACGCACTCCGGGTAAACTCCGTCCGCTGCAGCTCGCTGCCGTCATCTTCCTCACCGTCTCCGGCGGCCCCTATGGCCTCGAGCCGCTGTTTTCGTATGTCGGGACCCATGGGGCACTCCTCCTGCTGCTGATCACTCCCCTGCTCTGGGATATCCCTACTATCCTTACTGTCCTCGAGCTCAATAGCCTTATGCCCGTCACGGGTGGGTATTATCAATGGGTAAAAAATGCCCTTGGCATCCGCTGGGCTTTTTTTGAAGGGTGGTGGACCTGGCTTTACACTTTTTGCGACCTGGCGATCTATCCCGTGCTTTTTGTCACCTATGCAGCCTTTTTCTTCCCTGCGGTGGCCCTTTATAAAGTGCCGGTCTGTCTGGCCATCATCTGGGCATCCGCGCTACTTAATATAATCGGTATCGTTCCCGTCGGGAAAGTATCTATTGTGCTTAGTATCCTGGTAATGACGCCCTTTTTATTGACCGTCGGATTACTTTTCGTTCATCAGGTACCGCTATCCATGCCTGCCCCATCGATCCGGGACCCTCATTTTTCCACACTTAGCATGGGACTGTATACTGTGATGTGGAACTTCATCGGCTGGGACAATGCCACAACCTATGCGGGGGAGGTAACACGGCCCGTCCGGTCGTATTTCACTTCGGTCTGCCTGGCCTTTTTGCTTGTTGTATCCATATACATTCTTGCTACACTGGCCGTCCATCAGTCCGGGATCGACACCAAAAACTTTGAAGAAGGGGATTTCCCGCTTGTAGGAGAGATCATCGGCGGGCGCTGGCTGGGCATGCTTATAGCCGCCGGTGGGATGGCCAGCGCGCTCGGTCTTTATTCGGCTGTACTTTTATCCGTATCCCGGGTTCCCAAGGTCATGGCCGACGACCAGCTGCTGCCTTCCTGGCTTTGTGCCCAGCATCGTCGGTTCAACACTCCTTATGTCTCTATTATTGCTTCTTCGGCTATCGTCAGCATTCTTATCCTGTTTACTTTCTCCGAGCTCGTCGTTATGGACATCATCCTCTATGGAGCCGGTCTTACCCTGGAATTCCTTACCCTGCTGACCTTTCGCCGCAGGGAACCATTGCGTCCCCGGCCTTTCCGCATACCTCTCAATAATACCGGGCTTCTGCTGATGGTCATGCTTCCGGTCGGCGTGTATGTCATAGCCTTATCCGGCGCCATCTGGTCTTCCGAAAAAATGGCGATCCCGGTTGTCCTTGCGTTGGTTATGCTCGCCTCTGCTGAGCTCGCCTGGCGGCTCGTCCTCTGGCGCAATCCTCACCTGGCCACATCGCCGGGCACTGTGCTTCCGGACTAGCCTGCTTCAGTGGTATGCCAGGCGGTGAAACGGAAAGTGGTATATAAAAAAATAATCTATCTCATTTGTAGGTCGTCAAGCCAGAATTCGACGACCTGTTTTTATAAAAACAATCATCTTTTGTGAAGTCTCCCGCGATAAAAAATGAAAGTGTGGAGATGGTAATATATGAGAGTTTTTTTCTTCGTTCCTGCCTCCCCGAAAGTGGGTATGTGAATGTTAACAATATTTAACGGCCGTGTAATCTTCGCATAACATATAGTATCGATCTTTGCTACGTCAAAAGATACAAGCGCTTCTATCCTAATTAGAAACAGAAAAACTCAGGAAATGATTACCCGTACAATTTATGCCGTCCAGGCATTTGCTATTCTTTCTCTATTTGCTATTAGTAATTCAGCATCTGCACAAAGCTACCACAGCCCGATCCGGCACATTGCAAAGTACAGCAATGTCGTAGACTCCAGCGAAGTGGCTCGCTTAAAGGTGAGTATTCAGCAACAGGACAAGGCAAACCTGAAATATCGCATTGCTGTCCTCAATCCGCTGGGCCGTGCAATGAGCATCAGTATTCTTAAGAACGACGACGTGCTGTTTTCCGAGAATACAACCGGAGACCAGTATTTCAACCTGTTCAACTTCTCACAGCTGGAAGATGGTGATTACAAGGTCGTCGTATTTAACGGAAAAGAGAGGATCACTAAGAGCATCCATTTGCATTCTGAGACCACGGTCGATCGCCAGCTATCGATCGATTAAAAATGCGCGATGAAGATGGGCAAGCGGTGATCGCGAATCACTTTCTCTGCAAAACTCCGCTTCGCCATATAGGAAAGAGACGAACGTCCGAACGAACCACTTACCAACAACACTTTCTGCTTATCCGCGATCCAGGTCGGAAATAATTCGGATGCCTTGAAATGTAGTTTCGAGAAACCAATATTGTCGTATCTAACCCCGACATATTCTTTCAGCAGATCTACATCGGGCAGGCTATCCGACTCTTCGTCCTTAATGTACAGGACTTCAGCGGTCAGGGTGGAGTATTGGGGGAATAAATAGCTGAATTGCTTTAGCGCATATAAGCTTTCCTTGCCGCCGTCATAGGCAAAAAAGACCTCGTCGAAACCTGCAAAATTTTCCGGCAGGACCACTATCGGAGACTCCGTTTCACGTAAGGCTTCGTGCAGGAAAAGGTTCGGCTCCTGGGCATCCAGTTCAGCGTAAAATGCCTCTCCGCTGACCACAACCAGGTCCGTAAAGCGGCTTTCTTTTGCAACCAGCTGTTTGCTCCAGGGTTCGTCATTTTCATGCAGCTGAAAATGGATGTTTGCCTGTTCACAAAGCCTGGCGAATATGGCTTTGTGTTCGGCAACCGCCTGTCTTTCCTTGTCTTTCGTCCGTACGTAGGGGGCTGACCCTGGCGCGTAACTGGCGCTGTATATGCCGTTGTAATCCAGAGGGCTAAAGAATAGCCCTTTTACATGAAAGGATTCATGCTGTCTGAGGAATTTAAGAAAGGCAAAAGCCCCTTCGGGGAATGTTTTGCCTGCGGATATAAAAAGTAGTTGTTTCATACTATAAAGGTAAATAGATTTGTTGTCGCAACTATGTATAATTCGCTTCTCGAACATATCAGAAGATTTGTCGCGCTCACGGGAGAAGAGGAAGATATCCTGGTAAATGTCCTCCATCATAAAAAGCTCCGGAAAAAGGAATTTCTTTTAAAGGAACTGCAGGTCTGTCCGGCCAATCATTTTGTGCTTAAAGGGTGTTTCAGGATGTATTTTATCCAGGAGAACGGGGTAGAGCAGATCGTCCAGTTTGCCATTGAGAACTGGTGGATCACCGACTATCAAAGCCTTGACTGGCAGGTGCCCTCACGCTTTTATATACAGGCCATCGAATCATCCGAGGTTGCCATTCTCGATCACAGCATCACTGCTGACCTTTGTAACCGGATCCCGAAACTGGACCGCTACTTCAGGCTCATTGTTCAGCGGGCGTACGCGGCTGCACAGCAAAATCTTCTCTATATCTATACTTTTTCCGGCGAAGAACGTTACCATCACTTCAATGAGGCTTTTCCCGAATTCATTCAGCGTGTACCTCAATACATGGTTGCCTCATACCTTGGGTTTACCCCTGAATTTGTCAGTAAGATCAAGAGTAGACCTGCCACGCGCCGTAGCTCCCGTTAACTATAGATGTTCCCACCCTCAATTTCTTAATCATGATTATTTTTTTCGTTATTCGACCTTGCGAGCTTTGCGTCATCAATAAAGGATAAAATTATGAGCACAAGAATCAAGATCAATGAGGCAGAGCCCGCCGGATATCGCGCTATGGCCGCAATGGACAAATACGTCGAATCGACCCGTCTTACCCAAACTCAGCGGGACCTTATCAAAATACGGGCTTCCCAGGTCAATGGCTGCTCCTTTTGCATCGACATGCATACCCGGGATGCCCGCAAAGCCGGGGAGACCGAGCAAAGGATCTATGCCCTCAACGCCTGGCGGGAGACCCCATTCTTTACCCCTGAAGAAAGAGCTATCCTTGCCCTGACGGAGGAAGTAACGCTCATCAGCAACCATGTATCGGACAATGTTTACCAGCAAGCTGCCGGGCTTTTTGATGAACAATATCTAAGCCAGATCATCATGGCCATCATCAATATCAATAGCTGGAACCGTATTGGTATTGCCACCGGGCTGAGTCCTGCGCCGGCCCCGGGGCATTGATATTGCATAATCTCATAACTTAGAGTCTCAATCTACTATTTATGAAACCGGGCATGACAAATTTTAGCGTACAAGGCGATGAACAGCGAGGTTCCATCCGGCAATTGAGAAATAATTATGTGCGGATGAAAGCAATCCTTTCCTGTATACTTTTGGTTGCGGCTACTGCCGGCCTGTATGCCCAGCCGCACGAGACCATACTCCTCAATGCTACCATTATCGATGGGACAGGTGGGGCTCCGCAGCCCCATACTGCCATCATCATTCGAAATGGCAGAATAGCCAACATTACCCGGGGTAAGGTAAAACCGGCTTCGGATGCTATCCAGATCGATTGCAGCGGCAAATTTATCATGCCGGAGATCATCGACTGCCATAGCCATGTCGGCAACCTGAAAGGCACTTCTACCAGCGGGGAAAACTATACTTCGGAAAACGTCCGCCATCAGCTGGCCCGTTTTCAGGACTATGGTGTGGGCGCCATTCTTTCCATGGGTACGGAACAACCTGCGGGGGTTGCGATACGCGATTCTTCAAAAAATGGCCTTATCCCCGGTGCCACGATGTTCTCTGCTATTTATGGATTTGGTGTAAAGGGCGCCATGCCTCCGGAAGGGATGGGGATGACCCATGTCTATCGCCCTGAGACACCTGAGGAAGCTGTTCGCCAGGTGCAGGAACTGGTTGCCTTCCGCCCGGATGTCATCAAAATGTGGGTAGATGATTTCTACGGACAATTTGCGAAGGAGCAGATCATGAAACCGGAGATCTATACTGCCATCATTAGGGAGGCCCATAAACATAATATCCGTGTTGCCGCCCACCTTTACCATGTATCAGACGCCTACAAGCTCGTTGAGGCCGGTATCGATATCATAGCTCACAGCATACGTGATGCGGAGGTAGATAATTTTCTACTGGAGGAAATAAAAAAGAAGCATGTCACTTATATTCCGACTCTTTCCCTGGATGAGTTTGCCTACGTTTACGAAGGCAATCCCGGCTGGATGGATGATCCTTTCTTCCGCAATTCCCTGGAACCAGGTGTATACGAAATGATCACCAGTGCTGCCTACAAGAATAAGATCAGTAAAAGCCCTGTTACGCCCCAGGAGAAAACAGCTTTGGAGGTCGCCCTGAAAAATCTCTTAAAACTTTATCATGCCGGACTCCCTATCGTATTAGGAACTGATGCCGGGGCAAGCCCTATCCGGGCCCAGGGTTTCTCTGAGCATATGGAGATGGAGCTGATGGTAAAAGCGGGTCTTACACCCCTGGAGGCTATTACGGTAGCAACGAGTAACGGAGCAAAATTATTACATATCGAGGAGACCCGGGGTACGCTGCAGGTCGGCAAAAAAGCGGATCTGATCATTCTCGACAAGGATCCATTGGAAGATATCCGTAATACCCGGACCATCTCTTCTGTCTGGAAAGACGGGATCAAGGTCAGCAATGGGCCAGTAGCGCATTAGTTTCCATACCTTTGTCCTATGGAACAGCGTCACCAACTTGTCAACGAAGCAGGGACCCGTGATTCCCTCACCTGGGAATTCGATGGCATTCGTATGGGCCACGCTGTATCCCGGTTTCATCAGCTGGCTTCCTTTAGCGCAAGCAGCGCCATCAGCGACGTCGTGCGTCTCCACATCGGGCTCAGGGGTAATTACAGCTTTCATTACCGGCAGCTGGATACCAATTTCCATCTCATCGGCGGTCATCACAACATCATGTATTCGAAAGACTTTGACATGACGGTAGACCCGCGTACCACCGAACTGGAGACATTCGGGATCCAGTTCCCCCGTGAGATCTTTCTCCGGTTTACAGAGGGAGCGAGCGACCTCCTGAAAAGCTTTGGCGACCACATCGCCAGCGGCAAAAGCATCCTGCTCTCGGACCAGTGGGGCGCCGTAGACCCGCAGATCCAGCAGGTAGTCCACCAGATCGTCAATAACCAGTATAGCGGCGATGTGCAACAGCTTTTCCTCCTTTCCAAAAGTATTGAGCTGCTTGTCCTTTGTGCCGAATCCTGCCACCTCGCCATGAACAAAAAGCAGGAGTTTGTAAAGACCTCCGGAGACAAGGAAAAGATCATTGCTGTCCGGGACCTCATCAATCAACGGCTAAGTGATCCACCAAGCCTTGTCCAGATCGCCCGGTCAGTAGGTATTAACGAATACAAACTAAAGCGTGGCTTTAAGGAGATCTTTAATAACACTGTTTTTGGATATCTTACCGAACAGCGTTTGTTACTGGCGCAACAATACTTAAGGGATACACAAAAGACCGCTGCCGAGATATCCTTCGAACTTGGCTACTCCACTCCCCAGCATTTCAACAATGTTTTTAAGAAACGGTTTGGCATTACTCCCGATTCCAGCAGAAAAAATCCGTAAAATGCAATCCCGATCCTCAAAATCGGGCTACTATTGCTACAACAAAAAATAACCAGTATGAGCCAGCCACTAATCGTCACTAACGCAATCACTATTCAGGCCCCCGCAGCAAGTGTATGGGATGCCCTTATCAATCCCGAAATGACGAAAAAGTATATGTTCGGCTGCGAAGCGCTGTCCGACTGGAAGCCAGGCAGCCCCCTTCTCTGGAAAGGAAATTTCAACGGATTGGAGATGGTGGCTGTAAAAGGCAGGATCATAAAGATCGAACCCGGGAAACGGCTTATTTATACTACCATCGATCCCAACAATCCCGCTGTCCCTGATCTCCCTGAAAACTATCTTACTGTCACTTATGACCTTTCCGAGCAAAATGGTCATACTCTTCTTACCGTCTCCCAGGGTGATTACAGCATGGTCGCGGAAGGAGACAAACGATATGCGGAGACCATCGCCGGAGGTGGCTGGACCCCGATCCTCCTGCAAATAAAAGAGTTGCTGGAAGCCTAGATGTTGCGGGTACGTACAGCATTCAGTCCCAGTTGTTGTTTGTTGACTTCTTCTTGCTGTTTCTCCATTTCGTTGATCTTGTCCTGCAGGTCCTGTTTTGTCCTGCGAAGCTTCTTTTGCAGACTGCTCTCTTCGTCGAGATTTTTATTCACGCGCTTTTGATATTTCTTTTTTGTGTCGTCGTCTGCATTGATGCTCGTTTGCAGATCGGCAGCAGCCTTAACCTGGTCCTTTTGATTCTGATCCAGATCCGTCTGCAAATTCCTTATCTTTTTCTGCAGGTCGGAACTATCACTTCTAAGACTATTCATCTTTTTCTGTGCTTTTCCCAGGATCTCCTGTTGACTGGTCAGCTGCAGGCGGGTATTGTAAGAGGTTATAAAAGGAGCCAGGCTATCTAGAAATAACCTGGCTTTCTCCAACTTCGAACTATCAGCAAGGGTACGTCCCGGAAATTCCTGATTTCTTCTTGCAGGTATCAGACTTAATATCGTCATATCTTTTTCTTTCCGGCCGGCTGCATCTGCCTTGAAGTAGAGGTCATTGAGGACTGTATCCATTCCGTCCAGCGGGACGCTTCTGAAAAGGACGAACCCGTTGACACTTGTACTTTTAAAGCCTTTGGTCATCATATACTGCTTTAAGCCATCTTCGACCGGGTCGTTGTCATAAGGCACGCGGATGAATGCTGCGGCCTGCTTTGTG
This sequence comes from Puia sp., assembly GCA_035492595.1. Lineage (GTDB taxonomy): Bacteria > Bacteroidota > Bacteroidia > Chitinophagales > Chitinophagaceae > Puia. The sequence goes on from DATJJA010000244.1 coordinate 50,411, forward strand.
CTGCGTAGTTCAGTCTCTCCGATATATGCCTGCGCAAATAGCCGAGTCGTGCAAAGAATGCACATCCCTGAGAAGAATAGTGACTTCATAACCTTAATTTTTTTGATGTGATCATTTCGTGATGAAGATCGATTTCTGTTCTATGATGAATCTCATTTGCTCCACGAGGTAACGATAGATCGGCGGGTTTATCTCCGTGAACTTTGCCATTGACCATAAGTCCTCGAAAAATTCCTCCACCATCTTTATGGCCACCCTGCGATCGTGGAGGTGGCTATAGGTAAAGATCAGCAGGTCCTCGCTGTAATTTCTATATAGTCGCATAAAGGCCCTGATATTTCTTTGTTCAAGATCGTTCAAAAGCGTTCTTTCCTGATTGAGTTCCTCGTCGTTAATTTCCATGGCACTATGATTTTGGATTAAAAGATCACTGGTAGTCGAGCTTCAGGACTACACGTCTGTTACGTGCGCGGCCGGTGGCTGTCTTGTTGTCTGCAACGGGATCGGCTTGTCCGTGTCCTGTTGAAATGATCCGGGTTTCTTCGATCCCTTTCCCGGTAAGATATTTTTTTACGGCGCCAGCCCTGTTCTCGCTAAGGACCTGATTTTTTTCCGGCTTGCCGGTATTGTCTGTATATCCGTCCACGTAAAGCTTTAGCCCCGGATCTTTTTGCAGCAGCCCGGCTATTTCATCAAGGCCTGTGAATGACCTTTTCAGAAGGATATAACTGGCAGTAGCAAAGTAGATATGCTGAGCGGCATAATCCGCTCTTTTCCTGATCTCTTCTTTTACAATGGGGCAGCCATGATTAGAAGCGTCGCCTGCGATATCCGGGCATTTGTCTTCCTCGTCGTTCACTCCGTCTCCATCCCTGTCAGGTATGGGACAACCCTGGTATTTGGCAACGCCTGTCACATGGGGACATTTATCCTCTTCATCGTTGATCCCATCCCCGTCGCTGTCAGGTATAGGGCAGCCATTGTATTTGGCGATACCCCGCTGATTGGGACATTTGTCGTCTTTGTCGGGTATGCCATCCCCGTCCGAGTCGGGACAACCATTGAACTGCGGCAGACCGGCCAAGTCCGGGCAGGCATCAAGACTATCCGGGACCCCGTCCTTATCCTGATCTTTGACTTCTACAACCGGTGGTGGGGGAAGTGGTTTCACTACAGGCTTTTCCCTGGGGGAACCAAGAGGTGAGGTGAAGCCAAGCGAATAGAACATATTGTTGTCGAGATTCTTGTTTTGCAGACTGACCCGGTAATTAGCCTGCAGGAAAATATATCCTTCACCCAGCATATTCAGCTGAAGGCCGCCACCCAGTGGTGTATAGGTTGCCCAGCGGTTGCCATAGTTCCCTACGCCGATGCCCGCAGACAGGAAAGGGGAGAACAGATGGTCATCATTGATCGGACGTGCATGGAGGGAGCCCTCGAATTCGTTGATATATTCGGAAGAACCATCCTGTACTTTGGAATACTCTGAGAACAAGCCATTATAACGTATCGAAAAATCCATTTTCCTGTTTATCCCTTTCCAATACATAATTGAAAAACCAGGATCGTACGTTCCGGACTGGGATTTTGAACCTACAAAATCAACTGCATTTGCACTGAATCCAATAATAGAAGGTTTGACCTGGCCATAACCTGTCAGGGCCATTGCCAGAAATGACATACAAAATATTCTCCTCATAAACTATGTATAGTTTTTGCTTGCTTTAATTTTTGTAAACAATAAGTGAAGACTGACAAATGGTAAATGCAATACCATTTCAGAGTAGTGTTCATGGGGCGACGGAGAAGATGATACCGCGCGGGGTTAAACGCTTTACTGCGATAAAGCGAAGGGAGATCGCATGATCATCACTGCGATCATACTTACATAGACTGTCTGAGAGGCACATGCGTTTCGCGGGCTGTAAAAAAATAATTAATTGACATTTAATAAACTGATAGCCATTTATTTGAAAAATCAGAATACCCATTTCCATTAGCTCTGACCTTGTTAATGCCTTGTCGTCTAATAGGAAATATCTAGCAAAAAATAGATATTTGCGGGTATGGATCCCGCACGCAACGCGAACCCCCATTTTGAAGTCTTAGCTGAGAAAGCTTCCAGAGGAGATGAAAGGTCTTTCCAACAGATATATGATGCTATTGCCGGCAAAATGTACAGTTTATGTCTACGCTATGCAGGCAACAGCGAAGATGCTAACGACTGGTTCCAGGAAGGATTTGTGAAACTCTATAAACACCTTAACTCCTTTCGCAGCGAAGGTTCATTCGAAGGATGGGCCAGAAGGATATTTGTCAGTACCTGTATCGATTGCATCAAGAAGAGAAACCTGCTTTTGCCTTCACTGAATGAAAACTTTGATAAGGCCGCCGATGACCTGTCGGGATACGATAAGCTGACAAACGATGATCTGATGCAAATGATCCGGAAATTACCGGACGGATATCGCACCGTTGTTAATCTTTATATGGTAGAGGGATACAATCACAAAGAGATCGGGGGTATGCTCAATATTTCCGAGGAAGGGAGCCGGTCTCAATTATTTCGAGCACGGAATTTGCTGCAAAAAATGCTGATCAATAGTTAATGGACAAACGCCCGGACATATGGTTTCATTTGCGGGATCATCAAACGCCGCCTCCACCGGAGCTGCAGCGCCGTGTGCGGGAATCTTTGTTTGACAATAGCGTCCTGGAGAGATTACAGCAGGAAGAAGCTACCCCGCCTGATTTTTTGCGAACAGCCATTACCGGTACCATAAGGAAATCCATGACGGAACGATCCGGGGTGACGGGCAAAGTGCAGCAGCTTTTCCGGAGAAGACTTATCTATGGAAGTATTGCAGCCTCCTTATTATTGCTGCTTACCGGCACAGCCATCTACAAAACGATCACTCGTAAGGCGCCAGCTCCTAAGGACAATGTTACTGTAAAGAACGTTCCCGTTGCATCTGCCCAAACGGCCGATAGTCTGAAGTCCGCTGACACCAGCCGGACCGCAATCGCTGTCTCATCAGAAGACCTGCCAGCAGCTGAAACCGATTCTGCAACATCCGCTATAGTAAAACACGACCGGATCGGGTCATTACATCTCGATGGACACTCGATGCGCCTGGTGGATAACGATCCTCTTTTTACTTTTACAAGCTATCGTTATCCGGAGATCGGAAACTACCTGGAGAAGGTGGGGGAAGAAATAAAAATAACCGTCGACCAGTACACAAATATCGTGATCTCGCAACAGGCTGCTCTCATGATAAGGGAAATGTATAAAACCCGGTCCAATGGGAAACCCACCCGCAGGGCAAGAAAGATGAAAGAAAGGTTGGAATATTGGAAAAAGGCCGACGAAAAACGTTTTGATGGCGCCTTGCGCCTTAACCCTGCCGATCCGATCGACCTGGCAGAATTTATTTTTAAATGAGACTGGTTTTAATCATATTATTTTTTTCGGCGACAGCTTTTACTCTACCGAATCCTGCGGGTCATCCCTTTTCGGAGTCTGATCTTACCATTTCTTATTCTATTTCGCTGCGGCTGAAAAAAGATAATGGCGGGATCGGCGAGATCTACAATGGTGGTATCCAAACCCTTTTTGCCGGTAAACGTGAGGCCCGGCTGCGTCTTGCCAGTCTGATGCGTATCGAGAGCATTTTTGCTGTTTTTGACAATGGAGGGCTGAAAAACGTCACGCTCATCAAAGAGTCCGGAAGCAGCAAACAAAGAACGGTTCTTAGTCCGGGTCAGTGGAGCCAATACAACAACAAATACAATGGCTCCAGCTGCCACCTTTCAGACGACACCGTGCATATTCTCAAGCATATCTGTAAAAAGGCGGTCATAAGGCTAAAAGACGGCCGACAGATAACAGCCTGGTATTATCCTGAGAGTTCAAAGTCCACTTTTTACTATCTGTTTCCGGCCTTCTCCGGGATTCCCGGTGTTGTGCTGAAGTATGAATATACTTACAGGAAGAAGACGATTGTCTATACAGCCACCTCCATCAGCCATGAACCTATCAGCGCCGATGTATTCAGTCCTCCGGGCAAATGATCGGGCTGAGGATCCGTCCCGGTCGATCTTACTCCCGTACCCGGTCGCGTTCTTCCTGTGCCCCAGTTCTACGCCTCCCCTGGCCTCCACCCCCGATCGATCTGGAATAACTGATCCGTATTACCTGTGACCTGCTGGACTCCGGTCGGAATGGAACCCTGCTTTTTAGTGAAAAAGACTCCTGCGTCAAAGTCCCGTAGTAATTGACGATAGTTGTTGTCCGGAGGATATCCGTCATATACAGCTGCAAAGATCCTCCGTTATTCTTCAGCTCTTTTTTGATGCCTGCATTTAAAGCCCCGAACCCATCTGTCTTTTTTGATCCGTCATAACTTCTTGAATTATACCATCCTGAAACCTCCAGGAAAAAACTTCGCGGCAGCCGGAAAGACCCGCTGAAATTACCAGAGTATCCAAACCAGATCTTATCCAGCGGTACAGGCGTAAAATTCTCCCTGTAAGAACGCCATCCTCCTGTAAGCGTATAATTCATCGTCCACCAGCTGTTGACTTTTATTGGCAGGCTGGTCTGTAAAAGGAGGCTGTTCTGATACACAAGATTCTCCGGTGTCAGGGCCATCAGGACTCCGTCTGCGCTTGATGCGATCTGGTACCGCACGATCGGGTGAGCATCCCTGCTGAGCTGGACAGAAAATGAATACCCCCGGTATACATAGCCAAGCTTGAGATTATTGGTTATAGTCGGTTTCAACAAGGGGTTGCCTGTCTCGATAGACGTGGGGCCCGTATAGATCACATACGAAGCAAGATCATTATAAGATGGTCTGCTGATCCTTGTCGTGTAAGACAATTGCAGCTCAGACCGTTCACCTGTTTTTCGGGAAAGAAAAATGGCCGGGAACAGTTTGCCCAGTTTTCGCTCCGTGATAAGCTGTTGTTTTTCCGGATTGTCCATACGGGTATCCGAGTACTCATACCGAAGCCCCGCAACGAGTTTTGTAGATGGACCAAGCTCGGCATTGAAAGACACATAGGCCGCGCCAATGCCTTCCTTCATAATCATATTATTTGAAGTACCGTCCCTGCTTACCCAGGTATCACTCAGAAGACTTTCTATGCCGGATGCACTCGAAGTATTGGTATAAGTCCCTTTCACACCGGTTTCCAACCTTAATTTCCGGCTCAATTGTTTTGTATAATCAAATTTGCCTACCCCCACCTGTATCCTTGTATCCGATGTGCCTTTTTGATGCGGTGAGGAAAGCGTATCATTCGTCCCAGCCTGCTCGCCTTTGGCATTGACAAAAGAGTTGAGGGCATCAGTTGGATCAGTATTTTTATAACTCAGAAGATCCACATCGAGGTTGATACGTTCTCCTTCCCTGATCTTCTTTTCGGCGTAAAATGAGACCATCCAGTTTTTCCAGTGGTTGATTCCTTTGATAGTCGCATCCAAAAAAAGCGGCGAATCGGGCAGGACAATGTACGTACCCAGATTATGCGTTGCAACGGCGACGCGATTGTCGTTATAGCTGATACTACTGCCGATGGTAGTTCTGGGGTTCACCCGGACATCAAAACCCAAGGAGGCATTATGCGAGTTGGAGACAGGTTTGATTACACTTAAAAAATCTGCGTAGGTTGCTCCTCCGATCACGGGGAGGTCCTGTGTGGATTTGGCATGCCAGTCCATGGCGGAGCGATCATGCGAAAAAGAATATGAACCATAGACATCGATATTGCGGGAATTATGAGCCAGGTTCAGGCTAGCCGATCCTTTTTCCCTGTAACCATATCCGCCGGCGAGGGAAACAGAACCATTTGTTCCTTTCCGCCTGTCTTTCTTTAACACGATGTTGATTATGCCTGCGTTCCCATCGGCGTCGTAGTTCGCGGGGGGACTGGTTAGTAACTCTATTTTTTCGATATTATCCGCCGGCATGTTGTTCAGCAGGTCAACTAACTGGTCTATGGACATTCGCAGCTGCTTGCCGTTGAGCAAAACCAGCACTCCATTCTTTCCGTTTAGCGATATGGCATTGCTCCTTCGATCGATGACGATTCCAGGGCTACGTTCCAAAACCTCCAGGACGGAGCTTCCTTTTGTAAGAATGCTGTTTCCCACATTGACTACGGTGCCATTGATCTGTTGCTGGAACAATGGCTTTGTTCCCCGGACTATTATGGTCTTAAGCTGGCTGGTGTCTACCTTCTGGCCCCATACTTTGCACAAAAGAAAGAGGAAGCAAAAGGGAAGTAATATGTTTTTCATGCTGCTAAGAAACAAGTCCGGCGAAGATTAAAAAAACGGGAATGCTCACCGGGTGCAGATAATTGCTGATTACCTTTCATATACTCAGGCCGGCTGCTTATCAATAAATAATATCCGTTCAAATAAGTCGGGTTTTCCCTTCGGAAAATAGGTGTAGATTAGAAGATGTCCCCGTTAATTTTAAAATTACTTTTCTATATTCCAATACTGCTGCTGGCTGTATGTTTCAACTTATATGTACTCATTCCCCGATTTCTTGAAAAAGGCAGGTTCAGGGCTTACGTTTTCATACTGATCGCTACTTTATTTGGAGCATCGCTATGTATTGTTCCCGGATATTATGTAACGGCTTTTCTGGCCCATGGTACGGTTTCCGAATTGTATGGACCGGGTCTTTGCAGCTATTACTTCTTTGGCAATGCGATGCCTGCCGTATTTGCGAGCCTGACTTTTAGCCTTTGCATCAAAATGGCCAGGGTCTGGATCCGAACCAAAAGACGGCAGCAACTGCTCGAGAAAGAGAAATTGGAAACGGAACTCAATTTTCTTAAGCAGCAATTCAATCCTCACTTTCTTTTTAACACCATCAATTCAATATTCTTTCTTATCCATAAAAAGCCTGATACCGCCTCCGGGTCGCTGGCCCGATTTTCCGATCTTTTGCGTTATCAGTTATATGAATGCAATGTTCCCCTGATAGCATTGCGTAAAGAGATCGATTATCTGAAGAACTGTATCGAGCTGGAAAAGCTCCGGCAAAACGACAATGTACGGGTATCACTTGAGCTGGATGACTATCCGGGTGATGAATTGTGCATTGCTCCATTTATGTTAGTGACCTTTGTCGAGAATGCCTTTAAGCATGTTTCAAAGGAACCCGGCTTGCAGAACTGGATAACAATCAGGCTAAAAGTCGACCGCCAATGGCTAAGCTTTTTCGTTTCCAATAGCAAATCTCCCGGCAGTATCGATATCGTGTCCCATAGCAGCGGCATCGGGCTAAAAAATGTCCGGCGCAGACTTGATCTGCTTTATCCCGGCAGGCATGAATTAAAAATCCAAAGCGATGGTGTCAGCTTTGAGGTCAGCCTTGACCTTGATCTCTCTTCCATAGCGCAGGACGAAAACTTTGATTATCTTTCCACAGAAATAAAAAGCCGCCTCCGCGTATATGAAAGAAAAGGACCGTATATGGCACCTGATGGCCCGCAAACTTTCGGGTGAAGCCACGGAGGAGGAAAAGAAAGAATTGGAGCTATTGCAGCAGCAACATCCTGATCTCACGTATTCGTTTCAGCTGCTTTCCGACCTTTGGAAATGTCAATCAGAAAAAGACCAGACAGAAACGGAAGATGCATTTAGCCGTCATCTTACCCGCATGGCACTGAAAGACTTAGGGCAGGCGGCAGGGGACAGTACCCAATCCGCTGGCAACCGGGTTGTGCCGACCACAACTGTTTCACCTGCTGTGGCCACCGAGCCGGCGCAGTCCCGTCAAAGCCTGGCTTCCCGCATTATCCATCACGTGGACCTGCTGGATAATTACTTTAAAATAGCCTGGCGCAGTCTCCGCCGTAACAAGGGATTTACAGCCATCAATATTTCAGGCCTCGCCATTGGCCTGGCCAGCGCCATTGTCCTGTTGCTGTGGATCCATAACGAACTTACATTTGACCAGTTTCACAGGAACCGTGATCGGGTCTACCAGGTATTCAGCCGTGCTGTCTTCAATGGGCAAATCGAATGTTATGGTAGAACCCCCATGGTTATGGGACCGGTGATCCAGGCTAATTACCGGCATGAAGTGGAAGAGGTGGTCCGGATGAACTGGGTGGGGGCATTTATCTTTTCCTCGGGCGACCAAAATCTTGCACCGCAGGGTTTTCTTACTGACCCCGGTTTTTTCCGCCTCTTCAGCTTTCCGTTGCTAAAAGGTAATACAGAAACTGCTCTGCAAAACCCGCATTCGGTTGTCATCACTGAATCGCTGGCTAAAAAACTCTTTGGAAAAACGGACCCTTTGGGGCATACGATCCGTGTTGATAGCGTGGCTGGTTTTACGGTCTCCGGTGTCCTGAAGGACCTGCCTCCCAATACTCAGTTCCACTTCGATTATCTGATCCCGTGGGCTTATACCGGCGAAGTACGCTGGAACATTCCCGAATGGCAAAAAAATACGATCGATACCTATGTGCTGCTAAGACCAGGTATCACGGAAACCATTGCCAATATCAGCTTACGAACGCTGATCCGTTCGCATGCGCCGGAGACAAAGGCTGAGGTATTTCTTCACCCCATGCGCAAATGGCATTTGTACTCCAACTTCATAAACGGCGAAGCTACAGGCGGCGATATCAATTTTGTCAGGATGCTTGCCATTATCGCCGGCTTTATCCTGCTGATTGCCTGTATTAATTATATGAACCTCAGTACGGCGCGCAGCATCAGGCGGGCCCGTGAAGTCGGCATCCGGAAGGTGGTGGGAGCGGGTAGGGGGTCTCTGATAGGGAGATTTCTTGGGGAATCTCTGCTCATTGCCTGTCTGGCCGGAGTCCTGGCACTTATCATTGTGATCATAACCCTTCCCTGGTTTAATCAGCTGATCATGACCCAACTGGTCATCCCATACGACAATCCCTTATTCTGGTTGTCGGGGGCGGCTTTTATCATCTTTACCGGTCTTCTGGCCGGCAGTTACCCGGCTTTTTATCTTTCTGCCTTTCGACCGATCAATATACTTCGTGGTCATTTTAAAACAATACATGCGTTGGTTACGCCAAGACGTATACTGGTGGTCTTTCAGTTCACTTTTGCAATTACATTTATTATTTGCACGATCGTGATCTACCGGGAATTCGTTTATGCCGCCAACCGGAATTCGGGTTATGATAAAAACAACCTGGCTTTTGTCTATATCAAGGGGGATATCAAAAAGAATTATGATCTTATCCGTCGCGACCTGCTCAATAGCGGAACCGTGACAGATATTACCCGTAGCAATTCACCGATAACAGAGATCTGGGTGACCAATGACAGTTACGAATGGCAGGGCAAGGGGGAACAACAACAGGTAAAAGTCATCGAATACCGGACTGACAGAACTTTTGTAAAAACTATAGGGTTGCATTTGATCGCCGGCAGGGACATCGACATCGGGAAATATCCCAGCGATTCGAATGCGGTGCTGTTGACAGAAATGACTGTCCGCGAAATGGGGTTTGCCGATCCGGTTGGCCAGGTCCTTCGAAATGATGAGGGCACCTGGCATGTCGTTGGAGTGATAAAGGATTTCGTCACCGGCTCCCTCTACAATCGCATTCATCCGGTGGTGATCCAGGGTCCTAACAGGCAGCAGGGACCTAATAGCTGGTTCGGGACCGTCACCTTTAAATTAAACCCGCACAACAATACTTCTGACAATATAGCCAGGCTGAGTGCCATTTTCAAACGATACAATCCCAATTATCCATTCGAATATTTCTTTGCCAAAAAATATGATACGGCAAAACTGATTGCAGATGAACATATCGGTACTCTTGCTGCCCTTTTCGCCGGAATGACCATCTTTATCTCCTGCCTGGGATTGTTTGGTCTATCCGCCTATATGGCTGAATCCCGTCTCCGCGAAGTGGGTGTTCGGAAGATATTGGGCGCTTCCATTATGCGCCTTATTACCCTATTATCAAAAGATTTCCTCGTCCTGGTTGTCATTGCCTTTGTGATCGCTTCTCCTGTGGCGTGGTGGTTCATGAGCCAATGGCTGGAGGAAATTCCCTATCACATCAACCTCTCCTGGTGGATATTTGGGCTTACCGGTCTTCTTTCTGTCATCATTGCAGCCGGCACCGTAGGTTTCCAGGCTGTCCAGGCAGCGCTGACCAACCCTGTCCGGGTAATACGGACTGATTGAATAATCGTACATTTTCTGTCTCGAAGCCGAACACTTTGGGCTTGTGGCTGCTTTGCAAATTATTGGCTACCAGATTTTTAAGAATCTGGCATTTTATTCGTGGCTAAAATAGCATGCTCAAAAATTACCTGAAAATCGCTGTCCGCAATCTACTGCGGAATAAAGGTTTTTCTATCATCAACATCGCTGGTCTTGCCATTGGTATGGCCAGTGCCCTTCTCATCCTGCTGTGGATACAAAATGAGCTCTCTTTTGACCGGTTCTATCCCAGGACCGATCGAATCTATATGATGTACAACAGGGATAAAGGCGCCGACGGTATTTGGGCCTGGAATAATACGCCCAGCCCGATGGGACCCACTCTCAAAAAAGACTATGCGGGCGTCGAAGAATATACCCGGTACTATAATGTCACTTTCCTTGCTACGGTTGGGGAAAAACGTATCAACAGTCAGGGGGCCTTTTGTGACAGCGGCTTTCTGAGGATCTTCCCCTTCCCAATGCTGAAAGGAGAAGCATCCAGCGCGATGAACGGCCCTAAAAACATAGTGCTTACTGAAAAAATGGCGAAGCGTCTCTTCGGGTCAGAAGAAGCCATGGGCAAAACTGTGCGTATGGACAGCATCGCTGACTTTGTTGTTACGGGTGTCCTTAAGGACCTGCCGCCGAATACTTCCTTTGCCTTTGACTATCTGCTACCCTGGAGTTACAGTATCCGGTTGGGTTGGGAAAGCGATGGCGATAGCTGGGGCAACAATCATCTTTATACTTATGTCCTGTTAAAACCCGGTCTTTCTCAGGAAGCTTTTGACCGGCAGGTGAAAAACATCACCATCAGTCATAGCCGGAATCCGGAGACAACTGAAGTATTTACTCAGCCCATGGCACGCTTCCATCTCTACTCCAAGAATGAGAATGGGATACTTGTCGGAGACAAGATCAAAACGGTCCGGCTCTTTGGTATCATTGCGTGTTTTATTCTTCTCATTGCCTGTATCAACTTTATGAATCTCAGTACGGCCCGCAGTGAGAAGCGTGCGCGGGAGGTGGGCGTCCGCAAGGTAGTCGGGGCATATAGGGGATTTCTTATAGCCCAATTCGTTGGAGAAAGCATACTTATCTCCGGACTTGCATTTATAGTTGCAATGGTATTGGCGTCCGTTAGCCTGGACGGCTTCAACTTGTTGGTCGGCAAACAACTGGTCATCGATTATGGCAATCCATACTTATGGCTTTTTTCTGCCGGATTTGTATTATTCACCGGGCTATTGGCCGGCAGCTACCCTGCTTTTTACCTTTCTTCCTTTCAACCGGTAAAAGTGCTGAAAGGAACCTTCAAAAATGCCGAGGCGCTTGTTTCTACCCGGAAGGTGCTGGTAATCCTTCAATTCTCTTTTGCGATCCTGCTTATCATTTGCACACTGATCATACAAAAACAAATACAATACGGTCAGAACAGGGATGCCGGCTATGACCGCCATAACCTTATTTATACTTTTGGCCAGGGTGATGTGATCGAACACTACCAGCTTATAAAGAACGAGCTGCTTAATAGCGGTACCGCTATCTCAGTCAGTAAAACCGGCGGCCCTATCACCAGACACTGGAGTGACGGAAACGGATATAGCTGGGAAGGAAGTACCAAACAGGATGAGAAGACAGACTTCATCAACTTTACCGTCGATGCCAGTTTCACAAAGACCATGGGAGCGACGTTGGTCACAGGGCGGGACATCGATATCTATAAATATCCGACCGACAGCACGGCTGTATTGCTCAATGAAACGGCTGTAAAAACGATGCGGTTGAAAAACCCGGTTGGCATGACTGTCAGCCGGGGACCAGGAGAATCGTGGCATGTTGTAGGAGTAGTAAAGAATTTTATCCTCGAGTCCCCGTTCTCCCGTGACATAGCACCCATGATCATTGCGGGACCGAAGTTATACGGATATGTCGTGCACATCAAATTCAATCCCGCCAACTCTGTTTCTGCGAACCTGGAAAAAGCTGAAAAGATCTTCAGGCGGTATAATCCCAGGTATCCGTTCGAATACGTCTTTGCGGATGATTCTTATGCCCTTAAATTCAGGGAAGAACAGCAGACGGGGAAACTCTCGGCTTTGTTTGCAGGTCTTACGATCTTTATTTCCTGTCTGGGGCTTTTTGCCCTTGCGACCTATATGGCGGAGAACCGTATCCGGGAGATCGGCGTCAGAAAAGTGCTTGGAGCCAGCGTCGCCAGCATCACCACCCTGCTTGCCAAAGACTTTGTCTGGCTCGTACTTATAGCCTTTATCATAGCCGCTCCTGTCGCCTGGTTTGTCATGAATAAATGGCTATTGGGATATGGTTACCACATTTCAATTGGATGGAGTGTTTTTGTCCTGTCGGGGATGCTTGCCCTGCTGATTGCGGTTGTAACCGTTAGCTGGCAGTCCATCCGGGCGGCGATGTCCAACCCCGTTAAGAGCCTTCGGTCTGAGTGAGCGTGGCTTCCCATCCGATCAGGGCATTTTTTCGTGTATTTCCCCAATGATATTGTCCTATTTGTCCATCGGATTTTATCACCCGGTGACAGGGAATAAGAAATGCAACAGGATTACTGCCTACCGCTGAGCCTACCGCGCGTGCTGCCTGCGGCTGCTGTAGCTTACTGGCAAGCCCGGAATAGGTAGTCAGCTTTCCCATCGGTACCTTTAGCAGCGTCTCCCATACTTTTATCTGGAAATCGGTTCCTTTCAGATGCAGCTTGATCTCTGCAGGTTTATTCCAATCCCGGCTGAAAATAGAAAGGGCTTTTTCCTGCAGATCGTCGGCGCACTCGTAAAAGCTGGCATTGGGAAACTTTTCCCGGAGTGTTCTGAGCTCAGCGTCTTTTCCTTCGTCGGCAAATGCCATATAACAAATTCCCTTATGCGTGGATGCTACAAGCAACAGGCCAAAAGGACTTTGAGCAAACCGGTAATTGATACCCAGCTCTTCTCCTCCATTTTTGTATTCGCCTGGTGTCATGCCCTCGATCTTTATAAACAGATCGTGTAATCGCCCGGTCCCTGAGAGACCCGCTTCAAATGCCGCGTCGAACAAAGTAGCGCCCGTCTCTTTCTTCAGCATTTCCTTGGCATGTTCCAATGTCAGGTATTGCAGGAATTGTTTGGGTGTAACGCCGGCCCATTCCTTAAACATACGTTGGAAGTGGAACGGGCTTAGGTGAATATGTTCCGCTACCTGATCCAGGGAAGGCTGCTGCTTAAAATTTTGCTTGTAGAATGCGATCGCCCCGGCAATCCGCTGGTAATTTATTTCCTGTTGCGTTTCCATGATTAAATGTTTTTCTGCAACAAAAGTACCAACCGTTCAGCCCCTGGAAAACCCGGTTTTTGCTATCTTATGATAGTCATATGGAAAAATTGTATTATGCAACTACCCCATAACGACTTTCTTGCTGACTGCCTGTTTATGCAGATAGGCGTTCTGGTCATGTTGCAAGGCTCCTTCGGGCAACCAGTCATACCACTGGCCAAGGTCTTTTTTTACGATGTTTGTGTAAAATTCGGGCAGCTCAGTTGTTTCGCCTTCAAAATAGGCTCTGAAGGATCTGTCATTCACCAGTCGGTCCCGAACCTGCCTGAAATAACGGATCCGGCCGTAGCCTTCCGATGATACGGCACGCATCAGGTTCATCCATTTTGCTGTCCCGTTCGTGGAGGAGGTAAAACGCCGGTATAATGCCTTTGGAGAGAAAGAGTACTCTGTAAGATCGATCACCTTGTCATAAAAGTCCACCCATTCGTAATTCCTGGGTTTTATGTTCATTGCCAGGTGGTTATTAAGGAAATGGAATGGGAAAGGCAATACCCTTTTTTCTTTCTGATAGCCCAGGTTAAGTGGTGCGGCCTCGCCAAAGGCTGTCAATAAGGAATATCCGGGGAATGCTGAGGGAGAAAGATCGATAAAGCGTTTGGTCAGCTCGAAAGGCTCGGAGCCGGAATCGCTGTCCAGGCCCAATACGAAATTGGTCTGAACGTATGGAACATATTCCAATACCTTGTTTACGTGTTCGGCTACCTGTTTTACCTTTTCTTCCCCCTTTGTCTGAGCTGTCCGTGATTTATTACCCAATTCATACCAGGTCTCTACTCCCGGCAGCAGGGCGGTAAAGCCGTTTTGCTTAAAGATCGGCAGGTGTTTGTCAGTAAGAATGGAAAGGCTGCTTTCTGCGATGGAACGGATCCTCTTGCCGGGATCGGCGGCGGCGATGGCTTCCATATTTTCTTCAAACCTGACCCCGAAATTCGGGTCATGCCAGGCTACCATTGGTTCCTTGAACTTGGTGAGGAGAAAGCGGAGGTCTTCTTTCATATGATGAAAATCCATCGGCTGATAAGGCACGGTAGAATCTATACAGAAGGGACAGGTATAGGGACATCCCATACTGCCGATCATGGGAACCATCTTTAGTAAGGGCGCCTTTTTTAAGGTCGCTTCTATGAACTTCCAGCGTTCTTTCACACCGGGCAATTGAACTGGCTGTTTGCCAGTAGTCAGATACCGGCCTTCCTGGGCATGTGGAGCGCATTCATATAAAACCTCTGCAATAGTTGTTTGATTGGTAAAGCCCAGTACATAATCGAAATAACGGATAGCGTCATCCGGATAACACCTTGCATGGGGGCCTCCCAATACTGTGACCACGCCCCTGGTCCTGAAATAATTGCTTAGGGAATAAGCCAGCAAAGCTGCTTGTGTAAATGAGCTGATAAATACGACGTCGACGTCTTCGGGGAGTTCCTTGTCAAAATTTTCCCGCCCTGTATAGCAGAGCATGGTTACTTTATGACCTTCCTGTTCGCACCAGCTAGCTATTACCTGGGGCATGATACTCGCCAGGTTGGGAAACATAATCTTTCCCCATAATGTATTCGTTGGACCTTTGCATACCAGATCAATAACCCCAACCTTTAATTGTTTCTTCATATACGATAATGGCGTTTAGCGACGGCGGATCAATTAATTATAGATAGCCGGAAGATAAGGAAGTAAGATACGTCTATAAAACCGAGGATTAGAATTTATTTCAGCGTGAAACTGTTAATTAATTACTTTTCACGGAATGGTACACTCGTCGTATCAAAACCGAACAGTATAACAGCGCAATTCAAACGTAATATATTGATTTTTATATGTATGTAAAAGGGGCACAATTGGTGCCATCTTTCGGATGGTCAATAAACCCAAAAATTATATAACCCAAAAATTATATAAACCGAGAGCTATGATTAAAAATTATTTCAAAACTGCCTGGCGTAACCTTGTCCACAACAAGGTGTATAGTGCCCTGAATATTCTCGGGCTGGCTATTGGAATGACTGTTTCTCTTCTGATCGGTCTATGGGTGTATTATCAATATTCCTACGACCGGTTCTTACCTGAATACCAGCAGGCCTACCAGGTTTGGATTAGGACAACTACCAACGGAGGCATAGGGGCACAACCATATACTCCCTTACCATTAGCCGCAGCTATCAAAAATGATGTGCCGGGTGTAAAATATATAGCTCAAACTGACTGGTTCATCCCCCGATCGCTTGTGGTAGGAGATAAAAAGGTTTATCTCCACGGAGGGTCGGCAGGAGAAGACTTCTTTAATATATTTCAGTTCCCGTTTATAAAAGGTAATGCGTCGTCCGTTTTAAAGGACCCAAGTTCGATCGTACTTACTCAGTCTACGGCGAAAGCCCTGTTTGGTGATGAAGATCCGGTAGGCAGGACCATCCGGATCGACAATGACTACAATGCCAAGGTAACTGGGGTGTTAAAAGATCTCCCGGGTAATTCCAGTTTTCAGTTCGGCTTTATCATCCCTTTTAACTATTCACTTCAGAATTATGACTGGGTAAGCCGCAACATTACCAATTGGCGGAACAGTTCCTGGCAAACGTTTGTGGCCTTGCAACCCGGCGTCTCTTATGCCCAGGTAGCGCCGGCACTAGGCAGGCTGCTGGAAAAATACAACCCGACAGATTATAAGTTATACCAATCAAAGGCTTTTCTCCATCCCCTCAGGGACTGGCATCTATATTCGGATTTTAGAAACGGGGTTGCCGCCGGCGGGTTTATCGACTATGTAAAAATGTTTAGCATCATAGGTTTTCTTGTTCTGTGCATCGCCTGTATCAACTTTATGAATCTCTCCACAGCGAGATCTGAGCGACGGGCCAGGGAAGTAGGGGTGAGGAAAGCAATCGGCTCGCAGCGGAAGGACCTGATCTTTCAATTCCTGGTCGAATCGCTTGCCATTACATTTATCGCGTTTATTTTTTCGCTTGTATTTACTGTTTCGGCTCTGCCGGCGTTCAACGCGCTGACTAATACAACCGTTGTTATTCCATGGACAAATGTTGTTTTTTGGATAGTTATGATAAGCTATGTCCTGTTGACCGGTTTGCTGGCAGGCAGCAGACCCGCCTTTTATCTTTCCTCTTTCCATCCTGTAAAGGTGCTGAAAGGCACTATTCATTCCGGACGGTCGGCGACATTATCGAGGAAAGCCCTGGTGGTGCTGCAGTTCTCCTGCTCAATAGCGCTGATAATAAGCACTATTATCATTTACCAGCAGATCCAGCATGCCAAAGACAGACCGCTGGGGTATGATGCAGACCGGTTGATGATGACGGATGCAAGCGGCGATCTGAAGAAAAACTACAATGCCTTTAGAGACGAGCTTTTGAGCAGCGGTTTGGTCTCCTCTGTAACCAAATCTTCCAGTCCGGCTACCGAGATCTGGGCTTCACAGCGGATAGATGACTGGCAGGGCAAGCAGGCGGGTGAATCTTTAGACCTTGCAACAGTAGCCGTCAGTGATGCGGACTATTTCAAAACAATGGGTATGCAGCTTAAAATGGGGAGCAACTGGAGAGGCAACCTTGCTGCCGACTCTCTGAATGTAATACTCAACGAGGCTGCAGTGGCAAGGATGCGATATAAAGAACCGCTCAACCAGGTGATTACCTGGCACGACGTGCCTCAGCGGGTAAAGGTTATTGGTGTGGTAAAAAATTCGCTGATGGCCTCTCCTTTTTCACAGGCGGCACCGACTATTTTTATCTATGATCCGGGCTGGGGAAATATCGTTACGTATCGTCTGGCGCCGCGTGTAAATACGAAGACTGCGATTTCCCGGATGGCCCCGATATTCGGGAAATATAATCCTTCGTATCCCTATTTATATAAATTTGTCGATGAGAGCTATGCCTCAAAGTTCAGCCTTGAAAATCTCATCGGGAAATTAGCGGGTCTATTTGCCACACTGGCCATAGTCATCTCCTGTCTGGGTCTTTTTGGACTTGCTGCGTATATGGCTGAACAGCGTACAAAAGAGATCGGCATCCGTAAGGTATTGGGGGCGTCCGTATCCCAGGTTTGGTTCCTGCTCTCCAAGGACTTTGTCGTCCTCGTTCTGATAAGCTGTGTAATTGCTTCCCCCATCGCCTTGTATTTTCTCCAGGACTGGCTGCTGAAATATGAATATCGGATAAGAATCGGACCCCTTGTTTTTATAGTGGCGGCTCTGGCAGCTGTTGTGATCACTTTGCTAACGATCAGTTGGCAGGCGATCAAAGCTGCTGTTGCCAATCCGGTAAAAAGCTTGAAAATGGAATAATTTAGTTTGATAATCAATTGTTTGTGCTGGTCCGGGCGAAGGATAGTTAATAGTTAGTGCAAAAGTTCGGAATGTTTACCGGCGCAGCGTGTTTGAAGATTCTGTATTTTTCTTGCCGGGACCATTAAATCTACCGGCGGATGAATGATTTCTTCTCCAAACTGGAAAACTTTCTTTTCGACATTCTGGGATTGATACTACCCGGAGCGATTTTTTTGTTGATCCTTTTGTCGCCATATCTTTTTGTTGACATAACCAACGTGCCACCTGGTGCCGTGGACAAGTCGGTGATACTATCCGCGTTGAAAACGGTTTCGAACATTTTGAAAATATATTGGACGAGCTATCCGAAGTCGGCTTTGACGATTGTCACTATTCTGGCTTATCTGATGGGGCATACGGTGAAGGTGTTTTCCAGATTAAAGTACGAGTTCCTGGCAGCCATCTTCGATAGAGGACTAAATAAACCGGTGATAAGGGTTTATACCGGGCTCAGGAACCGGATATTCCGTCAGCCCTCATCAAAAGCATACCTGCAATTTAAAGATCTTTTCAAGCCATTCAGGACCTTGATCGAATACATCTTCACCTTCAGTCCTCCTCATCATTTCCAAAACGATGCGGTCTTAAAACAAAATTGTTTAGACAATCTGAATACGCGTCTTTCTATTGACTATCCGGACGATGACCGTTCGATCACCAAGATCTCAGGAGTCATCAGCAACCAGGAGAATATAAAAACACTAGGCCCTTTTTTTCTGGCAAAGTATAATTTATACAGATCGCTGTCGCTGATCTTCCTTTTCACGACACTTTATTATATCTATTTTTTTAAAGCGGCTTCTGTGTTCATTGCTCCTGCATCCCATGAAATCGCTACTCTTATCCTTACTTCACCGGCTATTCTCTGGTTTACCTTTCATGTGAAATTTAAAAGATACTGGACACTTTATGGAGACGAAAGGCTGATGTCCTTGTTTTATTTTTTGAATAAGAAGAAACTGAATGAAAGCTGATAAGATCCTTTTCATCGATACGGAGACCGGGGGGACCGATCCTGCGAGGCATAGCCTGCTGTCCCTTGCTCTTGTCATATGGCAAGAGCTGGAGGTCAGGGCGTCGATAGAAATACTTGTCAACGATGGAGTGCTCAATGTAACCGAAAGGGCGCTGGAGATCAATGGTATTAACCTAAGCGAACATAAAAAGAAAGCTCTGTCACCGGCACTGGCCTTGCAGCAATTTGATGAGTTCCTGGAAATTCATTTTTCGAGAGATGAAAAAATAATTTTGGGTGGTCACAACATCAATTTTGATGTAAACTTTCTGAATGCATTTCTTACCCGGAATGGCAATAGTTTTCAACAGCGGTTTTCTCATCGCTTTGTCGATACATCATCCATTCTTTTTTATTTGTATCTGACCGGGAAAATAAAAAGAAAGCTCACTGCGTCACAGGACGCATTCGACTATTTTGGGATAACAGTGCCTGGACGTCATACGGCGCTGGGAGATGCCTTTGCGACAGCTCAGCTATTCAGCAAGCTTGTAAGCGTATTGTACCGCGATCCTAAAGGCAGGACCTCCTCCCAGAGAGACATGCCCGATCTGTTTGCATCATAGGCCGGTTTTACGAACTCTTTTTGCATAGTTTATTTATTCCACTAAATATGATAATATTTATTTTTAATCTCTATGAGTGAACACTATGAGGTCCTGGATGCGCACCTGACGAGCTTTGCGGGATTGACCGAAAAAGATCTGGCTGCAGGCAGGCCTTTTGGCGACTGCGCAAACTGAAGAAAGGCGAGTTTTTCAATATACAGTATGTGGTTTGCTACGATCTGGGCCTGGTGGTGAAGGGAATTTTCCGAATCTACTACAGCAACCCGGAGACAGATGACGAGACGAACATCTTTTTCTTTTCGAAGTTTTGTTACCCGAATAGCCTGTCGCTATTTTATCGAGGCGATAGAGGATTCTGAGATCCTTTATATTACCTATCGGGATCTTTACAGCTTATACGAGACGTATGTGAACTGGGCGAAATTCGGCCGGTTGGTGGCGGAACTGTTTTCTGGCTATTCTCAAACGAGGACCGAGGAACTTTTGTTTTTCACCCATGAACAACGGTATATAAGACAGCTGGACGAACACCCCAATATTATCAACCGCATCCCTGCCTATCATATTTCTTCCTACCTGGGGATTACCAATCCATCCCTGAGCCGGATCAGGAAAAGGATACAGCGATAGTCATTTCCAAAACTTTCTATTGGGCTGCTTTTATCGTTTTTGACAGTCGGATCGCGGCGAGCAGGAAATAAAAGGCGCCAAATGCTGAATAGCCAGCCAGGTTATTGATGCCCATGGAAGGGGAGTGTGCCAGAAGGAAAAGGGAAATGCCAGCCAGCATGGACTGGGCGCCACTGATGATCATCGGCCATTGCCCACCCAACTCTTTCCGGCGGCGTAAACCGAGAACCAACTGGATAAGGCCAGCGATGAACGCCCACACGCCAAAAACCATAAGGGCTTCCGGTACTCCTTTTTGCAACGCCAGTGCTACTCCGATGGTTGTGAGAATCCCGATGGCGACGTTGACATATTGTGGGATTTTCGATGTGCTTGACGGGTTGGCTTTGATGTCCAGCCATGTGGCGAATACGTCCCAGGCCGGATAGATAATAAACAGGATACTGGCGATGCCGTAATTCTTTTAAGCGCGCACTATGATCATGCAGGAATGGTTGATCCTGCCATCCCGGAGAATGGAAAAATGGATAGTATTTTCAACGGGGCGAGGGATAATGCTACTGGAACCGCAGCGGTAATCGCCGCAGCAAAATACTTTGCCCGATTTCCTCCTAAACGCTCAGTTTTGTTTATTTGCTATTCGGCCGAAGAAGAAGGGGAGATCGGCAGCAACTATTATGCTGACCATCCGCTCGTCCCCCTTGATCGCACAGTCTTCAATCTGAACGTGGACAATGCCGGATATAACACCACTCATGCAGTTTGCCTGTTTGGTCTGGGCCGCACAAGCGCCGATTCTCTTGTTCAAAAGGCATGTTTGGCCTATGGTTTAGCCGTCCTGCCTGAACCTGAAGGGCAACGATTTTTTGAGCGAAGCGACAATTATCCTTTGGCTGAAAAAGGAATTCCCGCTCCGTGCTATAGTATGGGCATGAAGAATTGGGATAAAGCGGTGGAGGAACATTATCACCGGGTAAGCGATGAAGTCGAAAATATGGATCTTGCGTATGTTACCAAATTTATCCGGGCCTATATCCTTTCTGCCAAATACATCGCCAATGATTATAAGCAGCCTGAATGGACAAAAGACGACCCATTTGAAAAGGATTGGAAGACTTTGTTCGGAAGAGAACGGTAATTGACATTGCCTTCGGCGAGAACTATTTGAGGATGAAATAAAAAGGGCTGCTCCTGGTAGAACAGCCCGATGACTTTTAACAAATTCCTGTAGATGTAGCGCGTAGGGGAATCGAACCCCTCATTCCTCCGTGAAAGGGAGGCGTCTTAACCGATTGACCAACGCGCCATTTTTTAGAACTTTCCTTACCGGTTTTCCGCGAAAGGAGTGCAAAGATATAGGCAAGATGAAAATCTGCCAAATTTTTTTACATCCTTCGTTCTCAATTTTTTAGTGGTTGTCGCTGCTGCGTCCTTGTCCGGCTAGGAACTGACTCTATCATGTTAGCAATATTTAGCATACTCCGGATCGTCATATTCCTATTATCTCCAACCGCGATTCTGCCCTGCCAACCCTCTGGATTTAAGAAAATTAGACGTTGTTTTGAATTGATATCCAAAAATTTACATAATCGAACGCCCGCAATATTGTAACTTCGCTTCCTCAAAATTTAAAATTCAAAACATTCGTTATGAGCACAGTAAAAGTTGCTATCAATGGATTTGGCCGGATCGGACGTTTGGCTTTCCGCCAGATTCACGGTTTGGAGGGGATCGAAGTAGTGGCGATTAATGATTTGACCAGTCCCAAGGTTTTGGCTCACCTGCTGAAGTATGACAGCGCGCAGGGCCGTTTCGAAGAGGACGTTACATCTACTGAAAACTCAATTGTCGTCAATGGCAAAGAGGTAAAAATATATGCCCAGAAAAGTCCTGCTGAAATTCCATGGAAACAGCATGACGTAGATGTTGTTCTCGAATGTACCGGTTTCTTCACTGATAAGGACAAAGCTGCTGCTCACCTCACTGCAGGTGCAAAACGGGTTGTTATCTCGGCTCCTGCTACGGGTGACCTCAAAACGATCGTATTCAACGTTAATCATAACATTCTGGACGGCACTGAAACGATCATCAGCTGTGCATCCTGTACCACAAACTGCCTGGCGCCAATGGCCCAGGTCCTGGAAGAGAAATATGGTATCGTGACGGGTCTTATGACGACCATCCATGCTTATACCAATGACCAGAATACACAGGATGCGCCGCACCCCAAAGGCGACCTTCGCCGTGCACGCGCCGCAGCTGTAAACATTGTACCAAACAGCACGGGTGCCGCCAAAGCCATTGGCCTGGTATTGCCCAGCCTGAAGGGTAAACTGGACGGTGGTGCTCAACGTGTTCCAACCCTCACCGGTTCCCTGACCGAGCTGGTTACCGTTCTGAAGACGAAAGTTACCCTCGAAGAGGTCAATGCCGCCATGAAAGCCGCCGCCAACGAAAGCTTTGGTTATACCGAAGACGAGATCGTAAGCAGCGATATCATCGGCATTCGTTACGGCTCGCTGTTCGATGCTACTCAAACCCGTGTCATCTCCAATGGAGACCAGCAGCTGGTCAAGACTGTCAGCTGGTATGACAACGAAATGAGCTATGTAAGCCAGCTCGTTCGCAGCCTGCACTATTTTGCGAAATTGATCTCTAAATAAGATTGCATCTATAAGCCCGGTCTGTCAGTTGACAGACCGGGCCCTTTTTATAATATTCCTTCTTATAATAATTTCTATGAGCCAATTCAGCCAGCACAGCTTTGCTAATGAAAAAGCCCTTATCCGGGTGGATTTCAACGTTCCGCTCAACGATAAGTATGAGATTACCGACGATACCCGCATGCGGGCATCCATTCCAACGGTTAAAAAGATCCTTGCAGATGGTGGCAGCGTCATCCTGATGAGCCACCTTGGACGACCCAAAGATGGCCCTACGGAAAAATATTCGCTAAAACACCTGGTTCCTCATCTGCAGAAGCTGCTGAATGCTCCCGGCCAGGCAAATGTCCCTGTCCTTTTTGCCAATGACTGCATCGGTGAACAGGCTGTCCTTACCGCAAAGATGCTGCGCCCCGGAGAAGTGCTGCTGCTGGAAAATTTACGTTTTTATAAGGAAGAAGAAAAGGGCGACAAGGGCTTTGCCGAGAAGCTGGCTAAGCTGGGTGAAGTATATGTCAATGATGCATTTGGCACTGCACATCGCGCGCATGCTTCCACTGCCGTCATCGCCCAGTTTTTCCCAAAAGAGAAAAAGATGTTCGGGCTTTTGATGGAAAATGAGGTCAACAGTGCGGAAAAAGTATTGCACCAGTCACAAAAGCCCTTTACTGCCATTATCGGCGGTGCAAAAGTATCAGATAAGATACTCATTATCGAAAACCTGCTTGAGCGGGCGACTGATATCATCATCGGTGGCGGGATGGCTTACACCTTTATAAAAGCTGAAGGTGGCAAGATCGGCAATTCTCTTTGCGAAGATGATCGTCTTGATACAGCTCGCGAGCTGCTGAAAAAAGCAGAAGCAAAAGGTGTCCGTATCCATCTCCCTTCCGATTCTACCATTGCCGATAAATTTGATGCCAATGCCAATGATTCTACTGCGCCCAGCAACAATATTCCCGATGGCTGGATGGGGCTGGACATCGGCGAGAATGCCTGCGATCAATTTACCAATGTAATACATATGTCGAAGACCATTCTATGGAATGGGCCGATGGGTGTCTTTGAAATGGCCAAGTTCCAGCATGGTACAAAGGCTATTGCAAAGGCTGTGGCCGAGTCTACTGCAAAAGGAGCTTTCTCTCTCGTAGGTGGTGGAGACTCTGTAGCGGCCGTCAACCAATTCGGGTACGCCGATAAGGTTAGTTACGTTTCTACCGGTGGTGGCGCGCTGCTCGAATATTTCGAGGGAAAAGAGTTGCCCGGTATCGCTGCGGTGAAAGCGTAACTTCTCATAATATTAAGAAATAGCCCGATGGGTCTTATGACTTTTTTGGCAGAACCATCGGGCTATTCTTTTTAGACCTTTTAATCGGAGATCTTAACCACAATCTTTCCAAACTGTTTCTCGCCTTCCATCCATCGAAAGGCCGCCTCCCCTTCTTCGAATTCAAAGATCGAATCTACGACGGGGTGGATCGCGTGTTTTCTTATAAATGCCGCCATCGCCTCAAAATCTTCCGGGCTGCCCATGGTCGACCCAAGCACATTCAGCTGTTTCCAAAAAATGCGGCGGGTCACCAGGTTCGAAGGGTTCCCCCTTGTTGCACCATAAAGCACGATCCGACTTCCCGGAGCGGCCAGATCGAGAAGGTCGTTGAACCCATCTCCTCCAGCACCGTCTACGGTTACGTCAAAACCTCCGGCCAGGTCATGTAGTCTTTGGACCCAATCGGCTGCCTTGTAATTGACAGCCCCCATTGCGCCCATAGTCATTGCTTTATCCAGCTTCTCGTCGCTGCCTGAGGTAACATAGACCTGTGCCCCTGATGCCAGCGCGAACTGAAATGCAAATAATGCGACTCCGCCGCCAATGCCGGTGATCAATACTTTCTCTCCTGCCTGCGTCTGTGCCCTGGTCATTGAGGCCCTGAAGGCCGTAACTCCTGCCAGCGGCAATGCTGCAGCTTCTTCAAAAGATAAAAAGTCCGGTTTTTCAACCAAATTGCCAACCGGCACCTTTACATATTGGGCCAGGGTCCCGTTATCCGGCAGGCCCAGAATACGAAAAGATCCCGGGTCCTGGTAGGCTGATGCCCGTCCCCATTCCAACGAAGGATTAATGATCACTTCCCTGCCTATCCAATCTTCCCGGGTTGCGGTATTTTGGTCCTGGATGGCCTCCACCACTACTCCTGCCCCATCTGACCCGGGGACAATGGGGTATTTCAAGCCTGCATACTGTCCCTTTTGAATCCATACATCCCGATGATTCAGCGAAGCGGCGTGGATCCTGACAATGGCTTCTCCCGGTCCGGCCTTCGGGTCGGCTAATTCCTGAACTACCAGGGGGTTATTCCTGTCTGTAATTACCAGCGCTTTCATTGATGCTGTTAGTATTTAAAGATCTTACCTCCGGCCATGACCTCCTGCGTTTTCCCGTCGAAGGTGACTTTTTCTCCCGTTCTGTACGCTGCATTCGCCATGATCACTGCAATTGAGTGATTGTACCCTGCCTCGATCGGTGCATGTGGCTGTTTTCTGCTTCGAACGCATTCCATCCAATTACGGACGTGTGCCGTAGTCAGGGGGTCTCCGCCAGTACTTGCGTCTGTGGAGATCTTTTCCCCCAGCTCTTTCAGCGAGATTTCGGGTAATTCGTTTGCATGCATCCCCATTGCTTCTGCATATTTTTCTGTCAATCCGCCAATGGGAGATATCCTGTTCGTGTCCAGATTTAAAGTTCCGCCATTCGAATAATAAATCTCTTTGGTTTCTCCTGCGGAGTTTGTCTGGCGTGAAGTGAAGGTTACCTGGAAACCGGTAGAATGGTCGTCGAGGGGGCCATAGTCAAACACTGCTGTCATCGTATCTGCATTCTTCCGACCATCCTTCCATACGTAAATACCCCCATTTGCCGAGACCGAACGCGGGTGTGGTAAATTTGAGAACCAGTGTACTGTATCTATCTGATGGCTCATCCATTGTCCCGGGAGGCCTGAAGAATAGGGCCAGAAGAGCCGAAACTCAAGGTGTTTGCGAGCATCGAACGGTTCATGCGGCCGGTTGACGAGGAATCTTTTCCAGTCTGTATCTTCCTCCCGCATCTGGGCTACGAGTGCAGGGCGGCGCCAGCGTCCGGGCTGATTTACGTTCCAGGTCAGCTCCACCATGACTATCGGTCCGAACTTGCCGGATTGGATAAATTCGGCAGCTGCCTGATAGTTAGCTCCGCTACGACGTTGAGAACCTATCTGTACGATCTTTCCGGAATCTTTTACTGCCTTCAACACCGCCCGTGCATCTTCCATTGTTTCCGCCAGCGGTTTTTCCGTATAGGTGTCGCGGCCTGCTTTTACGGCTTCGATCGTGTGCCAGGCGTGCTGAAAGTCGGCGGTGCTGATCATTACTGCATCTACCTCTTTTATATTATATAATTCCTCATTGTTGGCGCAAGCCTGAATGGAATGCCCAAAACGCTGCGCCAGGAAATCCTTCCCTTCTTCACGTCTTTTTTTCCAAATGTCCGACACCGCGATAATATCGAAGTTCATCTCCTGATTGGACTTCAAAAAAGCAGGAATATGGTCGTTCCGGTGACGATCGGAAAACCCTACCACCCCTACGCGTACCCGGTCGTTGGCACCGATGATCCTTCGATAACTGCTGGCGCTGAGGCCTAATGAGCCCATATATGTTGCCATGCCGGCCATGGAGCTTTTGCGGATAAAATCTCTGCGGGTTGTTGTCATATGCAAGTGTGTTTGGATAAATGTACTAATTTAGGATATCTTACTACAAAAATGCGTGTTATATGATCAGTTCCAGATCTAATTATTTACGAAAACGTTGCCGGACGGCGATGGTTATCCTGGTACTATTTACATCTCTGCGGGCTTTGCCGCAAGCTCTACCCATCGGCGTCACCGCCGACCGTGATCATCGTACCGTAACCATTACCGTAGATGGCGCACCATTCACTACTTTTATTTATCCTGATACCCTGGAAAAGCCCGTTCTATATCCTATTTATGCTCCCGACGGCCAGCTTATTACGCGTGGTTTTCCGCTTGCTCCCCGTCCTGGCGAACCGGTAGATCACCCCCACCATCTTGGCCTCTGGTTTGACTATGAGAATGTAAACGGCCTCGACTTTTGGAATAATTCGTATGCCATTGCCGCCGGGAAAAAAAGCCAATATGGGTGGATCCGAACCGACAGTATCCTTCAGGCAGGCAAGAGCACCCTTAAATATTCGGCCCGTTGGACCGATCAGAATCAGAATGTTCTTCTGACAGAGCTGACCACCTATGTCTTCAGCGCTACCCGGGCCGAACGCGTTATCGATCGGTACACGACACTCAGGGCCAATATTGACGTCAACTTCCCGGACGCCAAAGATGGGATGCTGGGTCTGCGGGTCACTAAAGAGCTGCAAATTCCTTCCGGCACGCCTGGTGAATTTGTCGACGACAAAGGTAATATCACGAAAGTGGCTGCCGGCAATACTCCCGACATCAATGGCACCTATCTCACCAGTGAAGGAAAAAAGGGCGATAGTGCCTGGGGCACGCGCGGCACCTGGTGCGTGCTGTATGGCAAAAAGCAAAATGATACCCTAAGTATTGCTCTTATTGACCATCCCGGCAATCCTGGTTACCCCACTTACTGGCACGCGCGGGGGTATGGTCTTTTTGCTGCTAACCCTTTGGGGCAGAAAATATTCAGCAATGGCAAACAGATCCTTGGCTACCGGCTGGGAAGGGGGCAGTCGGTTACTTTTCGGTACCGGATAGTCATAGCTGCCGGTAATGAAAGCCTTTCTACCGGCAGGATCAGGCAGCTTGCCGATGCTTTTGCCCATATTAAATGACAAACAGGGGCTGTCGGCCTAAAATTAGTTTTCCGGGAGTCCAAAAATGTTAATTTTACTCCGTTAACCTAAAATCTAAAATAATGAGTACGAGTAAATTGACCTTAATTGTTATAGGGGTTCTTATCCTGTTTCTTGGAGGTTGCGGCTGTAACAGCTACAATGGACTGATACAGGTGGATCAAAATGTCAAGACAGCCTGGAGTAATGTAGAAACCAACTATCAGCGCCGGACAGACTTATATAATAGCGTTATTAAGGTCATCGAAGGTTCTGCCAATTTTGAAAAGTCAACTTTAAAGGAAGTTATTAATGCACGTGCGAATGCAACAAAAGTGCAGGTGGATGTCAATGATTCTGCTTCCCTGGCCCGCTATCAGCAGGCTCAGGGCCAGCTGCAGGGATCATTCAGCCGGCTGATGGCCGTAGCGGAGGCTTATCCCGATCTGAAAACGACACAACAATTCCAAAACTTCCAGACCGACATCAGTGGAACGGAAAACAGGATCAATGTCGCCCGTCGTGATTTCAATGCTGCTGTGCAGGACTATAACTTAAAGGTAAAACGGTTCCCGAACAATATCTTCGCCGGCATCTTCGGCTATCACGAAAAGCCTTACTATAAGTCGGATCCTGGTAGTGAGAACGCCCCCGAGATACATTTCGATATCAAATAACTACCGGCGGCCGACTTCATTTAAAGAGTCGGCCGCCGTCTTTATCCTCCCCGATAATCATGTTTATTCCATTTTTATCCCGCAAGCCTTT
The DNA here is from genome assembly GCA_035492595.1 of Puia sp. Lineage (GTDB taxonomy): Bacteria > Bacteroidota > Bacteroidia > Chitinophagales > Chitinophagaceae > Puia. Next base: position 78,851 of record DATJJA010000244.1, read on the forward strand.
ACTCAATCCGGTTGAGCAAAAGCAGATAATAGCTGCCATACAGGCGGCCGAGCAACGTACCAGTGGCGAGATCAGGGTATTTGTGGAAAGCCGCTGCCGTTTTGTGGACCCGTTGGACAGGGCTACCGAGGTATTTGCCGCATTGAAAATGGAGAAGACGACTGCGCGCAATGGAGTACTTGTTTATGTAGCGCTGCGTGATCGTCAACTGGCCTTATTTGGCGACAAAGGCATCCATGAGAAAGTCGGACAAGCCTTTTGGGCGCAGCAGGTGCGGACTATTCTCTCCCATTTCAACAAGGCCGACTATGCCGGCGGGATAGCCGGGGTGGTGGCCGGCATCGGGGAAGTGTTACACCAGCATTTTCCTTATGACCGTGAAAACGATGAAAATGAATTGTCCGACGATATTGTATTTGGAAAATAAAGCAATGAAAAAAAATCTTTCTATACTGGTCCTCTTTTTCCTGTTGCCGGCGACTTTACTTTGGGCGCAGGATGTACCGGCCAGGCCCGATCCACCCCGGCTGGTCAACGACTTCGCTCATGTTATGACCGGTGACCAGGTATCTTCCCTTGAGCATAAATTAGTCGCCTATGACGATAGCACCTCGGTGCAGATCGCTATTGTCACTGTTTCAGGCATTGGCGACAACGCTATCGAGGATTATGCGCTGAAAATTTTCAGGACATGGGGCATAGGAAATAAAAAAACCAACAATGGGGTCCTGGTCCTGGCTGATATACAAGGCCGTAAAGTTTATATACAAACCGGACTAGGTCTGGAAGGCGCAATTCCGGACATCACAGCGAAATCAATCATAGACAATGAGATCGTCCCAAATTTCCGGGGTACGGGTCAGGACAATTATTACCGGGGCTTTAATTTTGCCGCCGATGCATTAATAAAGGCGGCGGCCGGAGAGTATAAGGCTCCGGCGGGGTATGCGAAAAGGGGAAAGCACGGCAGGAGTGGTAGTGGAAATGTTATTGGCTTTTTTGCATTCATATTCATTCTGATCATTGTCTTCATCAGCCGTAATCGCGGCGGGGGTGGGGGAGGAGGAGGTCTTTACCGCGGCAGCGGTATTTTGCCTTTTATGATCGGAACGATGGTTGGCCGCGGCTTTGGCGGCAGTGGTGGAGGCGGAGGAGGAGGCTGGTCAGGCGGTGACAGCGGTGGGGGTGGATTTGGAGGCTTTGGCGGTGGGGATAGCGGCGGCGGCGGCGCAAGCGGCAGCTGGTAAAAAGATAAATAAAAAAGGCCCGGTTCATCATCCCGGGCCTTTTTGTTCGAATTCGTTTTTTATCTGAATTAGAATCCTTTTTTACTTCCGCTTACTTTTGTTTTGATATAGTCAGCCTGGTCCTGCAGTCCTCCGGCTTGTTTCTGAGCAGCCACCCCATTCAATGCATTATCGAAATAAGGGTCTGTTTGTTTCCGATAGGCCTGTGGTATCGCCTCTTTGAACTGTATCAACAGGTCGACGCCACGTTTGAATTTTTCAGTATTCTTCACTTTTGTCAGCATGCTGGTAAAAGGCATTACCATCTCAAACTTATTCTGGCTGGTTGGCATTTTCTCAAAATTGTTGGCAATCGCGTCGAAATCGCTCTCTCCGCCTGCTTTGATCATTACTGCGGAGATGGCCGAAGCGAGCTCACCTTTAGCGGGAGACTGCTGCATTTTCTTGGCCAGCGCAAGCGCCTGGACGCTGTCGAGACCCGAGAGAGCTTCCAGCGCATTACCGGCAACTGAATAGGATGAATCAGAGGTCGCCTTCAGGAACAAGCTCTTGTACGCGGGATTTTCAAAATTGCCAAGTATATCGATAGCCTTGGCTTTGACGACCCGGCTGTCATCATGTTCTGCAACCTCTGCGATGAGTGGTTCAAAGGTTGTTCTGATCGTTTCTTTCTTGAGATCGAGCTTCCCCAGCGTATAATTCCGGATGCGGTAATATTTGTCTTTCAGCGCAGTCTTCATCAGGTCCACTGCTTTGGGATCGTCCTGGTGTTTGCTACAGAACTCGATCGCTTCCCGTCTGTCGACATAGCCGCCCGCATATTTATATTGGTGCAGGTAATTTTCCAGTGTCTTGTTATCCTTTTTCTCGCAGAGCAGAATCTTTTCTCCGTCCACATTTACCAGATCGGGCCGACTGCCATTGTAATCGAATGTGAACGTATCCGTTTTATTCTCGATCAATACCTTATGACGTGCTTTTACTGCTCCGTTATATAGGTCTATGGCAATTGGCAGGCGGAATATTTTTCCTGTCTCCTGGGTCTGGTTTACGACAACCTGCACTTTTTTTGCAGCATCATCATAAACATAATCGATGGCCAGCTTTGGATGACCGCTTCCGTAATACCATTGGTTCCAATACCAGTTGAGATCTTCACCTGTCACTTCTTCGAAGGCCAATCTTAGATTTTGAGCTTCAGCTGACTTGAACTTATTGGTTGTCAAATAAAGGTTTAATGACTTGAAAAAGGCGCTGTCTCCGACATAATGACGTAACATATTCAGGATACGTCCGCCTTTGGGGTAACTTACCTGGTCGAAGACATCTTCTTTATCGGCATAGTAGAAGCGAACCAGGTTCTTTTCGGCGCTTTCCGGTTGCTGCAAATAGCTCTGGATGCCTGCGTAATTAACTGCGTCTCCTGCATCTTTTCCGTATTTGTATTCGTTCCATAAGGTCTCGCTATAATCAGCGAAGGATTCGTTCACAGTAATATTACTCCAGCTTTCGGTAGTCACGAGATCTCCGAACCACTGATGAAACAGTTCGTGTGCTATTACGTCTTCCCAGTCGTTGCCATCTGACAATTGGCGGGCATCCTGTTGTGCGGCGTCGCCATGTAGAGTACTGGTCGTATTTTCCATGGCTCCGCTGACGTAATCCCGGCCAACTATTTGCGAGTATTTTTGCCATGGGAAGTCAATGCCGGTGATGCGGGAATAAAAGGCGATCATTTCCGGTGTGTGACCGAAGATCCGGCGTGCAACCGGCGCATATTCCTTTTCGACATAATAGCTGACTTCTTTGCCTTTATAGGAATCTTTCACTATGGCAAAATCTCCTACGCCCATGAAGAAAAGGTAGGGGGCGTGCGGAAGGTCCATTTTCCAATGGTCCGTCCTTGTGCCATCCCCATTTGCCTTCTGGCTTACCAGCAGGCCATTGGACAGGGTTACATATTTTGAAGGCACGGTCATGGTTATTTCTTCCGTTGTCTTTTGATTGGGCTTGTCGATAGTCGGGAACCATACCGAATTGGCTTCGGTCTCGCCCTGTGTCCAGATCTGGGTTGGTTTATCCTTGTCCTCTCCCTTTGGGTTGATGAAGTAAAGTCCCTTCGCATCAGTGATGGCTGCGCTGCCCATGTGTACTTTCAGGTCATTTGGCTTAGAAGTATAATCAATATACAGGGTATACTTCTCTGTGTATTTATATGTCCTGTCCAGGTGTACCCGAAGGATCATTCCATCATAATCATATTTGAGCGGAATATTTTTCCCGTCTTTGACGATCGCCACCGTATGCAGGTCCATTCCCTTGGCGTCCAGCGAAAGTGAATCGGTAGGATAGAAATGGGGCTTGATCGTCACCCATTCCTTGCCATACATATAAGTCTTATCGTAGTCAAACTTGACTTCTAACTTTGTGTTGATCAGGTCGTTATACTTTGTGGCTGTGGCACGGTACTGTTTTTTCCAGGCTTCATCCCCGGACTGTTGTTCCTGGGCGTGTAAGAATAGCGCAAAGGAAAAAAATCCCGATAACAATAACAGAGCCTTGCCGCGTTTTCGAAGTGCCGGGCTTTGAACAGGTAGTGTAAGTTTTGACTGGATCACATTCATATTATTATTTTTCAGGGAATAAAGATAATAGTTGACCCGGTTAACGAAAGACAAATTTGGATAAAAGGTAGTTTTACGCAAGTTTGACCGGCTTGTCCTGTATCAGGAAGTCCTCTTGTATGGCAACTAATCAATAAATGTATCCTCCGCTTAATCTGTTCACTAGAGTTTTCCTTAATTTGCAGGTATGTCAAAGTTCGGGTTGGTAATCGTTTTGATTTTAATGGCGTTCAACAACTACGCGCAGGACTACTTTGTGTTGATCCAGGCTGACAACAGGTCTCCTTTTTATGTTCGACTGGGCAACCAGGTTTATAGTTCCTCTCCAGGGGGGCATCTTATTCTTTCACAATTAAAGGACAGTACTTATGGTCTGACCATTGGTCTGCCGGGACAGTCAATCCCCGAGCAGCGGTACACGTTAAATATTCATCGAAAAGACCAGGAGTTCGGCTTAAAAGATCAGGGGGAGAAAGGGGTGAGCTTATATGATGTACAGACAGGGGAAGCAAGAGCGCCTGAATTGCCTATGGGTGGGGGAGAGGAGGTCCGGTCTGCTGGCATCAAGAAGGACGACGCTTTTTCCCGTTTGATGGCTGGAGTGGTACATGATACTTCTGTTCTATATAATACTTATGCTATGGAGCAGGTGCTTAGGGACAGTGTTGTTGCGGTGAGCTCTCCAGAAGGCGACTCTGCGGCGCGGGTATCCGGGGCTTCTGTCCCGGATTCGCTGACAAGACCTGGTGACTCGTCGGCTGTAAATCCTGCTGGTGTTCTTGTCTCCAATCCGCCGGTGACGGCAGTTCCTTCGGCAATCAACCCGGATACGGCGGTTATCGCCAATAGTGCTGAAGGGGTAGCGGCTCATCCAAAATCTGATACTCAGGCGCTGGTCAAACCGCTTTACCGGCCTCGTGTAGTGAAACTGAGTGAGAGGAAACTGGCGCGTTCGGTCCGCCTGGCCTATGCAGATCATTCCGCCGGTAAAAAGGCGGATACGATCATTATATTTATTCCTGTCGACACACTGGCTGTGACAAAGGGGGGGCAAAAACCGTCCCGTGCAGCTGATACGACCCGGATGGCGTTTCCCCGGGGGCATGGACCCAACCCGGATAGCCCGATAGTCGGTCCGGGGCAGAACATCCCTTCCCGTCCCGGTATACCGGCAAATGAGACCTTGCGGCCCCGTCCTGCGGATACTCCCCGTAAATCGTCGGTTAGCAGGCCTTCGCTTCCTTTTGTCAACTCTGATTGTCATAACTATGCTACAGACTATGATGTTGATAAGCTGAGGGTTAAACTATTGGAGGGCACAAAGGATGAAGACCGGGTCCTGGCTGCCCGGAAGGTCTTCAAGACCCGTTGTTTTTCTACCAGCCAGATACGGGCGCTCAGTGAAGTTTTTACCACAGATGCGGCTAAGTTCCGTTTCTTTGAGGTGGCTTATCCTTTCTGCTCTGATGACCGGTTTCGTGAGCTTTCCAGTCTTCTGGCCGATCCGGTCTATAGCAGTAAATTCCGTGTGATGACGGAGCATCAATAACAAGATCATGCCCAGATATTTCCTTGAACTTGCTTATAAAGGCACTAATTACAGTGGATTCCAGATCCAGGACAATGCTGGATCTATCCAGAGGGAGGTGGAAAAGGCGCTGGCCGTCTTTTTTCGAGCTTCTATAATGCTGACGGGATCTTCCCGGACGGATGGGGGGGTTCATGCCCATCAGAATTTCTTCCACTTTGATTATGAAGGAGTTATCGAAAGACGGGTTTTATATAATATCAATTCCATTCTTCCGCCTGATATTGCTTTGAGGGGGATATTTCCTGTGGCTGACGATGCGCATAGTCGTTTTGATGCGATCGGAAGGGAGTACCGGTACTATGTCTACCGGGAGAAGGATCCTTTTTTGGCGGACCGGGCCTATTTCTTTCCATATACGCTTGATATGAAGAAGATGAGGGCGGCTGCCGAGCTTATTGTCCGGTATCAGGATTTTACCAGTTTTGCGAAAAGGAACAGCCAGGTGAAGACCTTCCTTTGCACTATCCATGAGAGTTACTGGAGGGAGGAGGGAGGTTGTCTGATATATCATGTAAAAGCGAATCGTTTTTTGCGTGGAATGGTGCGTGGTTTGGTAGGTACCATGTTGCAGGTGGGCAGGGGCAAGCTTAGTGTGGAGGATTTTGAAGACGTTCTTAATAAAAGGGACAATCAGCTGGCTGATTTTTCCACTCCGGGTCACGGGCTTTTTCTTCATCAGGTATACTTCCCTGTTAGTGTCATACGATTTGATACGCTGTGAGTATGTTAACGAAAACTGAACTCCACTGGCAGGCGGCAGAGCGGCGGCTGATTTTTTTATTTTGCTGAAACCGTTGATGCTGCTGCATTTGCCGATTTACTAAAATAATTAATTCAAAAAAGATTTGGCGGCGATGTGCAACTGCTTATCTTTGCGTCCCGATTTGAAATAAACGGCTCGCAGGACAGAGGAACAGGAGATGAAAAATGTGCGGGTGGTGGCAGGAGATGAATCAAATTCGGATCAGTTCTTTACATGTAGTGGCGCGGTTAATAAGAGAAAATGAGTGATGAAAGCAGGAACGAAAGTTTCGAAATAAGTGAAGAAAAATTTGGTGATAAAAATACTCGTCGTATCTTTGCCGTCCGCTCTAAAAAATTACAAGTTCTTCAAAATATTGGTTGCTGTTTTCTGAGAAAGAAAGTTTCAAAAAATAGCAAAAAGTTTTTGATGATTTGATAAAGGCCCTTACCTTTGCACTCCCAATCGAACGAGGGTTTGAAAAGGGTCGGAGGAAAGGCCGAAAAGATCTTTGAAAGAATGGAAACAACAGTACGTAAATCAAGCATTTACGGTAAGGTTATGTTAGCGAAAAATAT
>DATJJA010000245.1:0-11787 GCA_035492595.1 Puia sp.
TATTACCGGAAGAGACTTTTGTGACCGCCGTCGCGGGGACATTCGTGATCTCGAGAATGCCATTCACGCGCTTCAGCACCGCGCCATCGACCTTGATGATGACCGAGTCGCCGGGCACATATTTAGCAGCATCGGCCCCAAGCGGGACGGAGATCCCGCGAAGTTCCCCCAGGCGCCGTCCGTCCTGCAGGACCAGCAGCCCCGCGGGCAGGTTGCCGCCCGAATGATCCGATACCACCACGCCGGTGATCAGGCTTGACCCTCCCAGCTTTGCCGTGGTAAGGGTGACATCACTGCCTTTATAGAGCGCGCGCACATCAAAGATCGCTACGTAAGGGCTGATCGTCGAACCCGGATAGTTATCCTTCTTGCAGCCCAACACAAAAGTCAGAAGGAGAGTATATATCAATAGCTTTTTCATTGTCGTTGAGTTTATGGTTTTTGCCACCAGACTTGTGTAGAGATAAGATCAGGCCCCTGTGCAGCAACGGCGATCTTATAGTTTGTAGGGTTGGTTGACTGGACATACACCGGGTAGGCCATCCTTGCCGGCATAACGCCATTGTTGCGCAGCCCCGGCCCCTTTGGCAGGATCGGATGTCCCGTGCGTCTGTATTCAAACCATTGCTCGAGGTCTTCCAGGAACAGCGCATAGTATTTCTGCAAATGGATCTTCTCCATCTTGTCATCAAAAGATGCGGCGTCATCCCACTGAATATCGGCATTGGCCAGATAGGTCGACACCGGCACCGGGTAGTTGGGCAGCCACAACTTAAGACCGGCAGACACTGCGCTGTCGTAATAGGTCTCGGCGGGACCACTGATCCAGCCTTTTACCGCAGCCTCTGCCATCATCAGCTGCACCTCTTCATAGTTGAGCATCATCCCTGTCAGCGGTTCGGTCATCAGGGTGGAAGCCGAGCTCGTGGAATAGAAATAGGACTTCTTTGTCAGATTGGCGCCGGGTGCATATCCGCTGGGGATGCCAAGATACTGCCCCGAGTAGGGCGCGATGTCCCAGCGATTGAATCCGCCGCTCCCATAGGTGGGGATATCGATCCGGGGGTCATTCCAGGCGACGAGGTGATCGATAAAAAAGCTGGCGATGGCCGGCGTCCGGAAGTCCTGTTCCCGAACGGAAAGATAGGGAGAGGTATAAGGGGCTACACCCGTCCATCTCAGGATCGCGGACTCTGCATTGCTGTCTATCAGGGGATAAGTCGCCGAATTGCCTACGATGGCCTGGAATTTTTTGACGCAGGTATCTGTCACCTCCGCCTTGCCGGAAAGCCGCATCAGCAGACGCAGATAGAGCGAGTTCCCAAACTTACGCCAGCGGGAGACATTCCCGTTGTAGACCGGGTCGCTCGCGCCGACTATCGCCGTACCCGCCGACAGCAGCGTGTTGGCGGTGTCCAGCTTTTTAAAGATATCCAGGTAGATCGCCTTCTGGGTATCAAACGCCGGCTGATAGTTGCTGGAATCCTTTGCCTCGTTGGAATGAAAATAGGGCACATTCCCATACGTATCCGTCAGCATGGAATAGATCCAGGACTGGCAGATCAGCGAGATGCCCATATAGGATTTGTTGTAGGTGACCTCCTGGCTGGCGATGTTATACAGGTCTTTGTAATTGGTCAGCTCTGAATACCAGTTGTTATAGAGATAGTCGGAATAACTGTTGGGGAAGTCATAGCGAAAGGGCTGACCCTCCGCATCGCTCATATTGACCGTCACCTGCATCAGCTCGTTATTGAAGTTGCGGTTACGCATCATGTTATAGGTGAGCGTGCTGACAAGCGCCGGGGCCAGCAGCTGCTGGGGCAGGGCATCGGGAGTGTTATTCGGGTCGGTATTCATCGACTGGAAGTCCTTTGTGCAGGAGCCCAGTGCCAGGCTGAACAGCAATACGACAGGAGTGAGCTTATAGATAATATTCTTCATTGTATAAGTATTAAAATCCAACAACCAGGTTCGCACCAAATGAACGGGTAGACGGGAACTGACCGATCTCAAACCCTCTTATGACATCCGATCCGTTGAGCGTCCCAAATTCCGGATCGAATTCCGGCCATTTCGACCAGACATAAAGGTTACGACCGTACACGCCCACCGTCGCGCGGGTCAGGTGCAGCTTTTTGATCAGACCGAGCGTCAGCGTATAGTCCAGTCTTGCTTCCCTGAACTTTATAAAATCAGTCCGGAAGGTGCTGCCCTCGGCATTGTCCTGGCCGAAGTGCGAACGATAGTAATTGTCGACATCCGTCGCGATGACCGTATTCTTTACATAATGTCCGTTGGCATCCATGGTGACGCCATTCCCGATGATGCCATTATATCTGCCGGGCAGGGTATTGGGGGTCTTCCCCTGTTCGGCCAGTTTATAGTGCGTAAGGGAGTGAGCCACCGCGCCATATTGCGCATCAAAGAGCAGGTGCAGATGAAATTGTTTGTACGTGAAGTCATTGGTAAAACCCATCTTCCATTTGGGTACCGTATTACCAAGATATTTTACGTTGGGGTCCAGCATCGCAAAACCGGTCTTGTTATCATACACGACCTGTCCATTGGGAGCCCGCAGATAGCCCTGTCCATAGAGATCACCCATGCTGCCGCCGACCTTTGCGACGATCTGTCCGCCGCCGACCGGGCCGTTGTAAAGAACGACCGAGCTATCCGCCAATTGCCTGATCCGGTTCGTATTGGCATCGAATACGACGCTGGCCGTCCAGGAGAAGTTCCTTGTCTTTACCGGCGTACCGTTCAGCGCGACCTCGATTCCCCTGTTGCTGACCCTTCCGGCATTGATCAGCACTTGTGAGTAACCGGAAGCCCGGTCGACCACGCGTTTCAGGATCTGGTCTTTTGTATTACCGGTATATACCGCAACATCGAGCCCCATCCTGTTTTGTAATAACCGGATATCGGTGCCTAATTCATAGGTGATGGTTCTGAGCGGCCTTAGATCGGGATTGGCAAGCAGGTCGGGGTTTTGCAGACCGCCATTATAGAGGCTGCCTGCCGTCGTATAATTATATGCCGTGAGATAAGGGGTAGTGCCGCCGCTGCCTACACCCGACGCGCTGAAACGGACCTTCGCAAAATTGATCCAGTACGGTAGATGGTAGGCGTCGGACAGGATATAGCTCAGGTTCGCCGAGGGATAAAAGAAACCGGCATTCGCCGTCCGCAGGGGAGTGGCGAGCACGCTGTTCCAGTCCTGGCGCGCGGTGAGGTCAAGGTATACATGGTTCTTGTACGAAGCGGAGAGCAGGCCGTAAAAGCTGTTGATGCCATAGTTGCTCTTTAGCGGAATGGTCACCAGCGGGCCCGCGTTGTTCGCCATCGAATACACGCCGGGAAAGGTCAGCGAGTCGGCGCGGGTCTCATCATAGTTATATTTATTCCGGAGTACGCTGCCGCCGGCCGTGGCGGTAAGATCAAAGTCATGCGAGATCTTCTTTACGTATCGCAGCATAAAGTCGGCGCTGGACTCTTCCGAAAAGATGTTCTGTGTCCTGTAACTTCCTTTCTGATATTTTGCGCCGGCGTCATAGGGTCGTTCCTGTGCGCGTTGCTCGTAAGAGAAGTCAAGAGAGGTCCTTAGCTGCAGGGTCAGTTCTTTGGTAAGCGTATAAGTGGCGCTGACACTGCCTGTCAGCTCGTTACGGTTGGACTTGTTGATATATTCGTATGCAACGGCATACGGATTCGAGGGATAGGAGCTGAAGGGGAACTCTATCTGCCGGCCTTTCTGGCCATTGACCCAGTAGTTCTTTAACCAGTCGATATTGGCGCTGGGTTGCCAGAAGATGAACCAGTACATGATCGATTGGTTGCCATATCCTGCTCCCGGAAGATTATCGCTCCACATATTGTTGTAGTCGATCTTGGAAGATATCTGCAGTTTGTCGCTGACCTTCGAGTTGACGGAGAGGGATACTGAATTGCGTTTGTATCCCGTATTGGGGACGATCCATTTGTTGTCTACATTGGTGACGGAGAAACGGGCCGTGGTCTTGTCCGTACCGCCGTCGACGCTGACGGTATTGGTGATGGTCTGGCCGGTATTGAAATATTCCCTTATTTTATTCTTATAGGGTACCCAGGGCGTGCGTTCCTTCCCCTGTGCCTGGGTGACGGGATCGAACTGGTAGAATTGTTGTCCATCGAACTTCGGGCCATAGGCCGAGCTCGTGCCGCTGGTGCTGGCCCCGTCGGCGGAGGCGCCATAGGAGTAATAGTCGGCGCCGGCGAGACCCTGGCCGTATTGGTATTGGAGGGCTGGCCAGCGATTGATCTTCTCGGCGGAGGCGTTGGATACAAGCGTAATTCCCAGACCGCTCTTTCGCATCATCCCCGATTTGGTAGTGATGATGAGGGCGCCGTTGGCGCCGCGTTGTCCGTAGAGGGCTGCGGCGCCGGGTCCTTTCAGGACGGTCACGGTCTCGATGTCTTCCGGGTTGAGGTCATTGATATTGCTGCCATAGTCCGCGGGCATATTGTCGCTGCCGGTGCCATAGACGGTCTCGCCGCTGATGGCGCTGCGCCGGCCGCTGCCCTGGTTGATGACGACGCCGTCTACTACGATCAGCGCTTCGTTGTCACCTGTGAGGTTGTTCTCTCCGCGAAGGATGATCTTATTGGTTCCGACAGGGCCGCTGTTGGAGCGGATCAGGCTTAGTCCCGCCACCTTCCCCGAGAGGGCGTCCGTCCAGTTACCGGAGAGGGCGTCGGTCAGCTGTTTGCCCTGGATGGTGGTGGTGGCGTAACCCAGGGCCTTCTCCTCGCGCCGGATACCGAGGGCGGTGACAACCACGTCCTGCATCTGTGCATTGTCTTTCTGCAATTGGATGTTGAGAAATTGTTGCGACAGCTGTCCGGCGGCGCTGAATTTCTTTCTTGCCGGCAGATAGCCGACGGCCGAGATGTCGACAACGCCGTCTTCGAGTACGATTGTCTTGCTGAAGTTGCCCTTTTCATCTGCTGCGGCGAAGAGGGTCTTCTGGCCATCCTGTTTGATGATGACGGTGGCTCCGGAGACAGGGTTATTGTCTTCGCGGATCATACCCTGTAAGACCATCGAGGCATGGGGCTTTTCAGTGGTGCGGTTCTCTGACTTTTTTATGATCCAGCTCTTGCCCTGGGAGGTCGCTTTGAATCCGCCGGGCGCCAGTACCCTGTTCAGTAGTTCACCGACGCTGGGGGCTTCATAATTACCTGCCGGCACCTGTATCGAAGCCAGCTCGGCGTCGGCATAGGCCAGCTGTACTTTGAACTGTGCTCCGAAATCTTCGGCGACCTTTGCGAGATTGGAGGCGCCGTGTTTGAAATGGAGGGTGGCGTTCTGCGCCCGCGCCATCATTAACACAAGAAATAAAAACGCGGTTGTTAGTTTTGCTTTTAGCATGTTTGTTTCGTTGTAAAAGACAATAGAATATCGATCGCGCAAACAGGCGTGGCTTTTGGCCTGCGCTTGGGCGGGTGTTTAATAGGGTCCGTTACGGAAAGTTTAGTGGATGTTGTAGCCTGTCAACGCATTGAGTATGGCCAGATTCTTTTCCATTGATATCGTCATATCCCAGGTAAGTGACACTTTTAATTCTTCGTTTATGGGTCCGTGGGTTACCTTTCTTTGATAAAAATCTTCGAGACGCGACAGCAGGTCCTTCAGCGCCACGTTGTGCCATCTGACCTGCTCCTGCAGCCACCAGTCCGTTTCAGAAGGATCGATGGAGCCAACAACTCCGGTCATCGCCTTTGCCGTGCTTACCTGCTGACCTGCAGTCAGCAACTGACGACCGCCCGAGTTCTCGAGCGCAACCTTTCCTTCCTTAACCATCAGGTCAATGTCGACGCTGTCGAGCTTTCGCAGCCGGAAAGAGGTACCCAGCACGGCCACCTGCTGCTGATTGACCGAAACCGAGAATTGATGCTGCTCATCCTTTGCCACGTTGAAGAAGGCGATGCCTCTGACCAGCGCCGTTGTACGATGACGGGAAAACTCAGGATGCACCCGCACTACGGAATGCGGAGCCAGCCAGATGACCGAACTATCGTCAAGGGTTATCTTCCGGGAGGTCCCGGCACTCGCAAGTTCGCGCCATTTGCTTTCGGGTATTGGTGCGAAGACGCCGAAACGTATGAACAGGATGATCAGCGCGGCAGCGACTGAGCCGAGGCCCATGAGGATGAGACGCGAGGTCCGGCGGCTCATGCCCGGCACTTTCCCGCGACCCGTGCCCCGTGCAGCTCTGCGCCCTTCACCGATGCGCTGATGGATGCCTTCGAGTAACGCACGCTTCTTCGCGAGGTCCATCTTATCGGGGTTGCTCCATGCTTCCTGCCAATCATCATCCGGGGTTCTGTTCTGAGACATCAAAGACGTTTGGACCAATAGACGCGCGGCGGCAGAAAGTGGTACCAGAATAAAATTGGAGTTAACAATTTGGTCATATTGCAAAATGCTGTTACTTTGAACCCTTCTAACTATATGAAACCTAAAAATATAACACCCCTCGTCCTTATTAGCCTTGCATTGCTTTCGTCCTCTGTTCATGGTCAGCAATTATCCGTCTCTGACAGCATAAATGCCTTTTTAAAGGCAAAAATGCAGCAGCGGCATATCCCGGCACTCCAGATCGCGGTCATACGTGACGGAAAGGTCATTAAAGACACAAGCTTCGGTGTTGCTAATCTGGAAAACAATATTGCAGCGACAGACCATTCCATTTTTTCCATCAATTCGATCACAAAAGCATTTGTCGGCATTGCCGTTATGCAACTGGCTGAGGAACACAAATTACAAGTTACAGATCCGCTATCGCGTTACCTGGATAGCTTACCGGATGCCTGGAAAAACATAACGCTGCAACAGGTATTAACCCACACGTCAGGACTTCCTGACCTGATGGATGCTGAAGAGCAGGTAATGGGACATAACGATGAACAGGAAGCCATGCAAAAAGTGAAATCCTTGCCAATTGAGTTTAAGCCCGGCGAGAGGTTTCGTTACAACCAAACCGGTTACGTGCTGATAGGTCAAATTATTACCAGGTTGAGCGGTATGCACTTTACTCAGTTCATTGAAGAAAGGCAGTTCAAAGTGGCCGGTATGAAATTAACCCGCTTTGGTGATTCTTATGACGTGATACCCAACTATGCAGGTGCCTATACACTGACCAGGCAGGTTGGTGACGGCTTTGTGCGAAACAGCACACCGGGCATAGCTTATATGCAATTCCCGCTATTCTTCAGAACTGCAGCGGGCATTCAATCGACGGCTACTGACATGGCTAAATGGGTCATTGCCTTAAAAAGCGGAAAGCTTTTAAAGCAACAATCGAGTATCGATATGCTTTGGACACCGGCCATACTTAGCAATGGAAAGATTGGTGGGTTCAACCGGCTCACAAATGGCTATGCACTTGGCTGGCCAACGGTAACCCGTGACGAACATCCTGCAGTGGGCCCGGTAGGTGGAGGAAGATCGGCTTTATTTGTTTATTTGAAGGATGACCTGTCAATTATCGTACTGACCAATTTATTGCAGGGAAACCCCGATCAGTTCATAGACGAGATTGCAGGTTATTATATTCCGGAGATACGTAAAGCCCGGCTTAAAGAATGAACAACTGCACCTGTCTTAATATTTTTACGATCCGCTGACCGGCGTTGTGGAGCTGATTCTTTACGGTCTGCTCGCTCAATTGCAATTCGGAGGCTATCTCTTTTACAGTAAGCTGATCTTCCGTCCTCATGACATAGATCCTGCGCATCTGTCCGGGAAGCTTCCGGGTCGCGTCCTTCCAGATATGATATACCTGTTTGACCTGGTATTGTTCATCGGGTTGGGGCAGCTGTTCGGCCTGTTCCTGAAATTCGTCGACAAGGGTATATTTCTGTCTTTTAGCGGCGCGAAGGTGATCGTTGATACAGTTCTGAACAATGGTATACAAATAATTACGGACAGAAGAATGAATGACGATGGAATCCCGTTTGTGCCAGAGCCGGAGGAATACTTCCTGTAAAACATCATCAGCCTCCGGCGAATCGTCCAGTCTGCGTCGTATATACGTGTGGACAGAGTCCGCATAGCGATGGAAGATCTCGTCAAAAGCAGCTAAATCCATGGTGCAAACTTAGTCACCAAATGCACCGGGAGGACATGCGCTATTTTATGAAATGTTTAATTCTTTCTGGGAAACACAATGGCAGCAGCGATCAACAATACATAAGGTAATAATAAAACACTGAGCGACAAGATCAAATGCAGTTTCCTTCGTGGATGCTCTTCGGTCAGCGCCTCATACTTCTCCACGATCTGCCTGTCGCGGTCCCTGATAATAAATATATAATGGAAGAAAGCCGCTGTCAGCATATAAATAGTCCCGGCAAAAACAGTGGACTCCATTTTTGAGGCGAAGCGGTGGTGTTTGAAAAGATGCAGATAAAGGGACTCGAACAGGAGCAGCCATCCCCCGGAGCCCAGAGAGAACATGTACATAGCCTGCATGCGGGGATTGACGATCTGCCTGTATTGGCTCAATCTATAGAAATAACTATAGATATTAAAATAGAGATAGTCTATGTGCTTAATCATAGAAGCGTTTTCGGGTTAGGGTACGAGATACGGACTTACGGATTTACCCTTATTAAACGCCTATATGAGAAAAATCGTACGGCCGGGCCGTCGATTAAAAAATAACTAGTTGATTGTCAATAATAAAATATAAGGATTTTACCTAATTTCCGTCATTCTGAACGGAGCGCGCTCACCGGGTTGGCCATTGCCGCCTTTATCGCCTGGAAGCCGATCGTCACACAGGATACCAATAACATCACCAGGGCTGTTATGATAAATATCCCAATGCCCCCGGGCGATCTATAGGCAAAGGATGCCAGCCATTCATTCATTACCCAATAGGCAAGAGGAAAAGCAATTGCGATTGAAATGATTATTGTCTTCAATGACTCCATGGAAAGCAGCCTGACAATACCAACAACGGAAGAGCCCAGCACTTTGCGGATCCCGATCTCCTTCATACGTCTTTCCGCACTGAAAGCGACCATGCCAAACAAACCCAGACAGGAAATTACTACCGCCAGCAAACCAAAATATTTCACCAGGGCGCTGACTTGCATTTCGCTTTTATACATCTGCTCATAGGTTTCATCAGCAAAATGATATTCAAAAGGATACATCGGATTGAAATCCCCTGCGATCTTACCAATCGCAGCAAGCCCTTCTTTTGTTTTCCCCGCACGCAGGCGGATCATCATCCAGCTGGTGTTTGGCGGCTGAAGGCATAGTATCAATGGCTTTATTGGTGTGTGCAGTGAGGCGAAATGAAAATCTTTCATCACCCCTATGATCGTTCCGTTGCCATTCCAGAATTTCACCTGCCTGCCCACCGCATGGTTTCCCATACCCATCATCTTAGCGGCAGATTCATTGATCACATAACTTGAGGAGTCACCGGGATAGTCCTTAGAAAAATCGCGCCCTTCCGTCATTGTTATGCCAAGCGTTCTTGCAAACCCATAACCGGTAGAAGTGGCCGCCACCTCTGTCTGCAGATCATCCGGTTTGCCCGGCCATGACAGATCTCCCGATGTGTTAGCCAGGTCCATCGGAAGCTGATTGACCGGGTTCGAAGCCACCACATACGACAGCCGGTTCAACTCATTTTGCCACGCATCCATTTTTTTATACAGATCCCCTTCGAGTGGCAAATAAATAATATGTTCTTTTTCGAAGCCAAGATTTTTATTCTGAATATAATTTACCTGTTTCGATACCGCCAGCATCCCAACGATCAAAAAGGCAGATAATGCAAATTGCACGATGACGAGCCCCTTTCGCACCGATACGACATTGCCGCTTTGACTACCGATATTCCCTTTTAATACACGGATCGGCTTAAATGAAGCTAAGAACAAGGATGGATAACTACCGGCGATCATTGAGGTAACAGTAACAAGGATAATGATGGAGCACCATAGGCCAGGCTGAGAAAAGTTCAACTCGATCTGCTTGTCGAATATTTGATTGAATGCAGGTATTATCAGCGATGTGATCCCAATTGAAAGCAGGGTTGCAAACAAACAGGTAAGAAGGGACTCGGTCATGAACTGCCCAACCAGTGATGTTTTTGCGGCGCCGGCAACTTTCCGGATGCCTATTTCCTTTGCTCGCAGGGATGCCCTTGCAGTAGCCAGGTTCATAAAATTCATGCAGGCGATGAGCAAAATAAAAGTTGCTATCGCGGCAAAGATCTTTACATATTCAATGCGACCCCTTCCGGTTGGCTTCCCATTCTTAAAGTCACCATACAAATACACGTCAGTGATGGCCTGCAGTGTCGGAAAATTCGGCTTGAAGCCTTCAGCCGCAAACTTCGGATAGATGGAACGGAGTGCTTTCGCGGTGTTGGACAGATCTACATGGGGTTTCAATCGCACGTAAGTCAGGAAAGAAATATTACCCCAGGTTTTCATCCAGTCTGCCTCCTGTTCCTTGAAATTTATCATCCAGTCGAATTGTATGGTGCTGTTATGCGGAAGATCTTCTATCACTGCCCCTACCCTGTAATCCTTATTGTTATCAAACCTTATTGTTTTGCCAACAGCTTTGGACGTATTAAAATATTTTTCGGCAATTTTTCTTGTAATAACGACCTGATCGACCGAGGCAATCGCTTCGTCGGCATTGCCATCAATTGTCTTGAACGGAAACACTTTAAAAAACCCGGCGGTAGCGTAGGTGCCTTTTTCTTTCAATGCCTTATCGCCAACTGTAAATAAAACATCACGGCCATATGTCATCTTTGTGGCCTGCTCGATCTGAGGCATACTATTTTGGATCGCTTCCCCCAGCGGTCCCGGGCTGCCGGTCATCGTTACTGTATCGCCATTGAATGGCGCATTTACATGCACCTCATAAACATCTTTTACCCCGGGGATAAAACGGTTATAGCTCAGCTCATCGCTGACCCAAAGCCAGATCAGCAAACTGCAGGATAAACCTATCGCCAGCCCGAAGACATTGATAAATGCCGTGAGCTTATTCTTTGTCATGTTCCGCCAGGCGGTTTTGAAATAGCTTTTGATCATGGGAATACCTTTTAATGGCCCTCTATACGATTAAGAATCATGCCATTCGTTCATCTGGCTGATTTTCAGTATTTAATGACATTTGAGGGTTACTGCAATGTCCGGTACCGTACAACGACCGTCCGTTCTGATATATATTAAATTTGTTTATCTTAAGGGAATGAAACGATTTGCCCTGATCACCGGCATCCTGTTGTTATTTGCCACCGAAATACTGCGTGTATACTTTATCATGCCTTTTCCGGGCAGCCAGCAATCAAATACAATCAGGCTGGCCTATTTCATAGACCGGAACCGGCTGATCCTTCGGCTGATCGGCCTGCTCCTGGTCATTGTCCCTTTGTACAGCTATTGGATCAAAGGAAAGACCTGGTCAAAAGTGATCCTTTCGCTGTTGTTGGTCTTTTATGGCATCGTGTTCTATTTCTTCAACTTCCGTTTCGAGGCCGATAAGATGTTCTATCAGCCGAAGACAAAGAACTTCGCCAGGGCCAACACTAACAAAATACCTTCCGACAGGCTGGTCATCGGCGTTGTACTCAATGGAGAAGCCCGGGCTTATCCCATACAGGTCATAGGTTATCATCACCAGGTAAGGGATACGGTCGGGAATACTCCCGTCATGATCACCTATTGCACCGTTTGCAGGACCGGCAGGGTCTTTAGTCCGTT
>DATJJA010000246.1:0-19172 GCA_035492595.1 Puia sp.
CGTTTCCGTATTGTCGAAACGGGTGGGAACCGGGCCCCCTGTTCTTTTGGGAACACGATCTTCATCAATCCGGCTGCATATGACTGGGAGACGTACAACCAGATCCTTATCCATGAAAAGACGCATGTGAGCGGGCGTCATACTGTAGACATTCTCCTGGCGGAGGTCGCGGTGGTCCTGCAATGGTTTAATCCTATTGCCTGGTGGTATCGCCGGGAGGTGGAGAACAACCTTGAGTTCCTGACCGATGAGTCCGTTCTTCAGCACGAAGAGGTGGAAAGATCGGCTTATCAGCTAAGTCTTTTAAGGGTCTCTGCTCCTCATCTGCCCTTTAGTATCACTAATAATTACAATCAATCACTTTTAAAAAGACGTATCGTTATGATGAATAGCAAACGTTCTTCGCGGCATACGGTTTGGAAATATTTTTTCCTGTTACCTATTTTCACGGCGCTGGTCTGCGTCCTGAATAAACCTGCTGTCTATGGTCAGCAGTCAAAGCCTGTCCCGGCCAAAACCGGCAAAAAAGCGGCTCAGGCTGCGAAGGCAAAACCGGCGGCTGAGGCTATTCCTGCTGCAGGTGCTGCAACCCTGGCAATAGAAGCAAAACCTGCGGAGGAGGTAAAACCTGCGTCGCCGGATACTGCGGCAGGTCCGGGCAGCGCTTCAGTTGGCAGTGGAGCCGGCAATGGCAGCGGATCCAGTTATAGCATCGGATCCGGCAACGGCAGCGGATCTGGCTACAGTATTGGATCCGGCAACGGCAGCGCATCTGGCTACAGTATTGGATCCGGCAGCGATTTTGCGATGGAACCGATGAATGTCAGTGTTGCAGCGCCGATGGTGGCTGTCAGCGCCCGGCCGGTCATATTGAACCGGGTTGAGCCTGTAATGGCGATGGCTCTCAGGGCTGAGCCGGTAGTGGAATCGGATTTTGACGATCTCACGGATGGCTCCTGGTTTATTACGACGGATGATGGCAAGCTTTTTTTCGAATTAAAGGCCGGGGAGGATGATCATTCCTGGTCGCATTCGATGACCGTGGACAAGAGCGAGATCAATCCTTTCCCGGGTATGGGTAATGTCACCTTCAAGCTGACTAGGGATGCAGGCACGATGACCTTTACCGGCCAGTTCGACGGTCAGCAGGGGTTTGGACATTTTCATTTCCAGGCGGACGAGGCATATTTCAAAGCCATTATACAAATGGGGGTGGAAGAGTTGGACGGCCGCCGGCAAATAGGGTTCTTCCTGTCAAATGTCAAGAAGGACTATGCTTCGATGATCGTTCACAACGGTTACCCGCATATCAAGGCGCGGGAGCTGGTCAGTCTTTCGGCAATGCATATCGACCAGGAATTTATTCAATACTGGAGAGGATCTGGACTCTCGGAAACAAATGATCCTGAACCCAGAACCCTGATCACGTTGAAGGCCCAGAATATCGACAGGAGCTATGTGGAAGAATTAAAGGCAGCGGGTTATGATCACCTGACCGCAAGGGAGCTGGTCTCGCTTAAGGCGCAAAAGATAAATGGTGCCTATGTCCGCTCGATGGGACGCAGGAGGGACAATGAAGCCATCCCGGTACGGGAGCTCATCTCCTACAAGGCGATGAAGATCGACTCGGGTTATCTCGCTTCTTTGCGTCAGCTGGGTTATACGGACCTGGAGCCACGGGAAGTAACGTCTCTCTGTTCCATGCATATTACAGCCGATTTCATCAGGGGGTTCCAGGGTATTGGTTATAAGATGATCTCTATCCATGATCTAATGACCATGAAGTCGCTGTCGCTGACGCCTGAGTATGTAAAAGGCTTCCGTGACATAGGCTATGAGGATATTTCCCCATCGCGGCTGGGCTCCCTGAAGAGCATGGGCATCACACCGGAATTCGTAAGTGAATTCAAAAAGATAGGCTTTGACAATATTCCCTTGTCCATCTTACCTTCGCTGAAGTCCATGGGAGTGAATGCGGACTATGTCTCTAAAATGAGAGAGAAGGGGTTTATGTCGAATGATCTGCGTAAGTATATCCGGCTAAAGACTGATTTTAATTAGAGTAGTATTGTTTTTGCGGAAACCTGCCGTCGTAGCGGCAGGCCCCCGGCAAAGTTTGCTTTGCCGGACATAATGAAAAAAAGAAGCTGTCTATTTTTAATTGAAGACGGCTTCTTTTTTTATTTTTGTGCAATGTCAATGAAGGCCGATCCTCAGCGGATCCGTATAATGGTAGCGATCTTTTTCTTTGTATCCGGTTTTGGTTTTGCTACCTGGGCTTCCCGGATCCCAACCATTCAGCAACAATTACATCTTAATAACCAGCAGCTGGGGGCTGTCCTTTTTGCTTTGCCGATCGGCCTGATGGGTACGCTTCCTGTGACCGGGGTCCTGCTAAGCCGGTTCGACAGCCGGCGGATCATGATGATCGGGGCTATTTTGTTCAACTTGATGCTTTGTGCTATCGGATTTGCCACGCGGACCTGGGAGCTGGTCCTTGCGCTGTTCTTCTTTGGCGTCTCCCGCAACCTGCTGAACATTTCGGTCAATGCGCAGTCCATCGGGGTGCAGGCTTTATACGATCGTTCCATCATCGCCCGGTTCCATGGCATCTGGAGTCTCGCCGGCATGGGCGCAGCGGCCCTGGGTTCGCTGATGGTTTCAGTTTCGGTGTCGCCGGCCTGGCATTTCCTCGTGGTAGGTGTATTACTGTCCATCCTATGCGGCTATGCGTACCCGAACAGTCTTCGTCAGCAGCCGGCTGCCCGTGAGCGTCGGCCCTGGTTTGCTCTTCCCGATGGCAGTCTGGCAAAGTATGGCCTGATCTCTTTTGCTTCTATGGCCTGCGAGGGAGCGATGTTCGACTGGAGCGGTATTTATTTCCGGGAGGCGGCGCATGCAACCCGGAATGTGGCTACGCTGGGTTTCGTGATCTATATGATCGCCGTTACCCTGGGACGGCTGACCGGTGACCGGCTGGCCAACCGGTTTGGCATCCGGATGATGCTGACATATAGTGGCATCCTGATCGGAACAGGGCTTTTGGTGGCTACTTTTCTGCCTTACCCGGTGACTGCGGGCTTTGGTTTTGTCCTTACCGGTTTTGGTGTCTCCTGTGTGATCCCGATGGTCTTTAGCATGGCCGGCCGGTCTGCAGGGATGAGTAGCGGGTCGGCGATAGCTGCTGTTTCGACGGTTGGCTACCTGGGTTTTCTCATCGTTCCGCCTGTGGTTGGGTACATCGCGCAGCATGCCGGTCTGCAGGGAGCATTTGGTCTGCTGGCTGTTTTTGGGATCTCCATCTCGGGCCTGGTACAATTTACTATAGACGAAAAGCCGGTTCCGATGGATGAAAAACAGGTGGTGAGCAGCGCGGATTCTGTCCTGTAGCCATATAGATAAAATCTATCTGTTTATAGATAATTACGATACTATTCTATCGATAACGCGTCATACATTTGCGTCACCAGAGAGGCCTGGCAGGGCCTCGGCACATAGACTGCTCTTACAGGGCAGGATACACGATGAACGATTGCCAGCCTTAAGAACGACCTTTCTCATTATTTACTGTCTAAAAAAAACAAAAATATGCCCAACAGAATTTTGTCAATTGGTGAAAAGTTTCCAGCATTTAAGAAGAAAGCGGTAGTATCCATCGAAAAAGGAAAGGAATTTACGGAGATCACGGAAGAGTTTGGCAGCAAAGATGGCAAATGGACGGTGATGTTCTGGTGGCCTAAAGACTTTACTTTTGTTTGTCCAACAGAGATAGCCGAATTCAACAAGAAGAACAGTGATTTTTCTGATCGTGATACGGTAGTTATCGGTGCTTCTACCGATTCAGAATTTGTACATGCTGCGTGGAGAAGGGATCACAGCGATCTGCGTGACCTGAAATTCCCCATGCTGGCTGA
The DNA here is from genome assembly GCA_035492595.1 of Puia sp. Lineage (GTDB taxonomy): Bacteria > Bacteroidota > Bacteroidia > Chitinophagales > Chitinophagaceae > Puia. The sequence goes on from DATJJA010000246.1 coordinate 3,915, forward strand.
TACGTCCAAGTCGCTGGCTGAAGAGCTGGGGATCCTGGACAACGAAGAGAAGATCGCATATCGTGCAACTTTCATTATAGATCCCCAGGGAATCGTACGTTGGGTGAGTGTATATGACCTCAATGTAGGTCGTAGCGTAGCGGAAGTTATTCGCGTACTGGATGCATTACAAACAGATGAGCTTTGCCCCTGCAATTGGAAAAAGGGAGAAGAAACGCTCACTACCCAGCTGAGCATGAACTAGTATTTCCTGGATATTTTTCGATCCCGGGTGGCAGGGGCATCCCTGCCGCTCTTTAAAAATTACAATATGAGCGCGGTAGCTACTATACCAAACGAGACCTTTCAGAATTTGCTGGGAGAATTGAATCTTCCTGGTTATGAGCCTTCTGCCAATGTATTGGCGTTGGTGAACGCTGAGTCCCGTTTTATAAAGGACCTGAAGATCAATGTAGGGAATGTGCTGAACAATAGTCAGTACCTTAACAGGAAGGAAGCCTTGCTGCTGGCTCTGGCGGTAGCGGTCAATGAAAGATTCCCTTTGTTACAGGAGTCTTTCACGGCGATGGTTAAAGAGGCGGGTGCTTCGGACGCTGAAGTTGGGGAGATCGTTGCCTGTACTTCCCTGATGAACACGAATAATGTTTTCTATCGATTCCGTCATTTCATGAAGAAAGATTTTTATGACAATCAGCCTGCGGGCATTAAGATGAGCATCATGGCCAGTCCTGTGCTGGGCAAGGAGTTCTTTGAGCTGGTGAGTCTTGTTGTCTCATCCATCAACGGATGCGAAATGTGTGTCAGTTCACATGAGAGATCGGTATTGCAGCACAACAGTACCGAATCGAGGGTATTGGAAGGCGTAAAGCTGGGTGCGATCATCAAGGGATTAATTACAGTATTGGCATAAGAAGGGGCCGGCCCAGGAATGAGCCGGCCGTTTTTATGAATCACTACTATGGAATATCTGCTCTTTCTTCAAGCCTCGCATTCGACCGTTATTAGGCCAAGTTCAATGCTGCGTTGAATTTCCACCGATACGGTTTTACCAAATAACAGGCTGCGGCTGGTCCGCGTGGTTTGGATCGAGTGAAGCGTAAACCGCACACCCGGCCGTCTCCTGATCAGGAAACCGATATTGTCGAAGTTGTGCCGGCCACGTGGGGAGAAGGTGCGTTTGTCCTCTTCCATGCAGATCTCGAAGTGCTGTTTCAGGACATCTACATGCATATCCAATGCTACCCGGTAGAGCCGGGAGATCTCCCTCGTATTACCTTTGAGACGAATGGTTCTTTCCGGGTATCGTTCTAAATAAAGCTCGATGATCATGATCAGGGTGGTCAGCACATAATTCATGTCGCCATTATCGGTTATTTCCGCGGGTGACTCGCCTTCCGGGCGAAAATCGCCGATCTCAAGATTGAAGATGTCATTGGGGAAGGTATCCTTTTGCCTGATAAAACGAACTTCCCGGGTGGTAGATCCTGCTATCCCCCGGCTGGTAAACAGGAAATGACTGTAATCAGGAAGGGCTTTTAGTTCTGTACATGATTTCTGGGAAAACATGGAAAATGATTTGTATAAGGAATGAGCGGCGGAACTGGCTGCCGCTCATTCTGTGAATGGAATTGATTACTTATAGATCCTTTTTCGATGGGAACTACGGCGCGATGCTGGCAAAAGATCCGATAGCGGTGCCGGCGGCTGGCTTTGTCCTACCGTCGATTGAAGTTCCTCCTCTTCCTCCGGCTCTTCCGCTTCTGCGGGATCAGTTTTTACTTCGAATGGCAGGATATCCTGTCCCTCTACCGGTTTGGATCCGGTCGTTGCAGGGGCCGGCAGGCTGGTTGCCGGCATTTTCAGATCAGGCTCATTTTTATAATCGAATGCGGCCCTCGTTGCCTGCAGACGGAAGATGAGAAGCCGGGTCGACGGACATGCTTCGATAAAGACGCTTTCCAGTTTACGGCCTTTCAAAAGCTTGACGGGATGGATATTCCCTCTTCGCAAAGCTCTGATAATAGTAGCTTTTAGATCTTCGTTCTTTAGCTCATCGATCGGGTATGCTTTCAGCGCAGCTTCCAGATCATAGCGCCATTCTTTTCGAAATTCCTTGATCCTGTAATTCCCGTACTGGTCTTTTTCATCAAAGTTGAGCTGGCACCAGGCGTTGTATTCCAGGCCGTCCAGGTCGGACCGGTCCTTGTTGACGGCTCTCCCTTCGAGCAGATTAAAAGTCTCTTTAAAAGTGAATCCTTTTCCTTTGTAGAGATAAATAGTCTGTGACCTGGTCTTTTCGGGCCGGTTCGAATAGTGAAGCGTGGCTTCATATCTTTTGAAGATGTATCTCGTCAGGTCCTTCGTCAATTCGAAATAGAGTCGGGCTTCCATCCGGGTATCGTCGTCAAAAAATCCTTCTGTGTGCAGGTCGAACCCTACATGCCCTTCCGTTATCTTTGTCTCAAGTTCCGAATACAAAACAGTGTTTGTATCTCCGAACCCGAGATATTTGACGTCCATTTTTAGTTTTTCAACTTGTTCTTTGTTCATATTTTTATGTTTTAAAGAATTAGAAAATATTGGCCGATCAAAGGATGCGCGCCCTTTCCAGCATATAATTGTTTGTCTGCAGCTGCAGTTGTCTGCCGCCATTCTTTTCCAGCACTTCAATCACCAGCCGTTTTCCATAAGGCAGGGTAAACCTGGGCAGAACGACCACATTGGCGGCCTGACCATAACCTGGCACCACCGAGCTGCTGTCATAGACATAGACAGGCTTTAGCTCTTTGGATCGGACTAATGGACTCCTGACCAATGTGTCACTGACCAATGGGGTTTTCTTATTTGAAGGATCTGCGATAAAGAAATGGATCGCTTCCACATCATAGTCCAGGGAAGACCTGTTTTGCACACGAAGCAGAAAATAAAGAGCAGGTCCCTGCGTGTAAACACTTCGAAGCTGCAGTTTCATTTTGCCGCTGCGATGTATCACCCGATCGATCTTCATATCGATCAGGCTTGTGGTCTGCAGATCTTCCTTTATGATCTTCTCACAGGAAGACCTAAAGAGATCTCTGTGTGATGGGTCATTGAGTGGCGGATCGCTGTGTGACAGATCAATATGGGATGCCTTGCGGCTGCCGACCCCGGACCCGACATTGGTTCCGCTGTCGTCACCGACCCCCGATAAGGACGGGGACGATCGCAATACAGAAGAAAAGAACTGATCCAGCCCTGTGTTTTTAACAGCCCCGGTTTGGGCCATCGCATGATGTGCCTGACTGAGCAGGGCAAGCCCCGTCAGGGTCAAAACTAACCTTAACATGATTGAATGAATTTTAAAGATGAAGGAATGATCGAAGGATAGGAGGAGTATTCCGGACTACGCTGCTATCGATGATGGATCAAAATTAAAGAATGTAATACCGCGTAACATTCATGCTATTTTCATCTTCTGAAAAAAAAAGTGAAAAAATTTTCACTTTTTATCCTTCCGGCTCCTGTCCTTTCCGTCTCTTTCTAATTATAGCCCCCAGCGTTTGAGTGGTAATTCCCATCGAGCTCGCCAGATACTTTTTGGGGACACGATCCACCACCTTTGGAAATTTTTCCTTCAGATAATCAAAAAAGGCGGCCGGGGACTTTGTAAGGAGCATGATCTTCAGCCGGTCGTCCTGGCAATAATATTTTTCGGTAAAATATTGACCGACCTTTCTGAAGCGCGGGTCAGCTTCATAAAGATCCTGCAGCTCCTGCCAGGAGATAGACCATAATACACAGTCCTCCAGCGCTTCTATCGTTTCGAGGGAAGGCACCCTCTCGAAGAAGCTGGTTACGGAGGTCGCGAGATCTCCATCCAGCATAAACCAGCTGGTGCGTTCCCTGTCCCCGTGTTTTACATAAAGACGCAGCAACCCCTTTTCTATAAAATACAGACGGGTGCAGATCTGCCCCTTTTTTAGCAGCTTTTGTTTCTTCTTTAAAACATCTGGCCGGAGTATTCTGCGAAGGAGAAGCTCCAGCTCGTCAGAAAGTTCAGTAATGTCCTTGATCTTTTGGATGATCTCTTCCATAATTATAACGTTTTGGTATAGTTGCATGGCATCAAAGAAGATACCAGTCCGAATTCCACTGCAACGGAGACGCATGAACGGAAACTTCTTGATATTTCTCAATTCGTACCTTTGTGAACATGACAGTAATACCGATGCTTCCGCAACATGCAGCCGCGCTGGAAGAGCTTCAGCGCATAGTGTTCCCGGCTCTCTCCTTTGCCGAACGCCTCCGTGCCGAACACTACCTGGCTCACCTGCGGATCTTTCCGGAAGGACAGTTTGTCCTGACAAATAGAGTAACGGCAACAATTATGCAGGCGCAGCTGCCCATCATCGGCATGACCACGACCCAGCGTATGAATTTCGATCTCTCGTCTTACCGGCATACATTCATGGAGACCAGCGGAAATGGCTGGATGAACCGGCATCAGCCGGACGGGGAGTGGCTTTATGGCCTCGACATGGGAATACATCCGGAGTTCCGGGGGCGGGGTGGGGCACGCCTGCTCTATCGCGCCCGGCAGCAGCTGGTCCGGCAGCTGGGACTTCGCGGGCAGCTCACCGTAGGGATGATGAACGGCTACGGAGCTGTCAGAGGGGAGATCAGCGGTGAGGAATATTACCGGGAATGGCTGGAAGGCCGCAGGGAGGACCCTACTCTGACACGACAGCGAAAGATCGGCTTTGAGCCATTGGAGCTGATCCCTGACTACCTGCATGACCCCACCTGCGGGAACTATGGGGTATTGCTGCGCCTGGACGCCAGGTACGAAGTGTGAGCGGGATGTCGTAACTTCGTATACAGAATGGCAGTTTAAATCGTATTTTATGGCACTGGAGAATAGCAAAAGACAACGGATTGTTATTATAGGGGCCGGTTTCGCGGGTTTGCGCATCGCCCGGGATCTCAACGACACCAACTACGAGGTATTTCTCATCGACCGGCATAATTACCACCAGTTCCAACCATTGATGTACCAGGTGGCCACGGCCCGGCTCGAACCTTCCAGTATCTCTTTTCCCCTTCGAAAAGTATTTCATCATACAAAGAATGTAACGATCCGTATAGCCGAAGTGCAGCGGGTGGACACCGACAAAAAGCTGTTGTATACTTCGGTGGGAGAGATCTCTTATGACCGGCTGATCATTGCGCTGGGCTGTACCACCAATTATTTTGGCAATACCCGCATCGAGTCCAATTCCTTTCCGATGAAATCAGTCCCCAATGCGATGGCTCTGCGAAACCGGATCCTGCAGACTTTTGAAGATACGATCGAGGCCGGACCCGATGAGCTGCAGTCCCTCCTGAATTTTGTAATTGTCGGAGGAGGTCCCACCGGCGTCGAACTGGCAGGGGCCATGGCCGAAATGAAAAAGAATATCCTGCCAAAGGATTATCCCATGGTCGACTTTTCCCGGTTCATGATCTATCTGCTGGAAGGATCCCCCAATACGCTGAATGCAATGAGCGATCCTTCCAAAAAGAAATCCCGGGAATACCTGCAAGGTCTGGGTGTCGTGGTCCGCACCGGAACGGTCGTGGAAGATTATGACGGCATCACGGTCCGGTTAAAAGGAGGAGAGACCATTCCCGCCCGCAACCTGATATGGGCTGCAGGGGTCATCGGAAATAAACTGGAAGGAATTCCCGAGACGTCCCTGGTGCGGGGTAACCGCCTCAAAACAAACCGTTATGGCGAGGTAGAGGGGCTGGAAGGTGTATATGCCATCGGGGATCTGGCCTATATGCCTACTCCAAAATATCCTAACGGGCATCCTCAGCTGGCTAATGTCGCGCTGGCCCAGGCCGCCAACCTGGCAAAGAATTTAAAAAGGGAGATAAAGGGGAAACCCCGTGTTGAATTCGAATATCACAATAAAGGCTCGATGGCTACGGTAGGGAAACGAAAGGCGGTGGTCGATCTGCCCGGTTTCTCCTTCCAGGGAGTCTTTGCCTGGCTCACCTGGATGTTCGTCCACCTGATGCTGATCCTCAGTGTAAAGAACAAGCTGATCATTTTCCTCAACTGGATGATGAGCTATTTCGCCAACGACTCCACTCTTCGCCTCATGCTAAAGGCCGACAGGGGAGACAAAACCTCGGGCAGGATGGATGAAGCCACAGTAAAAGGGCTGTAAGAATCGAATTTTTATTATTTTTGTTCGTAAAGCGGGCCAATCGTCCGAAGTACAATACATCAATATGGCGGAAATCATCGTAGAATTAAAACAGGCTAACATCTACCAGGGCGGCAATCTTATTCTTCAGAGTGTCAATCTTATTGTAGAAAAAGGCCAGTTTGTTTACCTGGTAGGCAAGACGGGCGCGGGCAAGTCCAGTCTCCTGAAGACGCTGTACGGAGACATACCCCTTCGGGAAGGGGATGGAGAGGTGGCAGGTTTTAATCTGAGAGATATGGACTGGAAGAAAGTGCCTTATCTCCGCCGTACGCTCGGAGTCGTTTTCCAGGACTTCCAGCTGCTGACAGACCGCAATGTCAATGATAACCTCAAATTCGTTTTAAAAGCCACTGGTTGGAAAGATGTCCGGCTGATGGATGAAAAAATAGCCGATGTGCTGGACAAAGTAGGACTTAAGTCAAAAGGATTCAAGATGCCCTTTGAAATGAGCGGCGGCGAACAGCAGCGCGTTGACATTGCCAGGGCCCTGCTCAATTCCCCCAAGCTGATCCTTGCCGATGAACCTACAGGAAACCTCGATCCGGAGACTTCCGATGAGATCATGCAATTGCTCTTCCGGATCTCAAGGGATTATGGAACCTCTATTGTTATGGCTACTCACGATTACCGGGTTATTAATAAATTTCCTGCCCGGATGGTGAGGACCGAGCGCGGACAGGTCATCGATAATGCGACGTTTGCAATAGAGTAGATAGCAGTTGCAGTGATCCCGTTCCGATCATTTTTTGCGCCGGCTGCGCTTACCAGATAGCGTGCAGCAGTTTTTGCAGATTGTTCTCCTGGTCAAATAATCTTCCAAGAATGGTTTTCCGGGAGCAGATCTCCTCCCGGGTGAATGGCTTTCCGGACAATTCGGTCACCAGCGACCGGAAGGCATCTGCGCTGTCCACCACATGGCACAGGGGCTCAAGACCCGTGTCTTCCACCGCCTCTCTATTGACGATACAGTGTCTTCCGTTGTAAAGGGCATTCAGCAGCTTGAGCTTGATCCCGGTACAATTGAACGAAGGCAGGATATTGATCTGCGCTTTGGAAATGAGGTCATTCAATTCTTCATCCGATGGGTCAGCGATGAGGCAGGCATGCGGGTATTGATGGATGAGTTTTGTCAGACGGGCGGAGGGATTCTTTCCCGAAACGATAAAGGGCATTTCGAGGGGGGCAAAAACCTTTTTCAACAGCCATGCGACGGCCTGTTCATTCTCTGCAACGGACAGGTTCCCATGATAGAGGCAGAAACAGCCGGTGCCTTCTTTGCTTTGGACCTCTGTAAAAGGGAGGAAGACCGGCAAGGTATCGATATCTCCTGCACCAAATTCCTGTTTATATAATTCGCTGTCTTTGGGAGAGAGGGCAAGGATCTTTACCTTATCGGCAATGCGGTGCTCGTATTGCCGGAGCAGGTTACTCTCATGAAGATAATAGATCTTTTTCAGCAGGGACCTTTCTGAAAGATACAGGTGACGGTAATACTGGTATTCCACATTGAGCAAACGCAGCACGATGTTGCGATGCTTGAACCGGGGGTCATTCACCAGGTAAGTGCAATGGATACCTTCCAGGAGAATAGGGTGGTCATCCAGGAGCAGCCTTTCCAGCAGCTGACCATTCGACCTGGAACATACGATATAGGGCAGCTTATAGGAAAAGCCCTTGTGACCTTCATGGCGTTCGTAATAGTTTACCTCTACACAATAGTCATTGAGTATGGGCTGCTCACCCCGTCCGTATTCAAAACAGTGCAGATGAACCTTTACACCTGCGGCATGCAACAAACGGATCTTATGAAAAAGATCGAATACTCCCCCGTAATCTACCGGGTAGGGCACGTCCAGGCACACGATATGTAAGTGTTTCTCCAAAGTTTAATCCAAAATTTGACGGTAAAGGCGGATCAGTTTCTTCTCTTCTTCCTGCCAATTGTAACGAAGCCTTGCCTGTTTGCAATTCTCTAATAACGTCCGGTACAGATCCGTATTATTCAACAGCTCATTCAAGGCATCCGCTATGTCCCGGACACCCGGTTCGTCAATAAGAACAGCAATAGGACCCCAATTGTTTATTTCGGTATAAGCAGGGTAATTTACAGCGAGTTGCGGAACGCCGGCGTGAATGTAGTCAAAGAAGCGGTTGGCAAGCGAATAATAATTGCTCATCCCCTTTTTTTCAAAAAGGGTAATGCCACACCAGGCGCTGCGGGTTATCTTTTTCAGATCTTCCGGCAGCACAGATCCTTTAAAGATGACCTTTTCTTCCAGTCCGGACTGTCTGACCAGTTCTTTTGCCTGGCTCATATAATTGCCGTCCCCACAGATGAGCAGCGGGGCGTCGACATAAGCCATGGCGGGGATCAGCGTTTCAAAACAACGGCCTTCATTGACTGCCCCCTGGTAGAGGATGACCCGTTCGTGCGGGACGGACAGGTCTGCTTCTTCAAGGACCGGCAGATTGCGGACCACTTCATAGCTTACCCCATACATTCTGCTGAACTCCGCCGCGATCAGTCCGTTGACAGTGTAACCATGGTGAAAACGAGGTACGCAATACCGTTCCACGGCCTTCCATAATTTATATATAAAGGGACGGGTAACCACTTCCTTCATTTCGCAGAAAAGCTCGTGGGCGTCGTATACCCGGGGAATCCGCTTGAGCCAGGAAACGAAATAACAGGGCAGGATAGAGTCAAGATCGATTGCACAGAGCAGGTCCATTTTTTGAAAAAGCAGGAAAAAGAAGAGGCGAAGGTTATATTCAAGGTAGAAGAGCTTACCTTTCTGAAAGATCATCCTGAGGCGGAGTTGCCGAAAAGGCCGGGCAGCAAGTGGGAGGGAGGTTCCGGACAGACGGCCGACCAGGGTGACATCATAACCGGCGGCGGAAAGGGAGGTGCAGATCCTTATCATACGCTGATCATAGTTGAGATCATTGGTGACCGTACAAAAGATCTTTTTCTTCATCGGGCAAATATATGAACCGGCGCCAAAACGGGCTGCCTGGGTTTAGACTCTCATTTTTGATGATAAAAGGGCCAATATTAATCAATTAGGAGGATATAATGACTAATTTCATGCTATTTTTGCCGTTAATTTTTAATAATTTAGAAAAATTTCCCTTAGTTTTGCACCCTGCAATAAAAAAGATGAACCTCCTCTATTGGGAGGAGAAATTGCAGGACAAACAATAATATTTTTTAGAGATGCCTTATTTGACAAAAGAGAAAAAAGCGAGTTTTTTCACAGAATTTGGTGCAAAAGCCACCAACACAGGTTCTATTGAGGGCCAGATCGCATTGCTGACTGAACGGATCAACAGTATTTCCCAGCACCTGCAAGCGAATAAAAAAGATTTCTCCACTCATCGCGGTCTGATGCAATTAGTGGGTAAGAGAAAACGCCTGCTCACCTACCTGAGCAAGACCAACCTAACGGGTTACCGTCAACTGATCGAAAAACTCGGCCTCAGAAAATAATTCATTTATGCATATGAAAAACATTCCCAACTGACTCTACGGTTGGGAATGTTTTTTTATATCGTAAGGATTTTACACATTTTTTTAACACAGAATTACGGCTTCACTTCCTGTTCCTGCCTCAGTAAGCCGTTGTTCGACAAAGACGATTAAGCTCATGCTTTCACAACCCATTAGTGTAACGTTTGATATTGGTGGAGGCCGCATGGTTTCTATCGAAACCGGTAAGCTCGCGCGCCAGGCAGATGGAGCCGTTACCGTACGCCAGGGCAACTGTATTATCCTGGCTACTGTTGTTGCCAACAAAGACCCCAAAGAAGGACAGGATTTTTTCCCGCTGTCTGTTGATTACCAGGAAAAATTTGCTTCTGCCGGTCGTATCCCCGGTTCTTTCTTCAAAAGAGAGGCCCGGTTGAACGACTATGAAATATTGACCAGCCGCCTGATCGACCGCGCGCTGCGTCCCCTGTTCCCGGAAGATTACTTCTGTGATGTGCAGGTGTTGCTGAGTCTCGTATCCAGCGACTATGAAGTTATGCCCGATTCACTGGCATGCCTGGCTGCTTCTGCTGCCCTGGCCGTTTCAGATATTCCCATCAAGGAGATCATCAGCGAAGTACGGATCGGTCGTGTTGACGGACAATTCATCGTCAACCCAAGCCGCACCGAACTGGAAAAAGCCGACATGGAATTCATGATCGCCGCTACGGATAAGAACCTGATGATGGTCGAAGGTGAAGCAAAGGAATGCAGCGAAGAAGACCTCGTAAAGGCTTTGCAGCTGGCGCATGATGCCATCCGTGTTCATATCAAGGCACAGGAGGAATTGCGCTCCAAGGCTGGCATTACGACCAAACGCGATTATAAGAAGCCCGAGCTGAACGAAACGATCCAGGAGAAAGTCACCGCTTTTGCGAAAGACCGCGTCTATCAGATCTCCCGCAGCGCCAGTGCCAAGCACGATCGCAGCGACGCTTATGATAAGCTGAAGGAAGAGCTTATTGCCAGCCTCGGTGAAGAAGCTACCGATCTGGAAAAGAAGCTGGCTAAGAAATACTACGCCGATCTGCAATGGGATGTAGTCCGCAACATGATCCTCGATGACCGCACCCGTCTCGACGGCCGGTCCCTGGACCAGGTCCGTCCGCTGGCGATGGAAGTCGATCCGTTGCCTACTCCGCACGGCTCTGCCCTCTTTACCCGTGGTGAAACGCAGTCCCTCACTACTGTCACCCTGGGTACTCCCCTGGATGAAGTGCTGATCGAAAGCGCTGCCAAATCATTCGACTCCAAATTCTTCCTGCATTATAATTTCCCTCCATTCAGCACCGGTGAAGTAAAGATGATGCGTGGACAGAGCCGCCGGGAAGTAGGACATGGCAACCTGGCAATGCGCTCGCTGAAGCAGATGATGCCCGGCACCGATTATCCTTATACGGTTCGCGTTGTAAGTGATATCCTGGAGTCTAATGGTTCGTCTTCAATGGCTACGGTTTGCGCAGGCAGTCTGGCGCTGATGGATGCGGGTGTACCCATTCCCAAACACGTCAGTGGTGTAGCCATGGGGCTGATCACGCGTCCGACCGACGGGAAATATGCGATCCTTACGGATATCCTTGGTGATGAAGATCACCTGGGTGATATGGACTTCAAGGTAACAGGCACACGCGAAGGTATTTGCGGGGTGCAGATGGATATCAAGGTAGATGGTCTGAGTATGGATGTAATGCGTGAAGCGCTGGAACAGGCCCGCAAAGGTCGTCTCCACATCCTCGACGCCATGTACAGCTGTATCGAGGCAACCCGTCCTGAGGTTAAGCCACATGCTCCGCGTATGGTGAAGATCTTCATCGACAAGGAATTCATCGGCGCTGTCATCGGGCCGCAGGGTAAGATCATCCAGGAGATCCAGCGCGAAACAGGCGCAACCATCAATCTGGAAGAGGTCGGTAACTTCGGCGAGGTCAGCATCTTCAGCCCGGCCAAGGAAGGCCTGGACAAGGCTGTATCCTGGATCAAGAGCATTGTGGCCCAGCCGGAAGTCGGTTCGGTCTACGAAGCAAAGGTCAAGTCGGTCATGCCTTATGGTGCATTCGTCGAATTCCTGCCTGGTAAGCAAGGCTTGTTGCATATCAGCGAAGTTTCGCACAAACGCCTCGAGACAATGGAAGGTGTGCTGAAAGAAGGTGATATGGTGAAGGTGAAGCTGATCGGTCTGGATCAAAAGACGGGCAAGTTCAAGCTGAGCCGGAAAGTGCTGATGCCAAAACCGGAAGGGGCTGCACCGGATCGCGAACCGCGCCAGTAATATTCAACCAACTTTTATACAGGTCTGCGGCGGAAGTCGCGGACCTTTTTAATTTTATTTATGAGCTACTTACAGATAACTATACCTGCAGCAGACGGCGCACAGCAGGAAATACTCATTGCACTGCTGGGAGAGATGGGCTATGATGGCTTTGAGCAGCAGGACGAGTTACTTCGGGCCTATGTACCGGAAGAGCAGTTCGATGCAGCCGGTCTGGAGGCACTGCTGGAAATGCATGGGCTGAGATATGTCTCCGAACGGATGGAAGACAGGAACTGGAACGCCGAATGGGAGAAAAGCTTTCAACCGGTGGTGGTAGATCAATTCTGCGCCATCAGGGCCTTCTTTCATGCACCCATAACGGGGGTTGAGCACGAGCTGGTGATCACTCCTAAAATGAGTTTTGGAACAGGGCATCATGCCACTACTTTTATGATGATCCAGGCAATGCAGCAGCTGGATTTCCGGGAAAAAAAGGTCTTTGATTTCGGGACCGGGACGGGAGTGCTGGCGATCCTGGCGGAGAAGCTGGGGGCGGCCTCGATTGTGGCAACCGATATTGACGACTGGAGCATCGAGAACTCCCGGGAAAATGTGGCCGCCAATGGGTGCAGCCGCATCGAAGTGCTGAAAATGGATAGGGTGCCTTCGGGCCCTTTTGATATCATTTTAGCCAATATAAACAAACACGTAATTTTAGCTCAACTGCCGGCACTTGAACAACAATTGAATAGCGGAGGCGTTATTCTTCTGAGCGGTCTTTTGGACAATGACTTCGAAGACATTGAAAATGAGGCTGTAAAAAATAATTTTTCAATATCCGTACGGATGACAAAGGGCAGCTGGATTTGCCTTAAAACTGAAAAAAGGACTAATTAAGGGAGAGAATGTGGATGGAACAACGTCATTTTTTCATTATATTTGTTATCCAACTTTAACTCAACACGTTCGATGAAGGAGGTTCTACTAATTCTATCAGCATATTTGATAGGTTCTATTCCTACTGCCATCTGGGTCAGTAGATCCTATTTTGGGATTGATATCCGGGAATATGGTAGCGGCAACGCCGGCGCCACCAACACCTTCAGGGTACTCGGCTCCAAATGGGGATCCTTCGTAATGGGCGTGGATGTCATCAAAGGAGTCATCGCCACCAGCCTCTATATTCTGATGCCTTATTATCTGCATGATGAGACGGACAGGACCAATTTTATGGTCGGCCTCGGTCTCGCCGCCGTTGTGGGTCATATTTTCCCTATTTGGGCCGAATTCAGGGGCGGTAAAGGGGTTGCTACCCTTTTTGGGATGATCATTGCTATTCAGCCTCTGGCGGCCGTATGCTGTATTGCCGTCTTTTTACTGGTGCTTTATCTTACCCGCTTTGTTTCTCTCAGCTCTATACTGGCAAGCGTCGCGTTTGCCGTATTTATCCTCTATATCTTCGATGCCAAGGAAACCCTTTACCGGGGATTTGCCATCGCCGTAGCCCTGATGGTGCTGCTCACCCACCAAAAGAACATCACCAGGCTGCTGAAGGGTAATGAGAATAAAGTGCCTATTCTCAAATATCGGGACCGCAGGCGCCAGCGCCGGCAGGTTTCTGACAGCGAAAAGGAATAAATGTAGTATTTTTGCAATCCGCATGACAAGTGTGGGATAATTCATCTCTTAACTGAAGCAATAAATCTGTCCGGAAAATGTCTCAAACTTTACTGGAAAAACTGCAGTTACAGGACGAAAAAAACCTGTTAATACAAGGTTTACCTTCTTCCATTGAAAAGCAATTTACCAAGCTGGCTTTTGCCAAGAACCTTACTCCGCTATTAAAAAGCAGAAAGATCGATTTCGCCCTCATTTTTGCGATAAATGAGCAGCAATTAGGCAATATCGTCCGGGAAGTGCTGCCTGCCTTGCAACCTGATGCAAAGTTCTGGCTGGCATATCCAAAGGTTGGTTCCAAGATCGCCACTACGCTCAACAGGGAAGGTAGCTGGGGATGTATCACCTGCGCAGGATATGAATCAGAGGCGCAGACTACTCTCGATCATTGCTGGACAGCCGTTCGATTTAAAAAGACCGAGGCTGTCGCTGTTGCCGCTAAAAAGGCCGTTGTGGAGTCTACTGTCTCCCGAAAGGTCTCTGCTAATGTCCCAGGTAAAGTAGCCACCAAGGTCACGGGTAAAGTCGCGACCGATGTTGTATCTAAGCCTGCGTCCATTGTCAGCCTGGGCACGACAGCAACAAGAGTCCGCAGACGTTCGGTCCCGGCCAATTCGTAATAAGCCTCCCCACTGCATCCGCAGCGCAGTTTGAAACTTCGCTGAAACCCGCTACAGGCAATACTATGCCCGAATAATGACTTAATTCATCCTATGGGTGTATTTAGCATAATGGTTTATGGGTATTTTCCTCTGAAATAAGCCACCAACAAGGGTTTCGTATTATATTTGACCCTACCCCTAATGCTTTGTAACGATATGCTTTTACATTATTTTTATGGCAGTCTATAGCAGGTCAGTACTTATAACAGAGTTATTGGACAGGACCGAGCTGATCAAAGCAAGTTCTCAAGCCTTTTTTCGTCTCTCCGACGACCAATTACATTATAAGCCTGGCCCAGGGAAATGGAGTATCGTTGAAATATTCGGACATCTCAATATTTGCCAGGACCACTATATACGATCCATGCTTTCCCATATCACCCTGGCTCCCGATCTGCCTTCTGATCACTACAATAGCAGCTGGGTAGGGGATTGGATCTATGAAAAGGTCATGCCCCGCGCCGATGGCTCTGTTTTCAAACTAAGGTCGACAAAAGCCTGGTCAGTGAACGGGGAGTCGCTGAACGCCAGGGATGCTTTGGAAAGCTTTCAGCGGAAATGTGATGCTTTGGATGATATCCTGCGGCATGCGGCTACAAAAAATCTGCAGCGGATCAAGATCCCTTTTTATTCCAGCGGGGTATTCCGGTTGCGGCTGGGAGATACCTTGCGGATCCTGGTGGCGCATAATGAACGGCATTTATTGCAGGCGCAGCGGGTAATGACAGGGCTTATTTGACGATAACCGTACCAAGGTCCTGTAGCAGCGCGCGTTCGAGGTCTTTAAGGTGCTTGTGCGTCTGCAACAGCATCATCAGCTCTTCATCCGTATGGGGCTTGCCCAGGTCCTGCTGATTTTCTTCCATCAGGCGTCGGATCTTCCGCAGCTTAAGCCATATCATC
>DATJJA010000247.1:0-4715 GCA_035492595.1 Puia sp.
TCGAGAGTGATATTCTTTTGGGTTCGTTTGGCCTTTATCTTATCTCCGATGAGCAGGAGAAGTTCTTCGTTCATGGTGGTTAAACTATATCATAAAGATACACGCTCATTCAGATAAGCAGCCAATTCTCTGATATGATCCGTATTGATATAGTCGGCGTGCAATTCCATCAGCACCTTCCACGCCGCCGGCGTATCCGGCGCATCCCAAAACCGCACCGGCAGGTGCCGTTCGTGCGCGCCCCTGATGACCGCTTCGATCACCCGTTTATCCGCCTCGGGCAACTCCGTCTGACCACTCCAGCGCGTAAGACTGCGCAGGTCGTCGCTCATCATCACGATGCGGGACAACGCTTCCGGCGTATAGGTGCGGCCGGGAATGCCGTCGAACGCGATAAAGGAAGGATAAGAGGAGTACAGCTCAGGCGCAGGGCGGTTGCCGCTGATCACCCATTTTATATTAGGACACTGCTCGAGCGCAGGGTATTTGTCCAGCAGCGCTACCAGGGCGGCAAGCGCGGCGACAGAGTCGGCCTTTACGTCGATGAGCATCTGCAGCCTTCTGGTACTGTCGGCATAAGGATGCCCGTTGTTCTTCTCCAGACAGGACAGCAACGGCTTGATATAGTATTCCTCCAGAGTACGGCCGGCCCTGATCTCTTCCCTGTTATGCCCCACAAGGACCCGGCCCTCCTGCAGCCAGATATCGGCCTCGATCGACCCAAACCCGGCCTGCCAGGCCAGCCAGAACGGAATGGCCTGCTCATAGTCGTTATGAGAATGCGTATTTGCGACAGTATACCTCGCCTTCCCGGTCATCAGCCAGCCCGGAAAACTACCCCCGACGGCTACCCTCTCCGCTGCAGGCGCGGCAGAAGGCTGCGCCCTGAGCGAACTTACGGTCAGGCACAAACAGACTGCAATAAAGAGAGGTCCAGGCCGATTTTTCATGGGCGCAAAGGTAAAATATCCCTTCCGGCTAAAGCCAGAAACCCGTAAAGTTACAATTTCTTAACGTCTAGGTAAAATAACAGTAATATCTGATATAGAACTTTGGAAAACCACAGAAATGGAAAAGCGACCCGTAGATGTAGTAGTTTTATCAGACGTTCACCTGGGGACATATGGATGCCGGGCCAGGGAATTAGTCAACTACCTCAAAAGCATCACGCCTAACATACTCATTCTCAATGGAGACATCATCGACGGCTGGCAGTTTACCAAACGGTACTTCCCCGTTGCCCACATGATGGTCATAAAAGAGATAATCCAGTTCATCACCAACGGAACCCGGGTCTTCTATATCACCGGCAACCACGACGAGATGATGCGCCGCTACACGGACATCCAGATGGGGAATTTTACCCTGACCGACAAGCTGGTGCTCGAGATCGACAACAAGATGACCTGGATCTTCCACGGAGACGTTTTCGACAATACCACCAAAGGTAGCGCCAGGATCCTGGCGAAGCTGGGCAGCAGCGGATACAATCTCCTGATCCGTTTCAACAGATTTATTAACTTTATTCTAAAGTCCCTGGGCCGCGAAAGAGTATCTATCTCCAAAAAGGTCATGGCCGGCGTCAACGCCCTCAGCAAGGTCAACGAATTCGAGCTGATCGCCGCCGAACTCGCCATCGAAAAGAAATACGACTACGTCATTTGCGGCCATATTCACCAACCCCAGAAGAAGATCGTAGAGACAAAGAATGGGAAGGTCACGTACCTGAACTCCGGAGACTGGGTGGAGCACCTTACCGCACTGGAATACCAGCAGAACGAATGGACCATCTTCGAATACGATGAAAAGGACTTCCCGGTAACCCAGACGATCGAGATGAAACCCAACGTGAACGTTATCACAGACGAGATAAATTTCTATATCAATTCACTCGCAGCTATCTAAGGATTATGAAGATTTTTTACGCAGTTCAGGCAACAGGCAACGGCCATATCAGCAGGGCAATGGAACTGATCCCTTACCTTGAACGGTATGGCAAAGTGGACATTTTCCTGAGCGGCGCGAACAACAGTCTTCAGCTGGATGCCTCCGTCAAATACCGGAGCAAGGGCCTGAGCCTCTTCTACACCAATAGCGGCGGACTCAACTACTGGGAAATAGGCCGCCAGATCGCCCCCCTCCGCATCTGGAGAGAGGTCCGCGACCTGCCGGTCGAAAAATACGATCTGGTGATCAACGACTTCGAAAGCATCACCGCCCTGGCCTGCGCCATCAAAAAAGTGCCTTCCGTCAACTTCGGTCATCAGGCCAGCTTTATTTCCCCCAAAGTGCCCCGCCCGGAGAAAAAAGACCAGATGGGCGAATGGATCCTCCGCCACTACGCCCGCGCCAGCCAATATATCGGCCTGCATTTCAAACAATACGACGACTTCATCCTCCCGCCCGTCATAAAAAAGGACATCCTCCAGGCCGAGCCGCAGGACAAAGGACACGTCACCGTTTACCTCTCCTCCTACAACGACTCGACCGTACGCCAACACCTCCAGCCACTGAAGGAATTTCGTTTTCAGGTCTTCTCCAAAGAGGTAAAGCAGCCCGTCCAGGACGGAAACATCCTCTTTATCCCCGTCAACAGACACGCCTTCAACAAGAGCCTCGTCAGCTGCAGGGCCATTCTCACCGGCGCAGGCTTCGAAACCCCCGCCGAAGCCCTCTACCTCGGCAAAAAGCTCATGGTTATCCCCATCAGAGGCCAGTACGAACAGTTCTGCAACGCCGCAGCCCTGAAAAAAATGGGCGTCCCGGTCCTGAAAACACTCGACAGCACCTTCGAACAGACCTTCCGCCCCTGGATGGACCAAAAAAGAAGACCGACACTACACCTCGACTACTCCACAGAATCGACCGTCAGCTACCTGATGCACAATTGCTCCAACGAGAAGAAGAATGCGCTGGACCTCATCTATCCCGAATTTGTCTTCAACTGATCGTCACATCGTCCACCCCCAATACTCCGGCGCGAAGCGCCGCCAACATTTCCCCCAAAAACAAAAATTTCCCTCATAGAAATGAGGGAAATTCTGCATGAGAAAATTCAACTCTACATATATAAACCATCGATTAACAGGTGACTAACCAATTGTCAATTCATTGGCGGCCCAAAAATAAACTCCCCGTATTACGGGGAGTTTACTGAATCGTTACGCTAATATTATATCCACTTCACTAAAAGCAGCTTAAGCAAACTTTTTACTGTGCTTCAACACTTTAGCTTCTAAATAAAAGATGATCTCCTCGGCGACGTTCTTCGCCTGGTCACCCACCCGCTCGAGCCTGCGGATGATGGAGATCAGCCACAACGCCTGCGCCGTATCCTCCGGATGTGCCTTCAGGTGAGCCTCCAGCACCTTGTTCGACGATTTGTTGACGGCATCGAGCAGGTCATCCCGCTTGAAAACGCCGCGCGCAAGAATGGTGTCCTCCTTCTCAAAAGCGGACTGCGTATCCTCCAGCATGCCCACAGCCTCTTCATACATCGGCAAAACGCGCGAGACCTCGAGCAACTCTTTGGAGAAAGGCGCCTCGGCATCGATGACGTATTTGGCGATACCTTCCGCGATATCCCCGATACGCTCCAGATTGGAGTTGATCTTCAGGACCGCCAGAAGAAAACGCAGGTCGATAGCGACCGGACAGAAAAGAGCGAAGATATTCTCACAGTCCCTGTCGATCTTGAGCTCGCTGCCATTGACCCTCTTCTCCTTTAGCACGACTTCCCGCGCAAGGTCCTTGTCAAAGGTCAGGAACGCTTCCCGCGCCTTGTTCAGCTGGGAATTGACAAGCGTCCACATATTGATAGCTTCAGACTTCAGTAGCTGGAGTTCGGTTTCTATTTGTGCCATGGTTCTTTAAAAGTTAATACATAAATGTACGATACACCTCGGTTATATTCGCCTGCCGGACCAAACTAGCTGAAACGGCCCGTGATGTAATTCTGCGTCCTGTTGTCCTTGGGGTTGGTGAACATGATCTTCGTATCGTCATACTCGACCAGCTCGCCCAAAAAGAAAAAAGCGGTCTTGTCGCTGACCCTCGCCGCCTGCTGCATATTGTGCGTGACGATGATCAGGGTATAGTTGACCTTCAACTCATGAAACAACTCCTCCACCGTCGAAGTAGAAATGGGGTCCAGGGCGGAGGTAGGTTCGTCGAACAGCAATACCTCGGGCTCCATCGCAACGGCACGGGCGATACAGAGCCGCTGCTGCTGACCACCCGAAAGGAAGGAGCCCTTCTTGTTCAGAGAGTCCTTGACCTCATTCCACAACGCAACACGGGTAAGCGAATGCTCCACAATGCGATCCCGCTCCGCCTTCGGCAGCTTGATCCCGTTGAGCTTGTAACCCGCAATGACGTTGTCATAGATACTCAGGTTGGGGAATGGATTGGGCCGCTGGAACACCATGCCGATCTTGAGCCGGACAAATATCGGGTGCATCTGGTAGACGTCCTCCTCATTGAGCTTCATCTCGCCTTCGCAGGTGGCCCCGGGGATAAGCTCGTGCATCCGGTTGATACAACGCAGATAGGTGGTCTTTCCACAGCCCGAAGGCCCCATCACCGCGATAACATGGTTTCGGGGAATATCGATGTTGACATTCTTAACGACATGATTGCTACCAAACGAAGCGTTAAAGTTCCTGCTCTTTATAACTGTACTTTCCATTTTCTGGTTACTATCTTAGTAAAAATGT
>DATJJA010000248.1:0-12031 GCA_035492595.1 Puia sp.
ACTTCCCGGAGCGACTGATCCCAGTGTTCTTTTGCCATGTGCTGGGCCTTAGTTCCGCGGTCAAAATCCCAAAAACGCGCCTCAGGACTTGAACAGTGATACGTTACTTCGCAGTTGCCCCAATCAGTCGCATACATTGCAGAACCACATATCGGACAGGACATTGGGGCTACGGACGGGGCTTTACCCGTTGATTCATGTAGAGATTGCATTTGAATAATTATTAAAGGGTCTACGGTTTAAAAACGGATTATTATGGCAAGCAACCTCTAACTCAAATTATCGTGTAAAACACACACAAATTTACTAACTATTTTTCTTATTTGCCAGTGCCGGCGCTGGCGGCGGCGGGAGCCTTGTCTTACTCCACTAACACCTTCTGTATCAACACGGGAGCACCGATCCCGTTAAACAAACGCAAAATATACACGCCCGGTTGCACCCCTCCCAGATCCAGCGTAAAATTATTCTCATAGGACCCGCGTGCCGCGACCAGCTGGCCTGCCACCGTATATAGGTTTGCCAGCCAGGGCTTTCGGTCGCCGGTCCGGCCTTCGATCCGGATGGACCCATGAGCGGGGTTGGGATAGGCCCGCGCGGGGGCGGCACCCCTGTTGACGTCTGCGCCCTGGTCAGTAGCGGCGCTGCCGGGTCCGGCGCCAGCTCCGGGACCGCTGCCGGGTCCACCCCCCTTTCCATGCCCCGGCAGGCTTAGCGGCGTCACATACACCATCCGCAGGATAAAGCCCAGGTTGGGCGAAGCCACGGAATTGCCGATCGTACCGCTGGTCCCCAGGGTACAGCAGGAATTGTCCACCGCCACAAACAGGGTGTCGCCCGTGGGAGCCACCGTGATATTGCGCAGCCGGTAGCCGGCCAGGTAATGCAGGGTATCGGTCGGGTTGGCCGTACTATCGATGCTGAGTCCATCCGCCTTCAGCTTAAGCCGGAAAAGACCGTTCTTCAACGAAGGTATCAGCAGCGAATAATTCCATCCCGGGATAGCGCTGTGTCCATAGAAACGGATGGCGGACGGCGCCACCGTAGGCCAGTTCATATTCCCGAGGGCGCCCGAAATCTTGTTGGCGTTGCGCCCCCAGTTGTAGAACGCAAATATGGGCTCCTGCAGCGTAGTAGGCGTCGTATCGCAAAAACCGTGTTCGCTGATCACCGACTTGCCTGCCAGGTACATCGAATCGCCGCTGCCCGATGTATAATTGTCGTCGCAAAGTCCGGCGACCTTTGGCCAGCCATAATTGATATGCGGCAGGATGATGTTGACCTCATCGTCCGACTGGTCACCATGTTCGCTGCTGTATAAAATATAGGAGGCGCCTCCGTCGACCGATCCGAAATCGAGTCCCTGCGGATTGCGGTGCCCGAAAGAATAGACGGGGCTTTTGGCCGAAGGGGCGGCGCCCGCAGGGAAAGGATTATCTCCCGGGATCCACTGCTGTGGGCCAGAAGGCTGACCGGGATCGGGTTCTGTGTTCAGCCGCAGGACCTTTCCTTCGAGGATAGTGGTATCCTGTGCATGATTGGGCCGGTCGATATTGGTCAGGTTACCCGCGCCCATATCCCCGATCGTATAATAAAGATGATAATTCCCATCGGCTTCGGGCAGGGGGCTGATCTTTATGCGACCCGAGTTGTGATCGTTACTGCCGTCGAGATCCTGGATGACATCATCCATCCAGGTCAGGCTGCCGTCGCTGAAACTATAACGGTAACGGGCAACCTTCGTTTTGTAACTGCAGTACTTCCCATTGCTGCCGGTAGCACAGCCTACAAGATGATAGACATACGCTATGTAAACCCAGGGTTTCCCCGTACGGAACTGCGGATGAACAGCCAGTCCCATCAGGCCTCCCTGTGGCCAGGGATTGGCGGTTGTCGAATTGAAATCCTTATAAAAGGCCGTATTCATGTCGAGGACCATTCGGCTCCCCTTATTGCCGGGGTGGATCTTCCAGATCTTATAGGCATGCGACTCCGTCACCCATAACGAATCGTCAGGGCCATAGAGGACCTCCCAGGGAGAATTCATTCCTGCCGAACCAGAAGCCGGGTAAAGGGTATCAATCACAAAGGATTGATTGTAATAAGTCAGCGTTGTCTGCGCTGCCAGATTCAGAGATAGGCACAGGCACAATAATGTAAACAGACAGAATGAAGAAGAATGGCTGTTTTTCATGGATTGGATTTACCTGAACTTCGAAGTATAACAAAATAATATATAAATTTCTATACCTGGAATAGTAGATTTCCCCTATACGTGCGGGTTTATACGATTGCGCTGGCCAGAATAAGCCGTACCTTTATGGTATTGTTTCCAGTTGGCGCTGGTTAAGGCTTTGGAGACAATATCGACCCGTTATTAATCCGATAACCCACGAAAAATGGAGTCGTACTTATGAAAACAACTATACCCGTTGGCCGTGCCTTGCGCAGGATAGGCGGGACATTGGTAGTCCTGTTCTGCTTTCGCGGCATGGCGTACTCGCAGGCCACTGCATTCATCAAGTTTGGGAACAGTTATGTCAACATCACCAAACAGACTGTCGGCGGACCGGTGGAACCCGGGGACGTTCTGGAGATCAGAACCAACTTTTACGTCAATAAGGGTTACAACCCGGTGTACAACACGAATGGCACCATCGCCTCGTCCGGTAGCATGTACCGTGTACGATACTTCGACAATCTTCCCACACATACCTCGATCGTTCCGGGTTCAACACTGAACGAGATCACCAATGAAGGGCTCGTGGTAAAGTCCTATACCCAGGCAGCGTTCGATGATGCCGGTAGTTTCGTAGCTGTACCGGCGATACCCACGGACTACCAGATCCGTATCAATATGAACGGTACTGCGGCGGCCGGGGTCGATCCCATGGGGCTCAGCAACACAAGCGGGGCCAACACTATTACGGGTGGCACGACCAAACCCCTGTTCAGCGCAGGGTCCATCATCACTACAGCATTTCGTGTAACCGTCACCGGGAATTACGGAGACACCATCACGCTTGGCGCCGGTAAGATAGCCTATAAAAAAACGACCAACGGCGCGGATACCATCCTCACCGCTACCCAGTACCAGATCCTGATCCAAAGACCCAGCGCCCTTTGTTCCTCTTCCACCAGTACGAACTTTGCGGCCGAATCAGGCGGCACCTTCGGGCATGGTGTAGGTCTCAATCGTAGCGCTGGACCGACTTTTCCTATCCCTAACTATACTTATCTGCCAAATTCGAGCAGTTCCGTCACCATCAACGACGGATACTATGCCATCGTGAACAATACCAGCCCCACCAGTTCGACCTTTATCAATGCCAACAGGCAGCCCAATTGCGGAAGCGCTACGGGTGCCCAGGCCTGTAGCAACAGGGAATTCGGCGGCTTCTGGTATATCGGCGGGGACCATACCGGCACTACCACGGCCGCGGGCAACAATCCGCCCAATGCCTCGACGGATGCAGGCTACATGCTGCTCGTCAACGCCGACCTTGCCACCAGCGAAGCTTATCACCAGGTGATCTCCGGGCTTTGTCCCAACACCTACTATCAGTTCTCTGCCTGGGTAAAGAATGTCTGTCCCAATTGCGGTATCGACATGAACGGCACTGCAACGTATAAGCCCGGCGTATTGCCCAACCTGACCCTTGTAGTGGACGGCATCGACCGGATCTCCACGGGGCAGATGGATACAGTGGGCTGGCAGCAAAGAGGCTTTGTCCTGCAGACCGGGCCAACTCAAACCTCTATCACTATCTCTATCCGTAACAACGCCCCCGGCGGAGGTGGTAATGACTGGGCCATGGACGACATCGCGCTGTCGACCTGTCCGCCCGATCTGCTCCTGACGCCAAACAAGCCGGATACGCTTTGCCAGGGCGCGGACGACACGGTCCGGTTCAGGATATCTTCTTTCGTAGACAACTATACGCACTGGATGATGCAGAAAAGTACGGATGGCGGCGCGACATGGGCCCCTGCCGGCCTCGATACGCTGGGTCATTCAGACACCGACAGCGCAGTGGCTGTCAAAGACCCGGTCACCGGGCTATATGTATATACGGTGACGCGTTACTACCGGATAGGTCCGACGGATAGCAGGATCATCTATCGTATAATAGTAGCCACTACCGTCGACAACCTGACGACCAATGGCTGTTACTATGTAACCACTCAGCCAAAGCTGGTGGTCGGGGTCAACTGTATGATCACGCTGCCAACCACCCTGCTGTCCTTCCGGGGGCAGGTGCATAGTGGTTTGGGCAACCTGCAGTGGACCTCTTCCAATGAAGTGGACGGCTTGCAATATACCATCGAGCGAAGTGATGACGGGACGAACTTCAGTCCTCTGGCCACTATACCGGGTACGGCAGGCGAAGGCAGTGGAGCGACATATCAGTTCAATGATCCCAATCCCGTTGCGGCTCAAAGCTATTATCGGGTTGTCATGACCGGCAACTCTGTACACCGGGCCTCCAACATCGTGCTGCTGAGCAACAGCGACATCAATTTCGAAGTGCGATCAGCTCTGAACCCTTTTGTCAACCAGATCAATATCGATCTGTCGACGCCGGGTGGGGGAACGGTCCTTGTCAGCCTGGCCGACATGTACGGCAGGTATGTCCGCCACGAACAGCAGCAAGTCACCCAGGGTCTCAATACGCTCAATGTATATGGGCTGGGCAATTTGCCGGCAGGCAATTATGTGCTGCAGATACAGTATAATGACCGGGTGATCAGTAAGAAGCTGGTGAAGGTCTTGAAGTAGGGCGAGACCTGCGGCACGCTGGCGGCGCACGATATAATCTTTTACCTCCTACACATAAAAAAACCCGCATGTTCTGATACTGCGGGTTTTTTGTTTATAAGATCGACCGGTCTATGCCTGTACTGCGTCGACTTTTGCCTGTCCTTCCAAAACCGGCGACTCATCCTCATTGCGTTTGTGGAAGAATCGTTTCTGGAAAAGCAGGATGGCGATGACGCCGACAGAAATGGAGGCATCGGCCAGGTTGAAGACGGGACTGAAGAACTCAAAGTCATCTCCACCGACAAAGGGCAGCCACGACGGATAATGCGTTTTGATAATGGGGAAATATAACATATCGACTACGCGGCCATGAAGGAAGGTAGTGTACCCCTGGGGCGGAAAGATCTTTGCCACATGCTCATAGGTACTTTTTTCGAAGATAAGGCCATAGAACATGCTATCCAGGAGATTGCCCAGCGCACCGGCAAAGATGAGACCGGCGCAGATGATAAAACCGCGGTGATATTTCTTTTTGATGATGGTCTGAATATAATAGACGCCGAAGATGACGGCGACGAGGCGGAACAGGGTCAGCGCCATCTTGCCCCAGGAGCCGCCAAACTTCCAGCCCCAGGCCATGCCTTCGTTCTCCACGAAATAGATCTGGGCTTTTTCGCCTAGCAGTCGGATACCGTTGTCATAAGGTGATACCGGATCGCGAAAGATGTCCGCGGAATGACTCAGCGGCATGTGGGTCTTCACCCAGATCTTCAGAGACTGATCTGCCACGATGATCAGCAGCACTAATAAAAAGATTGTTCTCGCCTTCACTGCTCTAAATTATGATTGTTAAGGGCCAAATATACTTAATACTCACCATTGAAAACTCAGTTTTCACATTTGGTTAGGGGGGTGGGTTGAGGCTGCAATTTGATCTCATCGGGGGCCACCGGAGATGCGCCCGGGATGGCGCATCACTCTTCAAAATAAACCCTTTTCACCCGCTGCGACACGCTGGTGAGGATCTCGTAAGGGATCGTCTGCGCCCAGAGCGCTAACTGTTTGACGGATAGTTCTTTACCAAATACAACAACCTCGTCCCCCTCGTGCACATCGGGGATACCGGTAATATCGATCATTGTCATATCCATGCTGATGATACCGATAGTGGGTGCGAGCCTGCCGTTGACCCACATTTTACCGGCGCCATTGCCGAGGCGGCGTGAATATCCGTCGGCATACCCGATGCGGACAGTTGCGATGACGGTTCCTGCCGATGCGATACCTCTGCGGTTATACCCGATCGTGTCTCCTTCCCGCAGGTGTTTGATCTGCGCGATCGTCGTCTTGAGGGTAGACACTTCCTGCAGGTCGAGCTGGCGGGAGTCGGCGCTGTCGATACCATAAAGGCCGATGCCGAGCCTCACCATATCCATCTGCAGCTGCGGAAGCCGGACGATGGCCGCCGAGTTGGCGATATGCCGGAGGAAGGAATAATTCAATATTGTCCCAAGCCGGTCGGCAGCCTTTTGATAAGCCGCCCATTGCGCCAGGGAAAAGCTATCCTGCTGCGCGTCTTCGCTGGCGGCGAAATGGCTGAAGGCGCTGCGCACTTTGAAAGCCGCTGTGGGCAATACTTTCACCAATTGATCGATCTCGTCTGCGGGAAAGCCAAGGCGGTTCATTCCCGTCTCCAGCTCGATGTGTACGGGAAAAGCCGTTAGCCCTTCTTTTTTCAGCCAGCGGTCGAAGGAATACAGGAGCGTAAAAGAATAGATCACCGGTTCAAGATTATATTCTACCAGCGAATCGAAACTGCTGTTCTCCGTATTCATAACCATGATGGGCATACGAATGCCGCCTTTGCGCAGAACGACGCCTTCGTCCGCATAGGCCACACCGAGATAGTCCACTCCATGGAACTGCAGGAGGTTGGCGATCTCGAAGCTGCCGCTGCCATATCCAAAGGCCTTTACCATCGCCATCATCCTGGTATTGGGCTGTAAAAGCTGGCGGTAGGCGCGGAGGTTTTGGGCCATCGCGCCCAGGTTCACCTCCATGATGGTCTGGTGGATCTTCTCGGTCAGCAGCCTGTCGATGTCTTCGAACTCGAAGACCCGCGCGCCCTTGATCAGGATGGTCTCATCGCGGAAATGCAGCTGGTGAAGACCCGCGCGAAACTCTTCCACGGAAGAAAGGAAGACGGACTGACCCGAGAACCATTCGTTGAACACGGGTGCATTGGCTCCGATACGGTTCCCGATGGCGATGAGGCGATCGACCTTTTTTTGTTCCAGGGCCCGGGCTACTTCTGCATAAAGCTGGTCATCCGGCCGGCCGCTTTCAAGGATATCGGAGAGGATGACCGTGCGGCGGTTATGTTGTTGCTGCTGGGAAAGAAAATCCAGTGCTATCGTCAATGAACTGAGATCGGCGCTGTAGCTGTCGTTGATGATCGAACAATGGTTGATGCCGCTTTTTAGCTCGAGCCGCATGGCAACGGCGGTTAGCCGCGCCAAATGCCCGATGATCTTTTCATCCGGTGTGTTCAGATACAACAATGCGGTTACGCAGTGCATGGCATTTTCTATGGCGGCATCATCCGTGAACGGGATAGAGAAACGAAGGACACGACCATGATTTGAGATCCCGATGGTGGTCCATCCGTCCTGCTTTTCCAGGGAATCGATAAGCACCATGTTGTCGATCCCGTGACCATTGGTAAGATGGCCCCAGGACCAAAGGTGGGGATACATTTTATCTTCCCCTTTCAGGCGTTGCAACCAGGCGTGTACGGCTTTTTCGGTTTCCGGCTGATCTGCGCAATAAATCAGCGCCCCGACGTTGTCGAAGAGGCGAAGCTTTTCCGCCGCCTTTTCGGCCCGGCTGGCAAAACCTTCGCTATGCGCCTCGCCGATATTGGTAAAAATGCCGATGGTCGGCCGGATCATGGGCTCCAGCCTGCTCATCTCACCGCGGCGTGAAATGCCCGCTTCAAAGATGGCCAGTCCGTGAACAGGCTGTAGCTGCCAGACGCTCAGCGCCACACCTGTCTGGGAATTATAACTCTTGGGGCTGCGGACGATGTGATACTGGTCTTCCAATAGCTGGTTGAGCCATTCCTTGACGATGGTTTTGCCATTGCTGCCCGTGATGCCGATGACGGGCAGGGAAAATTGTTTGCGATGCCAGGCCGCCAGTTGCTGCAATGCGACAAGGCTGTCTTCGACAAGGATGATATTCGCATCGGGCAAAATTGATAAATCAATTTTGCCCGAAACCACAAAATTCCGCACACCCCGCCGGTAGAGCTCTTCAATAAACCTGTCCCCGTCCCGGCGCGGACCGCGTAACGCAAAAAATAAAGAAGTACCAGGAAAGATAAGCCGGCGACTATCCAGCAGCAAATGTTCAATACTATCACCCGAGTGGAGCTGCAGCAGTTTGCCGCCAATAATCTCACTGATCGCGCGGATATTATAGGACATTGCCACCTCCTTTGTCGTCTGGCCCGGCGGGTGTCGCCGGCGAAGCCGGAGTCGTCGGAGCGGCAGGCACTTGTCCAGCGGCGGCCGATTGCTCAATGCGGGTCGCCGGCGGGGCGACGTCGTCGCCGGTGCTTCGAACAACATTCCTCGTGACCCACATCGAATATGCAATACCCCCGGAGATACAAACCAGGATTACCAGGAGCGAAACATATACCGGGATGTTAATATCGAAATACTCCACCAGCATCTTGACGCCCACAAAAACCAGCACCACGGCAATCCCCTGCTGCAAATGTGAAAAACGGTCAACCGCCCCTCTCAGCAAAAAGAACAGCGACCTTAATCCAAGCACTGCAAAAATATTGGAAGTATAGATGACGATCCTCTCCTGTGTGATCCCGAACACCGCCGGGATCGAATCCACCGCAAACACGATATCGGTCGTCGCCAGCAGTACGACCACCACAAAAAGAGTGGTGAAACGCTTCTTCCCGTCAATGACCACACTCATCTTCCCGCCGCCGTCGCTGCCTGTCAGCGGAAGAAGACGGCGCATGAACTTATAAACGGTATTGTCTTCCAGGCTCTTCTCTTCGTCATGCTTAGCCCTGAACATCGACACTCCGGTATAGACCAGCAATGCGCCAAACACATACAGCAGCCAGTGAAAGCGCGCCACCAGGGCGATGCCAACCGTAATAAAAATGATCCGCAGAATGATGGCTATCAGGATCCCGATCAGCAGTACCCGGCCAAAGAACTCCTGCTTTACGCGAAAGAAGGTAAAGATCAGAATGAAAACAAAGATATTGTCGATGCTGAGACTCCATTCCATCAGGTAGGCGCTGAAATACTCGAGGGCCGTCTTATGCCCGTTCTCATACCACAGGAAACCAAAAAAGGCCATTGCAAGACCTACCCAGAAAGCCGTCTGAATAAGAGCCCTTTTTATAGTGACGGCGGTCCCCTTCTTACTCAGTAAACCCAGGTCAAAGATAACAGCCAAAACCAGTATAATGCCAAACGTTAAATACGATATCTGCGAATGATCCATGCGCCTGATTAAGTCCTAAAGGTAAGGACTTTCGGTGAGGTCGGGAGAGGATAGCCGCTAGAATAGGGTATGCGCATCGATGAATAGGGTATTGGGGTCGGCCAGCTCCTTTTTGTCGTGAATCTCGTCGGCCTTTTGATACAGGACTACCTGCAGGCGATCGGCTTTTTCCCGGCTGCCCGTCATTTCATAGACGATCTGTTTGACGAGGGGTTCCGGCGTCCAGTCCTTGTAGGTCGAAGGCATGCCGAATTCATCCTTGTAGTGGTGGATACCAAAGTTAGGCAGGAAGCCTTCTTCGTCCGCCCTGACGAACACTACTTTTGTTATGTTGGGAGTATACCGGTTCACCACTTCCTTCCGCACTGCCCTGTATTCTACCGTGAGGGGATGGCTCAGATAGGCGTAATATACATAATCGCCCCAGGCCAGGAGGATGATGGTCAGCAAAAAGGTTAACCTTTGTTTCAGGACATCTCCTTTTACCAGCGTTGCAAAGATGTCCGCCATCATTACGAAGACCATCGGGCCAAGAACTGCCATGCTGCGATAAGGGCCGAAGTCTTCTTTGGCGACAAGACAGGGAAGGTAGCCGATCATCCACCAGACGATCAATCCCAGTACGTAACGGAGCTTGACGGGCCATGGATTTTTTCTATAGAGAAATTCGAATGCAAGCCAGGCAGCGAACAGAACGGGGAAGACGGCCTGGGAGATCGCGCTTCCGGTATTGAAGAAGATACTGACATTGAAGGCCTGGTTCATCGGCGGACTGAAAAAGAAACCCAGCTTCTCCAATGGATGGAACTCCACTGCTGTCCGCGGATGTGCATGTTGTCCGGCCGCGTGCATGATCAGCTTCCATAGGGCGAAGTAAATGACCAGACCGAGGAAGAAATAGAAAAGCCCGATCAGCATCGGTTTGGTGAATTTCCCGTCCTTATTCTTCAGGTAAGAAAAGTAAAAGGGTAACAGCATATAAGGATAAAAGACCTGGTAGCAGAAAAGACTCGTTATCCCCATTAGTAAGGCGAGCGGGATGTACTTTCTTTCGTAAAGTAACGGGGCGGCGCACAGGCAAAGAATGGCCGGAATAAAGGAGAGTACCTGCGCGCTCCAGCCGACAAGGATCAACAGGAAGAAGGAGGAGGCGAAACAGGCAACACACAAAAGGGTTGTCCAATAATCGAAGAGGCGGGAGCGGTTGAGTAGCCGATAGAAAAGGGCGGTGCAGCCCATCCATCCAAGACATCCCAGCAACCGGATGTATTTGATGTTTTCGAGGACGCCGACGAGGCTGAAAAGCTTTTGCTGGAGATATCCTGCGAATACCCGCCCCATCCCACCCCAATACCAGAGCATCACGCCGGGCTCCGGATTATGCCACAGGGTCCAGGCATCGTCAGAGTGCGCATAGGCCGACTGGGAGATCTGGTAAATGATGAATGCGAAATAAAGAGCGAGTATTCCAAGGAAAAGATAAGACGCAGATCTGCGGGTCATTAAGGTTCGTTTTGGTTATGCGTAGCGTTTGCGGCGGATGAACTGATAAATATACCCTCCTAAGATCACCAGGACCAGGGGCAGGCCGATGTTCATGAACTGCCAGTACCGGCGATCGCTGTCGACTTTGGAGGGGTCCAGCAGTCTCAGGGTAAAGTCCTTGCTGCGGGTCTCCAGGATCCCCGAGGGGTTCACCATGTATTCGAGACTATTCTCTACAAAATCCTGGTTGGCGAAGGTATAATTGTTGTCGCGGCTGAAACCCAGCGGCAGGGGACCGCGCGGCGTCACTTCATTCATAAAAATGTCCGCATCCGCGCAGACGATGACCTTTGCAGAAGCCGGCGCATCCGGAGCAAACGGCTGCCTGTAAACGCTGTTCAGACTATCCGCCACCGCCGCGCTGATCCTGTTCGCGAACAGCGAATGGAACTTCCCTTCCAGCAGCATCGCCACCGGGATATTCGACTCATTGTAGATCCGCGGATCGTCCTTGTATTTCAGCGCGTCAAAAGTGATGATGGCGGGGGTGCTTACTCTGCGGCTATGCTCCGAGGTATGCAGCAGGATCGTCTTTTGGATCCCCGGCGCCTTTACGGTGTCGATGGAACCCGCAAACTGCGCATACACCGGATCGAGGTTTTTGGAGATCGGGTGAAAAGGGCTTCCGCTCAGCAGGGGATAATAGGGCCAGTCCAGGTTCTCGAACTGTTCCTTATCGCCCTGTTTGCCCACTCCCAAACGAATGCTGGCGCAGGTCATATCCTCTACCAGGTCCTGGTTGACCCGGATACCATATTTAAAGAAAAGGTCTTCCAGCTCCAGTCCGCGGTCGTAAGCGATGGTCTGGTCGTTCAGGCTAAGGCTATCCTTTTCGGCATGCAGCTCGTCGATGGCCCAGATGATCCGGCCGCCGTGCATGAGATACTGGTCGAGTGTCAGCTTCTGCCGTTCGGTAAACTTCTCCGTCGGCTTGACGATCACCAGCACCTTGTATTTATCGGAGATCACGGGCACGCTGTCCAGCGGCACGATGCCAAAGCGATAGGTGCTGCGCATGTTCTGGATGAGATCGTAGACGCCGTAGTTCAGGGGTTCGCCGTTGCCCATCACATACCCCACCATGGGCAGGTCTTTCGCCATGATCTTGTCGATGGCGCTGCCGAATTTATACTCGAGAAGCGTTTCGGCGTTGGTATACAGCTGCTCTTCCGGCTGACC
>DATJJA010000249.1:0-10820 GCA_035492595.1 Puia sp.
TCCGGGCCTGGCAAAATGGTTCCCCGAGCGGCGCATGGAAATGATTGGCAAATGCTTTTTCTGTGCTGGCAAAACCCAGAAGTGGGACGATGACACCTATACTTGTTCCATCCACCACCTTTTTGAAAAGAATGACAATGCTTTCCCATCCGTCAAAACTCACCCGGATAATTGGATCGAGGTCTGCCATTACGGTAACTCCTGTCATCAGAACATCCACAGCGGCGACATTACATGGGAGATCATGATCGATTCAGCGGAATGGCCTTTCATCTTGGAAAAGGTTCGCAGGATAGTACCCTGCATCGCTTTGAACGAACGACACAGATTACCGGATTGCCTCCGGCCATTTGTAAAAGACTTATTGTAGTGCCAAATGAAATATCCATTCGCTATACGGACCCAGCATTCCAAAGGAAGAAGAGACCTCGGAGGAGGTACTCAGGTGGCGGAGACATTGCAAGAAGGTCGGGAAAAATTCAACAACGAAATAAAATTCTGGGAGAATGAACCGAAGGAGGAGGGAGAAGCGGTAACGGTCAGTCTCATCGGAAAAGATCCGGTAGAACACGAAATTTTGGTTAAAACTATAAGAGGATAATGGCACATTACGAAACATGGAAAGGCAAGACGGACGATTATTACACGCCGGAACATGTGTTTACGGCGCTCGATTGCGGGACATTTGATATGGACGTGGCGGCGGCGCAAGATCCTCGGAAGGCTTTTGTAAAAGCATATCGTTATATTTCATTAGGTGGTCTGGAATCTGAATGGCATGGGTTCGTCTGGTGTAACCCGCCCTACGGCATGCGCGGAAGTAAAATGCCATGGATCAAGAAAGTGGCCGAGCACGGCGATGGTCTTTTGCTTATGCCTGACCGGACTTCGGCGGATTGGTGGCAGGAGGCGGCTAGAAGATGTACGAGCCTTTTGGTGGTCTATAACAAATTGCAGTTCGTTTCTCCAGAAGGGCATGTCTTTAAGCAGCCTTCAACCGGCAATACAATTTTTGCCTTTGGCGGTCGAGCTTTATCCGCTATAAGAAATGCGCAGAAAAATAATCTTGGAATGTTGATAAGAGCGTAACCTATTATTTCATTAACCAATAACAATAAAAGCCATGGGCAAAATCTATGAACCGACCCTCGACCCGGAAATCCGTCTCCGGGTTCTTGTGGACAACGCAGACAAAACGGAAGATGGAACGTACATGAAAGACCTCAATCAGGATGAGCTGGATGCGAAACGTGAAACGCTTTCCGCTAATTACATCCAGTTGAATGACCTGGATGAGGAGCTTTCGGAAATCAAGGCCGGGTACAAAGCCCGTATGAAACCGCTCAGCATGGAGAATAAAATGCTCCTGCAGCAGGTCAAAACCAGGAAGGAACAGGTTAGGGGCAGGCTTTTTACCGTGTTCAATCACGAGGAAGGAATGGCTGAGATTTACGACGAATCCTGTGAGATGATCGAGAGCCGCCGCCTTACGCCTGAAGAAAAGCAGACCCGACTCAGTTTTCAGAAGGGCGGCATGGCTTCCGCCGCCGGCCAGTAACGGCCTTTTAATCCGTCCCTCCACTTTTATAATTATTTATCCCTCAATAACAAAAAATGGAAAATCTTACGTTGAAAGTAGAAAATGCATCTGGCGAAATCGTCATCCGGGAAGGAGAGGCTGTTCCTGTCAAGCCGCCTCAAAAGGTTAGGTTGATCGGGAATATCAGTTCAGTAAAAGAATTTCTGGACAAACGAACTGCCATTAACGGGAGCGTCCTTCAAAAGTTGGACAAACAATCTGCCGTTATAGTCGTAGACGAGGATCATCTTACTATCTCCCTTTACCTGGACCCGGAGAATGCAGACGGAACGGAGATCATCGGCAAACTGGAATTTACCGAATACCTGTCTCAATTCAAGATCAACGGGTCCGAAACGTTCACGCAGGCCCAGTTGGTCAAAATCCTCCGATTTTCAAAACAGCTTTTCGAGACGCCGGACAAGCACGAGGCTTTATTGCGGGCTTACCAGTCGTTCGACTTCTCTGTGGCTATCAAGGCAGCTAGCGAACAGGATCAGCGCGGGAATAAGTCGGGAAGCCTTCAGAAGATCATTACGACCAATTTGCCGCAGGATTTTATTCTTTACCTGCCCGTCTTCAAGGGCAAACCCCGCGAGTCCTTCCGGGTGGAGATATGCTACGACACTACGGATGCGTCGATACGGTTCTGGTTTGAATCGCCGGAACTGAAGGCCCTTATTGATCAGCGGAAGATCGAAATCTTCGAGGAGGAGCTGAAGGATTACAAGGATTATGTGATCATCAGAAAATAATATCCCGCCGTACCCTTCACTTTTTAAGCAATACACTATGATCCAGTTAGAAAAACCCAAAACAGTCAAGGCTTCCATCCTGAAGGCACTCATCACCATGAATGAGATATCCGAGCGGGAGTACCCCTATAACTCGTTTCGGTCGAGAATAAGCGACCTGATCCATAAGCACAAGGTCAATGTCCGGTTCAAGGAAAGGAAGGCCAAGAACAGCTTTGGAAACCCAATGGTATACAGAGTGCATTACCTATGGAGGTCGGAATTGAGCAAAGCCGCCAGGGTTTATCGTGAAATTAATACCCGTGGTTAAGTTCACCGATAAGACGCCTATCCCTTTTGGCAAGTACAAAGGGACGGCGCTGGCGAATGTTCCGGCAGCAACTTTATTATGGTACTGGGACAATATCACCCTATCCGAACCCATGAAAGAATACATCCGCGAGAACTTGGATGCACTGAAGGCAGAAGCTAAAAGATCCAGTCAGTTCAACCGGCGCTAAATATCCATCCGTTACCCGATATCACCTATTAAAACCGGTTCAATGTCTGAAGGGAATTATTTCTTCAAGTTCAAGTATCAGCGTTTTTTAACCAGCACCTTGGGTTGGAAAGAGGAAGAGCAGGGAGCTTACCTACGGCTGCTTATTGTGCAGTTCGATCAAGGAGCCATTCCCTCGGACCTCGAAGAAATCGCCTCCATTTCTCCGGCTGCAAAAAAGCACTGGCCGAAACTTTCCAAAAAATTCACGAATGTCGATCCGGACGGACGGCTTTATAACCTTGTGATGCGACAGGAGTGGAATAAGGCAAATGGAATCAAAGCCGCGAACAAGGAAAATGGGAGCAAGGGCGGCCGACCAAAAAAACAAAAAAACGAAGCGGAAGAAAAACCGAACGGTTTTAATGAAGAAACCGAACGGTTTTCTGAAAACAACCAAACGGATATACATACCAATATGGTTAATGGTTTATTGGTTAATGGTTATTCGGAAATAAAAAATGGTCAGCCGATCGTCTCTGTCATGTCGGACTTCTGGATGGTGCTTAGGCCAGACTATCCCTTTGATCAGTTATCGGACCTACAGGCGCTTTTTGATATTGGCGAATTTCTTTCCGCCCGGATGAAGATAAAGTGGCTACCGGACGCTGGCGAGGAGAGCAAGCATGTTCTCGCAGCCTGGCAGGCATTGGCCCAATGGATCACAAGCGACGAATTCTATTCGGGCCTTTCGCTTGGTTCAATTTCAAAGACATCAACCATTCAAAGTATTTGGCAAAAAAGCAAAAAGGTAAAAAATGGATCACATAAGCAAAACCCTACAGGAACTCAATTTAGCCCAGCCCTTACCACTCCGGGAAGTTTTGGAAAGCTATAGCCACATAGAACTCACGGAAGATGAGCAAATGGAGGCGATCATTGAGGCGAAGCGAAAAAAGGAACGGCGCATAGAGGAGTTGGAAATAAAGCAAAAGGCCGAATTAAACCGAAAAGCCCTTACCTCCCGACACTATAGCTACGACCAGACGTACGGGATGATGATTTTTCGTGCCGGCAATCTATTCGGTGGGGCATTTAAATTGGATCACAACAATCGAGCTATTTTCGAATTGCTGTGCCTTTACTTCGCTCATGACGAAAAATTCGTTCCTGCGGCCGTCCAGATGGGTGTAGATAACCCATCTCTGGAAAAAGGTATTCTTATAGCCGGAAATTTTGGGGTCGGTAAAACCTGGCTAATGCGCGTGTTTGCCCGCAACCAGCTGCAGGTGTTCCAGGTTCATAACGCCAAGGATATCGCGGATCTGTTTGAAAAGGATGGCGTCGATAGCCAGACACAATTTATCGATCCTCCCAGACTTCCCGTCAATGATATTCAAAACTTCTACCACAGGTTCATTGGCCTATGCATCGACGACATGGGTACCGAAAGGGAAAAGAATAACTACGGGAATAGGAAAAATGTCATCGGCGATTTGATTGAGTTGAGATATTCTCGGAAGGCAACGGGCCATCTGCTCCACATTACCACCAACCTCAATGCAGACCAATTGAAAGAGATGTACGGAGGAAGGGTAACGAGCCGGCTGCGGGAGATCATGAACATTATTCACCTGACCGGGGAGGATAGGCGAAAATGACCCTGGCTGAAAAAATACGACTTATCGACGACCTGATCCGGCAGGACCCTGACGCCACGATCCGGGATTACCTCGAAACTATGGAAGAAATATCAAACATTGAAAATGCAAACTTTATGAGCACAAGATTGAACAGCCCGAATATCAACGCTGAGGAAAAGGCGCTTATTCTGAGATTGGCTGCAGAAAGGAAATCGGCTATCGATATTGCGGCCGAGGTTGGCGTAAGCGTGACCGTCGTTTACAAGACTTGTCAGCGGGCCGGGAAAAGTATCCGCGAGATACAATACCCGGGAAGTATGGCCGAACGTGGACCAGTTTCAGAGGAAGTTAAAAAGACGGCCAGTCGCCCCGCTGCAGAATACTCCAACAAATCCGCCTGGGGCATCGCTACCGAATACAACAATCAAAAGACAGCTATATGAGCGATCTTTTTGGGTACGAAAAAATGTTAGCCTTAAGTTGGAAGCCTCCATTCGGTTCTGCCATGCTTGTCGGCAAGGATGAGACGCGGGTCTGGGATACGAAGTATCGGGGCTTGGTCCTCATATGCAATTCGAAGGTAGGATACAGCATCCCGGCGCTGGAAGGAATAACGGGTTTAAAGCAGTACGACAGGTTAAAAGCAGCGGTATTTCCTGTCCGCCACACGCTTTATTATTTCGGCATGGCTATCGCCGTCGGGCGCCTAGTGAATTGCCGGCCTATGCAGCCCGATGATGAGTATAAAACCTTTGTACGATATCGCGCTCCATGGATCGAAGAAAGGAGGGGCAAGGACGGGAAGATTCGTAGGTATCACCGCCGACTGTACTGCCACATCTACGAGGACATGCGGGAGATTGAACCCTTTCCATGGCAGGGTTCGCAAGGATGGTCGGAAGTTACGGACGAAGTAAAAGCAAAAATCAAATTCAAATGAGCACAACAACGAAAATACAATGGACGGACGCGACCTGGCCGGCAGGGAGAACAAAAGGGCGAATTAAGCAATTCTGCTCTAAAAACGACATCGACTACGAAAAGTATGTTGAAGAAGTTCGAGCTGGTCGGAAGTGGTGTACTGGTTGTAAGGAATGGCACGAAACATCAATGTTCGCGGTGGATAAAAGCCGATTTGATGGACTGTCTTCAGTTTGTAAATCGGGCAGGAACTCTATTGGGAGGTTAAGGTATAGACCCAAAAAACGACCTGCTGCCGGGAGGAATTTCGTTAATCCGAGAAATGAGGACCGAAAGCAGGGCAGGCGACGGGTCAATTATTTGGTTGAGCAAAAGCTA
Organism: Puia sp.; assembly: GCA_035492595.1. Classification (GTDB taxonomy): domain Bacteria; phylum Bacteroidota; class Bacteroidia; order Chitinophagales; family Chitinophagaceae; genus Puia. Next base: position 5,755 of record DATJJA010000249.1, read on the forward strand.
ATTCCTCATCCAAACCAATTGCCATGCGTTGACTGTGGTCATATTTATTCCACTGGCGAGAGGAGGCATGAGTATGATCATTATTTGGGATATGCTGCCGAGAACCATGAGAGAGTACAGTGCGTTTGTTCAACATGTCATAAAATAAGAACTAATAATGGGAACAATAACTAGCATAAGCTGGACCGATGCTACCTGGAATATCGCCAGGGGATGCACGAAAGTAGACGAAGACTGTAAGTTCTGTTATATGTACCGGGATAGCATGGAAGGGACTCGGTATGACCCGAAAGACATTGTCAGGACAAAAACCGTTTTCGATATGCCGCTAAAGTACAAAAATACCCGGTCCGAGTGTTGGGATGGGCCGCCGCTCCTATTCACATCCTCGCTGACAGACTGGGGGCATCCGGCTATCGATCCTTACAGGCATGAAATGTGGGATATTATCCGCCAGCGAAAGGACCTGATCTTCCAATTACTAACCAAGCGTATAGACCGATACAAAACCATCCTTCCCCCCAACTGGGGTAATGGTTGGGATAATGTATGGTTGGGTACGTCCGTGGGCTCACCTGCCGGACTGCACCGCGCGGAAATCCTTTCCGATATCCCCGCCGCCGTTCGCTTTATTTCCTTCGAACCGCTGCACGGCCATATAGAAACCAATTGGGACCTCAGCTGGATCATGTCTTTCGGCTGGGTGATCATCGGCGGAGAGAGCGGCAACGAAAATGGCAAATACCGATACAGGCCCTGTGATGTAGAGTGGATGGAAGAGCTTGCTTATGCCTTTGATAGTTGTGGGGTGCCTGTCTTTGTCAAACAGATGGGAACGCATCTTTCGAAAGTGTTGGGTATGTCTGACCGTCACGGCAGTAACATAGATGAATTCCCTTTAAAACTTCGTCTACGCAAATTTCCTAACCTTTAAACCCACCCCATAAGATGGAAAAGATAATTCACGGCTGCCTTGATTGTCCCTGCTGCAATCTTCATATAGATGGTGACTTGTATTGCGATATGCACATGGGATATGGCGACAGGAGAATCACTGATGGAGATGAAGGACTGCCGATTCCACCAGATTGGTGTCCGCTCAAAACCGAACCCATCACGCTTACTTTAAAACTTATACAACCATAATGGAAAATAATACAGTAGTAGTTATGCTGGAAGTGATAGAAAATTGGATATGCGAAGAGGCGGCTAAAAACTATCCTCACTCCATGAACTTAGACGATCCACAAGAGTATGCTTCATATCAGAAGAATATATCTTTTGGTGAAGGAGCCGAAGCCATGTACAGGCATCTATCCCCAGAACTGGAAGCTTTGAAAAACGAGCGTGATGCTTACAGGAAAGCGCTGGAAGAAATATTCGCGCAGAATCAATGGAATGAGCTCATGCACCCAGAAGTACACCGGATTGTCCCTTTTGCGAAACTTGCAAAAGATGCCTTGGATCAATACCCACCCTCTATAGTAACTGATAAAATAGCAGAATAAAATGGCCCACGTTGTAAAATCTCTTTTTGGTAAGCCAAGGTGCAGCGACTGCGGGAATGTCATTCGCTATACACCCAGGGCCTTTCCTTTTCCCCAATATACCTGCGATCATTGCAGCCGAATGAATAGGGATAAGGATGAAAAGGAAAGGCAGATTGCCGACCTGCAGCGGCAGATTAATGAACTCAAACAATTCCCTCACCCCATAGATAAAAAGTAAAGACAATGGATAAAAAAGCAATGCCGGCCGCCCCCAAGAGAGTCAGGATAACTGGCTGTTCGTACGAACAAGGCTGGTATAAAAACGCAATAGGCCAGGAATTCGATGTAGACAATGCGTCTCCGCCAAAAGACTTTGTAGTCTGGCAAGATTATATAAACAACACGCGAACATGGCGACACATTGCCCAAAGCGATTGTGAAGTAATATATTCATTGACGCCAACCGTCCCCTCATCCCCCTCTTCTGATAGAGAGGTAGGAGGATTTGTTTCGGCCTCATGTGAGGGAGAAAAATGCAGGTGCGGAAAGCCTGCGGTTAAAAAGATAGAAGAAGTAATCATGTGGGATGATCCGAATAAAATGCGACATCCTTTTACACAATATGTCTGCAAGGAACATTTTGATGAAGTCATGCGACCATATCTAAAGAGAGAATCCCCCTCCCTTCCAGCAGATAAGCCAGAGTCTCCTGAATCCTTCAAAAAATGGCTAGATTATAACTGTGATCCCCATAACGCAACGGCGGTGGATTCCGCCCCTTTTGTAGAATGGCTGGATAAGGAGATAGAAGGAACTGGCTTTCCTGATGTATTTACGAGAAAGTTGATAGCCGTTAAGCAAAAATACCTCTCCCTTCGCCAGCCCCAAGCCCTCCCCATAGAGGAGGGGGGCGAGATGCCGTCAGAATTGAATGAATGGATGAGCGAGGAGGAAGATAAGATTGACAACATTGAGCACATGTTTGGTTATAGGCTTGGTGCCGTTGCAATGTGGAAAAGAATTGGATTTGAAAGAGAAGAAGCCTTGACTCTTGCCGGAAAAATGGGAGAAGGATGGCGCAGAGAAACACAAGAACTCTCCTCGCTCCGCACCCAGCTACAATCCCTCACAGAAGAAAGAGATGCTATTAAAACAGCCTATGCAGAGCAAAGGGAAGAGCTGGATAAAGCCCTCTCATCCATGCGCGAATGCTATTACGACGGATTCAACCAGGCGCATTATTCACATCTTCATCCAGACGTATGTCCACCCAAAGAGCTGGAGCGGGCGGCGAATGAATATTTCAATAAAAAGGAGGGTAAATAACATGTCTAAGCAAATGCACAAGATCACCGTGAATATAGACGGGGTCCGAAAGAATGCAGCCAGGGCTTACAACAGCCTTTGCAGAAAATTGAACGAGAGCCTTTCAGCCGAGAAGGTAATCCATATTGATGCGGAAGATATTGAACAAGATATGGCGAATCTCAGGATCTTTCTGATTGGCATTTGCTGCCTTTACGTAGAAGGCGATCCGAAATTTACCGATGTGAGCGAAGGTATTGAATTCGAAGTATTCAACGACGAAAACGAACAGCAGCACAAGGAGGGACGGGTATGACAACATTAACAGACTTCCAGTTTTTTGCCAAGATAATGCCTAATTATTTCGTTACCTCTCAAGATAAGGACGGGAAAGAAATATGGCGCTGCCGATCCAATACGGGTATAGAAGATGAGGAAGAATGGCGGTATTTAGTAAAAGCCTTTCAGCAAAGATGGCCCGGAAGATACCTTGAAATCAACCATACCACTTGCACTAATCATGTCGATTTCGACATTTATTTAAAGCACACCTAATCAAACACCCCCACATGATACAGACAAATGATTCCGGCCAATGGCCGAAGCTAAAGAAAAAGATCAACGTCCTCCCCCTCTTCCTGCTGGCTGTATTGGCGGGCAACGGACAGACACGACCGCAATACGACACCATCAAGATCATAGCCGAAGTATATCAAAAGGCCAAACGTGAAGTTGGGCCAGATGGATATTACCGTATCGATAGCACCGGCCAATGGCGTTTCGAATACGCTGAATACTGGTCCTGGGATTCAACGGAAGTCCATACAAGGAAGGTGCTGGCATGGGAGGTATGGATGCGAGAGATGCCTCTTTGCCAGAATTGCTTCTACACTCGAAAAATGCCATCACTGGTCAAAACCCTTTCCTTCAACAAATTAGATGCCCTCTGTAATGTATTGCAGACATGGAGGGTGGAGTGGTAAACACGAAAACAACGTAAAAATATTGACATGTATAGAGAAATAAAATTCCGGGCCTGGGATACCTACAACGAAAGGATGGTTCCTGACCCTCACAGATTTCAGCAAAATACTGATCAGCCATCCGAGGATCCGCGGTTCAATGCTTCATGGCAATTCACAGAAGACTGGCGGGATGAAGAAGATGGTATTTGGCGCCCATGCCATATTATGCAGTTCACCGGCCTAAAGGACAAGAACGGCAAGGAGATATATGAGGAGGATATAATTGAATATAGCCATAGGACATTAATTAGAGAAGAAGAAAATTTCGAAACAACCATCCAACGGTCGGTGGTAATCTTTCGAAATGGCTGGTTCCAGGCAGAGGATAATGATTTTGGCTGGGAAGGAGAAGGGCTGATCCACTTGGAAGAAAGCGCCGTAGTAGGAAACCGTTTTGAAAACCCCGAACTCCTTCCATCATCCCCGAGCAGGTAAATGCCCGGATAAAAGGATAAATGCCTAATACCTGTTACGATAGGATTACTCGCCAGGAATATGAAACGGCCAAAGAGGCAAAGAGACTCGCAAAGGATTTTGACGTTGCCCCTGACGGCAGCCCCGTAAGATGGGCGTTCTGCGTATTGCTCTTTATGGTTATGTGCGATGTCGTCAAGCCCTTGATCATAGGAAGGAGATTGGGCATGAACCCAAAGGATGTACGAATAATAATAGACAACTGGACGAGCGCCGGTTTTTACGATCCTAACAATCGGACATTCACCTTCGAATTCGATAAGGATGGAGAATTGGATTTACTGGGGCTTACGCTTGTCTCTGCCGTCGGCGCCGGACAATTAAAAAGCAAAAGAGAACAGTCGACACCCGATCCGCCAACCCCAACCATAGAGGAAATCATGCAAGAAATAGAAGAACTTGAAAGGAAACGGAATGCCGGACCTTATGAATTTATGAAATAACTAATTAACAATCATTCATTCACCCAAACAAATACAGAAAGCAATATGGAAGACGTAAAAAACGCCAGTATCAAAAAAGTGGACCGCATCTGCCGGGCCATTATGAAGCTCACGGATGAGGATTTTACAGCTGTAGAAGAAATGGCCGCAGAACAACAGGCGTACATGCATCCGCTAAAGTATGCCACCGCAGCAAGGATAAACGACCTGGGAGATCATAACAAACGGATGGCAAAGGGGCTTCGGATAATGAAGAAGCAAATCGAATTGTCCAAGGCGCGGACAAAATAAACCCATTTTTTCACCCCCCAAAACAAGCATCTATACAA
>DATJJA010000250.1:0-27597 GCA_035492595.1 Puia sp.
AGTGCGGTCCGGGGCTCGACGGTAAGGGCATAACAGGACAAATGGGGGATCTGCAGGCCGATGGCCCGGTCTACGTTGGCCTTCCAGTGGGAATCGGGGAGGGTAGGTCCACCATAGATCAGGTCGATACTGATATTGTCAAATCCTTCTGCCTGGGCCATGCGGATACAGTCGGCAGCCTGTATGGCATTGTGGGCCCTGTTCATCCATTGCAGGTCTTCTTCGAAAAAGGACTGGATGCCGATGCTTAGCCGGTTGACCCCCGTTTTTCGCCAGGACTGAAGGCGGGTGGTGTTGATATCATCGGGATTCGCTTCGAGAGTGATCTCTGCTCCCGCTGCAACCGGAAAAAGCGTTTGTACCTGCTCCAGCACCGTCTCCAGCTCGGCTGCTTCCAGCAGGGAGGGTGTACCGCCGCCGAAGTAAATGGTCTCTATCGGCTCCCCGCCGGTATAACTCTGTCTTAACTCCATCTCCCTCAATAAAGCGATGATAAAATCGTTCTTACGGTTCAAGGAGGTTGAAAAATGAAAGTTACAGTAGTGACAGGCCTGCCTGCAAAAGGGGATATGAAGATAGATGCCTGCCATTCTGTTTATGTAATTTTAGCCAAAATTAAACACTAATTCTCTGGTGAACGAATGATAAAGGTAAGGGGATACGGCAGTACGCTGTTATGGATCTTGTTGCTGAGCCCGTTTCGCGGATGGACACAATACCCGCTGCATATCCTTCCTGTGGATAAGGACAGCTCTTTTATCAAGAATAAGCTGGGAATTACCACTGTCTTCAAGTCGAGGGAGGTCTGTATGGAATATATCTTTGGACTTCTTCCACAGCTACAGGGGAAAGGTTATATGACGGCTTCGGTCGACAGCATCAGCATCGACAACAAGGGAGCTTCTATCCGTCTCTATACGGGCAATATCTATCGCTGGGCGGCTATCGACACCCGTCACATCGACCCTGCCCTGCTGGCGGCTGTCGCATGGAATGAAAAGGCGTTTTCGCACCGGCCGCTGGACTTTCGTCAGTTCCAGGTCCGGCAGCAGCTGTTGCTGGACTACCTGGAGAACAACGGCTATCCTTTTGCGAAGATCAGCCTCGACAGCATTGTCCTGAAAGACAGTGCCGAAGTATCGGCCGTGCTTAAGATAGAGAAAGGGCCGCTATACAAGATCGACAGTATTCGGGTTTTCGGGACGGCCAAGATCTCCAATGACTTTTTGCAACGATATCTCAACATCCCCAATGGCAGCATTTACCGGAAGGAGAGGTTGGAAGCCATTACCAAAAAGATCCTGGAGCTGCCGTATGTACAGGAGCAGGAACCCTGGAATATAACGATGCTTGGCGAGGGCTCGGTCGTCAATCTTTATCTACGGCCCAAAAAGAGCAGCCAGATCAATGCGTTGATCGGCTTTCTGCCCAGCAGTGACCCGGTTTTGGGGAACAAGATCCTTGTCACGGGGGAAGCAACGGTCAATCTAAAGAACGCGCTTGGTAATGGAGAAAGCATTGGCCTGAACTGGCAGCAGCTGCAATCGGGTTCGCCAAGGCTGAACCTGCTTTTTCAACAACCCTATCTGTTCCATTCTCCTTTTGGGCTCACCACTTCCTTCGATCTTTATAAGCAGGACTCATCCTATATCAATATCAACCTGATGGCTGGCGCTCAATATACCCTTACTCCGAACAAGAACGGGTCGGTATTTATCCAGCAAACGATTTCCAATCTGCTGAATGTGGATACCCTTCAGATCATCGCGTCCCGCACGCTGCCACAGACGGCTGATGTCAGTGCCGTGAGCCTTGGGCTGACCTATGACTTCAACAATACAGACTACCGGTTCAATCCGCGGCGGGGGAATGAACTGCAATTCCTTGGTACTGCCGGTACAAAAAAGGTTAAAGAGAATCCGCAGATAGCCAGGCTGAAAGACCCGAATGATACCAGCTTTAACTATGCTACGCTCTATGATACGGTGAAACTGCATTCGTACGAATTCCTGGTAAAGCTTTCGGCGGCGCACTATTTCCCGCTGACACGTGCTTCTACGGTCAAGCTGGGTTTCAACGGCGGTGTGTTCAGCAGTCCCAATACTTATCGTAACGAGCTGTTCCTGATCGGCGGTTATCGTTTGCTGAGGGGATTCGATGAGCAGAGCATACTCGCCTCTCAGTATGCTGTCGGAACGCTGGAATACCGTTACCTGGTCGGGCTCAATTCCTATCTTTTTACTTTTCTGGATGCGGGCTGGGCAAAGAACGACGTACCCGGCTATACTCTGAATAGCAGCTTCCTGGGCACTGGTCTGGGCATGGCCTTCGAGACAAAGGCCGGGATCTTTAATATATCATATGCATTGGGGAAGAGAGATAATACGAGCTTCAATTTTCATGATGCGAAAATTCACCTGGGATATGTCAGCTTTTTTTAGCCAGTAGCCCTATTTTTGTAACAGTAACTATTTATACGCTATACGTGACCAAAATCTTCTTTCTCCTGTTTTCATGCCTGTTAGTTGTTGGCAAGCTGGATGCACAAACTGATTCGACCCGACCTCCTGATGGCTCTCCTGCTGCCGTTCAGGATACAGCTGTGCATGTGCTGCCTGTCCGGCATGATTCAACGGTCCGTCATATGTCTCACCGGGATTCTGTTCGCCGGGACTCCATCAACCGGGCTCATCGTGCGATCCGTGATTCGCTTGCGCGGGTGCGGCAGGCGGCCTTTGCGGATTCGGCTGCGAGGTGGGGGGGCGCCGATTCGCCTAAAGGGGCGGGGTCTCGCAATGGCGCCGGCGCAGTCGGGAGTGTCGTGCCGGCCGGTGGAGGGGCAAGGGGCTCAGGAACGGTTGGTAAAAATCCGACAGGTCCCATCCGGGACAGCCCGCCTGCACTTAGTTTCTGGATGAAGGTGCTGAGGGACAATCATTATTTCAACTTTACCGGCACCCCGGTCGTCCAGATCTTCCAGATCCACCGGGCCAATTCAAAGGATAGTCTCTTCTATCTGCTTGTCGGGATCCTGTTCTATTTTGCCCTGACCCGGGTCTTTTTCGAGAAATACTTCAACAATCTGCTGACGCTGTTCTTCCGGGTCTCTCTCCGTCAGCAGCAGATAAGGGAGCAGGTGCTGCAGACACCCCTGCCCTCTCTCCTGCTGAATATCCTCTTTATCATCTCCGGAGGACTCTATGCCTGTTTTCTCCTGCATTATTCACAGATAGGGGCGAATATCCGGTTTTGGGTGCTGTATCTAAATTGTATGTTGCTGCTGGGGACCATTTACCTGGTCAAATTCCTCGTTTTAAAATTCGTCGGCTGGGTGTTTTCCATCTCCCGGGCAACCGATATATACATCTTTATCGTCTTTTTAGTGAATAAAATGTTAGGGATTTTCTTGCTTCCGTTCTTGATCATAATCACTTTTTCGGGCCCCGGGATTCGGGAAATATTCATAACAATTTCATTGGCAATGGTTTTTGTCTTGTGGTCTTATAGAGTGCTGGCTGCCTACCGGCCTATTCGTAATGAAATAAAACTAACGCCGTTTTATTTTTTTCTGTACCTTTGCGCCTTCGAAATAGCACCGCTTCTATTGATTTACAAGGTGTTATTGACATATTTGGAAAAAGTGTATTAAATTTGCAATCCAGAGGGGAACACACATGGTTAAACACGAGGATAAAAAAAGGATTTTAATCACTCAACCCAGACCTGAAACTGACAAGTCGCCTTATTTCGAACTAGCAAAGAAATATGAGGTGGAGCTTGCCTTTCATCCTTTTATCCGCCTTGAACCTATCCCTGCAAAAGACTTCCGCAAACAAAAGATAGACATAGCTCAATACTCTGCTGTCATCTTCACCAGCCGTAACGCCATCGATCATTTTTTTCGTATCTGCGAAGAAATGAAGGTCAGTGTTTCCCAGGACACTAAGTATTTCTGTATTACCGAAGCGGTGGCTCTGTATCTGCAAAAGTTCATCCTCTATCGTAAGAGGAAAGTATTTTATGGTGCGGACGGATTGAACAAAAGTATGTTCGATGTGATCAACAAACATAAGGAGAACGAAAAGTTCCTTTATCCCTGTTCGGAGAACCAGCAGGATAATGAGATCATCAACTGGCTAAAGCACAACAATTGTGGTTTTGCGACGCCCTTTATGTATCGCACCATCAGCAATGACGTCAAAGTGATCCTCGATCAAAGCGAGTATGACATCATCTGTTTCTTTACTCCCAGCGGGGTCAAAAGCCTTTTTGATAATTATCCCAAGTTCAAGCAGAACGGGACTAAGATCGGGGCATTTGGCAGCAATACTTCCCGCGCGGTGGAAGAGGCGGGTCTTACGCTGGATATCAAGGCTCCCTTACCTCAGGCGCCTTCCATGGTCTCAGCACTGGAGAAATACCTTGCTGTAGTAGGAAAGAAAAAATAAACTATCCACTCCGCGGGCATTGGCCCAAAGCTTGTAGTTTCGTAGTACAATGAAGGTGTACACCAACCGGCTCGCGAAAGAGACCAGCCCTTATTTATTGCAGCATGCGCATAATCCCGTGGATTGGTTTCCCTGGGGGGAAGAAGCATTGGAAAAGGCGCGTTCGGAAGACAAGCCGATCCTGGTAAGCATTGGATATGCTGCCTGTCACTGGTGTCATGTGATGGAAAGGGAAAGCTTTGAGGACAAGGACACGGCTGGCTTTATGAACGAGCATTTTGTCAACATCAAGATCGACCGGGAAGAAAGGCCTGACCTCGATCACATCTATATGGATGCCGTGCAGGCCATTACAGGCAGCGGCGGCTGGCCTCTCAATGTATTCCTCACGCCTGAAGGCAAACCTTTCTACGGCGGTACTTATTTCCCGCCGCGGCCGGTGTATAACCGGCCTTCATGGAAAGATGTGTTGGGTGGGATAAGTCGTTCTTTTAAAGAGAGAAGGGCGGAGATCGAGCAGCAGGCTGATAACCTGATCAATCATGTTGCGAACGCCGGTTCCTTTGGAATTGGCTCCGACAGCGGGGTTGCGGGTCCCGGCGGCGGGGGCCGGGGTGCCGGGCGCGCGACAGGTTCCGGCGGGTCTGCCGGGGGTAAAGGCGGTGGTCCGTTCACGCCGGAGACGCTGAAGCAGATCCGTGACCAGCTGCTGGCCACGGCAGATACGAAGGAAGGTGGTTTTGGCGGCGCGCCTAAATTTCCGCAAACCTTTTCGATCCGCTTTCTGCTTCACTACTACTACTTCACTAAGGACGAGGCGGCGCTGGCCCAGGCCTGTCTGAGCCTGGATAAGATGATCTGCGGCGGGATCTACGATCAGCTGGGCGGCGGCTTTGCCCGTTATTCGACCGACAACGAATGGCTGGCTCCTCATTTCGAAAAAATGTTATATGACAATGCTTTGCTGGTCATTACGCTTAGCGAGGCCTGGCAGCTGACCAAAAAGGAAGGATATAAGGAGGCCATAGAACAGACTATAGGGTTCATCAACAGGGAATTATCCAATGGTCAGGGTGGATTTTATTCGGCCCTGGACGCGGATAGTGAAGGGATTGAAGGAAAATATTATGTGTGGGATAAGGCCGAGATAGAAAAAGTGCTGGGTGACAGGGCCGGGCTCTTCAATGAGGTCTATGGGGTCACCGAGGAAGGTAATTGGGAGGAAAAGAATATCCTGACGCGTAGTGGGAGGCTGCTATCCCCGGAGGAGCGGCGGAACCTGGCCGAGGCGCGGGAGATGCTGCTGGAATATCGTGCCCGCCGTATTCGGCCGGCTTTGGACGACAAGGTCCTGCTGGGATGGAACGCCCTGATGAACCTGGCTTGTTCCAAAGCTTATGCGGCCCTGGGAGACCGGCGGTACCGGGATATGGCTATTGCGAACATGGCTTTCATGAAGCAGCGGTTGAAGGGAGAGGGGATATATTTTTATTATCATTCATATAAAGGAGAAGCCCGATATCCTGCTTTTCTCGACGACTATGCCAACCTGATCGCGGCGCTGATCGGATTGCAGGAGATCACTGGAGACGGGAGCTATCTGCTTGAGGCCCGGGCGATAGTGAACACGGTGCTGGAGCATTTCAGCGAAGAGGGGACCGGCTTTTTCTTTTATACGCATGATGAGCAGCGGGATCTGGTGGTAAGGAAAAGGGAGATCTATGACGGGGCGATTCCTTCGGGGAACTCCATGATGGCATCCAATTTGTTATATCTGTCCGTCGTATATGACGAACCGGAGTGGGCGGACCGCGCTTTCCGCATGGCTTCTGCACTTAGCAAAACCGTCAGTACTTATCCAGGGTCTTTTGGCGTTTGGGCAACCCTGTTTCAGGCGTTTGCGTATACTATTCCGGAGGTAGTCATAACCGGCAGGCAGCCGGAAAAAGCCCGGGAGGAGTTTTTGGGTCACCTGATCCCCTACCGGGTTTTCCAATCTGCGGACCAGGAGAATACCCAATTCCCTTTATTGCGGGATAAACTTATCGGTGAGCATCCCCTGGTCTTCCTATGCGAAAACTACTCATGTCAACTCCCTGTAAATGAAATAGCTACAGCGATCCGAAACCTAGAAAATGTGCATAAGTTTCAGCACTGAACATACAATAAACGGGCATCGTTCTCGTTTATTAAACTAGCATCTTGAAATCGAGCGGTTTAGGCCGAATTGGCTGATGACTGCAAGGCTTCAGGAGGTCGATTGAAATGACGTTTTTCATCGGAGGAAAGCTTTGACTTTCGAAAAATTAATTTTAAACTTGTAGCGAGATGTTGTCAAAAGATTTTTTTTGCCCAATACCCTTTAATATTATGAAAATGAAGAACCTATCCGTTTTGACGGCCTTTTTCGCCCTTTTTTTAATGGCAGGCTGTGGTAAACTAGGTGGAAAATCCGGCAAAGGACTACCTGATGACGGGCAGCTACATGGCGTGGCTCCCGCAAGTTCCTACAATCTATCCAAGCCTCCGGGCATGGTATACATTCCGCCGGGCACGTTCCACATGGGGCCCAGTGATGAAGACGTAAACTACGCCTATACTTCCCGTAACAGACAGACTTCCATCAGCGGATTCTGGATGGATGCTACAGAAATTACCAACAACGAGTATCGCCAGTTCACGAACTGGGTAAGGGATTCAACGGCTGCTGTCCTGATGCAGTATGGCAAGGATGTGGATGGCCGTTTCCAGATCGACTGGAAGAAAGCTTCTACGATCAAGTGGGGTGATAAGGCTACGATCGAAAAGATAGACCAGATGGTGGTGACTCCGGACAACCGTATTTTTGGCCGCAAGGAGATCGATCCCAGCAAGCTGGTTTACCATTCCGAGACTTTCGACCTGAAAGAAGCTGCTGCCAAGCAGAATGAAGGCAAGCCCCGCTCCCAGTACATCCGTAAGAAAGATGTCCCGGTTTATCCTGACACGCTGGTCTGGATCCGGGATTTCAGCTACTCTTATAATGAGCCCATGACCAAGCGGTATTATTCTCATCCTGCTTTCGGCAACTATCCTGTAGTTGGTGTTAAGTGGACACAGGCTACCGTATTCTGCGAATGGAGGACCAATTACCTGAATGGTTTCCTTGAAAAGAAGAAAATGGCAACCGAATCAAGCTTCCGTCTTCCTACCGAGTCGGAGTGGGAGTATGCTTCCCGCGGTGGTCGTTCCCAATCGATGTATCCCTGGGGTAATTATTACCTGAGAAATAAAAAAGGCTGCTTACTCGCCAATTTCAAACCTGGTCGTGGTAACTATCCGGAAGATGGCGGATTCTATACTGTACGGGCAGATGCCTACTGGCCCAACGATTTCGGTCTGTATTGCATGGCCGGAAACGTCGCCGAGTGGACCTCTTCCTTTTATTATGAAGGCGCCGCCAACTTCCAGCATGATATGAACCCGGACATCCGCTGGAATGCAAAAGACTCCGATCCCCCCCGTATGAAGCGTAAGGTTATCCGTGGCGGCAGCTGGAAAGATGTAGGTCAGTACCTGCAGACCAGTGCCCGCACATATGAGTACCAGGATACGGCGAAGTCCTATATCGGGTTCCGTTGCGTGATCGATCTGCCTCCGACAATGACGGGCCGCCGGTAATCGGGGGTGCAAATCCATCAGGCGGCGATCACTTTAGTCGCCGATGATTTTCTCTGGCAGACACATAAAATTTTTTCGTAGAAATATCGTTTTTGATTCTAATTAAGCTAACCCAAAAATCAACAGGATCTCTTTTTTTCCACAACCCTTTAAAATCCCTTTAAAAACAATTTAAATTAAATCACTATGAGCGCTGGAGTATCAAAATCTACAGAAAGACTGATAAATATTATTGTGTGCGTTGGAGCAGCCGTCGTAATCTTCGGTGCCCTTCAAAAAATTCTGCATACGAAACTGGCTGACTTCTTCCTGACCGCAGGTCTGTTAACTGAGGCCCTTATCTTCCTCGTATACGCTTTCTTACCACCTCCCGGAGGCGAAATGCATGCACTGGTTGAAGCGCTGCCTAAACTGGCCAGCAGCGGATCCAGCGGCAACCCTGCCCTCGACAAGATGGACAAGATGCTGCAGGAAGCTGACATCACTCCAGCAAATCTGAAGAACCTGAGCGAAGGTTTCAAGAAGTTCGGAACGACCGTAGAAAAGATCAGTGACGTATCCGGTGCTCTCGCCGCTACGACCGATTATACCAACAAAACAAAAGAAGCTTCACTGGCCCTGGACAGCATGAAAGGCGCATACCAGAATGCTACCAACACCATTTCCAGCTTCAATGCCGCTGCAGACAGCACTAAGCAATTCCATTCTCAGGTACAGGTCCTGACCAAGAACCTGGGCTCTCTGAATGCTATCTATGAGCTGGAACTGCAGGACACCAATAACCACCTGAAAGCGATGAACAGCTTCTATGGTAACCTGGTGAAGGCTTCTGAAACCATGCAGGGTTCCGTAACTGATGCCAAGAAGACACAGGAACAGATCGCTCTGCTGGCAAAGAACCTCGGCAACCTCAACCATGTTTATGGTAACATGCTTAGTGCCATGCAAGGTCGCCAGGCTTAAGACGCCATAAATTCTCTGACCGGTCTCTACCGATCAGTCAGATTGAGCTAAGCTAAAGCCCGTTTTTTCCGGCCCGCATGAACCTATGTTAAAAACTAATAATTAGTGTACAAATAATTTACTGACCCATGTCTTTACCTAAAGAACCGCGGCAGAAGATGATCAACATGATGTACCTGGTACTGACAGCCCTCCTGGCGCTGAACGTATCCGTGGAAGTGTTGAATGCCTTCAAAACCGTAAACCATAGTATCGAAAGATCCAATAATGTCATCAGCGAGAAGAACGATCTGACCTATAAGTCATTTACGGCTAAGCTGTCTGACCCTCAAACAGCCAATCTTGCAAAGATCTGGGCACCCCCGGCGCTGAAGGTTCAGAGCCTTTCCTCTGATCTGACAAAGTATATCGAAGATCTGAAGGAAAATCTGATCAGCAAGTCCAACCCCCAGATGAAAGATGGTAAAAGAGAATTTACCGATGGTAACCTGGATGCCGCTACCCGTCTTTTCGATACAGAAAAAGCTGGTGGTGTATTATATGAAAGGTTAAAGAAGTATCGGCTTGACCTGCTCGACCTGGTCGATCCCAAGAACTTCCCCGATGTGTCTGATGCTATCAAGGCCGACCTGAAGGCGAAGAAAGAGGAATTCGCGCATCGTCTGCCCCTGGATACACGGATCCCTGAGTCTGAATCCGGCAACGCCCTCACCGGCGACAGCGCCAAGGACTGGACGATCCGTTACTTCCACATGACCCCGACCATCGCTGCCCTGACCATCCTCAGCAAGTTCCAGAGCGATGTGAAGAACTCTGAAGGACAGGTCATCGACTATCTGCACAAACAGATCGGTGAGGTAAAGATCATCTTTGATAAATTCGAACCCCTCGTTTCTACCAACGCAACATATCTGATGCCTGGTGACGAGCTGCAGGTTAAGGCGGGTATCGGTGCGTTCAGCGCCGCTGCAAAACCTAAAGTATATATCAACGGAGCTCTCGAGCCGCTTGGCGATGACGGTACCGCTGAATTCAAAACAAAGGTCAGCAGCACCGGTACTGTCAATGTAAAGATCGAATATGCCAAACCCGACGGCAGCATCGGCACCATCGACAAGGCAGTAAAATACACAGTAGGTCAGCCATCGGGCGCCTCTGTCTTCCTGGAAAAGATGAATGTACTTTATATCAAGGAAGACAACCCCGTCAAGATCTCCGGCGGTAGTGTCGGCCGTGAAAAAGTACACGTATCATTCGATAAAGGCGAGATCACCAATGTCGGCGGCGACGACTACAATGTTGTTCCGACCACTCCTGGTGAAGGCGTGATCACTGTCAATGCTGACGGCAAGATCAATACCTTCAAGATGCGCGTAAAATACCTGCCTGATCCTACAGGATTCATAGGTACTCACAAAGGTGGCGCCGTCTCCTCCGCCGAATTCAAGGCAATCGGTGGTCTGCTGGCCAGACTGGATAACTCGGAGTTCCAATCGCCCTTCGTCGTCGTAGGCTACAAACTGGCGGCAATTGGCGGCGGCATCTCCCAATATACAGAGGCTGCTAATGAAGGTCCCCGTTGGAGTGGACAGGCGGCTTCCATTGTCAGCAAAGCAACTCCCGGCACGAACATCTTCTTTGATAATGTTCGGGTAAAGGGCAAGGACGGAAAGATCCGTGAACTGCCTCCGATGGTGTTCAACCTGAAATAAAGTATACAGATCAGTCCGAGTCCAATTTTTGAGTAATTATTGAAAATGCGATTGTTTGGATTCGGACTGATCTTTCTGAAACATTTATAAGAACAAACTAAGCGAGATGAAACAGCATTTTATCAGATTATGTCTCCTGGCGGTGGTTTTCTCCTGCATCGCAAGTGCAGCGGATGCGCAGGCTAAGAAGCGTACCACGACGAAGAGAAAAGCCACTACGACCAAGAAGGGTACGACCAAGAACCAGGGGAAAGCGGACGCCACTGTAGCTCCTGCCAAGGATACAACGGCCAAACCAGCCGTGGTCCTCGCGGCCGATATCAAGCTCGATACGCCCCGTCGGTCCCTTCGCAACGATGCCATCATCGAGCGTAATCTGGTAAAGGATCGTACTCCCCTGACTTACGAGCATATCCGCGAAGATGATGCCGTATACCGTCAGAGGATCTGGCAGGAAATAGATGTACATGAAAAAATGAACCTCCCCTTTGTCTATAAGGCAACAGAAGATAATGGCAACCAGAGGTTTATATACATTCTGCTGAATGGTATCAAGAATGGCCTGGTCACTGCATTTGAAGACGACCGGTTCTCCACTCCTATCACCTTCACCCAGATAGCTTCTAATACAGTCGCCGCTCCTCATAACATCTCGATCCCTGATCCAGTGGCTGACCCGGACGGCTCCAAGGGCCTGACAAAAGACACACTTATCCAGGAAGAATTTGATCCGGAATCCATCCAGAGATACCAGATCAAGGAAGAATGGGTGTTCGATAAGGAATCTTCGCGTCTTCACGTCCGTATCCTGGGTATCGCTCCAGAGAAAGCCGTCATGAACGCCGATGGTACATTGAGAGGCGTGGTGCCTATCTTCTGGGTATATTATCCTGACCTTCGTCCTATGCTGGCAAAGTACGAAGCTTACAATGGTAAGAACTTCGGTGCCCGTATGAGCTGGGAAGAATTGTTCGAAAGCCGCATGTTCGCAAGCCGGATCATCCGGTCTACCATTGACAATCCCGGTGACAGCTATATCGCTGGTTTTATAAAGGATGATATCCTCCGTCTGCTGGAAGGTGAGAATATCAAAGAGAAGATCTTCAACTACGAACAGGATCTCTGGTCCTATTAAGACCTGAGGTTAAGACCTGAGGTTAAGACCTGGAAAATAATTAAAAGGGGCGCTGTCTGCTGACAGTGCCCCTTTTGTTTTAAGCCTTTGTTAAGTAACTATAAATTAATTAGTTAATACAGGATATTTTTTTTAAAAATACCCAAAAGCGGGTATTGTCGAATAAAATTCTTTCACTACTTTTACAATGGTTTTTCATAGGATATTGGATTTTAAAAACGGGGCTGGATGTCTATCCGGGCCCCTTTTTTTTGCCCCTGCTCAAGGCTGCTCTTCACCGGTTTTTATACCCTCTATAATGGCTTTTTCTCCGCAAAATGGGCACGTACCAGCTTTGCCTTTGCAAGCCCGATGGCAGCTGCTAATTCCTCTTCCGTCAGCTGTCGGATCTTATTCACCGACCGGAATTGTTTCAATAAAAGATCGGCGGTCCTGCGGCCAATACCTTCAATCTGTTCCAATTCATTGACAAAGGTTCCCTTGCTTCTTTTCTGCCGGTGGAAGGTAATCCCAAACCGGTGTACTTCATCTCTGATCCGCCGCACCAGGTGTAAGCTGTCACTGTTGTAGGGAAGTTTGATGGACTGCGTGTCTCCGGGAAAAAAGATCTCTTCTTCATTCTTGGCCAGACCGACTACTGTCATCATTCCCGCCAGACCCAGCTCTGTAACGCTTTCCATCGCGGCACTGAGCTGCCCTTTGCCGCCGTCGATGATCACCAGCTGCGGCAATGATCGTTGTTCGTCCAGCAAGCGTCTGTACCGGCGAAAGACTACTTCCTTCATCGTTGCAAAGTCATTGATACCCTGCACCGTCTTTACATTGAAATGCCGATAGTCCTTTTTGCTCTCCACGCCATCGCGGAAACAAACCATGGCGGATACGGGATAGCTGCCCTGGAAATTAGAGTTGTCGAAACATTCGATATGCACTGGCAGCCCGGAGAGCTGCAGGTCTTCCATCAATTGATAAAGAACCTGTTTGCGTTCGTCCGGTGTCTTGCCTTCCAGCTGCAACATCTTTTTCTTCCGAAGCTCTTCCCGGAAGTAGCTGACGTTCTTCTCCGACAGTTCCAGCAGCTTCTTTTTATCTCCCCCCTTCGGTATCGTTTGTATAATCCCTTCTTCGGGGTAGTCTATCGGGAAGGGCAGGATCAATTCTTTCGACAGGCTATTGAACGTCCCGCGAAGCTGTGCTATCGTAAAAGCGAGCACTTCCTCATCCGACTCTTCCAGGTGCGTCTCGACCTGCGTCGTATGTGTCTGTACGATAGTTCCGGTCTCCACTATGAGGTAATTGACATAGGCCAGGTCGCCATCGCGCGCGATGGAAAACACATCCGCATGACTGAGATGTCTGCTGACGATGACCGATCTTGCCTCATAATTCTCGAGATGTAATAATTTTTTTCGAACGATCTCAGCCTTTTCAAAGTTCATTTTCTCTGCGTGGTCGCGCATCTCTTTTTTGAACTCCTGCATTAGCGGACCGAGATTTCCCTTCAGGATATTCTTCAGCTGTACGAGGCCCTCCTGGTAGTCCTCATGCGTTTGAAGGCCTTCACAGGGGCCTTTGCAATTGCCTAAATGATATTCGAGACAGACCTTGTATTTTCCCTTTTTGATCTGTGCATCCGAAAGATTGAGCTGGCATGTCCGCAGCTGGATATTGCTCTTTACCAGGTCGAGCAATTCGCGCACCCTTCCTACGGAAGTAAAGGGGCCAAGGTATTCCGAGCCATCGTTGATCTTCCGCCGGGTCAGGAAAACACGCGGGAAGGGCTCGTTCTTTATGACGATGTAAGGATAGGTCTTGTCGTCCTTCAGGTTGATATTAAAACGCGGCTGGAATTGTTTGATCAGCGAATTCTCCAGCAAAAAAGCGTCCTGTTCCGAATTGACTATCGTAAACTCGATACGCCGGATGCGCTGTACTAATTCGTGGGTTTTATAGGTAGTAAATGTTTTTGTAAAATAGGAGCTCACCCGCTTGCGCAGGTGTTTGGCCTTTCCCACGTAGACCAGCTCGTCCTTTTCGTCGAAATACTTATAGATGCCCGGATTGACGGGGATCGTATGGGCGATCTGGCTGAATTGTTCTGCTGTCATGTCTTCTTTTATTCTTCATCGTCCCAAACCACTTTTAGCTGCTGTTCCGCAGAAGGCTCCCCCTTTACAGTAGTCATCGTCACGATTTGAAAGCTCTTTCCGATACGCCAGTACATTTTTTCCAGGATCAGGCTATCACCGGCTACACGTCGTTTTTCGAGGTAAATGCTTTTTACTTTTTGCGAACCATGACCTGTAACTGTCTGCACGTCCACCCTTCGTAAGGATTGATCACTGAACTTCGTGGTATAGGTAAACATTATTGACTGAGTGGATTGATCTGCAAAGGAACTCTCCGTAAAATTCTTTTCAAAGCCGCCATCGTGCAGCTCAGTGGGAAGGAATTGCAGGGCAAGCTGATTGAACTCGGGCACCTGGATAAAGGCGGAATCGGTTTTGCCATTGAAAGTCCTGTATCTTTTCAGCGCGAGAGGAATGGAGTCGACATGCAGGATCTCGGCTTCGAGGTATTCCGCTACAGGGAGATAAACATTCCTGCCGGAGTCGGCTTGTGACAGGGAATCCTTTTTGGAGGTATCGGCAGGATGTTGGTGATTACCGCAGGCGGTCAGAAAAATTGCTCCTGCGAGATAAAGGAGAACGAAATACTTCATGCTGCAAAAATACGAATATTACGCGGACCGTGATGGTTCCGGCTGCCTGCCGGGGGGGCTGCGCTGGTCTATGGCAGCTCCTTCACGATCCCGAGCTTAAGCCCGTATCCCTTCAGGTTCTCGTTGATATGATACTGGTTCGTATAGGTGGAGAGCAGCTGGTAACGGAATTCCGGACCTGCCTGAAGGCGGATGCCGCCGACCTTGTATGTAAGGAAGGCTTCCAGACCACCGCTGAAATTCCAGTGTCTGAAAAGAGAAGGCTCTTTTGTATAGCCGGTATAGTCAGAAGTCAGCATATAGGAGTTGGTGTTCAGCAGGTAGCTCGGCTGGATAGTGGCGCCGATGTTGAACTGCAGACGTTCGTTCCCCAGCACTCTCAGTTCAAAGCCAACAGGTGCG
Organism: Puia sp.; assembly: GCA_035492595.1. Lineage (GTDB taxonomy): Bacteria > Bacteroidota > Bacteroidia > Chitinophagales > Chitinophagaceae > Puia. The sequence continues at coordinate 15,043 of DATJJA010000250.1, forward strand.
GACAGCTGATAGTAATCGTTGCTGTAAGTCTGCTGTGTTCTGCCCCCAAAATTACCGACCCTTGTATAGGACGTGAGAGAGTCGATGATATAACCGTAATAAGAGCTCAATGCGATAGTTGCCTGTTGCGGGCTGTTGGAAGCATAAGCCTTTATCTTGTACTGGCTGAAATTGAATTGGAGACCGCCCTTGATGGAAAGGTTACGTGTGACGCGGTAGAGAACGCTGCCGCCAACCTGGAAGCCAATGGCAGGAGAATGATCGACGTATCGCTGTGCATCACCCAGATGCATCGGTGATACGGGCGCCTGTGGCACGAACTTTCCGGGGCCAAAGTCGCCTCCTGACAGCGTCCGGTAGTTTACCGTAGGCGCCAGTGTCAGCTGAAGATAAGTCCTGGGCTGGCGGGCTGTCGTTGGCAGCGTATACATGGCATAGTCATGAAGCCAGGTGAGCCGTTGCCGGTCGGAGGCTTCTGCTATGGCTGCAGCGGAGGCTTTTGCGGAGATCGCGGCAGAGTCGGATAACCGGCCTTCTGACAGATCGGACACCCGGCCTCCGGATGGAGAAGCGCTGGTCGATCTTGTTCTGGCCAGGAGGTTATGACCTAACCGGCTGTCACGGGCTTCCTGTACGCCTTTTTCGCTGAGGCTTTCCAGGACGCTCCGGGCCGTAAGACCAACAGATTGACCATCAGACAGTCCTGTAGATGCGTCCACATCCGTTGAAGCGATGCCGTGTTCTGTCTCGCCGGAAACACCACGTCCGGTCTCGCCGGCGCCATGCATATTACGTGCGGCCGCGTCTTCGGAAACCCTTGCCAGGCCTGCGTCTGCGGGGTTGGTATTTTTAGCTGAGATGACGGCCAGGGCAGGCGCCTCGTCGGGAAGTTTCACGGCATGACTCAGGAATTCTGAAAGGTCGGGCTGGCTGATAACGAGGTGGCTCAGGGTGATGGTAATTCCTTTGTAGGCCTGATCCTGCGTTTCTTCATCGCCGGCGCCGGTATTGGGATCCCGCCCGGTGATCGCTGTTGAGCTATTGGTGGAACGATATGCGGTTAAAGTGCTGCGGCGGACAACGGCGGGAACAGGAGTTTTTGATAGAGCTGCTCCGGAGTCACTGCCGGCAAGCGCCTTCGTAGCCAATGCAGGATGTGTGGGAGGATTTATCAATTCCCGGCCGGCTAAGAAAAGAATACCTCCGACCAGGAGGGCCATACTGCCTATAAACCATTTTCTTTTTGTGTGTAGCGAGTTGTGAACCCCTTTCCATACTTTCTCGGAAGGGTACATTTTATATTGCTCTGTCTTTTCCCTGATCAGTTGCTCAAATTCATCACTATAGAAGTTGCTTTCCTTCATTTGTCAATCAGTTTTAGGGATGTTTTCATCGGATTGGATTTAGCTAACGAATTGCGACCAGCCATTCAGATTTTTCTCTTGGTTTTGGTAGTATTTTCTTTTTGATCAGGATATCTTCCAGCATTTGTTTCGCCCTGGTATATTGCGAACGGCTTGTACTTTCTTCGATGTCCAGCATGTCGGCAATTTCCTTGTGCGAATAACCTTCGATCGCGTACAGGTTAAGGACAGTCCGGTAACCTATCGGCAGGAGCCGGATGCACTCGACTACCTGTTTGGCCTGTACGATCGAAGGGACACTCTCCTCACGAACCTGTACACCGTGCGCATGCACGATATCCAGGCTTTCGTTGAACCGCTTGTTCTTTTTGAGGTTGTTGATACAGGTATGAACAATGATGCGCCTGATCCAGCCCTCAAAGGCACCTTTGTTTTGAAAGGTGTGTATCTGGGAAAATACTTTTATGAACCCCTCCTGCAACATATCCTCCGCATCTTCCCTGTTGTGGGCGAACCGGTAGCAAACAGCGAGCATCTTTGGACTGTACCTGTTGTACAATTCCCGTTGAGCAGCCGCCTCATTTTTTAAACAGCCTTGTAGTATGGCTTCTTCGGTCATATTTTAACCGTAAATTGGTTGCCCTGTAATTTAGACAATTTTAACGAGGTAAAGCTGCATACTAATAAAAAAAGAAGGGGCAGGGAAGAGGCCCGGGGAAGGAGCCAGGAAGGGGCCCGGCTGCTGGTAAAAGCGGCCGGGCCCATTTCGCGGAAAGCCGCGTCAGATCAATATTTTGCCGGTCATTTCCTTTGGAATTTCTAACCCCATCATTGTCAGTATGGTAGGAGCCAGGTCTCCCAGCTTGCCCTGCCGGATACCCCCCTTAAACTCCTTGTCGATGATAAAGAAGGGGACGGGGTTCATGCTATGGGCCGTATTGGGACTGCCGTCGTCATTGACCATATAGTCGGCATTCCCGTGGTCGGCTGTCAGGAAAACCGTATAATTGCTGTCCAGCGCGGCTTCCACCACTCTTTTTACGCACTTGTCCACCGTTTCGGCAGCCTTGATCACCGCTTCCCAGACGCCGGTATGACCGACCATGTCCGTATTGGCATAGTTGAGGCAGATAAAGTCGGCGGTCTTATTGCGGATCTCGGGGACGATGGCATCGGTCAGCTCTACGGCGCTCATTTCAGGCTGGAGATCATAGGTCGCCACTTTGGGGGAGGGGACCATCAGTCTGCTTTCTCCTTCAAAAGGTGTTTCCCTGCCGCCGCTGAAGAAAAAGCTGACGTGCGGATATTTTTCCGTTTCTGCGATGCGGATCTGTCTGAGCCCATTTGCGGCAACTATTTCACCAAGCGTATTCTTCAGATCGTCGTTCTCGAAAATGACGTGTACGCCCTTGAAACGGGCATCATACTGGGTCATTGTCGTATAGTTCAGCCCGAGCTTTTTCATTTCCTGGTCCGGTATATCGGTCTGTGTCAGCACTTCGGTGATCTCCCGGCAGCGATCTGTCCGGAAATTGAAGCAGATGGCATAATCCCCGTCTTTAATGACGGCCAGGGGCAGTTGATCCGAACCGACGATAACCGTTGGTTTTATAAACTCATCGGTAATTCCGACGGCATAGGAGGTCTCTATGGCGGCCAGGGCATCCGTGGCTGCGGGTCCTTTGCCCAGGACCATTGCATCATAGGCAAGTCTGACCCTTTCCCAGCGTTTGTCCCGGTCCATGGCATAATAGCGGCCGCTTACTGTGGCGATCCGGCCGGTGGAACTGTTCAGGTGCTGCTGCAGATCCCTGACATAACCCAGTCCGCTCTTAGGGTCTGTATCCCGTCCGTCGGTAAAGGCATGGATAAAGACATCGGTGAGCCCTTCCTTCAGACAGGTGTCGACTATTGCCTTCAGGTGACGGGTATGGGAATGCACTCCGCCGTCACTCACCAGGCCCAGCAGGTGCAGGGGCTTGTTTTCCGACTTTGCTCCCCGGATAGCAGCCAGCAACACTTCATTTTTTGAAAAGGAGCCGTCCCGGATTGCGACATTGATGCGTTGCAATTCCTGGTTGACTATGCGGCCGGCCCCCAGGTTCAGATGACCTACTTCTGAATTACCCATCTGACCTTCCGGTAAACCAACCTCTTCGCCATAGGTGACCAGGGTAGTATTGGGATACAATGCATACAAGGAGCTGACGAACGGCACCCGGGCATTTTGTATGGCATCCGATGAAGCCCGCTTTCCGAGGCCCCATCCATCCATAATGACCAGAATAACTTTTTTTGAATTTGACATATAAATAGACAGATTTGTAATTGTTGCCTTCGCGCAAATGTAGGGCTTATAGCAACTTACCCCACCATTTAGTGGTATTTTTTAGCAGCCAGGACAGTTTGGCATATAATTGGTATTAAGCAGGGCGACTAATATTCTATTTATATGAAAAGCATACTTGGGTTGGCGGTTCTCTCGCTCTCGTTGGTCCTGGTCTCTTTCCGCCCCCTCTATACGGTTGACGAAATTACTTATGCCATGCGGTCGGGTAACGCCGGCCAATTAAGCCAATTCCTGGATAACAGAGTAGACATCTCTCTTCCGGAAAAAAGCGATACCTACAGTAAGATACAGGCTGAAATGATCATCCGCGATTTCTTTTCCACCAATGGCGTACAAAATTTCCTGGTCAAACGCAGAGGAACGAATGGAGGATCGGAGTTTTGTGTAGGGGTCCTGCAAACACGTAATGGTGATTATCGGACGACTTTTTTTATCAAACAGAAAGGGGATAAACAATATTTGCAGGAACTAAGGTTCCAAAATAACCAGTAAAGAGCTTCCTATTAGTTTAGAATGTTCTCCGGGGCCTGTCGTCAGACGGGCCCTTATTTTTTTCCGTAGCTTTGCCGCATGCCAAATTTCTTTGATGAGCAGCTAAGGCTCCTTGTACAGAATGCTATGCAGGAGGACGTCGGCGACGGTGACCATTCCACGCTGGCCTGTATCCCCCCCGAAGCGCGGGGGAAAGCGGTATTGCATATCAAGCAGGATGGAATTCTCGCCGGAATGGAAATAGCCGAAAAGATCCTGAAGATGGTAGCGCCTGATTCCCGGTTTACCGCGTATAAACGGGACGGCGACGTCATGCGCGATGGGGAAGAGGCTTTTGTCGCAGAGGCTTCGGTACATACTATCCTCAAATGCGAGCGGCTTATCCTTAATTGTATGCAGCGTATGAGCGGCATTGCTACTCTCACGCGGACCTATGTGGACAGGCTGCAGAAATACAAAACCCGGATACTCGATACGCGTAAGACGACTCCCAACTTCCGTCTTCTTGAAAAGGACGCGGTCCGGATCGGCGGTGGCATCAACCATCGATTCGGCCTTTATGATATGATCATGCTGAAGGATAACCATATTGACTATGCGGGCAGCCTGGAAGCCGCCATTGAGAAAGCCAGCGTCTACCGGCAGGCTCACAAGCCCCATCTGAAAATAGAAGTGGAGACCCGTAACCTGGACGAGGTACGCCGGGTGCTGATCGTCGGAAAAGTAGACAGGATCATGCTGGATAATTTTACTCCCCGCCAGCTGACCGAGGCCCTGTCCCTTATCGGGGAACGTTTTGAGACAGAAGCGAGCGGAGGCATTACTCTCAACAATATCGAGGACTATGCCCGTACGGGCGTAGACTATGTCAGTGTCGGCGCCCTTATCCACCAGGCGAAGAGCCTGGACCTTAGCCTGAAAGCAGTAAAAATATAAAGCATGAGCAAGAAAAAATCCTCTCGCGAAGCCAGCGGTAACGGGATCGTCTACTCTACCGATCCCTCTTTCCGGCAGGAGGAAGATACTCCGGCCGAATTTACCCTCCCCCCCAAACAACAAAAGCTAAGAATAAGACTGGATACCCGCCAGCGTGCTGGCAAGGCGGTGACCCTTATTGAAGGATTTTCCGGTAAAAAGGAAGACCTTGAAGACCTTGGGAAAAAATTAAAAACGCATTGCGGAACGGGGGGGTCGGTAAAGGATGGTGAGATCATCGTCCAGGGCGATCAGCGTGACAAGATCCTGCAGTGGTTGCTGAATAATGGGTACAGCGGATCTAAAAAAGCCGGGTAAGCAAAAAAATGATCTTTATGTTACTGATCATCGGGTGTATTGCCAGCGCCATCGCGACGCTGATCACCTTCTTCCTGTATCTCAGGGCCAGAATGGCCGAAAGGGCAGAGGATCATGGCGGTGATCCCGAAGGTTATGCCAGGCGCATAGCGGTGTTGGACCGGCAGGAGCGCCGATACCTCGCGTTGCATTTTATCACGCTTTTCCTTTTTATCCTTTTTGGCGTGCTGATCCTTGTGCATCTTTCCGATAGCATCAACAGCGGGGCTTCGTATTCCCTGCGATGAAGCGCATTGATGAGCAGTTCGGTTTATTTCCGGATCAGCTGTCGTACCTCTTTAAAAGAGTTGCCATAGACGGTAATGAAATAGCTGCCTGCCGGAATAGTTCCCGGGTCGATAGCCTGCGTCCAGTCCAAACTTTGCTTGTCAAATGTCCAGGCCCGAAGTATCCTGCCCTGTGCGTCGGATAAACGAACCTGCAGAGGTCCTGTGACGGCATTGGCCATTTCCAGGTAAACAGGTCCGGATGCCGGGTTGGGCGTAAGATGGAAGCTCGTACCGGAACCTGTGGACAGGCTCACTTTCAGAACCCCGAAATATGTTGCTGTACCGTCCAGGTCTACCTGCTCCAACCGGTAAAAATTATCTCCGGCCGCGGGATGGGCATCAGTATAAATATAGGAATGACCGTTTTGCGTCGGGCCTGCTGACGCAATGGTATCGAGGTTGCTGAAGTTTTGGCCGTCCGTAGACCGCTGGATAATAAAATATCTGTTATTCTGTTCGATTGCTGTTGTCCAGTCGACGTTGACCACTGAGCCGGATACAACAGCAGCGTAAGCCGTCATTGTTACGGGGAGGGGAACTGCACCCGCCGTGCCGCGCTGAAATTGCAAAAGCCATTGATAGACGTTCAATCCGTTGTGCAGCGCAATGTTCGGATTATAGGTAGTCGTCCAGGAATCATGCCCGGAGACGGGGAAGATGGTATCGAGCGCCGGGGGATTGGGTGCGGGATTTGTGCTGGAATTGATAAACTTGATATTATTGATAGTAGTATATACGTTGACGGTAGGGTCGTCCTGATTTTGGGTAGCGAATACCGGTAGTTCTGCGGTCGCGATATTCTGACCGCCCTGAGCATCCAGGTCAAACGCCCCCGAGACGGGAAGGATCGCGGCGAGGCGCTGGCTGTTGACTATAGAGGCGCCTGCATAAGCCCATACTGTGCCGCCACCCATGCTGAGACCGGTCATATAGAGCCGGTTCAGATCAACATTGTAATGGGCTACCGCGTAGTCCAGAACTGAGGACGCATCGGCCGCTCCGGGCCAGTTGGTGAACTGTGGCATGATCACTATGAAGGAAAAGGTCTGGCCATTGACGGTAAATGATTTGGGAAAAGTACCGTTGCCGATGAGGTTGGCGATACCGTTGTCCAGTATATTGGGCAATTGCGTTGTGCCGTTGCCCAGCTCGCCGATCCCATGGAGGAAGACGATCAAGGGATATTTTTTGGAGGAAGCCGGGTCATACCCTGCGGGCAGATACTCATAAAATCCAAGACTATGTGCGCATGTAGATATGTAGCGCGGTGTGAGGGTTTGCGCGGCGGCAGGTGTGCCTGCAAACACATTTGTCAGAAATGCAAATAGGGATACCCGTAAGAACGTGTAAAATTCTTTCATTTAGCAGGAAGATTTGGGCAAAATAATTTTGAGACCTGTTTTTTCACAAAAAAGGCAGAGCAGTGTCAGCAACAATCGATGGATAAAATTTGTGGGGTTGGGACTCTTCCTTATGCAACATTTGTGCCAACTGGTTTGCTGCGGGAAAAAATCGGCATTCGGCTGTAATTTACCGGTGATTTAAAAGGCTCCGTGTAATTGAAAAGTCCTGGGGGCGTTCTTATTGTCCCTGTGCGAGCGAATAAGCTTTCTTACCTCCCCACATATTGAGCAGCTCGGACGAACAGATCTTGAAATCACCACTCAGGCTTACATAAAGACCTAATACATCCTGCTGATTCAGGGCCGATCCGTCAAGGCTTTCGAAGCGCACGTTGTATTGGTTTACGAGGTTGGTATAAACCGAACCTGTAGGCCATACCTGTGTACCGCGGTTGCTGATGTTTACGAGTTTGAATTTTACACCGGCATGACGCTGGCATTTCTTTGCGATCATCTCCGGCTGTTCGGAACTTTCAATAAAAAGATCCACGCCGACGATGAACTCTTTCTGCGTCTCTTCGGTGACCATCATTTCATTGCGTGCGAGCTTGAATGAGGTTGGGGTGACGGGCATATTCGGCAGCAAAGGCTTGGCCAGGTGCTCGGGGGTCTTACCGAAATTGTCGATAATGGCCTGAGCAAAAGCCGTCGTATTGAGGGCCGGTGTGTTCCTGTCCCCGAAATCCCCTGTATGGATGCCCTGTTCAAGGGTATATAATAAAGCGTTTTCGATGATCGCGGCGTTTTCCATCAGACCGAGGTGGCGCAACATCGCAATGCCACTTAACAGGAGCGCCGTAGGATTGGCGATATTCTTGCCGGCAATATCCGGAGCTGTACCGTGAACGGCTTCGAAGATGGCGATGTGGTCTCCGATATTCGCTGAAGGGGCAAAGCCAAGTCCGCCGACAAGCCCTGCACAAAGGTCAGAAATAATGTCTCCCTGGAGATTGGTCAGGACAACCACGTCGAAGTCCTGGGGTTTTACGACCAGTTTCATGGCAAGGTCGTCTACGATGATGTCATCGGCCTTTAGTTCCGGGTATTCTTTTGCCACTTCCTGAAAACATTCCAGGAAAAGTCCGTCCGTCAGTTTCATGATATTCGCCTTATGTCCGCAGGTGATGCGGCGGGCGCCATTTTTCTTAGCCATCTCAAAAGCATATTTTATCACCTGCAGGCTGCCTGGCCGGGTGATGAAACGACGGCTCAACGCAACGTCCTGAGTCAGCATGTGCTCGATGCCTCCGTAAGTATCTTCGATGTTCTCCCGGACGATGGTAATATCGATGGGGATCCCTGCTTTGGAAAATACCGTATCCACGCCGTGAAGGGTCTGGAAAACCCGTTTGTTCGCATAGGTATTCCAGGTCTTACGGGCTGTCACATTCACACTTTTTACGCCCTTTCCCTTGGGTGTCTCCATGGGACCTTTGAACAGGATGCCCAGCTCTTCGATAGTCTGTTGGGCTTCGGGTGTCATTCCATTTGAAAAACCCTTGTCAAAAACCCATTTTCCCATGTCTACCACCTCAAATTCGAGGCCTACTTTCCCTGCTTTAAAAATTCCGAGAACTGCGTCCATTATTTCCGGTCCTATTCCATCTCCTTTTGCAACTGCGATCTTCATATGTTAAAATTTTTATCTATTTCGGATATTCGGCCCCGGGGTACCAGTTCGGTTGCAGTACCCGGTGGTCAGCGCTGCCCCATGCGTGTCCGCGATCGGCTCCTCTTTGTCTCCCTGCAACCTCCATTCGGCTGCAAAATTAGGTTAAGATTTTGTGCCTATTTTGATTAACTTTAGAAAAACTTTGGTTAGATGGCAAATAAGATCTCAGAAGGAATGGAGGTGAGTGTAGAGACCTTTTACCAGCCGGATTATTCCAACCCTATATCCGGCGAGTACATGTTTGCCTATCGTATTACAATTGAGAATCATAATAATTTTTCAGTCAAATTACATCGCCGCCACTGGCATATTTTCGATAGTAACGGGAGTTACAGGGAGGTAGAGGGCGAGGGAGTCGTAGGTGTTCAGCCTATTCTGCAGCCGGGAGAAAGGTACCAGTATGTCAGCGGTTGTAATCTCCGTACGGAAATGGGGAAAATGTATGGTTCCTATACCATGGAGAATTTGAATAATAAGATCTCTTTCGAAGTAAATATCCCCATCTTTGAGATGATCGTTCCTTTTAAGATGAATTAAGGGCGAATTTTAACATTTTTCAATGCAACGGTTGAGTATTTTGCTGTGTCAATTCCATTACAACGCAGTTCCATGAAAAAGCTCTCCAGCCTTCTACTCATAATGCTTGTGGTTGTGTTCGCCGGATGCCAGAAAAGCACCCCGGCCAATCTTTCTGAAACCAACGCTCATGTCGTTGATGGCGGTGATCCGGAAGTCGACGGGCTGGGGATCGTCATTTCGATCGATAATACCCATGAGATCGTAGAACCTATCAATCTGCCGACGGAATTTCAGCAAAAAGGCATCAATGCACCGGTTGCCATAAAAATTGTCAATACGGGCAAGATGGCCCATTTGAATTTTGGCACCAATTGCCGGGTCGTCTATCTTGTTTCTATCCGGAAATTATAATTCTACATTTTCTTCCTTCGAGATCCCGGTCCTGTACAGCGCAAAGCCCATGACGGCGAAGAAGGCTACGCCCAGCAGGTAATAGCCTCCCTGTCCCAGGCTTCCGGTCAGGAGTTGCTCCACGCTCAGTTTGCCTATCAGCTCTTTTGCTTTTTCCGGGATATTCAGGAAGGCAAACAATACTCCCATCAGCGATCCTCCGGCAACCAGGCCGGTTGCAAAGAGATTGCCTTTTTCCAGGTCTTCCTCGCCTTCTTTTCCGGCCTGTACGCCCCTTCTCTTTTTGATATAATTCACCACCCCGCGAATAGCGCCTCCGGCGAAGATGGGCAGGGTAGTCGATAGCGGCAGGTAGACCCCGATCGCAAAACTCAGCGCCCGGACTCCGCATAATTCCATTACGAGGGCCAGGAAGGCTCCTGCCAGCACAAAATTCCAGTCCAGATTCCCGGACTGAATTCCCTTTATCAGGGTTGCCATCAAAGTGGCCTGGGGAGCATTATAGGTGCTTCCTATTGCATGGTGAATGCCTTTTGAAAGCAGCTCGGCGCTTGGCGTATCCAGGGTTTTTACCGTAAATCCGATAGCGACGGCCGATACGATGACCCCGACGAAAAGGGCCAGCTGCTGGTATTTTGGGGTGGCGCCGACCAGGTAGCCTGTCTTGAGGTCCTGGGAAGTCGCCCCGGCATTGGCTGCGGCAATACAAACCATCCCTCCTACGACCAGTGCCATTGCCTCATAGGCTTTACCACCCCAGCCTACCGCCAGAAAGATCAGGCAGGTGCTCATGACGGTGGCAATGGTCATACCGGAGATGGGGTTATTGGAATTCCCGATGAGACCCACGATCCGGGAGGAAACGGTGACAAAGAAGGCGCCGAACAGCACGATCAGAACGCCGATGAGCAATCTCTGGAAAAAGCCATTGCCGGGTATAATGGTCAGCATTCCTATAAACAGCACGAGCGCAAGGCTTCCAAAGAGAACGACCTTTATGCTCAGGTCACGCTCGGTTCGCAGCCGGGTATCGCCGCCTTTTTCCTTTACTGAGCCAATGCTATCCTTAAAGGACGAAATAATAGTAGGGATCGTTTTTATTAAAGTTATAAACCCGCCCATTGCAACGGCCCCGGCTCCGATCAGCCGGATATAGGACCGGTAAATGGCCGAAGCCGGATCGGCAAACGTATGCAGGACCGGGTCCCAGCCTCCATATCCGCCTGCGGTATTGATATCCTTCAGATAACCGAGCTTCACCTGCTGCATGGCGATGCGAACGGGGTCTATCAGGGATGCCAGCAGGGGCTGCAGGACAAACCAGCTCAGGACGCTGCCCGCGACGAGTATGCCCGAGATCCGGGGTCCGATGATATAACCCACGCCCATGTATTCCGGCGTAATGTCTGCGGAGACCTGTGCGGCAGGGAAGATCTTATTGAGTCCCTTGCTTTTTACCGTATCATATAAAGGAGTGTCCGCAACGACCTTGAACATCTTTTGGAGCAATGCATAGACAAAGGCAAACCCGAGTCCGTTGAAAGCGGTTCGTGCAAAGCTGCCGCCTTTTTCTCCGGCTTTCAGCACCGAAGCGCAGGCCGTACCTTCGGGATAAGGCAGGGTCTCGTGCTCTTTTACGATCAGCGCCCGGCGAAGAGGTATCATCATCAGTGTTCCCAGCAGTCCGCCAAAGACGGCCAGGATAAAGATCACAGCATAGTCAAAGTAATTTGCAGACTCGGCTGTAGAAAGAAAAAGGAAGCCTGGCAGGGTAAAAACTACGCCAGCGGCAATGCTTTCGCTCGCGCTGCCTGTCGTCTGGATGATATTGTTCTCGAGGATGGTCGTCCTGAACAGCTTTCGTCCGAGGGTGATGGCCAGTACGGCAATGGGGATCGAGGCAGAGACAGTGAGTCCGGCTTTCAGAGCCAGGTAGACTGTCGAGGCGCCAAACAGGATCCCAAAAATGCTGCCCATCAGCAGGGCTTTGAAGGTAAACTCTTTCATCTGCGTCTCCGCGCTGACGAAGGGCTGGAATTTTTTCTCACTCATGCAAATCGTTTTGGTGGTTCGATGATGGTTTTGATGGGTGGTTCGATGATAGCTTTGATGGGGGTTCGATGATGGTTTATGCTTCTCCTGTTTTCTCGCGCACGACGTTGTTCAGGGACCTTATCCGGCTGAAGATAAGCACTCCGCCTACGATGCCCGCGGCAAACCAGATCAGGAAATAGACCCGTTTGTCGGGGAATTTGCCCCAGCTGCTGGTCATAAGACCGGCGACCTTGCTACCGAGGGACATGGTCAGGAACCAGCCTCCCATCAGCAGGGAGGTCAGACGGGGCGGCGCCAGTTTCGACACCAGCGACAGGCCCATCGGGCTCAGGAAGACCTCGGCGGCGGTGATAACAAAATAAGTGCCCCATAACCAGCCGGGGGATACCTTGTATTGATAGATAGAGGCTACGGACAGGACGGCAAAGAACATGACAAGCGAAGAAAGCCCGGAAAGGAACAATGCGATACCGAACTTGGATGAGGTGGTGGGCTCTTTACCGCGTCTTCGCAAAAAGGTGAATAAGCCGACAAGGATCGGCGTCAGGGTAACGATAAAGAAAGGTCCGATCGACTGATATAGTTCAGCGTTGGCCAGTTTCAGCTCCTGTCCGGGTGGCGGCCATTTATCTTTTGGAACATTGAGGAAATAAGGATCGGGGCCGGT
>DATJJA010000251.1:0-10733 GCA_035492595.1 Puia sp.
TGAAACCAGTGATTCAACATGACGGCAGATGGAGAAAAAAAGGTACCGCCAGCGGAGCCTATATTATCAAAGGCAGCACCGGTGCCAGCCAATGGCGCCCAATTGGCGGTCGCAACGGAACTCACCGTGATCCCGTTAGACGTCGCAGACCGCACACCCGTCGACGGATCACCTGATACATTAGTCCAACCTGATATGACCTGGGCACCTGCCGAAAAATTAAAACTGGCGCTGCTTTGCGCCTGCAACTTCCCGGCGCAACCAAACAACAGCACCGCAAAAACCCATAGTAGTTTCTTCATAAATTATGTATGTTTCAAAGCCTTTTAATTATCTCAGTCATGGGAACAACAATCCCGTCCGGGCAAAGCAATACCATGCCCCGGGCCAATACGCCTGCAGCCGATGAATAGCAGTATCCCGCTATGCCATCCGACGCAAACCGAACTTGTTGGAATAGAAAGGCGAATGCAGAATAGATCGTCCGCCCCTTTCGGTACGCAAAGGATCGCGCGCCCGAGTACAGTGTGAGCTCATTGAATTGTCTGGTTTAAGAGTTGGGTAAAATGGTTAAGGTGGGACGGGATTACAAGGGACGAAATAAAAGAAAGTAAATGACTCTACCTAAAAAAATGTTAAATGTTTTTTTGATATTGCATAGGTGTGTTTATTTGATGAATAAACGTGTTGCTTTAGCTGATGAGCGTGTCGCATTCCATCCGAACGCCGGAACCTTTTTTGCCGGATCCTTCTATCCGACTTCAACGGCATCTCGCATCTACCCTCCACCAATTTTTGACCATTTTGCCTGAAATCGGTACCTTAACACACTGCTTAAACTGACGGATCATCCACAAAACAAGCCTCATATGAAAAAAGAAGACATCAAACAGGAAGTATTCGATCTTTACGACGACTACGCCCACAACAGGTTAAACAGACGTGACTTCATGGAGAAACTCTCCGCCTACGCAGTAGGCAGCCTGACAGTACCCGCATTGATGAGCTTTCTGATGCCCGACTATAAAAATAATATACAGGTACGGCATGATGACCCCCGCCTAAGATCTGAATATGTCAATTACAACTCTCCAAAAGGGGGAGGCACGATCAAAGCATTACTCTCTCAGCCCGTCGACAGGACAAAAAAACTGGGAGGTATCGTCGTCGTCCATGAGAACCGCGGACTGAACCCCTACATCGAAGACGTCGCCAGGCGGGCAGCACTGGCCGGATTCATATCCCTCGCCCCAGATGCACTCACTCCTCTCGGCGGCTATCCTGGCGATGATGACAAAGGCCGCGAACTGCAAAGCAAAAGGGATAAGAACGAAATGCTGGAAAATTTTATAGACGGGTTTGAATACCTGAAGAAACATCCTGACTGCAACGGAAAAATAGGAGTGGTTGGCTTCTGCTTTGGCGGCGGCATCGCCAATATGATGGCAGTCCGGCTCCCTGACCTGTCCGCCGCCGTTCCTTTCTACGGAGCCCAACCGGCAAAAGAACTCGTTCCCCAGATCAAAGCACCGCTTCTCTTGCATTATGCAGGCCTCGACACCCACGTCAACGAAGGATGGCCGGCGTACGAAGCCGCCTTAAAAGAAAACAACAAGGAATACACCGCTTACATATATCCCGGCGTAAACCACGGCTTTCACAACGACACAACTCCCCGCTACGACAAGACCGCGGCAGAGCTGGCCTGGCAACGGACCATTGAATTCTTCACCGCCAAACTAAGTTGAAAGCAGGCCGACACAGTTTTGAAAATCCCGGCCAATTCCTTATCTTGGGTAAAACCAACGAAACCTGAACTCCTAAACTGATACCATGACTACCCGACAACTGCTGACCGCCTTATCCGCATTGACTATTCTGGCCTCCTGCAAAAAGAACAGCAGCACAGACCTCTCCGGTAATACCCTCAAGCTAAAAACCTATATCGAGGACGTACAACTTCCTTCTTCTCCTCATCTCACCGACACCTTTGCAGTGACCTATGACAACAGCAACCGCATCACCAGCCTGGCTTCCGCAAACCTCAAATTCCTATACACTTACTCTGATAAAAGCTTTACCCTCGATCTTTACCAGAACAACCAACTATCCATCCACGAGCTCTTATACATCAACAGCATCCCCTATCTCGACAGTACATTTCAATTCAACAACACCAATGACTCGACCACCGAGAAGTATGTATACAACGGGAAACTGCTGACGCACAAAACAACCTATACATATTCGAAAAACGGCACAACCGTAAACTTCAGGAATGATTATACCTACGATAATAGTGGGAATCTTATCAAAGACGTCGAAACCGACGGCCAGGGAAACATCAATAGCACATCCACCTTCACCTACACCAACAATCCGCTGAATGTGTCGGTCAGCCCTGTTTATTTTCCTATCCAATCCAAATACTTCCCGGCCACACAAAAACAGACGGACGGTACAGGCACTCCAATTGCCACTATCACTTACTCCTATCTGTTCGACAATGCCGGCAGGGTCTCCAAAGAAACAGATATGGCCGATGATGGAGAAGTGGTCATAAAAACCTATATCTACTACTAACCTAGTAAGATCACTGCTCAAAAAATACTTCGACGCGGGTTCCCTTATGGATCTGAAAAATCAGCTTACCTCTCAGATCCTCACTTAGCCCCTTCATTAGCCTGACACCCAGGGAATTCAATTCAGCAATATCAATGGCTGGGTCTATCCCGATACCATTATCAGCCACGCATAACCTTATCTTACCGCCCTCCTGCTGCAGCTCAACGCTGATCTGACCCTCCCGCCTGCCCGGAAAAGCATACTTGATACAATTGGTGATGGCCTCGTTTACGATCAGGGCTATCGGGATGGCCTTTGCAATATCCAGCCTTACCTCATCGATGGCCAGATTGAAATGAATATGCTCCGGACTGCCAAAGCTTTCCCGGATATAATCGACAAATTCAGAGAGATAACTCCCCATTTCCAGGGTACTTATATCCTCCGACTGGTACACCTTCTGATGGATCAGCGACATGGCATAAATGCGATGCTGAGTGGTTTCTATCACCCTCAGCGCATCATTTTCCAGGTAATATGCCTGGGACTCCAGCAGGCAGATAATGCTGTGCAGATTGTTCTTCACGCGATGGTGTGATTCCTTCAGCAACCACTCTTTCTCCGTCACCAGCTTTTCCAGCATATAATTTTGTTGGACGATCAATGCGCTCGCCCTTTGTTTTTGCCGGTATTGCCAGTACAGCAGACCTCCTCCAAGCAGCAGGACCAGGATTCCGGAAATAGTGATGTCCCTGATCATTTTACTTTTGCTGAGATCGGCCCGCTGGATCTCATTGCGCTGCGTCAGCAGCGTGATGTTCTGATCCTTAGCCTTGATCTCATCTTCCTTTTTTTGCGTTTCCATCTCGATCTTTATCTGCTGGACAGCCCTGGTCCTTTCTATCGATGCAATGGAATCATCCAGCTTCTTATTGATGTTTAAATGTCGTATGGCGGAAACATAATCACCGGCCGCAGAATCACAGAGAAAAAGGAAGTAATTCAGCATGGATTTTACATTGATGGTCGGATAGGCATCGGAAGCATTCAACGCCTTAAGCAGGTATGGTTTTGCTTTCGCGTACTGATGATCCTGGATATACGCGCCTCCCACACCCTGGTAATTCAATGCCGTTACCAGGTTCTTCCTTTTGGCCAGATCCAGCAACTCCAGTTGCAGCTTTATAGCCATATCATGCCTTTTTATAGCGGTATAATAGCCGTCCCATGTATTGGCGACTATAAAACTATCCGAATAGTTCTGAGGCTGATACCGTTTAAAAGTTTCCTGCAGAAATGCGTACGCCTCATCGTTCTTCCGCAATCTCGTCAGGATCGCATTGATTATCTTCACCGGGTGAAAAAATGAATATTCCCCCCCGTGAATAGTATAGATTGCTATTGCCCTTTTTGCATTATCGATACAAAGCTGGTACTCCCCGACATATTTATAGACAATGGCCAGGTTGCAATAGAGATCCCCCGCCCTGGATGTATCCTGCGCCGCACTCATCGATTTTATGCTCTCCAGGGCATAATAAAGGGCCTTATCAAAATTTGCCTTTTCCTGATAAAGAAAAGAGAGAAGATAATAGGCATATTGAAGATCAGGGTCCCGGATCGCCCGCATGCGGCTTACAACCGCCTGAAGCTCACTTTCGGCGAGACTACTTTTATCCTGAACTATATGCACAGCCGCGATACCTGCCAGCGAAAAAAGTTCCTTTTCCTTCAGCTGGAGCTTGCCGCTCAGATCCCTTGCCTGCCCCGCATACTTCAATGCCTTCTCATAAGCCTGAGTTGGGTCACGGAAATCGTCCCACCAGTAATGAAAGCTTAGCAGCAGCAGCAGATCAACCTTCGCCGTATCCCCCACTTTATCCAGGAGAGCCTCGGCTGAAAGGATCTCCTCCGTGTGCGCAAAGATATCGGCCATATACAGCTGCGCTGTATTATAACCCGTCGTATAACGCAGCTTCGCGCTCAACTCCCCGGCCTGCCTGGCATAACGCAGCGCGATATCGAAGTTGGCCCTGATCCTGAACGGCTTGTTAAAATAGAGATTGATCAGGTCCAATAACACCCTGACCTTATTCGTATCCGGCAGTGAAGCGGACAGCTTCGCCAGAAGCTCAGCCTGCCTGCTCTGGCTCACGGCGGCAGGTCGCGGATAGAATTGTGCCGATGCGACTATATTACAGATAGCCAGCAGCACAACAACAATTCCAGCCCTAAAGATCGGTATAGATGTCTTTCGCATTGATGTCCTTTTCAATACGGAGCTTTTTCATGCGTGAGTACAAGGTCGAAGCATTCATCTCCAGTATCTCAGCGGCGCCCCCCTTGCCATTTACCTTCCATTTGCATTTTTGCAGTACCGCCACGATATGGTCGCGTTCATTCTGGGTCATTGTTTTAGGACGGTCTGTGGCATTCAGCTGGTTTCCCATCCCGGCGACAGGTAGTTTAAGAGACTCAATGATAGGACCATCAGCAAGCAACACGCTTCTTGCCATCAGGTTCTCCAGTTCCCGGATGTTTCCGGGCCAGGGATAATCCAGCATCTTCTCCACAACAAGGTCAGAGATCCCGGTGATCGTCTTTTTTTCTTTTTTGGCGTAGACCGATAAAAAATGGTTCGCCAGCAACAGGATATCTTCTTTCCGCTGTCGCAGCGGAGGCAGGGAGATCGGAAAAACATTGAGACGATAATACAGATCCAGCCGGAAACGACCGGCGGCTATTTCATCTTCAAGGATCCGGTTCGTCGCAGCTATGACACGGACATTTATCTTTTTCTTCCTGCCTCCTACCGGTTCGATCTCCCTTTCCTGTAGCACCCGGAGAAATTTCACCTGGAGATCCATCGGCAGTTCGCCGACCTCATCCAAAAATATCGTCCCCCCATCTCCAAGCTCGAACTTGCCGATCCTTTTCTCTGACGCGCCCGTAAAAGAGCCTTTCTCATGACCGAACAGCTCCGCTTCTATCAGGTTGGCCGGAAGCGCTGCACAGTTGACGACGACAAAAGGTTTATCGCGCCTCGCAGAGATCCGATGGATCGCCCCTGCGATCAATTCTTTGCCCGTACCACTTTCGCCAAGGATCAGCACCGACGTGTCCGAAGGACCTACGAGCCTGATGTTTTTCAGCACATCCCTCAAACCCGGACTGTCTCCGACAATATCGAAATATTCTGTACCCGCCGGAGGCTCAGGCAATGTATCGGGCAAACAGACATTGGATTCCCGGTTATGCCGGTGAAGATACCAGGCAACATCCAGCATGACCAGCACATCCTTCTTGCGAAAGGGTTTTACAAGAAAGCCATAGGGTTTTGTGGCCAGCGCTTTATCGAGGATCGGCTTATCTGAATTGGCAGACAGATATACAAAGGCTATATTTTTTTCCCTTAGGCCATTGGCAAGATCGATCCCTGTCAGGTCGCCCTGAAGAAGAATATCGATCAGCACCAGGTCCGGGGTTCTCTTTTCAATGATCAGCTTCGCATCAGCAACCGAACGGGCAATAGGAAGTACAGAATATCCCGCATCCAGGAGGATACGCATTAAATTATTGGCTTCAATAAATTGGTCTTCGACGATAAGAATACTTGCTTTCATTTTCATTATTCCACCTTATCGGCAACAAAGATAGCGACGGCAGACGTTCCTTTACACATGCCGCAATCAAAAAAGACACTCCTGGATGTCTTCTGACCCTCAGCATCGGACTAAGGGAAATTTGAAAAGGTTGATATATCCGACAATCTTGAAATATCAATAATATATTAAATTTTCAACACTCATAATTAAATGACATACAAAAAACTACGTTTCGGCACAACGATTGACTCCCCCTTACCATCATCTCATTTTCCTTAATCCATTTGACTTTTTATGACAGCAAAACATAAGAACCCGAAAAGCGGGGAAGACGATCTCCGCATATTTAGCGATGTCAGGAAGTTCTTGCAAGCTTTGAATTCAGGCGGCGGAAAACCGATCGAACAGCTCGACCCACCGGCAGCCCGCCAGGTGCTGGCACAAGCCCAACAAGCGGTGAACGTGGACTATTCAGGGATAGAAGAATCCCAACGACTCATCACCGAAAATGGCATCACCGTGCCCATCCACATCGTAAAACCGCTGGAAGCAAAGGCTGATATCCCCGTATTTATGTTCTTCCATGGAGGTGGCTGGGTGCTCGGCGATTATCCCACCCATAGAAGATTTGTCCGCGACCTGGTGGTGGAAAGCGGTGCCGCAGCCGTTTTCCCGGACTATACCCCCTCGCCCGAGGCGCAATTCCCGGTAGCGATCAACCAGGCCTATGCCGCCACTAAATGGGTCGCCGAACATGGTCATGAAATAGGAGTGAACGGCAGAAAGCTCGCTGTCGTGGGCAACAGTGTCGGTGGAAATATGGCCGCTGTAGTTGCCCTTATGGCAAAAGATAAACATGGTCCGGAAATAAAGCTGCAGGTTTTATTCTGGCCCGTCACCAATGCCAGCTTCGATACTCCCTCTTATAACGAATACGACGAAGGTCGATTTCTGACCAGGAATATGATGACCTGGTTCTGGGATAACTACACCATGCAGCCCGTCGAACGCGGACAGATCTATGCATCCCCATTGTTAGCTACCGTCGAACAGCTGAAAGGCCTTCCCCCCGCCCTGGTGTTAACCGCGGAAAATGATGTCCTGCGCGACGAAGGCGAAGCCTATGCCCGGAAGTTGGAAGAGGCCGGCGTCAAAGTCGCCGCAACCCGCTACAACGGCATGATCCACGATTGGGGACTTCTCAACGCCCTGGCCAGCATACCCAATACCCGCGCCTCCCTCCTGCAAGCCGCTACAGAACTTAAAAAAGCCTTGATCTAACACTTAAACATTCATTTATGACACTCAAACAACTATTAATTATGGCACTACTAGGAACAGGCGTCTCTGCATCGGCGCAGAAGATCGATGCGGCAGTTGACCCCAACATCGATCCGGAGATCAGGGTATTCCTGAAAGGGCTCAATGCCGCCAGCAAAGGACAGACTCCCATTTACAAGCTGCCCGGGTCGGGTCCGGCAGATGCTCTTACAGCCTTACAGGACAAGACACCGGTGGACATGTCCGGAGTGGAAATTACCAGCAGGACGATCACTATGAATGGCACGACCGTCCCCATTCATATTGTAAGACCCGAAGCAGCGCAGGGCATGTTACCGGTGATCATTTTTTATCACGGCGGTGTATGGATCGTAGGAAACTTTGACAATCACAAACGGCTGGTCCGCGATCTCGTCGTAGGCACAGGGGCCGTAGCAGTATTCGTAGATTATTCCCTGTTGCCCGAGGCAAAATATCCTACCCAGATCAACCAGGCTTACGCCACACTGGAATGGGTAGCCGCGCACGGAGCAGAGATCAATGCCGACCCCACCCGGATCGCCATCGCCGGCAACAGCGTAGGAGGCAATATGGCAGCTGCCATCGCCCTGATGGCAAAAGACAAAGGCGGCCCCGCCCTGCGGATGGAATTATTGATGTACCCCGCTGTGGGCGCCAATTTCGAAACCGGCTCCTATAAGGAATTCGCCAACGACCGCTTCCTGACCAGGGATTTCATGGAATTCGGATATGACCTTTACGCACCAAAGCCGGAGCAAAGAAAAGATCGCTATGTTGTCCCGATGGCCGCAACCGTTGATCAGGTGAAAGGACTTCCCTATACGCTGATCCAGACAGCAGAGAACGACCCATTAAGGGACGAAGGAGAAGCCTATGGGAAAAAGCTGAGAGAAGCCGGCGTCATCTGCACCGTGACAAGATATGGCGGGCTGATCCATGATTTCCAGGTCTTGAATGCGATCAATAAAGTCCCTGCTGTACAGGCCTCTTTAGTCCAGGCATGTACCGAGCTTAAGAACGCACTGAAATAGAAGCAGACAACCACCACTTCATCAAGTGGTCCGCAACCACTTCCATTAACCCGGCAGGGAGACACGCTCTCTCTAGTCGGGTTTTTCCAGTAGCTTTAGTCTACAATAATCAACATCGATATGAAACCCGGGACACAGCTCATAACAGGAGTGCTGGCAGTTGGCCTCATCTCAGCAGTGGTCGCGTGCAATCCCATTAACACTAAAAAAAAAGAACAAACAATGTCAACAACAGAACAAACATCCATTTTCCCGAAAGGAAACCCTCTATCCCCCGACTATTTTTCCGGCCATGCCTTTTTACACCCCTTACTGGCCAAAGACAAGAACAATGAGTTCGCGCTCGGCAGCGTAACCTTTGAGCCGGGCGCCAGGACCAACTGGCATACACATCCCAAAGGACAGGTTTTGATCATCATCGAAGGAGAAGGATTTTACCAGGAAAAAGGCAAACCAGCACAGCGCTTGAAAAAAGGTGATGTGGTCAATATCCCGGAAAATGTGGAACACTGGCATGGCGCAACTGACCACAGCAAGCTGATCCACATCGCAATTACCAACTATAAAGATGATCAAAATGTAGTCTGGCTGAAGCCTGTGTCCGATCAGGAATACCAGGAAGTAAACAAACCTTAAACAGCGGAGCTCAAACCCCGTATCGACAAAGCATGATAAAATATGTTCAGCGGGTCCCATTTTCTTTTCACACCCTGCAACCGCGGATAATTCTCCTTGTAATACAAGGCATGCCATGGGACGCCTGACTTGTTCCACTCCGGATCGGCAAGATCCGTATCAGGATGATTGATCATACTGCCGTCGGTCTGTTCATTGGGCACCGGCACACCACCGGAGCCGGTAAAAAGGTCCCGATAAAAATCCCGGACCCAGGCCACGGCAGGCGCTTCCCCTTCCGGAGCACCCCAACCTGCGTTGCAGGCAACATCGAGAATGCAGTCCCGTTGAGCCGATGCCGTGGCCCCAGGCGACACGGTATTGACCTTACCTCCGTAAGTCGCCAATCCTAATAGACCACCGATATTTTCACCGGCAGTAAGATATTTATAGGCCGTCGCGATCTGGTCGTCAGTCAACGGCCGGCGGAAAAAAGCATCCTTGATCTTTGCCTGTGCGTTGTCAAACCCCGGTTGGAATAATTCGGGAAAGGGATTGAGGGCAAAACTTAACCAGGACCGCTCCTCGATCTGCCGTGTAAAAGGCAACCCGACAGGCCCTGCGACGGCAGCCAGGTGCTCGTCGATGAGCTGTATGGCCTTTGCACCCGCCGTGGAAAGCCCCTTCATCTCCAGCTTGCCCAGGTTGCGGTGATTGAGAAAAAGCAGGCTGAACAGTTGTATATAAGGAGAATCCGGACCGCTGTTCTGCCGGCACCATTCCCCGAAATTTCGCGTAAGAAGGGCGAACGATGTCTCGTCAACACTCTTCCAGTCCCATGTCACCCGGAAAAGGGTAATGGACGCCGGCGCCTTTGGCAAGGCCGAAGCCGGATCCGAACCGGTGGCATCCGGAGACCGGAGCCAGTAACGCGTTACGATCCCGAAATTCCCGCCACCACCGCCGGTATGCGCCCACCACAGCTCACGGTTAGGGCCATACGCCTCCCGGGTAGCTATGACTGTGTGGGCCTTACCGGATGCATCGACCGCCACCAGCTCTATTCCATAAAGATGATCTGCCGCCAGTCCATATTCCCTGCATAGGAAGCCGAACGCCCCCCCGACAACATGCCCCCCCATACCAATGCCTGGATGCTCACCCGCAGGAAGGACCACCCCCCATCCCAGGAAAAGCCTGCGATACATCTCCCCCACCGTGGCGCCGGCCGCCACTGAAAAAGCCGATCTTTCCGTATCATAATAAATGTCCGTCATCAGGGACATATCGATCAGCACCTGCACAGCAGGGTCCGCCACGAAACCCTCCAGGCAATGGCCGCCACTACGCACCACCAGCCGCCGTTTACTGTCTACCGCCTCCTGCACCGCCTCCACCACCTCTGACGTGGAAGTCGGTACGAGAATATACTCGGGCTTTCCGGCAAAACGCTTGTTGAACCTTTTTCCCGCAAGATCGCCGTAGCGTGTGTCGTTGGGTGTGATCTTTTCCATATGCTATTTTAAATGACTCCGGCAAAAACCTTGCCTCGCTGATGGCTAATTCGCCCCCACATGCAAGGGCCACCCCCCGATATAATTCATCCCCCACGCCT
>DATJJA010000252.1:0-31324 GCA_035492595.1 Puia sp.
GGGACGGTCTCGCAGTATGTCGGGGCTCCGGATACGATCCTTTTTGAAGGGATAGCGGCGCTGGTCGTGGTGGCGATATTTTGGACGTCGTATTTGTCGGTTAAGGCGGCGCCGTCGAAAGCGGTCGCTGATGAGCCGGGAATGGCCAATGTTGTGGGTGCGCAGCCTGCACCCTCCACTGCGGTGACTCAGCCGGTGGCGCGGGCATAGATAAAATCGAGGTATTGACGTACCTTTGCTGCTCTTAAAAAAGAGAGATCGGCCATTGGATGGCCACCAATATGAGAATTTTTCCTGAATCAGCCCTGGTCCAACTGGAATTTGACAAGATAAAGGCCCTGCTGGCGGGTCTTTGTGATACCGAATATGCCCGTGAGAAGGCGTTGGACCTTCGTATCCATACCCGTCGGGAGTTTATCGAGCTGGAGCTTCGTCAATCCAATGAGTTCAAGCTTCTTATTCAAAACGGTCAGTATTTTCCAAACGACAACAGCTTCAACCTGTCCCGTGAGTTGAAATTGCTCGGGATAGCCGGGGCCACTCTTTCGGGCGAGCAGTTCATGCTGGTCCGCAGACTGGCCGAGGGCATGGCGAGCGTGTTCCGCTGGTTTGATGCGGAAAGACGTACGGCCTATCCGGCGTTGGTACGGGTTATCGAACATACGCATTACGAAAAAAGCATAATTACTTCCATTGATGAGGTCCTTGACGAATCGGGTGTGGTGCGGGACAATGCTTCCGAGGAGCTGGCCAATATCCGGCTGAGTCTGTATCGTCGGCGCAATGAGCTAAGGCGACAGTTCGACCGCATTTTATCGAAGCTGGCCAAGGCCGGTTATGTCGCGGACATCGAAGAATCCTTTCTCAATGGAAGAAGGGTAGTGGCCATTTTTGCGGAACACAAACGCCAGGTGAAGGGCATCCTCCACGGCGAAAGCGATACCCGCCGGACCTCTTTTATCGAGCCGGAGGAAACGATAGAGCTCAACAACGAGGTCTTCTCGCTTGAACATGCCGAAAGCAAGGAGGTCAATCGCATTTTGCGGGAGCTGACGGCCCGTCTGTCGGTCCATGCGCCTCTCTTGCAAGTCTGGCATGATGTCCTGGGCGAGTATGACTTTATCCGGGCCAAGGCCCGTCTTGCCGGGGAGATGAATGGGAATTATCCGCTGTTGCTGGACAAGGCGCATGTGGTATTAAGACAGGCGTATCATCCGTTGCTCTATCTGTATAATCGTAAAGCAGGTAAGACAACGGTACCTACCAATATTACTCTGAATGAAAAAGATCGTCTCCTTGTCATCTCCGGGCCTAATGCCGGGGGGAAAACGGTGACGATGAAAACGGTTGGATTGCTGCAGCTGATGATCCAGAGCGGGTTGCTGATCCCGGTCCATCCCGACTCCGAAGTAGGCATCTTCAAACAACTGATGATCCATATCGGTGACACGCAGAGCCTGGAATTCGAGCTGAGCACCTATAGCTCGCATCTGAAGAACATGAAGTACTTCATGGAGAATGCCAATGGCCGGACCCTGTTCTTTATCGATGAGCTGGGTAGCGGGAGTGATCCCAATCTTGGAGGCGCCTTTGCGGAAGTCATTCTCGAAGAGCTGGTGCGGAAGCATTCCTTTGGCATCGTTACCACGCACTATCTCAATCTAAAGGTGATGGCGGGGAAGACGGCGGGGGTGATCAATGGCGCGATGGCTTTTGACGAGACGAATCTGCAGCCTTTATACAAACTGATCATCGGCAAACCGGGGAGCTCCTATACATTTAGCATAGCCGAAAGGATCGGTCTCGAGCCGCGTCTGATACAAAGGGCGCGTACGCTGGTGGACCAGGATCATTTCCGGCTGGACAAGCTGCTGAATGCTACGGAGCAGGATCTGCGCGAGCTGGAGAAGAGAGAGAAAGATCTGAATAAGCTGGTGAAGGAGAATGAGCGGCTTAAGAAGGAAATGGAAGCGCTGATCCATCGGGAGCGGCATGATCAGCAGGTGGAGCTGTTGAAACATCAGAATAAGATCACGGAAGAGCGGCTTGCCTATTTGAAGGAAATGGAAAGGAAGCTGAAGCAGATCATCTTTGACTGGCGGAAGGCGGAGGACAAGAATGAAGTGATCAAACAGATGCAGGCATTGCTGTTCAAGCAGAAGGAAAAACAGGTCAATGAGAAGGTTCGGAAGAAGTTTGATTCAAGATATACGGAGGTCGGCGGGAATGTGCAGGTAGGCAATAAGGTGATGATGAAGAAGAATCACCAGGTGGGGATGGTGAAGGAGATAAGGGGGAAAAAGGCGATAGTGCAAGTGGGATTGATCCCGATCACGGTGGATGTGGTGGATCTTACGGTGGTGCAGGACCGGCCGCAGGAGGAGAATGCGGGTTGATCGCGGCATTAACAACCTGTTGAGGACAGGAAGGTGTTTTTGGCATTCCCTTTGCAATTCAGGCGTAACTTAAATTCTCTAACGTATGAAAAAACTCTTAGTGGCGGCTGCGTTTTTTGCAGCGTCTGCCCTGTTAAATCCAACATCTGCACAGATTCATTTTTCCGTAAACATTGGGACGCAGCCTTCCTGGGGGCCGACAGGATATGATCACGTGGAATATTATTATATTCCGGACATACAGGCCTATTATTATGTGCCCGATCATCAGTTTGTCTATCTTAACAGGGGGCACTGGACGTTCTCTCATGAGCTGCCTCCCCGTTATCATGATTTTGATCTTTATCACAGTCATAAAGAGGTGATAAATGAGCCACAGGCTTATCTGCATTTCGACGAGCACAGAAGGGACTTTGATCATTTCCGCGGTCAGGCGCCGAACCAGGAGTTCATCAGGGACAGTCATGATGAGAGATACAGGGATCATTGGCATGATCAGCATGAAGCTAATGAAGAGTGGCGTCACAGACCCGAAGGAGACAGACATTGGGGGGAAGAGCATCGGGGTGATGACCATCATGATGGTGATAGACATTAATAACGGTTAGATAATATATATACCGGCCGTTTCAGCTTTGACTGAGACGGCTTTTTTAGTTATTTTAGGTAAGTTTGTTGTAAATCGTCGTTATGCGGCTTCCTCTCCTGGTCTTTATTTTGATATGTTCTTTTGCCTCCGGTGTTTCAGCGCAGGTGCTTTCTGATTCTTCGCTACGGGTTGTGCAGGGGCGGGTGAATAGCCCCGAGCAGGAGAAAAAGCCATATGTTATTTTTATATCTGCGGATGGGTTTCGGTATGATCTGGCGGATAAGTATAATGCGACAAATTTGCTGGCGCTGCGGGAAACGGGAGTGGCCGCGAAGTCAATGATCCCGTCGTATCCGACTGTTACGTTTCCTAATCATTATAGTCTGGCCACGGGCTTGTATCCTTCGCATCATGGGCTGGTGGACAATACCTTTTATGATCCGAAGAAGGGGAAGGGCTATGCTATCGGCAATCGTATGGCCGTTGAGGATAGTTCGTGGTATGGGGGTGTGCCGATCTGGGTGCTGGCGGAGCAGCAGCAGATGCTCTCGGCGAGTTTTTTTTGGGTTGGTTCGGAGGCGGCAGTTGGTGGGGTGAGGCCTACCTATTATTACCGGTTCAATGATAAGATCCCGATGGACGAACGCCTGCAGAAGGTGAAGGAATGGCTGACCATGCCGGAGGAGCAGCGGCCCCATCTGATCCTTTTTTATGTGTCGCAGGTGGATCATGCAGAGCATATGTTTGGGCCTGATTCGAAGGAGGCGGAGGAAGCAGTGCATCTGATCGATGATGTGGTGGGCAGGATGACGAAGATGGTGGATTCGCTGAATCTTCGGGTCAATTATGTTTTTGTGGCTGATCATGGGATGGCGCAGGTCGATACGTTGCATGGGATAGGGTTGCCTTCCGGGATAGACACGACGAAGTTTGTGCTGGCCCCGGATGAGACGGAATTACATTTTTATGCGAAGGATAAGAAGGATATTATGCCGGCTTATGAGGCGTTGAAGGCAACTGCGAAAGACTTTGATGTTTATCTGCCCGGGGCGAGTGGGGCAGGGGCGGAGCCGGCGAGATGGCATTATTCTGCAATAGATGACCACTTTGGAAGGATTGGCGATATCTTACTGGTGGCGCATTTTCCAAAGGTCTTCAATCTTCGCGGCCGGCGGATCATACCGGGTATGCATGGCTTTGACAATGCGATCCCGGAGATGGGCGCTACGTT
The DNA here is from genome assembly GCA_035492595.1 of Puia sp. Taxonomy (GTDB): domain Bacteria; phylum Bacteroidota; class Bacteroidia; order Chitinophagales; family Chitinophagaceae; genus Puia. The sequence continues at coordinate 4,217 of DATJJA010000252.1, forward strand.
CTATGCCTGGGGGCCGGCTTTTAAACCGCATCAGAAGATCGGGTCATTCGAGAATGTTAATGTCTACCCGATGATAGCCCGGATATTGGGATTAACTATAACTTCAACGATCGATGGCTCGCCCGAGGTCCTTGGGAGGGTATTGAAATAATAGTGTATACATCAAATGAACAGGAGATCCTTGCCGGTCTTTCCACCGGAGATCAGGCTGCTTTGCAGGAGCTGATCGGTGTGTATTTTCCTGTCCTCTGCCGGTTTGCCGAACGATTTTTGCCGGATTCATCGCTGGCCAAGGATGTGGTCCAGGAGACCTTTATCAAACTCTGGAATGGCGGACGGGCCTTCGAGTCTGTCGGCGCCTTAAAAGGATTTTTGTTTGTCACTACAAAGAATGGCTGTCTCAATCTCAACCGGGGCAGGGAGAGGCAGGAGAACCGTCACCTCGAAGTTGCGGGGCGGGAACCGGAAGCCATCGATCCTATATGGACGGAGATGGTGCGTGCCGAAAATATTGCGCTGGTGTATGCAGTGGTAAGGACTCTGCCACTTCCTGCGCAGGAGATCTTTTACCTGAGCTATGAGGAGGGGATGACAGTAAAGGAGATTGCGGCGCATCTCGATATGAAGCTAAAGACGGTGAAAAACCATAAATACAAAACCCTTCTCCATCTTCGCAGCAAGTTTGGAAATCAACGCGGACCCTTGCTTGTCCTTTTATCTATCCTGTTGAAATAGAGCCTTTTCGCTAAAGCCTTGAAAAAAATCTGAAAAAAGATCGGTTTTCTTAAAGCCGATTCTTTTCCGGCGGTGTCTTATATCTAAACCAACAAGCTTTGGAGAATAACCCAAACAGTAATGCCGAGTATTCCCTTTATATCTCATCCTTGATCCATCGGTTAAGGGAGAGGGAGGTATTGAATGAGCAGGAGGTGAAGGACCTGGGCGAATGGCGTAAGCCGGGAGGCCGGGAGGAAGTTTTCCAGGAGTTGATGGACAGAAAAAGATTTGTTGCCGGGGTGAAGGAAATGAATTACTATGATGGCGAAGATGCGGTGAATACTATCTTTAGCCGGCTCGGTTTGAGGACACCGTTACAAGTAAGACGAATAGCAGTTGTAAAACGTGGGATGGCTGTAGCGGCTGTTTTCTTACTGGCGGTTATTAGTGTATGGCTGCTGACGAGACAAAGGTCGACGCAGGCGCCTCCTGATGATGTTGTTAAAAAGGATGTCGGACCCGGCGGGAATAAGGCTATGCTGACGCTGTCCAATGGCACGACGATCCTGCTTGATACAGTGCAGAAAGGGGCGATCGCCAGTCAGGGGAATTCCCGGGTGGTTAAGATGGATGACGGCCGGCTGGCCTATGAACCTGTCACAAAGAAGACGGAGTCCCCTGTTTATAATACATTATCCGTACCCAGGGGAGGTCAGTATCAGCTGACGCTTCCGGATGGCAGCCGGGTCTGGCTGAATGCTGCATCTTCTATCACTTATCCAACTGCCTTTACCGATGAAGACCGCACCGTGAAAATTACGGGTGAGGTATATTTCGAAGTCGTGCATGGAGAGAGGCGGCCGTTTAAGGTGGATGCCGGCGGGCTGCTGACAGAAGTGTTGGGGACTTCTTTTAATGTCAATGCGTATGCGGATGAGCCGGTGGTCCGCACGACCCTGGTAGAAGGAAAGATAAAGGTGAGCAATGGTACGGCGACAAGGGTGCTTAGTCCGGGACAGCAGGTGCAGGGGAAGGGAGCGATCCTGGAAATGGTGGCCGGCGTGGATGTCGAGCAGGTGCTGGCGTGGAAAAATGGGATCTTCTCTTTCCGGAATGCGGACCTGCCGACGGTGATGCGTCAGCTGGCGAGATGGTATGATATAGAAGTGGAGTATACGGGGGCAGCGCCAGCCGGGACATTTGATGGGGAGATCGGTCGGGGGTTGACCCTGAATCAGGTTTTGCAAGGGCTGGCCCAGGCCCGGATCAATTATACTATTGTGAGTTCGCACAAGATCGTCATACGGCCGTAGAAAAATAGAAAAGAACCTTCCTCCTAAAGATTTCGGTTGACTGCAAATGAAAAACCGGGTGTAAAGATTGGCGTCCTTACCCGGCTTTCGTCCAGGTTAACCCATTAAACACGTCCTATAGACTGCTTAGTTTTTAACCCAAACAATGTAAAGTTATGCAAATTAAGGCTCTTTGCAACCAGCCTTTGCGTGTCCGCATGCGAAGGGGTGGGAGCTATGTTATTACCAAAACACTGCTAGTGATGAAGTTTACGATCTTTCTGCTATTGGCGGGCATGCTGCAAGTCAGTGCCCGCACCAATGCCCAGACGGTGACTTTTTCGGGAAAGGCTGTTCCTTTGACGACGGTCTTTTCGGAGATCAGGAAACAGACGGGCTATCTTTTCTTTTATCGCAATGAGGATCTGGCGGGTTCTAACCCGGTGACGTTGCAGTTGCGGAACACGCCGTTGCAGGATGCGTTGCAGCAGGCACTGGCGGGACAGCCGCTGAGTTTTGCGATACAGGGGAATACTATTTTTATAACGATAAAGCCCGCGGCTCCGGCGATGAATCCGGTGGTGGAATCGGCACCGCCCGATAGTATCCATGGCCGGATCCTTGATAGCCTTGGTACACCGCTGGCCGGGGCGTCGGTGATGGTGAAGGGGAGCAAGCGGGGTACAATAACCAATGCGATGGGCGAGTTTGTGATAAGGGGGATCAATCCCGCCGGTGTGACGGTGGTGATCTCCTTTACCGGCTTTTCAAATAAAGAATATAAAGTAAAGGACGGTGGGATCTTCTTCGTCCGGATGTCGCGCTCGAACAGTCCGCTGGACGACGTGCAGGTCGTGGCGTATGGGACGAATACGCGAAGGTTCAGCGTGGGGGCTATTTCCACGGTGACCTCGGAAGATATCGAGAAGCAGCCTGTCACGAATGTGCTGCTTGCGCTGGAGGGAAGGGTGCCGGGTTTGAATGTGACGCCTTCGAGCGGGGCGCCGGGAGCCTATGCCCCCATCCAGGTAAGAGGGCAGAATACCCTACTGAGCAATATCGGTGCGAACACGACCGGACAGAGCCTGAACCGGTTCATCCTTAACGCGCAGACACCCTATGACCAGCCGATGATCATCATCGACGGAGTACCGTTTGCGCCGGGCAATCAAAACATCAGTATCCTGTCATCGCTGGCCGGCTACAATTCGGTCAACCCTGCCAGTGGTATCAGCAGTTTGGGCGGGCTCAATCCCTCGGATGTGGAGAGCATCAGCGTGCTGAAGGATGCCGATGCCACTTCGATCTATGGTTCCCAGGGGGCCAGCGGTGTCATCGTCATCACGACCAAGAAGGGCAAGCCGGGGAAGACCAACCTGAATGTAAAGGTCAATACGGGTCCCAATAAGGTGACGCGTACGATCCCTCTGCTCAGCACTCCGCAGTATCTGCAGATGCGGAGGGAAGCGGCTGCCAATGACAAGCTTCCGGTGACGGCGGCAAATGCGGATATCTTCCCGGACCTGCTTGTCTTTGATACGACGCGGCAGATTGACTGGTTTCATCGTTTCCTCGGCGGGACGGCTAATACGACCGACGCCTACGCGAGTCTCACCGGCGGTACGACCAACTCCAGCTTCCTTTTGTCGGGTGGTTATACGCATGCCAACTACAATTATCCGGGGAATTTTGCGGACAATAGAGTGACCCTGCACAGCGGGTTTCACTACAGCTCGACGGACCGCAGGCTGAATGTCGATTTTGGCACCGACTATTCCTATGACCATAATAATTCTCCGAGTGCGCCTCCTTCCTCGGGTGTTGCGATGCTGACGCCTCCTGACGTTCCCGAACTGCTGGATCCTTCGGGCAAGCTGATCTGGAGCTATAAGGGTGTGGACCTGGGGAACTTTCAACCCTATGCCTACCTGAAGCAGCCCAGCAGTATCCAGGCCTACAGTGTCACGGGCAGCCTCCGGGTGTCCTACCAGCTGGCGCGGGGGTTCAACTTCAGCACGAATGTGGGTTACAGCCGAGTGACCAGCAAACAGATACAAGAGACACCGCTGGCGTCTCAGCCTCCGAGCGCCACTACAGCGAGCGCCAACTTTGCCAATTCGGACTACCAGTCCGTCAATATCGAGCCGCAGCTGGATTATCGGAGGAACATTGGCCGTGGGGATTTTTCCGCGCTGGTCGGCGGAACCTATAAGACCAATAGCAGCAGCGGCACTACGCTGGCCGGCACAGGATATCCGAATGACGCGCTGATCGGATCGATAGACCCGGCTACGTCGGTGACAGCTTACGACGCGTACAACATCTATAAATATGCGGGTGTGTTTGGCAGGCTGGGATATATTTATGACCGGGAGTACATCGTCAGTCTTACGGGCCGGCGGGACGGGTCGAGCAATTTTGGTCCTGGGCGTCAGTTCGGGAATTTTGGATCGGTGGGGCTGGGCTGGATATTTTCCGAGGAGAAGGCCTTTCAGCGGCTATTGCCCTTCGTGAGCTATGCGAAGCTGGCCGGCAACTATGGTACCAACGGTTCCGATGGTGTCGCCGCGTATAACTTCCAGGATTTCTGGAAACTGGCGGGCACCGCCACGCCGCTGTTCCAGGGGACGCGCGGTTACAATCCGGTGAATGCCTACAATCCCAACTATAGCTGGGCTTCCAAGCGGTCGCTCAACCTGAGCATGGACCTTGGCTTTATCCATGACCGGGTGCTGACCAATATCACCTGGTATAGAAGCCGGACGGGTAACCAGCTGGTCAACTATACGCTGCCGTGGCAGTCGGGCTTTGCCAATGTGGTAGAGAACCTGAATGCGACGGTGCAGGATCGGGGTATCGAGATCACCATCAGTACGGTCAATATCAAGACGAATAAATTCCGGTGGTCTTCTTCTTTCAATATTTCCGCCAACCGCAACAAGCTGCTTGCCTTCCCGGGTCTGGCGACATCGAGCTATGCCAGCACGTACACGATCGGCAAGCCGGTTAGCCAGGTCTTTGGCTTCAGGTACAAGGGCATCAACGATACGACAGGCATCTTCCAGTTCGCTTCGAGCAAGGGAGGGAATACCTATACCCCATCTTATACCCCGGCGACCAAGGGTGGCGACATGCAGTACGTCGCCGACCTGACACCGAAATATGCCGGTGGTTTCGGGAATACCTTTACTTATCGCGGATTCAGTCTGACGGCCTTCTTTCATTTCTCCAAGCAGACGGGTCGGAACTACCTCTCCGGTATTTATAGCTCGGTCACACCCGGCGCGGAGGCGAATCTGCCAACGCTGGCACTGGATCACTGGCGGCAACCCGGAGACCATGCTCCCATGCAGCGGCTGACGACGGGCTTTGCAGGCGGCCTTGGCTCCACTGCGGCTCGTGCGGCCAGCAATTTCCTGACTTCCGACGGCGCCTATACCGATGCTTCCTATATCCGGCTGCAGACTTTGTCCCTATCGTATACGCTGCCGGCCAATTATCTGAAGAAGGCGGGCATCCGGAATGCATCCATTTATGTGAATGCGCAAAACCTCTTCACCATCACCGGCTATAAGGTTGGTGATCCCGAGCTGGCAGGGGCCGTCTACGGCATACCGTTACAGCGTATTATCGCGGGTGGGTTATCACTTGATTTTTAAAAGGCACATAATTTTTGTTAAAATGAACAACACAATTCATATACTTTCCCGGAAGGCGTTTTGGCTACTGTCGCTGGTCGGGCTCTCCGCTGCATCCTGCAAAAAACTGATCGAGATACCAGCTAATCCGCCGACCCAGATACCGACCTCCCAGGTCTTCTCTGACAGCGCCGACATTATGGGAGCCATGGCGGGTCTGTATGGTTATTTCCGCGTGGCGGGAGGAGGGTCGAACCTGACGAACGGCACGCTGGTTCAGAGTAGCGGTCTTTCCGCCGACGAGCTGACCGTGGTCAGCGCCACGGATGCCGCGGGGCAGCAGTTCCAGACCAATTCACTGGTATCCACGAATGCTTCGTTGGGGGGCATCTGGAGCCCGGTGTACCAAAGCATTTATATTGCCAATGCCAACCTGCAGGGTATAAGTGTGGCCACGTCGATAACCGACTCGCTGAAGTGGCAGTTGCTGGGAGAGACCAGGGTGATCCGCGCGTTCTATTATTTCAATATGGTCAACCTGTTCGGCGGTGTTCCGTTAGTGCTAACCACGGACTACAATGTGACGGCCTCGTTACCGAGAGCCAGCGCCGACTCTGTATATGGACAGGTCATTGCCGACCTGGTGGCGGCGCGGAAGTTGCTGCAGCCGAAGTATCCCAGTATGGGCCGGGCGAGGTGTAATCTATATGCGGCGGATGCCCTGCTGTCCAAGGTCTATCTGTACCGGGGGCAGTGGGCGGCGGCGGCGAACCTTGCCAGCGAGGTCATCAACTCAGGGCTGTACAGTCTGGTCGCTGATCCGAATAAGGTATACCTGGACGGGAGTACGGAAGCGATTTGGCAGCTGCCTGCATCCAATAGTTCCAACAATACCCAGACAACGGAGGCCGGTACGCTCTATCCGCAATATTTAACGCCGAGATACGCGCTGACTACCTTCCTGATGAACGCCTTCGAGACCGGCGACAAGCGGAAAGCCGCCTGGACGCTCCCGGTTACCAGCAGCGGGAAAGTATATAACGTAGCGTATAAATACAAGAACAGGGTGATGGCAGCGCCGACGGTAGAGGACTATATGATGTTTCGGCTGGGCGAACTCTACCTGGTGCGGGCCGAAGCGCTGGCCAGGCAGGGAAAGACCGACAGTGCGCTGGCTGATCTGAACCTGATCCGTGTCCGGGCTGGGCTTACGGCGATCTCGACAGTGGGGTCGTCCGACGAGCTGCTGACGGACATCGCGCACGAGCGGCAGGTGGAGCTGTTCTGCGAAATGGGCAACCGCTGGTATGACCTGAACCGGACAGGTGCGGCGGATGCGGTACTCGGTGCGGAGAAGCCCGGCTGGGCGTCGTTCGATGCCTTATATCCTATACCACTAACCGAAATAACGAATAACTCATTTCTTACTCAAAATCCAGGCTACTAATTTAATCAACCAGTATGTTTACAAAACGAACATGGATCTATCCATGCAGCCTTCTTATTGCCCTGTCATTAACCTGCGGAGCGCATGCACAGCGCAGGAGTCCGGAGTCCGGCTCGCGGCCTCCCGCGGCTTCAGGAGATACGACACAAAAACGATCTGATTCGGCCCGGCGGGCGCCGCAGCCTATCCGTCCTTATAAGGATGTGATCACTGCAGGTATGAAGACTTATAATGGTTTTTTTACGGTGCATCAGAAAGACGACAAGTATTATTTCGAGATACCCAATTCCTTGTTAGGGCGGGACATCCTTTTTGTCAATCGCATTGCGAAGGCGTCTGCCGACATGCGGAATGGCGCCGCCGGTTATGCGGGCGACCAGATCGGCGAATCGGTGTATCACTTCGAGATGGGACCTTCGCATAAGCTCTTTTTGCGGCGCATCTCCTTTTCAGAATATACGAATGACAGCACGCGCAGCCTCTTTGCCGCGGTACAGAAGAATAACGTGCAGGCGATAGCTATGGCCTGGCCGATAGCCGCATTCAGACCGGACTCTTCGGGGGTTGTTGTGGATGCCACGGAATTCCTCAACAGCGACAACGAGATCCTGTATTTTGAACGGAAGGTCTTCAAGGACAGAGCAGGGATGGCCGGTCAGATCAATGACCGCAGCTATATCGACTATATCCATACTTACCCGACGAATATCGAGGTGCATGCGGTGAAGACTTACAATGCTGGTCTTAACCCTGCTGGATCTAATTACACGGTTGAGCTGAACGCCTCGCTGGTCCTGCTGCCGGAGAAGCCGATGACGCCGAGATTGCAGGATGCGCGGGTAGGTTATTTTACCAGCCGCTATCGCGACTTCGATGCCGATCCGCAGGGTGTCAAAAATACGGTCTATATCAAACGCTGGAAGCTGGAGCCGAAACCCGAAGACAGGGAGCGGTATGAGCGGGGTGAATTAGTAGAACCTGTCAAGCCGATAGTATTCTATATCGATCCGGTAACGCCAAAGAAATGGGTGCCTTACCTGATCAAGGGGATCAACGACTGGCAGAAGGCTTTTGAGCAGGCCGGTTTTAAGAATGCTATTGTAGGGCGGGTGGCACCTACGAAGGAAGAGGACAGCACCTGGAGCATCGATGACGCGGGTCACTCGGCCATTATTTATCGACCATCGGCAATTGCCAATGCTATGGGGCCAAGTGTCTCCGATCCGCGCAGCGGGGAGATCATCGAGAGTCATATCTTCTGGTATCACAATGTGATGTCTTTGCTGCACAAATGGTATCTCGTGCAGTGTGGTGCGACCGATCCGAGGGCGCGTACGCCTGAGCTGGATGACTCGCTGATGGGTACGCTGATCCGTTTCGTTTCTTCTCATGAGGTAGGTCATGCGCTGGGGTTGATGCACAATTTCGGGTCCAGCTCGACAGTACCTGTGGAGAGACTGCGTGACAAGGTCTGGGTAGAAGCGCATGGTCATACGCCATCCATCATGGACTATGCCCGTTTCAACTATGTAGCGCAGCCGGAAGATCATGTCGGTGAGGCAGGGCTTTTTCCCCGTATCGGTGACTATGACAAATGGGCGATCCAGTGGGGCTATAGCTGGCATCAGAAGATGAAGACGCCGGAAGAAGAGCATAAGGCTTTGGTGAAAGTGGTGACGGACAGTCTGAAGAACAATCACCGGTTGTGGTTTGGCAGCGAAGCGGAACCCTTCGATGCGCGCAGTCAGAATGAGGATCTTGGAGACAATGCGGTTCTTGCGAGCACCTATGGCATTAAGAATCTGCAGCGGGTATTCCCGCACCTGATCGACTGGACGATGGAACAGGGCGATACTTATGATGGGCTGAAAGACTACACCTCGGCGATATATAACCAGTATATGACCTATGTGTCACATGTGCTGAAGAATATCGGTACGATATATCATACGGAGAAGATCGTTCCTGAAAGCGGGGCGGAAGATGTCATGGCGCCTTATGCGGTACACAAGGCGGCGGTGAAGTTTGTGATCGACCAGGTCTTTAAGACGCCGATGTGGCTGAACAATGAAGAAGTTCTGACTAAGCTGCCAATGATCAGTTTTGGTATTGAGCTGAACAATATCCAGCGGGAGGCTATCGATGTGCTGATCGTCAGGAACCGGCTGAGCCGGCTGTTGTGGGCGGAATATGGGAATACTTCCGGTTCGAAGGTGTATACGGTTGGGGAATTTTTGGATGATCTGAATAAAGGAATATTTACGGAATTATATGAAGGCCGGAATGTGGATGCTTACCGGCGCAATTTGCAGAAGGCGTATGTGGCAAGATTGATCCGTCAGGCGTTTGATAAACCGGATGTAGATGCTTTACTGCCGTACCTGACCTTTCATATCTACCAGACGGATATACCGGGGCTTTTGAAGGATGCGCTGCGACAGGAGCAGGTGTTGTTTAAGAAAGCGCTGGCGAACCCGGGGCTGGATAAGATGACGAGATTGCATTTGCGGGAATTGAATACGCTGATCGATGGGCAGTGGGCGGCAGAGCGAAATGGTAAATAAAGTCTCACGGCGGCGCCGTATAATAATTTTTCTCATGTGTGACTTTGATCCCGTCCTATGTCAAGGGCTGTCCTTTTTGGGCAGCCTTTTTTTGTGTGGGGTGTTGGGCGGATGGGACGAAAAGCATAAATTACGGGTATGCTTAGCAACTATTTTAAAACTGCGCTTCGCAATCTGCTGCGAAATAAAGGGTTTACCTTTTTAAATGTTTTTGGTTTGACATTGGGTCTGGCGACCTGTCTGCTGATCGTATTGTACGTGGTGGATGAATTGAGCTATGACCGGTACAATGTGAATGCCGGGAGGATCTATAGGGTCAATACGGACCTGAAGGTAAATGGCAAGGTGACCCAATTCGCTTCGTCGACACCGCCCGTGGCAGCCACGTTGACAACACATTATCCCGAAGTAGAGAAGGCGGTGCGGATAATTCATGAGGAGGGGATAAGATTTAAGAGAGGTAATGAGACGTTCCAGGAGGATAAGGTCGCCTCTGCAGACCCGGAGCTGTTCGACATTTTTACGCTGCCCATGATCGAAGGCGATCCGGCTACTGCTCTGCAGGCTCCCCATACAGTTGTCATCACTGAAAGCGCGGCCAAACGATATTTTAATACAACGCACGTACTTGGCCGGACCGTAACAAAAATGGACGACACGACGGTCCAGACCATTACCGGTGTCATAAAGGACATGCCTGCGCAGTCTTCGTTCCAATTTGACTTTTTCCTGTCTATGAAGGGGTCGATCATCGACAGGAACAACAGCTATTATGCGATATTTCCGATGAGCACATTTGTCCTGCTAAAACCAGGTGCGGATGCCGGGCTGCTGCAAAAGAAGCTGGCGAATTTTATGAAAACCTGGGACAAGCAATATGGTGAATTCGACACTACGACCTATTCCATGAACCTTGGATTGATCTCATTGACAGCTATTCACCTGCGATCCAATCGAACTGATGAGCTGGGAGCAAACAGCGATATACGATATGTATATATTTTTTTGGTAGTGGCTGCATTTGTGTTGCTGATCGCGGCTATCAATTTTATGAATCTTTCAACGGCGCGTTCGGCGGGGCGTGCAAGAGAAGTGGGGGTAAGAAAGGTGTTGGGATCGCTGCGCGGGCAGCTGATCGCGCAGTTTCTCTCCGAATCTTTGCTGGTGACGCTGGTATCGGCTGTGCTTGCGGTGCTGGTGACGATGGGCTTGCTGCATTGGTTCAGTCAGCTGGCGGATAAGGAAATCGTTGTTACGGGCTATACGATGGGGTGGTTAGGTTTGTGTTTGGTGGGGATCGTGGTGGTCGTGGGTTTGCTGGCGGGGGCATGGCCGGCATTCTTTCTTTCGGCATTTAAGCCGATCGAGGTGTTGAAGGGTAAATTGTCGAAGGGATTTAAGGGAGGCGGATTGCGCAGTGTGCTGGTCGTGTTTCAGTTTGGGATCTCGTTGTTTCTTATTGTCGGGACGATCGTCGTATATAGTCAACTCCATTTTATTCAAAGTAAGGACCTGGGATTTGATCGGAGTCAGGTAATCGTTGTAAAGGGGGTTAACGCCTTGAGCAATTCCGAGACATTCAAAAAGGAAGTGTTGCAAATGCCGGGAGTCAGCGGGGCTACGATCACCGGTTTTTTGCCGACCAATAGCAAAAGATGGCATAATTGGGGGAGTGTTCCAGGCAAGGCTAACATTCAGCTGCAAACGCAGATGTGGCTGGTAGACGAGGACTACTTTCCTTCCATGGATATACAGCTGGTAAAGGGCCGCAATTTTACGCAGGGGTTGACGACGGATTCATTCGCGATCATTATCAATGAAACGGCGGCGAGGATGTTTGGTATAAGTGCCGATCCATTGAATAAAACGATCTCTTACGGCTATAATATACATGGCGCTCCTTTCCATACCATCGGGGTTGTAAAGGATTTCAACTTTTCTTCGCTGAGAGACAATATTGGGCCGCTGGTTTTTGTGAAACACCGGGACGGCGAGTCAGACCTGCTTTGTGTAAAGGTAAAGGGTGGTAATCCGGCGGTAACGATGCGGCAGCTGAAAGATAAATGGACGGAATTGTCGCCGCATCAGGCTTTTGAATATTCTTTTATGGATGCGGATTTTGAAAAGATATACCGGTCGGAGCAGCGGATAGGGAAGCTCTCGATCCTGTTTGCGGTGCTGGCGATAGTCATTGCCTGTCTGGGGCTGTTTGGGCTGGCGGCCTATGCGGCGGAGCAGCGGACGAGGGAGATCAGTATCCGGAAGGTGCTGGGGGCGAGCATTCCGTCGGTGTTTGGGCTGCTGACGAAAGATTTTTTGAAGCTGATCGGATGGGCGGTGGTAATAGCTTCGCCGGTCACCTGGTGGCTGCTGCAAAAATGGCTGGAGGATTTTGCCTATCGCATAAATATGAGCGCCTGGTTCCTGGTCATTGCGGCGGTGGCGCTGGTCGCGATCTCACTGATAACGGTGAGCTGGCAGGCTTTGAAGGCGGCGCGGGTCAATGCTATTGAAAGTTTGAAGGCGGAGTAGTAATTTCGCGCATGAGCAACAATACACCTGAACAGAATTTTACGGCTCTTGGATTGAGCCTTCCCCCTGCTCCTGCACCCATGGGAGTCTACAAGCCCTGTCTTATCGATGGAAAATATTTATATGTGTCTGGGCATGGACCCTTCCAACAGGACAAAACGCTGATCGTCGGCCGTGTCGGCCAGGATATGGATATCGAAGCCGGTAAGCTGGCGGCGCGTCAGACGGGGCTTTCGATCCTGGCTACGATCAGGAACCATGTAGGCAGCCTGGATAAGGTAAAGCGGGTCGTAAAGGTTTTGGGGATGGTGGGCTGTACACCGGAGTTTGACAAACATCCCTATGTGATCAATGGCTGCAGTGAATTGTTTGCAAAGGTTTGGGGAGAGGAGAATGGAGTAGGGGTAAGGAGTGCGGTTGGGATGGGATCGCTGCCGGGGAATATCCCGGTGGAGATCGAGGCATTGTTTGAATTGCATTAAAGAAATTTTCATATGGAGTGGTATCGTATTTCGGATGTCGATCTGCTGGATACGCCGGTGCTGGTAGTTTATCCTGACCGGGTAAAAGAGAATATCCGGCTGGCGGTGGAGATGGTTGGGGATGCGGCTTTTTTGCGTCCCCACGTAAAAACGCATAAGTCGCCGGAGACAACGCGGCTGATGCTGGAGGCAGGCATCCGGCATTTCAAGTGTGCGACCATTGCCGAGGCGGAGATGCTGGCTTTGGCGGGTGCACCGGATGTGCTGCTGGCTTACCAGCCGGTAGGACCGAAAGTTTCGCGCCTTGCGTCGCTGATCCGGAAGTATGGTGGGACAAAGTTTGCTTGTTTGATCGATAATTTGGCCGCGGCTGCGGCGATGGCTACGGTATATGCTGACGCGGGGCTGACGGTACCTGTCTGGATCGATCTGAATGTGGGAATGGACCGCACGGGGATATCGCCGGGGCCGGATGCATTACAATTATATAAGGAGTCGCAGAAGTTGAAGGGGATCGTGGTGGCGGGGCTGCATGCTTATGATGGGCATATACGGGATAGTAATCTTGCGGAGCGGACGAAGAAGTGTGATGCGGGGTTTGCGAAGGTCACGGCGCTACGGGAGGAAATCGCGGGCTGGAGCGGCTCGGGGGGCGAGGGGGATGGAACCAGCGCCGGCAGCCATGGGGCCGGGGTCGAGCTGCCGATCATTGCGGGGGGCTCGCCAACTTTTCCTATTCACAGCCGCCGGGCGGGTATTCAATGCAGCCCGGGCACATTTGTCTATTGGGATAAGGGATATAGTGATTCCTTTAAAGAGCAGCCTTTTTCTCCGGCGGCGCTGGTGGTAACAAGGGTGGTCTCTTTGAGGGGGAACACGCGGCTTTGTCTTGACCTGGGGCATAAGTCGATCGCGCCGGAGAATGAGCTGACCAGCAGGGTATACTTTCTTAATGGACCTCAGCTGGTTCCGGTCGGCCAGAGCGAGGAGCATCTTGTCGTAGAGGCAGGGGCGGACCATGGGTATACCATTGGGGATATCTTCTATGGAGTCCCGATCCATATCTGTCCGACGGTGGCTCAGTATGAGCGCGCCGTTACTATTGAAAATCATCTTGTTACAGGATTTTTTAAAAACACTGCCCGGGACCGGTTCCTAACGGTATAGATCCGGATGCAGCACTTCACCCTACTGAATTGTCACTTCATCCGGAAAATCGGTGGTCTTACCGACTTTAACTATTTTCCCCGCTAACGACTTGCTAAATTGCAATCCATTCACTGTCAGAAATGTGTGGTTGAGTCATGGAGGCGTCATATTTTTCGACCAAAAAACAATTTTGTTCGAAAATTGATTATTTCGATAATTTTGTCAATCAACTCTGCATTATTATACTATTATCATTAAAACCATTAGAACATGGAAGTAAAAGAAGCAACTGGCAGGCTGGGAGTGCTACTCCCCGGATTAGGCGCAGTGGCTACTACGCTGATCGCGGGCGTGGAGGCCGTAAAGAAAGGAATTGCTCAACCCATTGGCTCTATCACGCAAATGGGGAACATTCATCTGAATCGTAAGAATGGTCAAAATTATCCCAAGATCAAGGAATTCGTTCCGTTGGCTAAGCTGGAAGACATTGTCTTTGGCGGCTGGGACGTTTACGAAGACAATGTCTATGTGGCTGCCAGCCGGGCAAAAGTTCTGGAGCAGCATACACTGGATGCCCTGCGTCCTGAGCTGGAAGCTTTGAAACCCATGAAGGCTGTTTTTGACAAGAGCTATATCAAAAACCTGGATGGTTCGCATGTAAAAGAGGGTGCAAACAAGTACGTCCTGGCAGAAATGCTGATGGAGGACATCGCCTCCTTCCAGGATACCCGCGGTTGCGACCGGCTGGTGATCGTATGGTGCGGTTCAACAGAAAAATATATCGAGCCGTCCGAAGTGCATGCCAGTCTTGCTGCATTTGAAAAGGGGCTCAAGGAGAATGATCCGCGGATCGCTCCGAGCATGATCTATGCGTATGCTGCGGTGAAAATGGGCATTCCGTTTCTGAATGGCGCTCCCAACCTGACGGTAGACATTCCCGCCATTCTTGAACTGGCCAAAAAGACCAGGACCCCGATCGGCGGTAAAGACTTCAAGACTGGACAGACATTGATGAAGACCATCCTTGCCCCGGGGCTGCAGGCTCGTGCGCTTGGCGTAAAGGGCTGGTTCTCCACTAATATATTAGGTAACCGGGACGGGTATGTGCTGGATGATCCCGATAATTTCCGTACCAAGGAAGTATCGAAGCTGAGTGTGCTGGAAGACATCCTGCGTCCTGATCTCAGTCCCGATCTGTACAGCGAGCTGTATCATAAGATCCGGATCAACTATTATCCTCCGCACGGCGACAATAAGGAAAGCTGGGACAATATCGACATCTTCGGATGGTTGGGTTATTCCATGCAGATAAAGATCAACTTCCTTTGCAGGGACTCCATCCTGGCGGCTCCGTTGGTGCTGGATCTGGCTTTGTTTGGCGACTTTGCCAAAAGGGCAGGTCTCAGCGGGATCCAGGACTGGTTATCGTTCTATTTCAAATCTCCTCAGACTCCGGAAGGACATCGGCCAGAGCATGACATCTTCAAGCAATTGACGGTGCTGCAGAATACGCTGAGGCGACTGATGGGTGAGGAACTGGTGAATCCGGAAGGTCTCACCTTTGCGGAGGAAGAAATAACGGCCTGATGGTGCGGATCCATAGACTCATTTCCACTTGCCTGGGAATCGGCTATACTCCAAAGGGCGGAGGTACTGTTGCCGCTGTCGTCTGCTGTATAGCCTGGTATTTTGCCTGGGCAGGTGGAAATGATCATTTTTGGGCACAGGTATTGACAATAGGGGTAATCTTTATCATTGGTGTCTATAGTTCGGGGAAGATGGAGGTTTTCTGGGGGAAGGATAGCTATAGGGTCGTGATCGATGAGGTGGCGGGTATGTCTCTCACCTTATTATTTGTCCCGGTGCGCTGGCAGTATGTGGCGGTGGGACTGGTATTATTTCGTTTTTTTGATATCGCTAAACCCTTGTATATCCGAAAGATGGAGCGGCTTAACGGGGGATGGGGCGTAATGATGGACGACATGCTGGCCGGGGTGTATGCCAACCTTTTGCTACAGATCGTCGTATTGATCAAGCCTTGGTAAGAATATGATTACTTTTACAAAAGCACAATTGATCTCCTTGCTGGCTACGGCAGTGGATTTTGGGATAACCTGGCTGCTGATCACGCTGCTGGGAGTCCCAAAGTTAGCGGGAGGTGCAACGGGTACGCTGTGCGGAGGTGTCACCCACTTTATGATCAGCCGTACCTGGGTGTTCAATGCCCGGGAGAAGAAGTGGGCCGGTCAGCTGAACCGGTATGTTCTGGTCTGGATCGGGAATTTTGTGCTCAATGTATCCGGCCTGTGGTTACTACACAATTGCATGGGAATCAACGTTTGGATTGCTAAGATTATAACAGCTGTATTGGTAGCTGTCCTGTACAACTATCAGTTACAGAAACGATTTGTTTTTAAACCATGAACTGGACCCCGTCCAGTTCGTACACCAAGTGTACAGACATTAATAGGAATTGCGGGAAAAAATTACGTTTTAAACAAAATTTTTTGCCGCAATTCAAAACACGGAAAAATGATAAAGACTGGAAGTAGAACTAAAGCCTGGACCTTATTCATGATGATCATGGCTGTCAGCTGGCACAGCCGGGCACAGGACGTCGTGTTGCGAGGATCTGTAAAGGACTCCGCTGCGCAGACCCCGCTGAACAATGCCAGCATAACCATCAAGGGCCTGAGGGGGGGAGCACGCTCCAATTCCGAGGGTCGTTTTCGTATTACTACCGGGCAGCGAGCAATCGATGTGGTCGTCTCGAGTGTCGGTTATAATACGCTCTCGCTGCATTTGGATTCCATTCCTTCGACTGAGATCGTCTTTTCGCTTAGCCGGAAATTCAAGGAGCTGAGCGGTGCGCTTGTAGTAAACAAAAAACAAAGGTATCGCAATAAGGGCAATCCGGCCGTCGAACTCATTCGCCAGGTTATCGACCATAAGAACGAGAACAGGATGGAAGCCTATAAGTTCGCCTCGTATAATAAGTACGAGAAACTGGTGGTTTATGTCGACAAATTGAACGACGCCAAGATCTCCAAGAACAAACTGCTGAAGCCCTATCATTTCCTGGTAGAGAACAGCGATACTACCAAACTGGAAGGACGACGGCTTTCACCGGTATACCTCGAGGAGACCTATTCCGACAACTATTACCGGCAGCGGCCAGAGAAGACAAAAACCGTCATCACGGGGAAAAAGAAGGTGGACTATGGGGAACTGATCGACATGCAGGGTATCAGCATGTATCTGAACCGGCTTTACCAGGACTTCAATGTCTATGACAATAATATTTCGGTCTTTACCAACCTGTTCCTGAGTCCTATTGCGGACCTTGCACCCACCTTTTACATGTATTTTATCGAGGATACGACGATGATCAACGGTCATAAACTGGTCCGTCTTTCCTTCCGGCCGCGCAACCCTAATGACCTGTTATTCAGGGGTACGATGTGGATCACGCTGGACGGTAACTATGCGATCCAAAAACTGCGTCTGCTGGTCAGCAGCGGGATCAATTTCAACTTTGTACGGGAAATGCATATCGACCAGGATTTTACCCAGCAGCCAGACGGAAAATATCTGCTGACCAGGAGTGATGTGCTGGGTGACTTTGGGATCAATAAAAAGGGGTCGGGGCTTTTTGGTGAGCGGGTGGTCAACTATATCGACTTCAAGACGAACCAGCCTCTTGCGGACAGTCTCTTTAAAGGCGCGCCTACTGTCCTGGAAGATAGTGCTGAAACCAAGAAGGACAGTTTTTGGGTAGCCTATCGCGGCGATAGTTTGACGGGTATAGAATCAAAGACGTATGCCAATGTCGACAGTCTCAAGAACATGAAATCTTTCAAGCGACTGGTGGACTGGAGCACCTTGCTGATTGCCGGTTATAAACAGGCGGGGTGGGCTGAAATAGGTCCGGCCAGCACTTTCTACAGCTTCAATCCTGTGGAAGGATTCCGGTTGCGTTTTGGCGGAAGGACCACTACGCACTTCAGTACGCGGTTCTATTCCGAGGCATATGCTGCATATGGGTTTAAAGATCAGAAATGGAAGTACTTCCTCAGCGGGACTTATTCGCTTAATAATAAGTCCGTCTATGGCTTCCCGCAAAACTGGGTCCGGGTCTCTTATCAGAAGGAAACCGAGATCCCGGGGCAGCAACTGCAGTTCGTACAGGAGGACAACTTCCTGCTGTCTTTCAAACGAGGCAACAATGACAAGTGGATCTACAACAACAACTTCCGGATACAGTATCTCAAAGAGTTCAACAATCACCTCTCGTATAACTTCGGTTTCCGTTGGTGGGAACAGACGCCTGCAGGTACTATTGCCTATGTGAAGGGCAATACGGGTGATTCGATCCAGCAGATGACGACGACTGAGTTTTCCGGGGAGATCCGCTGGGCTCCACATGAACAATTCTATATCGGAAAGCTCTATCGCGTCCCTATCATAAATAAATATCCGATCATCGATTTTCGCTGGACCACTGGTGTGAAAGGTTTGTTCCGGGGCCAGTACAATTATCAGAACCTGGATCTGAATTTTTACAAGCGGTTCTATGAATCCTGGCTGGGTTATACGGACATCACGCTGGACTTCGGGTATATCATCGGGAAAGTGCCCTTTCCGCTGGCGGATGTTCATCACGCCAACCAGACCTATGCCTACCAGATGCAGTCGTATAACCTGATGAACTTTTTGGAATTCGTCAGCGACCATTATGCCACTGCATATGTAGACCATTACTTCAACGGTTTCTTTTTCAACAAGATACCGTTGTTGAAGAAACTCAAATGGAGGGAGGTCATCGAGGCGAAGATATTGTATGGCGGATTGCGGGCAGAGAATGATCCGGCGAAGAACCCCGACCAGGTAAAATTCCCGCTTACCAATGGTCAGTTGGAGACCTTCAGGCTTGGCTCGACGCCTTATCTCGAGGCGGGGTTTGGGATAGCCAATATCTTCAAGCTGGTTCGGGTGGATTTTATCAAACGGTTCACCTATCTGGATCATGCTAATATCCCCACCTGGGGTATCCGGGTCCGGACCAAATTTGACTTTTAGGGCGCTGAATTCAGTCTGAACATAGTATCTTTACAGATTGTCAAAAGAGGAGAGTAATTGAGCAATGAGCACGCGAAAAAATTTGCAGCTTGGTATTTATAAGGTCATCAATCCGGTAGTTAAATTACTGATCCGGGCGGGCCTGACCCCGAATATGGTTACTACGATTGGGCTATTGCTCAATATCGGAGTGGCTATCATTTTTATTTCCGGTGCTGAAGAAGGGCGACGCGGCGATCTGTCCTATGTCGGATGGGCGGGGGCGCTGATCCTTTTTGCCGGTCTGTTCGATATGCTTGACGGGCAGGTGGCGCGGCTGGGAAATATGAGCTCGCCCTTTGGGGCTTTGTATGATTCTGTGCTCGATCGCTACAGCGAGCTGATCCTTTTTCTTGGCATTTGTTATTACCTGGTCTCTCACCATTATTTCCTTAGTTCATTGTTTGCCTTCATCGGTCTTATCGGGAGCATGATGGTGAGCTATACGCGGGCGCGGGCCGAGGGACTGGGCATCGAGTGTAAGGATGGGCTGATGCAGAGGCCGGAGCGGGTTATCATTACCGGCGTTTCGGCGTTGGCCTGCGGGGTGGCTTCGCGTTGGATGGGGGGGGATTATAAGATTGCTTATCCGGCTACGAACTTTCCGATTTTTGAGACGATCTCTATTTTTACTATACCGTTGACCATCATGGCGTTTTTGGCGAACTGGACGGCGATTGGGCGTTTGAGGGATGCGAAGCGGACGCTGGATGCGAGGGCGCGGGCTGCGGCGAATGCGAGTGGTGCGGGTGCCGGCAATGGGGTTGTTGAGGCGGCGGGTGCCGGAAAGGTTGATACGGCGGGTGCCGGCAAGGCTGATGCGGCTGCGAAGTCTTCTTTGCCGTTGGCTATCATTGTTGTTTTGCTGGCAGCGTTCTCTGCTGTTCCTGGTTCGGCTCAGTCTTCGGGTCCATCGGCTGGGCATTCGACTATTTCGGGTGCGGTCAAGGACACGGTCGAGACATTTCCTATTCCGCCGTCAAATGCGAAGTCATTGTTCTATCTACAGCGTACTCCGAATAGCAATACCGTCATCTGCGAACTGAATGATAAAGATGGGGTGCTTGATAAAGATGAGCCGGTGCATGTGTTGTGGATCCGGTATACGGAGCAGAACCAGCGCCAGGAGCTGAATTTTATCCAGCGTCATTTTGCGTATGGGCTCAAGCAGCGTGATCTTGGGGATGGCAGCTGGGAGCTGCACTTTGTCTCTTATAAAAAGGTGCCGCTTTATCTGAAGAAGTCGGCTGCGGACAACCGGTTCCATGTATTTGTTACTATCTCGGGCAGGCTCGCCATTCTAAACCGGGTGTATCTCCGGATCGATCCGGGTGGAACTTTTTGGGCGCCGAATGTAAAATATCTTGAATTGAAGGGGGTGGACGTTCAGAACGGCAAAGAGCTTGTACAAAGAATAAAAGTCTAAATGGAAACCGGCACACGTCTCACTCTTCGCAACATACTTATTGCTACAGGTCTTTCGGTTTTGTATCTTATTCTTTCTGCCCTGCTGATCGGCTTTAAGAAGGATCAGTTGTTCCTTGTGGGGTTGTTCAATGTGCTGTTCTATTTATCTGGTCCTACGAGGCGTTTCATTCTGGGCTTTTCGGTCTTTATTGTGTTTTGGGTGATCTTCGATTTTATGAAGGCCTTTCCTAATTTCCGGTATAATACCGTTCATATCGGCAGTCTTTATAATGCGGAGAAAAGTCTATTTGGGATCCATACTGCCGATGGGGTGTTGACGCCGAATGAATACTGGCGTATACATCAGCATACATTTTTGGATATAATGGCGGGATGTTTTTATCTCTGCTGGATGCCGTTGCCGCTGGGGTTTGCGGGGTATTTGTTTTACAAGAACAAGGAGGCTTTTTTCCGTTTCGCCCTGAGTTTCCTGGTGGTGAACCTGGTCGGTTTTGTCGTTTATTATTGTTATCCTGCGGCGCCGCCCTGGTATGTGGAGCATTATGGGTTTGTTTTCAATGCGCATACGCCGGGGAATACTGCGGGTCTGGGCCGGTTTGATGCCTATTTTCATGCTTCGGTGTTTGCGGGCTTGTATGCGAAGAGTTCGAATGTGTTTGCGGCTATGCCTTCGCTGCATGCGGCTTATCCGCTGACGGTGTTGTTTTATGGGGTGAAGTATAGACTGCGCTGGGCGAATTTGTTTTTTGGATTGGTCATGGTGGGGATCTGGTTTGCTGCGGTTTATAGCAGTCATCATTATGTGCTGGATGTGTTGGCAGGGATAAGTTGCGGGCTTTTTGGGGTTTTTCTCTTTAATTATTTATATGAGAATGTGGGATGGATTAACCAGAGGGTTAAAAGTTGGGTGAGGGGAATTAGTGAGTAGATTTTGCAGTGGCCTGCGGCTTTAGCGGATGGACCGTCCGATGCCTTCGACCATAATATCCACAATGGAATCGATCTGGAGGTCGAGGCGGGGGCTGCGATTTTGTCCGACCATGAGGGGGATGGCCAGGCCCCGGAAGCTGCTGACCATGAGGTAGGCGATCAACTCTATATTATCTTCACTGATCTGTTTGAATTCTCCATTGCAAACGCCTTCGGCGAGGATGCCTTTTACCAGCTCGACATGGGAGGTATCGAACTTGTTTTTAAGGTCGGCCATAATGCAATGTAATTCAGCGATCTCGCTTTTCAGGGCGTCGCTGAGGTTGCACAATTCGTTCAGCTTGTGGAGGCGGCTGCGGCAGTAGATGATGAGTTTTTCCTTGGAGGAGCCGGCCAGGCGGATGGCCTGTTGGATCTGCTCCAGCAGTTCGTCCATTTCCTTGTACAAAACAGCTTCGAAGATATCTTCCTTGCTGGGGTAATAATAATAAAGGGAGCTTTTGGCTTTACCGAGGCTTCTGGCTATGTCGCCCATGGTCGTTTTTTTGAACCCGGATTGCCGGAAAAGTGCCCTTGCCGTGTCAAGGATCTCCCTAACTACAATCTCGTCCCGTTGAAGCGTTTCAGCCATACTCTTTAAACCTTTGTACGACCAAATTTACATATTTTCCTCCCCAAATTCGGTTAATCATTAGTGAATCTTGCATCTCTGGAAGACTATTTATACATTTGTCATAGTCCTCAAACCCTTGATAAAACGATCCTTCCGGTTAAGCTCATTAGTGCACGATCTCTCCTGGATCGTAGAGGACGATCTGAATTTTTTTTGCCGAGATACAACAAAATACCGGTAAGAACATGAACCCACAACTCAACTGTATTCTTCTCATCGATGATGATGAGCCGACGAATTTCCTTAACAAAATGACCCTTGAGCAGACGGGCTGCACCCGTCATATCTTCGTAGCCCAGAGCGGCCAGGAAGCGCTGGACTATCTTCGGGGATGCGGTCCTGGCAACGGTAGTTCGGGGATGTCTCCCCGGCCCGATCTGATCTTTCTGGATATCAATATGCCAGCAATGGATGGCTGGGAGTTCCTCGAAAGATACAAGACGTTACCATCCGAGCAAAAGGCGGACATTGTGCTGATCATGCTGACAACGTCGCTGAATCCCGACGACGAGGTAAAGACCAGGACGATCCCCGAGGTGGCGGGGTTTGAGAATAAGCCGCTTAGTCAGCAACGCCTGCAGGAGTTGCTGAAGAAATATTTTAGTAATTAATGGAGGGGCGCGCCAAGCAGCTTAGCTATTGCAGCATTGATGTCCAGCGGTTATCTTCCAGAATGCAGGTAGTCCTTCAGGTGGGTAATGGTCTCTTCATGTGTCAGGATCGTTTCCCGGACCACGTCGTTGATCGAGACGATCCCGCTGAGGGCTCCCTTGTCGAAGACCGGCAGATAACGGATGTTCTTGTCGGACATCAGCTGCATGCAAAATTCCACGGTATCCGATGGTGTGACAGTCGGAAAGTCTTTTGACATGATCTCAGAGACGGGGGTATCAGTGGACGATTTTCCTTTCAGGATAACCTTCCGGGAATAATCTCTTTCCGTCATGATACCCTGATATTCGTTCCCCTCCAGCACCAGGACAGATCCGATATTCTGGTCAGCCATGATCCGCAGTGCGTCCAGAACAGTGGTTTGAGGCGTCACCGAGGTGATACGTGCGCCTTTGTGCGAAAGAATGTCACTTACTTTTTTCATACAGCCTGTTTATTTTGGTGAGGAATCGCTTTACTCAATTTACACTTTTTTTAGATGTTTTGCCAATATTTTATACCTGTTTTGAAGCCAATAAATAGGTAGATTTAGCGGGTAAAATACACTTACATGCGAGTTTTGCTGCTTGTTTGGCTTGTTTTGATATCTTTTTGTTTGCGGGCGCAAGTGCCGGCGCCCGCCGCTTCGGCTGCTGTGGGCGCGGCCAGTCCTTCGCCGTCGATAGTGCTCAACCAGATCGGTTTTTATCCTGAAGGGGTAAAACTGGCTGTGGTGATATTGCCGGTGTCATCGGATAGCTTTTATGTTATCAGCCGGCCGGCCGGAGACACGGCCTTTTCCGGCAAACTGGGTGTGGCTGCGGCGTCTGCGAACTCCAATCTTCAGGTGCGCCTTGCGGATCTCAGCGGTTTAAATAAGGAAGGAACTTATAATATCCTGGTGCCTGGTCTGCCGCATTCTTTGCCTTTTGTGATCGGGAGGGGGGTGGAGGGACCGGTTGCTGCGGCGGCGTTGAAGGGGTATTATTTCCAGCGGGCTTCGATGCCGCTGGAATCCGTTTATGCGGGAGTCTGGGCGCGGGCTGCGGGGCATCCGGACAGGGTTGTTTTTGTGCATCCTTCCGCTGCAACGACGGCGCGTCCGGCGGGTACGGTGATATCGTCTCCGGGAGGGTGGTATGATGCGGGGGATTATAATAAATATGTGGTCAATTCGGGGATTACGATGGGGACTTTGCTGGGTGCCTATGAGGATTATACTATTTATTTTGATACGTTACATGCTTTGATTCCTCCGGTGCAAGGGAGGGCCGCCGCGCAGGGGCTTCCTGATATTTTGAATGAGGCTTTGTATAATCTCCGCTGGATGCTGACCATGCAGGACCCGGTGGACAGCGGTGTCTATCATAAATGTACAAACGCAGCTTTTGACGGGATGGTGAAACCGGGTGCCACGAAGGCTCCGCGTTATGTGGTACAGAAGAGTACGGCTGCGACGCTGGACTTTGCGGCTGTGATGGCTCAGGCTTCGCGGGTTTTCCGGAAATATGAGGGAGTGTTGCCGGGGCTTGCGGATAGCTGTCTGGGGGCCGCCGTCGGCGCCTGGGGATGGGCGGTTCAACATCCGGCGGTGGTCTATGATCAGGATTCGATGAATAAGCTGTATCAGCCGGCGATAACGACAGGGGCATATGGCGACAGGATAATGGACGACGAGCGTTTTTGGGCTGCGGCGGAGCTGTTTGTCAGTACCGGGGATAAAAAATATGAGATAGGTGTGAAGCAGGGGTTGGGGTTACGTCTTTCTGTGCCGTCATGGGGGAGCGTGGGGATGATGGGAGTGTACAGCCTGCTGCAGCAGCGGGAGGCCAGGAAGGGTACGAGCCTGGTCTTAGGTTTGGGTTTGGCGCCGGAGCTGGATCTTTTGCAGCAGCGGATGTTGCATTTTGCGGATAGCCTGGTAAGGCGGCAATCGGCTTTTCACACGGTCATGGGCGCTCGAAAGAGCGACTTTGTCTGGGGAAGCAATTCTGTGGCTGCGAATCAGGGAATGCTGTTGTTAAAGGCCTTTTTACTGAGGCAGGATAAGAAGTATCTCAACGCCGCGCTGGATAATCTCGACTATATCCTCGGGAGGAATGCTACGGGGTATTGTTTTGTAACGGGTCTGGGCGGCTTTTCGCCGTTGCATCCGCATCACCGGCCTTCGATCTCGGACGGGGTTATGGCGCCGGTGCCGGGGTTGCTGGTTGGGGGCCCGAATCCGGGAAGACAGGATCACCAGGTCTATCCATTTTTTGATGCAGAGCTGGCGTATATTGATAATGATCAGGCGTATGCTTCGAATGAGATCGCTATTAACTGGAATGCGCCGCTGGTCTACCTGGCGGGCGGGATCGATGCGATCTTTTCGGGGATGAAAAAGGCGGGGAAATAAAAAAGCCCCCGGGTTGGGGGCTTGAAAAGTTTGCCGCCAGAGGGGCTCAATAATTTTTTATGAAGGGCGGACCCAGATATTCCGGAAGCTGATGGGTTCGCTTTTGTCGCCGTGGGCCTGGAGCTTGATGGGCGAGGGGCCGTGCGCTTTATAATATGGTTTTCCGCGATAGCGGGTCTCTCCTTTTAGTTCATAGTTGTCCTGGACAAGAACGCCGTTGAGGAACACGGTGACCTTTGCCGGTGAGGCCAGGCTGCCATCCGTATTGAATACGGGAGCTACCCAGGCGACATCATAGGTCTGCCATTCACCTGGTTTGCGGCAGGGGTTGGCGAGGGGAACGCTTTGTTTGTAAATGCTGCCGACCTGGCCATTGGTATAGGTCGCGTTGTTGTAATTATCGAGGATCTGCAGCTCGTAGCCGGCATCGCCCTTGCCTGTAGAGGCCAGGAACAAACCGCTGTTACCGCGTGCCTGATCGGAACCGGTGATGTTGGAGGGTATGCGGTATTCGAGGTGGAGCTGGTAGTTCGTAAAAGTGCGTTTGGTCTGGATATTACCTGAAGTCTTGTTTACAGTCAGGATATCTTTTGAGACGATCCAGTCTGCCGGGCTGCCATCGGATACCTTGACCCATTCGTCGAGGTTCTTGCCGTTGAACAGGATGACGGCGTCGGAAGGCGCCTCTCCGAATTTGGCGGCTGGAGTGACTACCGGGGGTACGGGAGTATAGATCTCTGTTAGCTTGTGATCATCGAGGGAGTCGGCCTGAGCGTGGACGAGAGTGGTTCCGGCCAGGAGGCCAAGCGCTGATAAAAAGAGGGTCCGTTTAAGCAAGGAACAAGCAAATTGCGTCATAATCATGGAATTAAATGAAAGAACAATTTAGTGCATTTTTATCAATACGTAAGACGGGCGAGGGTTAAAATATGTTCCGGCCGGGCTTAAAACAACAGGCGACCCGGAATTACCAGATCGCCCATTTCTAATATCCGCCATCGGCGAATGATATCTTTTAAATCTATTTTGCGGCCCGGCGAGCGGGTTAAAGCGTAGCCATATCGATGACGAAACGGTAACGGACATCGCCGTTTAAGACGCGTTCGTAGGCGTTGTTGATCTCCTTCATCGGGATGACCTCTACATCCGATACGATGTTGTGCTGTGCGCAAAAATCCAGCATCTCCTGTGTCTCTTTGATGCCACCGATCATCGAACCTGCGATGCGCCGGCGTTTGGGGATGATGCTAAATGCCTGGAAGTCGTTAGGCTTTGGGGGGGCGCCTACGAGGATGAGCGTTCCGTCCCTTTTCAGCAGGTTCAGATAAATATCGAAGTCGTGCTGGGCGGAGACGGTATCGATGATGAAGTCGAAGTATCCGCTATAGCCCTTCAGGACCTCGGGATCTTTTGTGAGGGCGAACTTGTGGGCTCCCAGTCTTTTGGCGTCCTTTTCTTTTGAAGCGGAAGAGCTGAGCATGGTGACCTCTGCGCCAAGGGCTACGCCCAGCTTTACGG
The DNA here is from genome assembly GCA_035492595.1 of Puia sp. Classification (GTDB taxonomy): domain Bacteria; phylum Bacteroidota; class Bacteroidia; order Chitinophagales; family Chitinophagaceae; genus Puia. The sequence goes on from DATJJA010000252.1 coordinate 30,754, forward strand.
CCATATGTCCGAGACCGCCGAGTCCGAGGACTCCGAGCCTATGTCCTTTTCCGACCTTCCATTCGCGGAGAGGGGACCAGGTGGTAATGCCGGCGCATAAGAGCGGGGCTACTCCTTCCAGCGGCAGATTGGGGGAGACGTGCAGGGTATATTTTTCGTCGACTACGATCTGGCTGGAATAACCACCATAGGTAGGGGTCTTCCGATCCTGTTCGTAGCCGTTGTAGGTCTGGCTAAGATGGGTCTCGCAGTATTGTTCGAGTCCTTCTTTACAGCTGTTGCAGACGCGGCAGGAGTCGACGAAACAGCCGATGCCGGCGAGGTCGCCTACTTTAAAGTCTTTTACCTGGCTACCGATGCGGCTGATCCTGCCTACGATCTCATGGCCGGGTACCATCGGGAAGATCGATCCGCCCCATTCGTCACGGACCTGGTGGATGTCGGAGTGGCAGACGCCACAGTAAAGAATATCAATGACTACGTCGTGTTCTCCCGGTTCGCGGCGTTCGAACGAGTGGGGTCCCAGAGGGGTAGTGGCCGACTGCGCGGCGTAAGATTTTGCTGCTATCAT
>DATJJA010000253.1:0-83292 GCA_035492595.1 Puia sp.
ACCCGCTTCACTATCTCCGGACTGCTTGCCAGCAGATCATGATATCGCTCCTCCGGGCTGTCCTTGATCCTCGAGAGGAATAACTTTTGATAAAACAGGAGCCGCTGAAAAAGAGTGTCCGCAACCTCCTTTTTTATACTATCGGACGTACTCAGCATCTGCTGAAAGTCCTTTCGTGAAATGACATGAATGACACAGGGCTCGATGCTCTCAATGGAATACAGGCTGGGTTCACCCGTTTCGAAACTCTCTATAGAAGATACAGCCTGCCCTTCAAAAAAGAATTGGAAGGTCACGTCCTTCCCCTGGTTGTTAAACCAAAGTCTCATGCAGCCTTTTTCGATAAAGAACGCCTTTTTTGAAACCTCCCCCTCCCGCAATAGAATCGTTCTGGCAGGGATCTCCTGTCGCTTGAACAAATGCCCAAATTCATTCCATGGAATATTTTTGTCAGGTTTTCCCTTCATTTCCGCTATCGCCGAATATAAACGATTGACTAATATGCAAACATAAATTAAAATCATACCGATCGCCGACTGTTTATTTTTATTTAAGACAAAAAAAATTATATTTGAACACAACCGGATTCTGTTATACCAAAACTTTCCACCAAGCCTTTCAACTGTTGTCAATGGCACTGAAAAAGAACTTAACAGCAACCCGTATGGATTCTCCCTCCCCCGGAGAACCCTTGAACAGAGAGAGTTTTGAACTTTTCTTCAAGGAGAATTTCCTGCGTTTCTGTCTGTTGTGCCAGTTCAAGTTTGGCTTCGACATCGAACAGGCAAAAGAAATAGTCCACATTAGCTTCGTCAAACTTTGGGAAAGCCGCGCCAGCATCAGGACCGGCACTTCACTGTCCGCTTATTTTGTCACCATCCTGTACAACAGCAGCCTGGACGCGATCAGACACGACAAGGTAAGACTGAAATACAAGCGCGCCTACCTGAACAGCATGGACGGGATCCCCTCTGAATCAGGCGCTTCCATAATGGACCTGCAGCAGCTGAAAAGCGATATCGCCGAAGCCATCGAAAGCATGCCCGGGCAGATGAGGGTTATCTTCGAGCTCAGCAGATTCGGAGGATTGAAATACGCTGACATCGCGGCCAAACTGGGGCTTTCCGCCAAGACAGTGGAAAACCAGATGGGGCGGGCTCTGCGCAGGCTGAGGGAAAAGCTGGGCCATTACCTGAGCGTCTGCCTGCTCTTTCTTTTTTTGGGATCATAATTTTTTTTTTCCCGGTTGTGGGGGTAGAAGATACCCGGACCGTTATATACGCACACACATGCACACTTTCAGTCAATATGATCAGCTGCTGACAAAGTATTTATTGAATGAGCTCGATGATGCCGAAGAGGCAGATCTTTTGTCGTGGCTGGGATCCAGTGCCGAGAACAGAGCCTACCTGGAAAAATTTGCAGCCGCCTGGAATCTTTCGTCAGCGCCGGATACGATCCGGGATATAGATGTCGACCAGGAGTGGGAAAAACACCGGATGAATATAGATAATACTACCAGCGGAACAGTCATTCGCATGCAGCCTTATTTGCAAAGCATACGAACGACGACCTCTAAATACAAAAAATGGTGGAAATTCCCGGCCATCGCAGCTGCATGTGTGGTAGTGGCGATAGCCCTGTATCTTATGAAGACCGGCAACAAACCGGGTAACAAGCCCGGCGAAACAAGACCGGCTGAGGTCGTCACAGCCGGGTCACCGCCATCGCCATCACGGGTACAGACAGTAGTGACTAACCGCTCTGCCGTCGCAAGAGCACTGACCCTCGGTGACGGCTCCGGCGTCGTCCTTTACCCGAATAGCGAACTGATCTATGACAGTCTGTTCTCAGGAGACACCCGAAGTGTCCTGCTGCGCGGCAGGGCCTACTTCAAGGTCGCCAGCAACAAAGCAAGACCCTTTATCGTGACCCATGGCAACATCGCCACGCACGTATTGGGAACCCGGTTCAGCGTCTGGGCGCCATTGAAAGAAAAAATGCAGCGTATCCGGCTGTACGATGGAAAAGTAATGATCAGGGCAGCAGACGGTAGCAGCAAGCTTCGTGGATCCTATTATCTCCTGCCCGGACAGGAATTTGTTTATGATGAATTACATAGTACCGGCGAAGTAAGGACATTCGGTACCGGACCGTCGGTGGCAGCCGCGGCTCCCAGGGACAATGAGGACATCACCATACCGGACCACTCAAAAGGATCATGGTTCATGTTCAACAATCAGCCCCTTTCCGAAGTGTTCGACGAGCTGCAGAGCGTTTACAATGTCAGGATCAAATACAAGGCGGCCGACCTTCACAAAATGTATTTCATTGGCAAGTTCGACACTTCTGATTCGCTGCATGTTATTCTTAGCCGCATGGCCACGCTGTATCATTTGAAAGTTATCCGTGAACAGGATAAGTATACCATCAGTAAGTAAACCTCTCCATTAACCATTCTACTTCTGTAAAAGAAATTGCCCCTTCCACATTGGGCCAGGGGATCTATTTGACTAACTAACTAAAAACTAAAGCTATGAGACGTAAGTTTTTTAGACGGGGCTCCGCATTTCTTATACTCCTGTTGCTGCAGGCCGCCATCCCGCCAGGTCTCCATGCACAGGAAAGAGCCAGCGTCGTACGCGGAATGGTGACCAATTCCGGCAACCAGCCTGTCGGCGGAGTATCGGTCGTCATCCGGAATACCAGGAACAATTTTACGCTGGGCACCAGCTCCGACAGCTCCGGCATGTTTACATTCAATCGCATACCGGCGGGCGGCCCCTACAGCTTTATCTTTTCGGCCATCGGATTTGAAAGACAGGTCGTCTCCGGGTATATCATCAAAACCGATGCGACCCTTTCGCTGATGATCAAGCTAAAAGATTCCGCCTCTTCCATCGACCAGGTGGTGGTGATCGGGTATGGCACACAACGCAAAACGGACCTTACGGGTTCCATCGCCACCGTCAGCGCCAAGGACTTCAGCGGACAGGCCTTTTCAAATACCAACATTGCTCTTCAGGGTAAAGTGCCCGGGGTCGAGTTCACTTCCACCTCCGGTGAACCCGGCGCAAAAGTACAGGTCAGGATCAGGGGGATGGGTACATTCGGGAATAGCGGCCCCCTGTACATCGTGGATGGAGTCCAGCTAAGCGGCACCGATATCAACATCATAAATCCCGACGACATCGCAAACGTCAGTGTACTCAAAGACGCATCGGCAGCCGCCATTTATGGTTCACGCGCTGCCAACGGGGTCATCCTCATCACCACAAAAAAAGGTTCCGTCGGGAAGCCACGCCTGACCTACGCCGGTTATTACGGGATCCAATCCGTTCATCGGCAGATCCCCATGCTCAACTCCCTTCAGCTGGCCGACCTCGTAAATGAGACCGATAAGAACGGCGGATTCGCACCCCAGGCCGCATTCAATGACCCGCAAAACCTGAAGACCAATACCAACTGGCAGAAAGCCGCCTTCCCCAACGCACCCATGCAGGACCATTCCCTTAGCCTGTCCGGAGGAAGCGAGAATAGCCGTTATTCTCTTTCCGCCGGTTATCTCGACCAACAGGGAAGCATGGTCTTCAGCTATCTGAAAAGATATTCCGTACGGTTTAACAGCCAGTACAATATCGGAAAGAATTTACTGATCGGAGAGAACCTCAGTCTTGTCCGCTCACAGGGCCTCAACCTGGGTTATGGGAACAACCTCGATCTGGCCTATCTTCTTGGCGCCTCCCCCACCATGCGCATCTACCGTTCCACGAATCTTGGCGGATATGCAGGCCCCAACCAGGCAGAGACCGGCATCAACAACCGCGATAACATCATAGGACGACGCGACAATCAGCGGCATACTACTTCCAATGACAATATTTTAGGCAACCTGTATGGAGAGTATACTTTCCTGCCCGGACTCAAATACCGGCTTAACCTGGGGCTCAACAACGGACTGGCCACCGGCAGAACCTATCTCGGCATCTTCCAGATGGACAATCGCTCCAACCTGCGGCAGAGCCTCACCCAGAACAGCAATACCTCCAACGAATACACCGTCGAGAATACGCTGACCTACGACAAACGTATCCATGACGACCTGGCTGTCAACCTGCTCGCCGGTTACACCCAACAAAGCGCTAAGACTACCACAATGACAGGTTCGAGACAGGACTTTCCAAGCAACGCTATCCAGGTTTTCGATGCAGGCACCGGCCCCTCCGTTCTTGGAGGCAACGAGGCCGCCTGGGCGCTGCGCTCCTTCCTCGGTCGGGCCAATATCACCCTGTTCGATAAATACCTGTTCACCGCTACCATACGCCGGGATGGGTCTTCGAGATTCGGCAGGGAGAACCGCTACGGCGACTTCCCTTCTTTCGCCGTCGGCTGGAATCTCGACCGGGAGAAATTCCTGAAAGACGTCAATGCCATCAAAAGCCTCAAGCTCAGGGCCAGCTGGGGCAGACTGGGCAATCAGGAGATCGGCAATTATGAAAGCCAGACCACCATTTCGACAACCCCGCAATATATTTTTGGCACCTCCCAGTCCATCGCATCCGCGGCCGCGGTCCTGACACTGGGGAACCCGGCGCTGAAATGGGAAAGCACGACCCAGACCGACATCGGCACGGATCTCTCCCTCTTCGATAATCACTTCAGCTTTTCCGCCGACTACTGGGTGAAGAACACAAAAGATATCCTGCTACGCACACCCATCTCCGTTGGCACCGGAATAGCACGCGACAACGGAGCATTTCAGAACGCAGCCAGCGTGAGGAATTCAGGCTTCGAGTTCGTCGCCACTTATCGTAACAATAGCCGCGATTTTTCCTACGAGATCACCGCCAACCTTTCCACGCTGAAGAACAAGGTCACCTCCCTGGGCGGCGTTCCCAGCATCATCAGCTGGGTCGAGAACGTTTACCAGTACGGTACCTACACCCGGACCATGCCCGGCCTGCCCATGTCAAGCTTCTTCGGTTACGTAGCTGACGGTATTTTCCAAAACCAGGCCGAGATAGCCAAACACGCTGTACAACCCGGCGTTGCACCCGGCGATATCCGGTTCAAAGATATCAATGGCGACGGCGTCGTCGATGCAAACGACCGTACCACTATCGGTAATCCCTTCCCGGATTTCAACTACGGTGTCCTGGCTAATTTCACCTACAAAGCCTTCGATGCATCCTTCAGCATCCAGGGAGTACAGGGCAAACAGCTGTACAACGCACAGCGCGCTTACCTCGAAGCAATGAATGCCGCCGACGGACAGATGGCGACCACACTAAAACGCTGGCACGGTGAAGGCACCTCCAACTACATGCCACGCGCCATCCGTGGAGCGAGATTGAACACCGTGGCATCTACCCATTTTGTGGACAATGCAAGCTATGCCAGGTTGCAGAACCTCCAGGTAGGTTATACCATCCCGCCCTCCGTGTCTGCAAGGTTGCACATCCAGCGGCTCAGAGTGTACGCCAACGCGCAGAATCTGCTGACGATCACGAAATACGTCAACTATAACCCGGACACACTGGGCGGATCGGGTTACAACGACGATTCGCTGAATCCGCTGCAGGTAGGTGTCGATACAGGCAGCGTTCCGATCCCTACGATTCTTCAAATGGGAGTGCAGCTCATCTTTTGAGAACAAATATTTAATTCATTTTAAAGCTCACAGGCATGAAGAACAATATACTGATACTTATAGTAAGCCTCGGCATCATCATTTCACCGGGATGCAAAAAAGATTTCCTTGTCAGGACTCCACCCGACAAGCTCCCCCTCGACGGCTTCTTCACTACCCCCGACCGCGCGCTGGCCGGCGTGAACGCAGCCTATATTCCACTGGCTTCCGTAAATCTTTTCGGCGGAGATGATATCTCCCTCCGCCTGTTCGATCCTCCTTCCGGCGATGTCATCCTCAGCAGCGCGATCTCGGGCGTCGTTTTCAATAAGTTTGCCTTCTCCGCCGACGATCCGAACCTGCAGGCCTTCTATTCCGGATTATATCAGGGAGTCTACCGGTGCAACCTCGTCATCCAGCAGGTGCCGGCCATCCAGATGGACGCGACCCTGAAACAGCGATATCTCGGCGAAGTAAAATTTCTAAGAGCCCTGTATTATTTTTATCTCACGGCCGAATGGGGCGAAGTACCCCTCTTCACCGCGCCCTTCAGAGATCCGAATGACGCCCTCATCGCTAAATCCTCCATCGCTGATATCCAGAAGGTCATGATCCAGGACCTGACAGACGCCTTGGCCGGTCTGCCCGTCTCATACGGGTCTGCCGATCTCGGGAGAGCGACCAGAGGCGCAGCAACGGCGCTCCTTGGGAAAGTATATCTCTACATGAAAGATTATACGAATGCTGCGAAATGGTTCGAAGCCGTCATCAACTCCGGAACTTATGGGCTGATGGATAATTTTGACCAGATCATCAACCGCAGCTACGAAAATAACAAGGAGTCGATCTTCGAGATCCAATTCGCATCCGCCGCCGCAGGAGCTTCCTCCCCCGTTGGAGATGACCGGGAGTATCACTACTGGCCACAGGTCAACGGAGGATCGAGCGAGGTGTCCCCAACCCAAAGCATCGTCGACGAATTCGAGCCCAACGATCCTCGGCTGGGTTATGAACTTTTCTATTATGACGGTCAACCCTTCGCCCCCCAGCTGAGCACTTCTTCGCTGAACCTCGACGTATATAAGAAAAGCTGGTCACCGACCGGTTACAATATCCGGAAAGGACAGGTGCCCATTCTCTTCATCAATTCGAGGGGGACCAATTATCCGCTGATCCGGTATGCCGACGTGCTGCTGATGTATGCCGAGGCGGCCAACGAGCTCGGATCATACCCCGAAGCCCTTGACGCCATCAACAAGGTCCGGCAAAGACCGTCGGTGAATATGCCTGCGATCACTTCCGCACAGGCCGGCACAAAGGAAGATATCTTCAAGGCGATCGTCCACGAGCGAAGAGTAGAGCTTGCTTTCGAACAGCATCGCTTTGACGATCTGAAAAGATGGGGATTGGCGGATAGCATACTGGCGCCGCTCGGTTACAAAGCAAGGAACAGATATTTCCCGCTTCCCCAGCTGGAGCTGGATGTGAATCCCAAACTCGTGCAATTAAGTGGATGGTAAACAAACACCAATACCCGGCTGCAATGAACAGCCGGGTATAATATTTTTTTTTAAGGATAAAATAATTACATTTGGATACAACTGATTTTTAGCACCACTACTAACTGTTATGACGAGCGGCCTCAACTCTGACATAGATGATGATGCATTGTTGCTGCTTCAAATAAAGCAAAACAACAAATCTGCCTTCAACCAATTATTTGAAAAATATTGGGAGACAGCTTATTCCACTGCATACAGACGCCTGAAGGATGCAGACCAGGCCAAAGATATAGTCCAGGATATTTTCACTCACATCTGGCTGCACAGAGCTACCGACCAGATCCACAATTTTCCTGCCTACCTGAACACCGCCATCCGTAACAAGGTCATTAAGATAGCAACCAGACAAAAAACCACCCATTCATTTTTCGATCCCCTGGAAAATCTTGCCGAAAAGGCCGCCACCGCAGACCAGTCGCTGCTTTGGAAGGAATTTTATCTGGCCTACGAAGCATGGCTCAACAGCCTCCCCCCGCAAAGACAGATCATTTTCCGGCTTCGTTTCCATGATGACCTTCCTACAAAGGACATCGCATCCCGCCTGGGCCTTTCCAGGAAAACTGTTCAGAACCAGCTGGGGAAGGCCATTGAAAAGCTGAGAATTTCCCTGACAGGCCTCTGGGGCCTATTCTCCCTCCTTTCTTTTATTGCCCTCTCCTTCCTCTCCGTCTTTTTACCTTTTTAAAAAAAATTAAAAAAAAACTTCCCGCCCGGTAGGGACTTTTTTCCCTTTCAGGGTCATTAATACAGCTATAGCCAATCAAATGGACAAACACCATCTTATTGAATTGTTACACAAGTACCTCGACGGCACCGCAACCGAGACCGAACGACGGCTTCTCGAGCAGTACTACAACTTATTCGAATCCGAACCGGACGTCTTGTCCTTGTTGACAGCCGATCAAAAGAACGAGCTGCGAACAAGCCTGCCGGCAGACATCTGGAAAAGCATAGAGAAAGAAGAGATCGAGGTCAGAAAAAGGACAACTGTGATAATGTGGAAGATCGGCCTGGCAGTAGCCGCAGCCATGATCATGGTGATAGCGAAGCTGCTGTTCTGGACCAGTCCGCTAAGCCAGCCCGCACCACTGGCAGCGATCCCTGCCATCAAAAAAGGCAACCATGTTATTTGCCTGCCCGATGGAACTACCGTAACGCTTAGCGCAGCCAGCAGTCTGAGCTATTCGCACGCTTTTACCGGAAAAAGCAATCGGGAGGTTTACCTGGAAGGGCAGGCTTTTTTTGACGTCCGTCGCGACAGTCTCAGACCCTTCCTGGTCCATGCCGGCAAAGTCAACGTGACCGTATTGGGTACTTCATTCAATATAAAGGCCAGCACAGTCGAGGATGATATCACGGTGACAGTCAAACGCGGAAAGGTCAGGGTCAGCGATCCGGAGAAAACACTCGGCACGATCACACCCCGGCAACAGGTCATCTATAATAAGCAAAGCCAGCGCGCCAGCCAGGGATCGGTGGATTCGGATTCCTACCTGGACTGGAAGAACGATGATTGCTTTTGCGACAATCTGACGATGACCGAGGTCACCGCCATTCTGGAAGAACGCTTCAACGTGTCCATCTCCGTAGACGCACAGGTAGCCGGAGCAGATCGGTTCACGGCTACGTTCTCCCGGCTTGAAACCCTCGACCAGGCTTTAAAAAGTATCTGTGAATTCAATGGAGCAACATATAAGTACGATCGGCAAAAGGCAATCGTGATCATCAGGCGGAAGTGAAATAAAAAACCCTCCTTGATCTGATTGCCAGGCAAGCAGAAAACAGAGGGTTCGCCTGGTATTGACTGCCATCGCTACCAGACATGTGTTTTAAATTGCCCGATTAACAGGGCTTCGTCACTTAAAACCTGGCAAAATTATGATTTTTCCAGCTATTTATTCCCGGCCGGCGCGGATTTTCGGCTGGGTCCATTTACTGTTGACTATCCCCTGCCTTGCGTTTGCGACGGCTGACAGCACCATCACACCTTCGCCTGTATACAGGGTAAAAAGATTGGACAAATCTTTGCCGATCGATGGCAACTGGAATAAGAAGGCCTGGAAAAAAGTCGCCCCCCTCCGGATCACCAACGATATCCTGGGTGTTCCAAAGTTCCACCCGGAGACGGAAGTAAAGATGCTTTATGATACCGGTAGCCTGTATGTCATCTTCCGGGTAAAGGACCGTTATGTCCGAAGCATCACGACCGAGCCCGGCGGACCCGTGTGGAAAGATGCTGCTGTCGAGTTCTTTTTTTGCCCGGATACCACTAAGCCCGATCGGTACTTTAACCTGGAGATCAACTGCGGAGGCACTCCCCTGCTGGGTTATCATTCCGTCAAGCCGTCAGCAGACGATATCCGGTCCATCCGGATCGCACATTCCCTGCCGCAGGTGGTAGACCCGGAACTGGCCGGCCCCCTGGTATGGACCATCGAATACCAACTGCCCCTGGCCATGCTCGCAAAATACTCCGGCATCACAAAACCCGGGAAAGGAGTAAGCTGGAAAGCCAACTTTTGCAAAATTGCAGAGAACAATACGAACCCGCATCACATGACCTGGAGTCCTATCTCTGACCCCCATCCAAATTTTCACATGCCCCGGTATTTCGGACGCGTACAATTCGAATAAGTATATGAAGAGAACAGCGACACTTTGCCTGACTTTTTTATTATTTTTTTCCTTTCAAACACAGACCCATGCCCAGGAGTCCGGATGGAGAGTTCCATCCTGGGCAGATACAGCCAGAAGAAGATTCGCACTGACGCCGGTCACGATTCAGGAAGGCAAAACATTGTTCTCTACCTATTGCGCAGCCTGTCATGGAAAAAGTGGCAACGGAGAAGGTGCTCCGGGAATGACCTTTGAGGTAAAACCCGCCAATTTTCACGACTGGGAAGTTATGCACCAAAAGGATGGAACGCTATTCTGGAAGCTGAGCAAAGGACATGGGGCTATGCCCGGTTTTGCCGGTTCGCTATCCGAACGCCAGCGCTGGGAGCTCATCGCCTACCTGCGGGAGCTGGCGAAAAACAAAGGCGGCCATGTCGAGATGGCTTTCGAAAATACCAAACCAGTTACCGGTTATAAGATAGAGCCATTGTTAAAGAGCGGATATTTTCCGCTGCCCCGGAAAGTGCGCAACGTCATCGGCTCATCCACACTGGACTTTATGATCGATACGGTTGAATCGGGACTCATTCAGCCCTGGAGCCTCGCCTTTCTGCCCGACGGCAAAACCATGCTGATCGCCGAGCGTAGCGGCAGGCTGGTGATCGTCAGAAATGGGATAAGGCTGAAAGATCCGGTGAAGGGGGCTGTTCCCACCAGCCTGCGGGACGTAAAACTGCATCCGCAGTTCGCGAACAACCATCTGGTGTATATGTCCTACTATATCGAACCTGTTAAGTCGACCCGGGGCAACAGCGGTTATGCGGTCATCATGAGAGGAAAGCTCGAAGGAGATTCGCTCACCGATCCTCAGGTACTTTTTAAATGCGGCCCCTTCAGGGAGGACGGCTTCTGGTATGGCAACAAGATCGCTTTCGACAATGACGGATTTATGTACGTCACCATCGGTCAGCGGACGATAGAAGGCCAGCATCGCTGGAATACCGCCCAGGACCTGGCGATCATTTCCGGGAAGGTCATCCGCCTGAAGGACGACGGCTCGGTTCCAAAAGACAATCCATTTGTGGACACCGCCGGGGCGCTGCCCGAAATTTATACCCTTGGTCACCGCATGCCCGAAGGCCTGGTCTATGACCGGCATACCGGAAAATTGTGGGAGAACGAACACGGCGAGAACGGCGGCTGCGAGCTCAACCTCCTGGGCCCGGGAAAAAATTATGGCTGGCCAAAAACGACGTTCAGCATTAATTACAATGGGACTATCATCACAACCGATACCGTGCTTCCGGGTATGGAGCTGCCGGCTCACCACTGGAACCCGGCTCTTGCCCCGGCAGGAATGGATTTCGTATATGGCGATCGTTACCCCGGTTGGAACGGGGACCTTATCATCGGTTCCCTGGTGCAAAAAAGGCTAAACCGCACCATCATGAGGGACGGGAAGGTCATCGGTGATGAAAAGCTGATCCAGGGCATCGGCCGGGTAAGAGACGTGGCCGTGGCCCCCGATGGCTTCCTGTATTGCGTGACGGAAGACACAGGCGTATTGGTCAGGATCCTGCCAGTCAAAAAAGGAATTTCCAAACTAAACCATACACTTAATTAAATGTCCCGTTTATGAGAAAAAAGATCTAACCAACTATCTCTCCGCCTGTATTCCGCTGCCACGGTAGCAGGCCGCATATTTAACATCCCGTCCTTGTCGGGGAATCGTCACTAAAAACTAACTAGCTCATGATTTGCAATTTGCATGTCGCGAAATCTCTTATTTATTCATCTATGCGTACCGGAGTACTTTTCCTGGTAATATTGGGGACTACCGCCCAATTGCTGCACGCCTCGCCGTCAAAGAGCCAGGACATCAGCAAAGTGAAGATCAAAATGGAACTGAGACACGAGTCGCTGATCCAGGCATTCCAAAAGATCGAATCGCTAAGTGTCTTCCGGTTTATGTACCGGAGCAAAGAGGTACAGGATGTCCGTGATCTGGATATGGACTATGGAGAGCACAGCGTACAGGATGTCCTGAATCAATTGTTAAACAATACATCCCTGACTTTCCGCCAGGTAGGCAACCAGGTGCTGATCACGATGCAGAAGCCGCAAAAGACGAAGACATCTGAACTCCCGCATCAGCAGTCTGAGGATACCCCGGGAAACCAGGTAGCGGAGACGATCAAAGCGATCATCGTCATAAAAGGAAAGGTCACCAATGAAAAAGGAGAGCCGCTGGCCGGCGTCAGCGTTACACAGAAAGGCAGCACAAAAGGCACCTCCACCGACGCCGGTGGGAATTTTTCGCTCAGCGTGGATGACAATGCCATTCTGGTGTTCACCTACGTCGACTTCACCACCCAGGAGGTCAATGTCAACCGGCGGTCATCTGTAGACGTAGTTCTGCAACAAGGCAACAAGTCGCTCAACGCCGTGATCGTAACAGCGCTGGGTATTACACGATCCGTCAAGTCGCTGACCTATTCGGCTCAGAATGTCAAGGCGGCCGAATTTAATGAAGCCAAAGAAACCAACGTGATCAACTCCCTGCAGGGCAAAGTGGCGGGTCTGACGATCACAAAGAACGCGGTCGGTCCCGGCGGCGAATCGAAGGTCCTGTTGAGAGGCAACCGCTCGCTGACCGGCAACAACGACCCGCTATACGTCATAGATGGCGTTCCATTGGCCGGCGGCATCGAGATGCTGAACCCCGATGACATCGAGAGCATGTCCGTGCTGAAAGGTGCATCAGCCGCCGCCTTATATGGCAGCCAGGGTCAGAACGGTGCGATCCTCATTACGACCCGCAAGCCGCGGCCGGGTATGGTGAATATCGATTACAATGGCGGCGTCTCCCTGGACCGCGCAGCCGTTTTACCCAAGCTGCAGTATCAATATGGCCAGGGGGATGGAGGAAATTATGTATCCAACTCCGAACATAGCTGGGGACCAAAGGCAGACGGTCAGCCGGTGGAACTATGGAATGGCGATACGGTAGCGCTCAGGGGCCAGCCCGATCGCCTGAAGAATTTTTTCCGGACAGCCCTTACCACGCAGAACTCCATCAGCCTCAGCGGCGGCAGCGAACAGCTGAGCGCATACTTTTCATACGGCAATACCCACGCGCAGGGGATCATGCGCAACAACGACCTTGACAGGCACAATATCGACCTGAAGGTAGGATACAAGGTCGGCTCTAAATTTTCGCTGAACAGCAAGCTGACCTATATCTACGAAGACGTCAACAACCGCGTGACACCCGGCGAAGGCGGCACCTATGCCCTTCCCTCGATCTTCCGGGCGCCCACGTCCATTCCGGCCGGCGAGATGAAGAAATACTCCACCATCGATGCCACTGGAACGGAGCAGCAGAGTTACTGGAAACCGGGTTCATCGATCCTTGAAAATCCCTACTGGGCTTTGAACAGGGTTAGCTATTATCAGAAAAAGGACCGGATCATAGGACTCCTGGTCGCCAAATATAGATTTGCAGAATGGATAGACCTCCAGGTCCGCGGCAGCATGGATAAGACCATGACGCAAACAGATAATAAGATCTGGGCCGATAACTATTTCAGCCTGGTCGGTTCGGACTACAACTATGGTACCGCCAACAACCTGTCAACCAATGTCGATGCCTTGCTGTCCTTTCACCATAAACTGTCCGACAAATTCGAGCTGTCGGGTAATGTCGGCGGAGCATCCCAGCAGGGGAATTTTGCAACAGAAGCCCTCGCGGCAAACGGCTTGAACAAACCCAACTTCTTTTTTCTCAGCAATGCAAAGAATCCCTTCATTACAGACCTCTATGGAAAGAACCCTCGGGTAGTTTCCGCCTACGCTACCGCCACCTTAAAATACAATGACTATTTATTCCTGGATGTCACCGGCAGAAATGACTGGTCTTCGGCACTCCCCGAAAACAGCCGTTCGTATTTCTATCCATCGATAGGCTTGTCGGCCATTATATCCGATATGGTCCAGCTGCCATCCTGGATATCCTATGGCAAGGCAAGGATCACCTTTGCCAATTCGGGCTATGGCGGCCAGCAATACCTCGACCGCAACTACTACCAGGTCGGTGTCGGCGGGGCGATCATCACTCCCACTATCCAATCACTGGGCACCTACAAACCCGAATTGACCAGCTCCTACGAGGCCGGACTGGAATGGAATTTCTTCAAAGACCGCTTTGGCTTTGAGGTCACCTATTATAATACAAGAAGCAAGAACCAGCTGCTGCTGATCGGCGCACCTCCCGCATCGCTGTTCAATCAGAAATACATCAATGCCGGCCTCATCGTCAATTCAGGTGTTGAGCTGAATGTACATGCCACTCCGGTAAAAACAAGAGACTTCACCTGGAATGCCGGCCTGACATATGCCAGCAATAAAAACAAAGTAAAATCCCTCACGACCGGCGTCAACTCGGTTATCCTGCAGGACGACCGCGAAGCACAGATCAGAGCCCAGGTCGGAGGCAGCTTTGGCGACATGTATGTAAAGGACTGGACCAGGGATTCCGTTACGGGCAAACACCTTGTGGACAATACCGGGATGCCCATCCTCACGTCCGGCAATACTGTATTCCTCGGCAACTACAATCCAAAGTTCATGATGGGATTTTCGAATAACTTCTCTTATAAGAACTTTTCAATGAGCTTCCTCATCGACTACCGCAACGGAGGATATGTCATCGCAGGGACTCAGGCGCTGATAGACGCAGATGGTCACTCCGCAGCCTCATTGCGGGGCCGGGAAGGAGGAATTGTGCTGGATGCCATCACCGCAGACGGCAAACCCAATACCAAATCCATTACCTCACAGGCCTATTTCAGCGCTATTGGCGACAGGTACCCCACCGGTATGCTTTACGCCTATTCCGCAACCAATATACGACTGCGTGAGCTGACGCTGGGATACAAGCTGCCCCACAAAATGCTGGAAAATTCAAAGGTGTTCAAGGACGTGAAGTTCTCGCTGGTAGGCAGGAACCTGCTCTTCTTCAAGCGCGATGCGCCTATCGATCCCGAGATCACTTTGGGATTGGGCGGCGGAGGGCTTGAATACGGCGCGCTTCCTTCCACCCGTAATTACGGGCTTGACGTAAAGCTGTCCTTTTAATACCCGCCAGGGCGAACAGTTATTTAAAATATAAACGCATACGATGAAATACAGGATCTTCATATCTTTCAAACTAAACATGGTCACCGCCTTATTGTTTTCCACGCTTATGTGGGTAGGCTGTACCAAGAAAGAATTCAACGATCGTAATACCGATCCAACCCGGCTGACCGGCCTCGACCCTACCGATGTAATAGGACTTTTCCCCAGCGCCCTGTACGCCGGCATGAATACCGGGCCGGGCACGATAGACTACCAGCAGTCTCAGGGTCTTTTCGCAGACATGTTCTGCCAGTATTTTGCTGGCACACAGACGGCTTTTGCTTCCCACCGGTATGTTATCAACCAGCTGTGGGTCCAATATCAATGGTATTCTACTTATGTATCGTCAATGCCGGCCCTCGTGACGATCATAAAGGAATCCAATACGGATGCCACCATCAACCTGAAGTCCATCGCCCGGATCTGGAAGGCTTTCGTATTTCACCGCACCACCGACTATTTCGGTCCCATCCCTTATTCGAAGATCGGGCTCGACAGCACCGTGGTGCCCTATGACTCCCAGAAAGACGTTTATTATGGCCTCTTCCAGGAGCTCACTGAAGCGGTAGCGGATCTGAAGAACAATATTTCGAAACCCTCTTTCGGTGACCAGGACATGATCTATTCAGGCGACAACAATAAGTGGGTGGCTTTCGCCAATAGTCTTCGGCTGCGCCTGGCGTTGCGCATTTCAAAGGTCGATCCGCAAAAGGCGCAGCAGGAAGCAGAAGCCGCCGTCGCATCCGGTGTGCTGACCGATGTCAGCCAGGATGCCTATATGAAAGTGTCCGCGCCCAATAATTACAATGGTCTGGCCAGGATCTCGGGATGGAATGAATTCCGGATGAGCGCCAATATGGAAAGCCTGCTGAAAGGTTACCAGGATCCCCGCCTGAGCAAGTTCTTCCAGCCGGCTGTCAACACCGGCCTGTACACCGGCCTGCGCAGTGGAATGATCCCTGCCGAACAGACCCTTCCTCAGAATGACTATGGTATAGCCTCCAACCTGAACGAGAGTCTGACGCCGGACAGCATGTTTGTAACTCCCATAACGGTGCTGCACTCTGCCGAATCTTATCTGCTCCGCGCGGAAGGTGCATTAAAGGGATGGAATATGGGAGGCAACGCAGCGGACTTTTATGCAAAGGGCATCGAGATGTCACTGCGTACCTGGGGGATCAACGACATGACCGCGATCAACAATTACATCAATGGCACGACCCTTCCCATCGCTCCCGGCGGATATTTCAATACTCCCGCGCTGACCAATATACCAGTGAAGTTCTCTACAGATCCGGCACAGCAGCTCGAACAGATCCTGACACAGAAATGGCTGGCCGTCTTCCCCGATGGGTTCGAGGCTTGGGCCGAGATGAGACGCACGGGATATCCAAAATTCTATCCCCTGATCCATTCCGAAAACCCGGATGTCCCCGCCACCGAGATGATCAGGCGTATCCCGTTCCTGGACTTCGACAAGGCCACCAACGGCCCCGCCGTACAGGCTGCCCTGCCCCTGCTGGGAGGCCCGGACAATGCAGCTACCCGGCTTTGGTGGGACGTGAAATAAATTAAATAAATAAACGATCCGGTTGTGGGGGTAAGCCCCCGACCGATCGTTATACCAATGCCAAATATGAAATTATCCTCCTTTGCCTACCTGACCATTTTGTCGGCAACAGCTGCCCTGCTCAGCCAGTGCAGTGGCCCACACCCGCTACCCCCGTCGGATAAGAACAATGGCGGCCTGATCCTGCCCGGCGGCTTCGAAGCCCTCGTAGTGACCGACAGCATCGGAAGAGCCAGGCACATCGCCGTCAACGACAATGGCGACATCTACGTCAAGCTGACCTTCAACGACCGGATGAAAGGACGGGGCGGCACGGTCGGACTAAGAGATCTCAACGGCGACGGCAAGGCCGATTCCGTCGTATACTTCGGAGACTACACCGACGTAGGCGGCTCCGCAGTCGGGATGTCCATTCACGACGGTTACCTGTATACCAGCACCGTCACCACCGTGCTTCGCAACAAGCTGACCAGCTCCCTCATCCCTGAAAGCAAAACCGAGATCATCCTCACCGATACCAGCAACAATGTGGCTCACAACTGGCATACGACCAAACCCGTGGCATTCGACCACCACGGAAATATGTATGTCCCGTTCGGGTCACCTACCGATGCCGGACAGGACCTCAGTTTGTTTGGGCCCGCCGGTATCCCGCATGGAAAGGGATTGGATCCGGAGCCTTCGACGATCGATCATGCGGCCATCTATCGATTTGATGCATCTAAACCCG
Source organism: Puia sp. (assembly GCA_035492595.1). Classification (GTDB taxonomy): domain Bacteria; phylum Bacteroidota; class Bacteroidia; order Chitinophagales; family Chitinophagaceae; genus Puia. The sequence goes on from DATJJA010000253.1 coordinate 17,286, forward strand.
GCCAGGTATTGAAGGATGGGTATAAATATTCCAGCGGCATACGCAGCGTGGTAGGCATGACCTGGAACGACGAGGACAATACGCTGTATGCCGTCATGAACGGGATCGACAATTTCCACACGATGTATCCCAATACCTTCACTGCCTGGCAGGCAGCCGTGCTTCCCTCGGAGCCATTGCTGAAAGTGACAGAAGGCTCGAACTTCGGATGGCCCTATGCCTATTATGACCATATGAAAGAGAAGAATATCCTCCAGCCCGGGTATGGCGGAGACGGGATCAAAACAGAAAGAGCCGACAAATTCGATGTGCCGCTGCTGGGATTCCCCGGACACTGGGCTCCCATGGACATCCTGTTCTATCAGGGTTCACAGTTCCCGGAAAGGTACCGCCATGGCGCCTTTATAGCGTTTCACGGATCTACGGACCGGTCCCCCTATCCGCAGGCAGGATATATCGTATGTTTCGTACCTTTCAGCAACGGCAAGCCAGACAGGAATTATGAGGTATTCGCCGATGGCTTCACCGGCGTGGACACCGTATTCAATACCAGCGATGCGGTGTATCGCCCAATGGGACTGGCTGTAGGGCCGGATGGCTCACTCTACATTTCCGAATCCAACAAGGGAAAGATCTGGCGGATCATGTATAAAGGCGACAAGACTAAATTCGGCGAGGCACAGCTGGCGGAGCTAAAGACACGCCAGCAGACAAGGACCTATATCAAGGCCCCCGATTCCATCAAAGACGATCTCCATAAAGGCAGCCTGCTCGAAGGTGGCATCTTATACAATTCTTACTGTGCGACCTGCCATCAACGCGATGGGATGGGAGACAATAACAGGTATCCCCCACTGGCAGGCTCGGAATGGGTCAGCGGCGACCAGAAGAAACTGATCGGCATCGTACTCAACGGCCTCCAGGGTCCGGTAGTAGTGAAGGGAAAGACCTACAACGGTCTGATGCCGGCCCACGGAGCATTCCTGGATGACAATGCGGTCGCCTCCATCGTCAGCTATATCCGCAAGAACAAACGTTTTGGCAATGCTGCCGGAGAGGTGAAGCCAAAGGAAGTGGCAGAGCTAAGAAACGCGGCAAAGAAAAAATAGAAAAGACATGAAACAGCTTTCCATCCTTCTGTTAGCCTGCCTCTTGCTGGGAAGCCATACCCTGCCGGCGCAGCCCGTGGATATCCTTTACGCCGCCACGACACCGGGGCACGACAGTAAAGGCATCTATGTCCTCAGCTTCGACCGGAAAACCGGAAAGATGACGGTATTGCAAACAGTGACGGACAAACGCAACCCGAATTTCCTGGCCGTCGATCCGACCCGGAAGTATCTGTATGCCATTTGCGGGGAAGGCCTTACCCCGGATGACCGCAACGGATCGGTACTGTCCTTTGCCATCGATCCCAAAACAGGTCTCATAAAAAAACTGGATCAACAGTCCAGCGAAGGACGGGGACCCGCCCATGTCAGCGTCGATCCAAAAGGGAGATTCGCCTATGTCGCCAATTATGGCCAGGGCAATTTCGCCATTTATCCTATCCAGCCGGATGGCAGCCTGGGAAAGGCAAAACAGGTGCTGCAATACGAAGGCCACGGCTTCGATACCGCCTTACAAAAGGCGCCCTTTGTACATTCGGTGACACCCTCGGCAGATGGGAAATTTATCTACGCTTCATCCCTTGGACTCGATAAGATCATGATCTACCGGGTCAGCGACAACGGCGACTTTTTACCCGCTCAGTCCCCGTTTGCTTCCAGTACGCCCGGTGCAGGACCACGCCATTTTGCGATCCAGGCCAACGGCCGCTTCGCCTGGTCCGTCGAAGAGATAACATCTTCAGTAGCGGCCTATGACCGCGATCCTGCAAGCGGCGCCCTTACCCCAAAGGAGCGATTCAAAATGGTTCCCGAGGAGTTCAAAGGCAACACATCCGGCGCGGACATTCACCTCTCACCGGACGGAAAGTTCCTGTACGCCTCCGTAAGGGACCTTGACAGGATCGCCGTCTATTCCGTGGACAGCAGGACTGGCAGGCTCGGCCTGGTCGCGCTGGAGGATACGCATGGCGATCACCCGCGGAACTTTTGCATAGACCAGAAGGGCGAGTATGTTTTTGTGGAGAATATGCTGTCCGATAATATCGCCCTCTTCAAAAGGGATCAAAAGACCGGCAGGATGAGCTATCTGCGGGAAGAAAAGCTCCCGCATGTAGCCTGCCTGGTACAGTGGGGCCCCACCGTCCAGCTGCCGCCAGCCGTTACAGCCCCGGCGCAGTCATCGGCCATCACCAACCGGACGCAATTATCCGCCACTACCGGTCATCCGCAATCATCGGCCACCGCAGACCAGGCGCAATCCTACGATCTGCTGATCAGGCACGGCCATCTCATCGATCCAAAGAACCATATAGACGACGTAATGGACGTGGCCATAAAGGACGGCAAAGTAGCAAAGGTCGCAAAGGACATCCCCGCCGGCCAGGCAAAGAAGATAATCGATGCCACCAGCTTATATGTCTCGCCCGGCTTCATCGATATGCATACGCATGTATTTGTCGGATCAAAGCCTTCGACCTTTGCGGATGGCTTTTCCAGCCTTTCGCCGGATGATTTCACCTTCCGCTCAGGTGTCACGACCGTGGTAGACGCCGGCACCTCCGGATGGCGCAATTTCCCGCTCTTCAAAGAGCATGTTATCGATCAGTCAAAAACAAGGGTGCTCGCTTTCCTGAACATCGCCGGCGATGGAATGAGCGGCGACCCCGGCGAACAGGATCTCAACGATATGAATGCGGAGCTTACTTCGCTGATGATAAAGAAATACCACGAGATTATAGTAGGGGTCAAGATCGGGCATTACAGCGGCAGCGACTGGGCACCCTTCGACAGGGCCCTGGAAGCCGCCAAAACATCTGGCACCACCCTCTTCGTAGAATGTCATTTACCGAAATATTCCCTCCAGGATCAATTGGCCCGGATGCGTCCCGGAGACATCATTACCCACTCGTATGAAAAGATCTCCGAGCGCGCGCCCATTACCGATAGCAACGGCATGGTGAGGCCATACGTGCTGGATGCGCAGAAAAGAGGCGTTCTGTTCGACGTAGGCCATGGCGGAGCCGGCTTCTGGTTCAGCGTAGCCCAGCCCGCCGTCAGACAGGGCCTGCTGCCCAATTCCTTTGGAACAGACCTGCACCGCTTCAGCATGAACTCCGGCATGAAGAATATGAGCAATGTCATGTCGAAATTCCTGAACATGGGAATGAGCCTTTCCGAGGTCATTACAAGAGCGACCTGGTCGGCCGCCCGGTCCCTCAAACGCGAAGACCTGGGACAGCTGTCCGAAGGAGCCGTCGCAGACCTGACGGTCTTCAGCGTCTTACACGGCAGGTTCGGGTTCCTCGACGCCGAAGGATCAAGGATGGAGGGCGACCGCAAGATCGAGACAGAGCTGACCGTACGCGAAGGCAAAGTGGTGTATGATCTCAACGGCATCGCCGCAAAAAACTAATTGAATGTTCCAGTATAGTAATCACTAAAAATAAACAACATGAAACGCAGAGATGTACTAAAGGGATTATCGCTGCTTCCCATTAGCGGAGCCGTTGGCGGAGCCAGTGTCTTTCCTTTGCAATCCGTTTTCGCCGCGCCGGGCTCTGTTTCTCCGGGCAGGCAGGAAGCGCCGGGTTCCGCCTGGCCGGGCGGCCCTCTGGTGCCGGGACCGCAGATCTTTCAATCTATCGGGGTGGAACCGATCATCAACTGCATGGGAACCTTTACCATCATCGGCGGTTCGCTGGAAAGACAATCCGTCCGCGCAGCAATGGAGGCGGCATCAAAGAACTTTGTGCAGTACGACGAGCTCGCCTATGGCGTTGGCCAACGGCTGGCCGATCTGACAAAGGCGGAATGGGGTATGGTGTCGGCAGGATGTGCAGCAGGTCTCAAACACGTGACCGCAGCCTGCGTTACCGGCGGCAATCCGGAAAAGCTGGTTCGTATCCCCGACCTGACGGGCTTCGAAAAAAATGAGGTGGTGTCCCCCCGCAGCTCGCGCAACGTCTATGACCATGCGATCCGTAATATCGGTGTCAAAATGATCAATGTCGATACACTGGAAGAACTCGAACACGCGCTGGGACCCAGGACCGCCATGGTATACCTTACGGCAGGCGAAAAAGGTCCTTTCTCAGTGGAAACCGTTTCGAAACTGACCCGCCCAAAAAATATTCCGCTCCTGGTGGACGCCGCGGCAGAAGACCTCACCGTCCCCTGCATTCATCTTGAAAAAGGCGCCAATATAGTCGCCTACAGCGGCGGCAAAGCCCTCTGTGGCCCCCAGTGCTCGGGAATCCTGCTCGGCCAGAAAGATATCCTTCAATCGGCCTGGCAGGCCAGCTCCCCCCATCACGGCCCGGGACGGGACAACAAGGTAGGCCGCGAAGAAATGATCGGCGCCCTGGCCGCCATCGAAGCGTGGGTCACCTTCGATCACAAGGAACAATGGACCAAATGGCTTTCCTATCTCGATACCGTAGCCAAAAAACTCGCGTCTGTCGACTCCGTAAGAACAAGCGTACGCAATCCCACCGGTCTGTCCAATAACAGCCCGGCCCTCGTCATCTCCTGGGATCCCGCAAAGCTCAATATCACCGGCGAAGAACTGGCCGAAGAGCTCGGACGGAACAAGCCAAGAATAGCCCTTGCCTTCGGAGCCAAACGCAATGCGCCCAGCGAACCCGGGCTCACCACGATCAACATCACCGCCGGCCAGATGCAGCCGGGCGAAGACAAGATCGTCGCCGACCGGATCTATGGCGTGCTGACCACCAGGCGCAGCCCAAAGCCAAATTCCATGAAAGCCCCGGCTTCGAACATCACCGGGCGCTGGGATGTGCTGGTCACCTTCTATAGCAGCCAGAGCTCCTATACCTGGACTATCGAGCAGGACGGCAACTGGCTTCAGGGCGTTCACACCGGGACCTTCTCTACCCAGAATATCCTTGGGACAATGGAAGGCAGCGAGGTCAAACTTCGCAATCATGATCGTCCCGCCGGGGATAACCTTTCATTCACCTTCACCGGTCAGGTCAGCGGCGATACCATGAGCGGGTCGATCTACATGGTGGAATACGGCGTCGCCAAATTCACCGCCACCCGCTACAAATACAAAGAGGAACGCAGCCCCATTACCGTACCCGGTGGACCACCTCTTGCAACTTAATCTAAAGATCTTTTCACTTTTAAAAATTAATCATGTTCTATTCCCAATATAACAGTACCCTCCGCCGGCTCGCCGGATCGCCCGTCTCCCGGTGCCGATCGGTTGCAGCGTCACCCGCTTCCCGGTTCCGCGCGGCTGCAGTCATTCTCCTCTGTCTGATCGGCACCACCCTGAACTTGTCCGCACAGCCATATGACCTCCTGCTAAAGGGCGGACATATGATCGACCCGAAAAATAAGATCGACGGCAACATGGACCTGGCCATAACCGCAGGCAAGATCGCACAGGTCGCGCCCTCCATCCCTGCGACCAATGCCAAAAAGGTCATCGATGTGACCGGCCTCATCGTTACCCCGGGCATCGTCGACATGCACGTACATGTATTCTGGGGAACTGACCCCAACTCCTACCTGGCTAATGCGCACGACGGCCTGCCGCCCGATGCATTCTCCTTCAGGGCCGGCGTGACCACGATGGTGGATTGCGGATCTTCCGGATGGAGGAATTTCAGACAGTTCAAAGAGCAGACCATCGACAGATCGCAAACGCGCATTCTTGCCTTTATCAACATCGTTGGAGGGGGGATGTTCAGCCGTTATGACGAACAGAACGTCGACGACATGAGTCCCCTGATGACGGCCAATATGATCACGAAACTCTACCCAAACCTCATCGTCGGGATAAAATCCGCCCATTACTGGGGTGACTTCACCTCGGTCGACAAAGCCCTGCAGGCAGGAAAGATGGCCAACGTCCCCGTGATAGTCGACTTCGGCGAACACGATCCGCCCAACTCCATCGAAGAGCTGTTTATGAAACATTTTCGCCCGGGAGATATCTTTACCCATGCCTTCGCCGACGGTCCCAAAGAAAGAGAGACACTCGTGGACGATGCCACCGGTAAGGTAAAACCGTTTGTCTTCGAAGCAGAGAAAAAAGGAGTGATCTTCGATGTAGGCCATGGTGGAGGCGCATTCGCCTGGCGACAGGCCGTTCCCGCTATAAAACAGGGACTGCTGCCAGGTACGATCAGCAGTGACCTTCATACCCAGAGCATGAACAGCGGCTTTAAAGACATGACTAACCTGATGTCCAAATTCCTCAATATCGGTATGACTTTGCAGCAGGTGATCGAGAAGTCTACCTGGGCCCCTGCCCTTGTCATCAAACATCCTGAGCTGGGGAACCTCAGCGTGGGTTCGGAAGCAGACGTAGCCGTGTTCAGCATAAGAAAAGGGAATTTCGGTTTTATGGATACCAAGAGAACAAAACAAAGAGGCACCCAGAAGCTGGAGGCGGAGCTGACGCTGCGCGCCGGGAAAATAGTCTGGGACCTCAACGGACTGAGCGTCCCTGATTGGGATCAGAAGCCAGCCAACTAACCTATTTACATCTTTTAAAAAAATCACCATGCAAACAGAAGAAAGAAGATCAGCACTCAAGAAATTATCTTTGTCCCTATTGTCAATTATCGGTGTTGGCTCCATGGCCAAAGCCGCAGCAACCGGACCGGCAAGCACCGCAGCAACCAGCTCAGCAAGCACCGTGACCGGCACAGCCGGAACTCCCCAAAAAGAGGTCTCCGGCATCGTCTACGACCAGGAAGTCCCCATGTTCTCCAACAGCACCAAACTGGGCAACCTGGTATTCATAGCCGGCAAAGGCGCTCATTTCAATGGCGATATCAAGTCACATACCGAAGCCGTCCTCAAGGACCTCGAAGCGGAGCTCGTCAAAGCCGGCTCATCGATGGAAAAAGTGCTCAAAGTAAGTGTGTTCCTTAACGACATAGCCGACTTCGATGGCATGAACTCCGTTTATAAAGGCCGTTTCGGAAGCAAACCACCCGTGCGCACTACCGTGGCAGTGGCAAAAGGCGGTGTTCCCGGCAACTCCCTCGTGGAAATGGATTGCATTGCTTACATTTAGGTTAGCGCTAAATTATACAGCTAATGAAAACACTACCAACAGGCATCGTCATGGTATTTTTAGCCATGACGATGTCTTTACAACTCCCTGCCCAGACCATACCAAAAGAGGAACTGATCTTTTTGACCTCCGAATGGAAGGGCGAACGCTTTGCCGATGGCAGGCCAAAGATTCCCGCAGCCCTCATCGAACGCGCCAAAAAGATCGGCATCGAAGAAGCCTGGCAGGTCTTACAGAACGAAGGATATAAGAACCAGTTCGAAGGCAACTGGAAGATGGTGCATGATGACGTGCCCGTCGTAGGAAGAGCGCTGACAGCCCGGTTCATGCCCAGCCGCCCCGATATCGAACAGAAGATCATGACCAGGGGCAAACAGGAAGGACGTACCGGGAATACCAATTCCTGGCCGATCGACCAGCTTTCTCCCGGAGACGTGTATGTCGCCGACGGCTTTGGCAAGATCGCCCAGGGAACCCTCATCGGCGACAATCTCGGGAACGCCATCTTCAACAAGTCCGGCAATGGGGTCATCTTCGACGGCGCAGCCCGTGACCTGTCCGGCTTGTCGGAAATAAAAGGTTTCAATGCATTCGTTCGCGACTTCGATCCTTCCTTCCTCGAAGGAATGGTGCTGATGGGTTTGAACACCCCTATCCGCATCGGCCATGCCATCGTATTACCGGGTGACCTGGTCCTTTCCGAAAGAGAAGGCGTGCTGTTCATCCCGGCCCATATGGCGGACCTGGTCGTCACGACAGCCGAGTTCATAGCCGTCAAAGATGAGTTCGGTCATGCCATGCTGAAAGCCGGCCGCTATAACAGCGGCCAGATCGACAGCCAGTGGACCGACAAATTGAAAGACGACTTCCTTCAATGGCTGGACCAGCATCCCGACAAGCCACGTTTTACACGCAGCCAGCTGGATGAATTCATGAAAAAAAGGACCTGGTAAAAAATAACGCAGCGAATACATAAAATAACCCCGCCAATACATAAAGATGAAGATTACCGTACACCAGGTGGCATTGGGATTGAGCACCCTCAACCTCCTGACAGCACTGATAATGCTGGTGAATGGAAATATCAAAGAGGCCGGCCCCTTCCTGGTTGCCTTCTTCCTTTGCCTGGCTTTTGCCCTGAGAGGCTGGCCCAGGCTCAAAGGATTTACCTACACGATAGTTATCATGGCTGCCGTCACCGCGGCCCTGTATTATCCGTTCGCCTTTATTCAATACAGGGGCTTCGTATTTGCCACGCTCATTACTCCGTTGATCCAGCTGATCATGTTTGGAATGGGCACCTCTATGAGCCTCGACGATTTTGTCGGCGTGGTCAGGACACCCAAAGGGGTACTTATCGGTGTTTTTAGTCATTACCTCATTATGCCGTCGGTAGGGTTCGCGCTGGCAAGTATCAGCGGCTTCAACTCGGAGATCGCAGCGGGCATCATCCTGATCGGCTGCTCTCCCAACGGGATGGCATCGAATGTGATCTCCTATCTCGCGAAAGCCAATGTCGCCCTGTCCATAACCATTACCGCCATCTCCACCCTGCTTGCACCGCTGATGACGCCCCTGCTCATGAAAATGCTGGCAGGAGCCTTTATCAAAATAGATATGCTCAGCATGATGTGGGACATCCTCAAAATGGTCATCCTCCCCATTGCTGCCGGCCTGGCGGTCAACAGGCTGCTAAGGGGAAGGGGAGCCTGGCTCAACCGCGTGATGCCACTGCTCTCCATGGTCAGCATTGCCTTTATCATCGTCATCATCACCGCCGCAGGCAGGGACAGCCTGCTCACCATCGGCCCTTTATTACTGCTCCTGGTCCTGGTACACAATCTCTTCGGTTATACCTTCGGTTACTGGACTGGCCGGCTGTTCAGACTGAATGAAAGGGATTGCCGCACCATCGCGATCGAAGTAGGTATGCAGAATGGTGGACTGGCTTCCGGTATAGCCAAAGGAATGGGAAAAATTGCAACAGTTGGACTGGCGCCGGCTATATTCGGCCCACTGATGAATATCACCGGCTCGGTTCTCGCATCCTGGTGGCATCGCCATCCTCCCAGGGACAACGACCCCACAAACTATAATACCTGAACCGCCACGTGTTTCTTTATAAAATCGGGATCGATATCGACACCCGATCCCGGCCCCGTCGGCACCTTGATCTTTCCGTTCTCCAGCTTCAGTGAAGACGTCTTACACTCGATAGGGATCTTTGCATATCCTTTGAATTCGATATGGGCCCCTGCATTAGGAACGGTAGACATAAAATGCATCATATAAATAAAACCGAAACCATCTGTCAGGTGCGGCGTACACTGCTTACCCATCAGCCCGGCCATACGCGCCACGCTGGTCGATCGCAGCATGCCGCCAAAATAATATTGATCAGGCTGCACTACGTCAAGCCCCTCATGGGCCATATACCAGCGAAACTCTTCTATGCCATGCTGCTGCTCGCCGCCCGCAATAGGGATCGTTACGGCATCCTTCACCTGTTTGGTCCGCTCCAGCCAGTCATACTGGACTGGCTCCTCGAAGAAACTATACTTGTATTCCGCCAGTAATTTTCCGACACGGATAGCATCTTCTACCCCATAATATCCGTTGGCATCGGCATATAAGGCGAAATCATCGCCGAACGTCTTGCGCATGAGTGGAATGATCTGCTCCGTCCGACCCGCAGGACCACGGGCATCTATGTCTTTTGTCTCCCACATCAACGCCCCCACCTTGATCTTTAAGGCGTTTGCCTTGCTTTCCGCCACGGCCTGCCTGATCAGCGCCAACGATTCGTCGAGAGGCTTTGCCCTCCATTCTGTAGCCTGGTATAAGGAAACGTGCGTGTTGTGAATGCTCCCGATAAGCTCACCCATGGATTTTCCGGCTATACGGCCCATCATGTCCAGTATGGCAAATTCAATGGTCGCTACAGGGATGCCAAGGGCGTAGCCCTTGCATCGATAGTTCAGGTTGTAGATATACGCCTTCTCCATCAGCTCATCGAGCCGCCGCGCATCCTGGTTGACAAAGAACGGCTGGAGATTATCGACAAAGATCGGATACAGCACCCGCATATGCCCATGGGCTACCGAATAACCTTCTGCACCGTCCCTGGAGCGTATATGGCATATAAAAGACCCCTGGTAATGGATCAGTTCCAGGGTCTCAATAATGACAGGATTGGGAAACAGCTCCTTCTTAAAAATTGGCTTTGCCAGAACAGCATCCAGCTCATCATACCTGTGCTGCATCTCATCGCGTTCGTTCCTGGCCGCGGGAGCCTTGCAAAAAGGCAGGCTGATTGCAGCCGCACCAAGACCGCCCGCCATTACGTTGGAAAGAAATTTACGCCGGTTATTGCCCATATTATACGTTTTTATATTATAAAGCTGGTTCTTATCCGGCGGCATCCCGCAGGTTAGACCAGGCCAAAACTGTAATACAACAGGATAATAAAAAAGACAGCCATCACTTTTAGCAGGGTCAGCATGAAAATGTCCTTATAAGACTGCCGGTGCGTCAGCCCCGTAATGACCAGCAGCGTCAGGACACTGCTGTTGTGTGGAAGCGTATCCATTCCGCCGCTCGCCATGGACGCAACTCTATGTAATACTTCATTGGGAATGCCCTGTGTCATAGCCTTCGAAAGAAAAATGTCCTTCATCGAAGCCAGCGCAATACTCATTCCTCCCGAAGCCGAACCGGTAATACCGGAAAGTGTCGTGACCGCAACGGCCTCGTTCACCAGTACGTTTCCAAAAACGGAAGCCATCCCCTTTTCTATGACCTTAAAACCGGGCAATATCGCGATCACCGCTCCAAATCCATACTCGGATGCCGTATTCATCGCCGCCAGCAGCGCACCGCCGATCGAAATATTTATTTCTTTTTTGATGTTCTTCAGGTGCCGGAATCGCAACAGCACGATCACCAGGATTCCCAGCACCAATGCCGTCGATACGCTCCATACAGGAATAAAAGGCTTCAGGTCCAGTCCTGATCCGCCTTCGATCCCGAACGCGGGAAAACTGAATGCTTTTCCATAATAACGATCCAGCACGGTATTGAACACCTTATTGCTCACGACCACTATAAACAAAGGTAATATGGCAATCCATACGGATGGCAGCCGCTCACCGGAGAATGTCTCGGGTTCGTTGATGTGATCAATGCCATAACCTTCACTCCTCCGCGCCGCTTTCCTCTTCTGCCACTGCAGATAAAGCACTCCGAAGATCAAAATGAACATACCACCGCAGAAACCCAGCCAGGGAGCGGCCCAGGTCGTAGTGTGAAAAGCCCCCGTAGGAATGATATTCTGTATCTGCGGCGAGCCGGGGAACGCGTCCATCGTGAAAGTAAATGCCCCCAGCGCTATAGTTGCAGGGATCAGCCGTTTTGGAATCCCGGCGGATTTGAACAGGTCGGCTGCAAACGGATATACAGCAAAGGCCACCACGAACAAAGATACTCCGCCATACGTCAATATGGCCCCCAGCACCACGATGGCTGGCATAGCATTCCCCGCACCAAACAATTTTATGACCGTCCGGGCAATAGACCCAGCCATCCCGCAGGCCTCAGTAAGCTTTCCGAATACGGCACTCAACAGGAAAACAGGAAAGAACAGCTTGATAAAACTGACCATCTTTTCCCCGAACACCCAGCTGTATACCGGCATTGCCAGGTAAGGCAGGGTCAGCAATACCGCCGCCAGGGCGGCGATCGGCGCGAACAGGATCACGCTATACCCCCTGTAAGCCGCGAAGATCAATAGCGACAACGATATTAATATGACTACAATATTCATTATTTCGACGGCGCCGGGTTGAATCGCCTTACCCGTAAAGCCGCCTGCTCGCGGTGTCCCATAAACCCTTCGATCTCGCAAAGACGCATCGCATATTCTCCCACCAGCGCACTTGCGGATGCTGTGCATCTCTGGTAAGTACAGGTCTTTAAGAACTTACCCACCCACAAGCCGCCGGTATACATAGCAGCGCCCTTCGTAGGCAAAATATGATTTGTGCCGATCACCTTGTCGCCGTATGCTACATTGGTCTCAGGCCCGAGGAATAACGCACCGTAGTTCTTCATTCGTTTCAGGAAGAATTCAGGGTCCTTCGTCAGGACTTCGACATGTTCATAAGCCAGCTTATCCGCTTCTGCCGCCGCCTCGGTTTCGTCGTCTACCAACAGTATCATCCCATTATCCTGCCAGGCAATTCTGGCCACATCCCCGGTAGGCAATACGCCTAGCTGTCTTTCTATCTCCACGATCGTCTCCTCCGCAAGCCGGCGGGACGTGGTGATCAGCGCGCCGGGCGAAGTAGGCCCGTGCTCGGCCTGCCCCAAAATATCACATGCCACCATCTCCGCATCAGCCGTTTCATCCGCTATGATCAAAACCTCCGTCGGTCCGGCAAACAGGTCGATGCCTACCCTGCCGAACAGCTGCCTTTTGGCTTCCGCCACATATGCGTTGCCAGGTCCCACGATCATATTCACAGGAGCCATCGTCTCCGTGCCCACTGCCATGGCCACCACCGCCTGCACTCCTCCAAGAATATAGATCTCATCCGCGCCGGCCAGCTTCATGGCCGCCACCGTTTCAGCGGGTATCCCACCCTTCGTCGGAGGGGTACAAGCGATCACTCTTTCTACACCGGCCTCTTTCGCGGTAATAATACTCATGTGAGCAGAGGCGATCATCGGATACCTTCCGCCTGGTATGTAACAGCCGGCACTGCTTACCGGGATATTCTTATGACCCAATATCACCCCCGGCAAGGTCTCCACCTCTATATCAGAAATAGACGCCCGCTGGTGACGTGCAAAATTCCGGATCTGCGTTTGTGCAAACCGGATATCGTCGATAATGCCGCAAGGGATCGAAGCCACGACCTTTTCGATCTCCGCATCCGTAAGCCGGAACGTGGCCGGAGTCCAGCGATCGAACTGCTCCGAATACTTCCGCACCGCCACATCACCATTTGTCCGTATGTCCGTGATTATGCCTTCCACGATCTCCCTCACCTTCCGGTCTTCATCCTGCTGTTGGGTACCGCTCTTTCCCTTTTTGATATATGTTGCCAAAATTTTATTATTTAAACTCAATTAATTTTTTCTAACCTTGATATAGAGTTTCTTTACCATATTGCATCCTTCTTCCCTGATGCCGGGACGATGCGCTTCCTCCGTAGTTATAATAAAGAAAAGTGCCGGCGTAGCGACGTAGTAGCTGCCTTTTGCGGAATAACCGGCCAGATCATGGCCGCTATCATATTGTTTTACCACCTTTGCCTGTGCCAGCGGAATGATGCCGATCCTTTCCTTCCCGCTGATGACATAATGGATATCCTCGAAATTCCGGTGTGACTCCCAGGTGGTAGTATCGTCGATCATCTTCGGAGGCCCCAGCGTGATCACAGCATACACATCACCTCCATCGATAGGATATCTTCCCGGCTGAACGGTCGAAAGATCGGTGTTCTTCAGATAGGCAAAAGCCTTGTCCCACCTTGATGGGTTGGCATGATACTGCCTGGCAAACTCTACCATATTTACCGGGGAACCAGGCTTAAGATTGGCATTGACCACCACCTTTGCCGCCGTATCTCCAGATTCATCTTCCAGTTCCCGGCCGAAAGGATCATATTTCTTTTTTGCCGGTTCTGCAGTTCCGCCTTTGAACCAGTCCATACCGGCAAACCATTTTGCAGCTTTCTCCCTGGTCCAGACCGTATCGCTTTGCGCATTCGCCGCCAAAGAGCCAAATGCAGATGTGGCAAATAATAACACAAAGGAATAAATTATACGTCTCATGATCTATTTATTAAAGTTTCTTTCACAGCGCGACCGGCCGCCTCGAGATTAGCCAGCATCATTTCGGAATATTTCCGGGAAAAGATCACCCCATCCGGCTTCGCCTTCAACGCTGCCACCGTGGCAGCATAAGTATCGTCAGGAGAGGCTTTGCGACTGCCCTTCGCTGTAGGGATACCAATGTCGATACCCGGCAGTATCCTACATTTTCCCTTCACACCTGCAATCGCCCTGGCCGTCTCGCGATACACATAATCAGGGGAAAACCCTGCCGCCGGCAACTCTTCGATCGAAGCCTCATCGCCATAGTTCAGCAAATGATTGTTGAAACGCATCAATTCCTCCGCAGGGACATCCCGGAAAATAGAGGACTGGATATTCCGGATGAAATTGACATAACGCTCCCCCGCACAGTTGTTGTACACCACCACCTTTAGCAGATCGGCCATCGATGCCAGCGCCTCATAATTGCGCCCCGCCCTGTAAAAAGGATTCCACGAGTTTACATGCTCAATATGAAACCCGACCTGCATATTTTTATTCACCGCTTTTACTGCATCCCTGACATCCTCCAGTACCCGGTGCTTACCAAGATCGAACAGCTGCTGATAGGCAAGGACTTCCGGGTATTGCAGCATCAGCCGCTGAAATTCGACATAATACCCATCGGATGGACGTTCGTTCCGAAGCGAACGCTGAACGAACTCGTCGAGCTTATGAAATCCTTCCTTCGCCCTTCCGAAATCGATTCCCCGTTCTTCTGCCGCCTTCTTATGATCCTCGCAGAAACAGGTGACATGGGAAGAAGAAAAGCTCTCGGTATGGGTGGCGCCAACCGCATTGATCAAAGGACCATTTCGTTCATTGAAGAACATGATCCCGTCCACATCATACGAAGAAGCTATATCCGTTACCACAGCCTTCCAGAACTCGCGTACATCGGGTCTGAAAAAACAAATGGTCTTTCTTCGCTGCCCCTGCAGATCGACCTCCACGAAATCATTAAGCTGGGAATTAAGCACGTCCTCCGGATATTCGAATGTATCCAGTACCGATGCAAAAACCTTGATACCCCTCTTTTTCGCAGCAGGCAGGACACGCGCCAGCACATCCGTACCGCCAAAGTCCGAAGCCACCATCTTATCCCCCTTGATAGCCGTCTTCTCATAGAATTTAGCATGAGGTGTAGCATAAAAACCGCCGTGATAAGTGTCCACGTCCGACTCCTTCGGACCATGATCCGGGAAAGGCTGCCCGGGCATCTGGCGCCCGTTGAGACCACGGTCATAACAAAAAGTGCTCATAAAAATGGCGTTCACCCCGGCACGCTGCTGAAGAATATCAAAGACCTGTTCGACACCCTCATCCATGAACGATATGGCGCCCAGCTGTATCCCGATGATCTTTTCAGCGGCCGCCTTTGTATCGTCACCCAGGGCAAGTGTCGCGACCGGAGCAGCAGCTATCGCCGCCGCCAGCGCGCCGCTGCTCTTTAGAAATTTCCGGCGCGAAGGATTCGCCGCACCGGTATATATTCTTTGTACTTTATCTTTTTTCATGATTCTGATAGTTGTTGTGACCTCGAATATTAGACCTTCAGCGCTTCGCGGACAGCCCGACCCGCCGCTTCCAGGTTGGTCAGCATCATCTCGGAATACTTCCTCGACAAAATGATCCCGTCACCACCGGCTTTCAACGCCGCCTGGGTAGCCTTATACGTGTCATCGGGAGAAGCAAAACGGCTTGTTTTTGCAATAGGGATATTTACATCCACGCCGGTAAGTATCCTGCACTTCCCCTTCGCTCCTTCCATGGCACGACGCGTTTCACGGTAGACATAATCCGCCGAAAGCCCCGCATTCGGCAGCTGATCCAGCGATGCCTCATTTCCATAGTTCAGAAGGTGATTGTTGAAACGCATCAGCTCTTCCAGCGGAACGTCCCTGAACATCGTAGAACCGATCGTCCGGATAAAACTCGCATATCGCTCGCCGCCGGCATTGTTGTACGCGACGACCTTCAGGAAATCCGCCCTCATAGCCAGATCCTCATAATTCCGGGTAGCTCTGTAGAAGGGATTGAAAGAATTTTCATGTTCGATATGAAACCCCACCTGTAAATTGCTATTCACCGCCTTTACCGCTTCCTTCACATCCTTCAGGATCTCATGTTTGCCATGATCGAAGATCTGGTGATAGGCCACCATCTCGGGATAATTGAGTATGAGACGTTCGAACTCCACATAATATCCATCCGTCGGTCTGACATCCTTCAGTGACTGCTGGACAAGATTATCGAGCCGGCGATAGCCCTCCTTTACCCGCTCGAAATCGATATGATGCGCTGCCGCAGCCCGCTTGTGATCGTCACAAAAGCAGGTGATCCTCGATGCATGGAAACCGACATCGAAATTCGCGCCGATAGTATTGGTCAGCGGACCGTTGCGTTCGTTGAAGAACAATATCCCGTCTATGTCATAGGAAGAGCTGATATCCGTGACCACGGCCTTCCAGAACGCCTTGACATCGGGTTTGTAAAAACACATCGCCTGTCCTTTGTTTCCCGCCAGATCGACCTCCATATATTCGGAGATATTCTTCCGGACATCATCCGGATAATCGAAACTGTCCAGAACCGAAGCATACACTTTAATACCTCTCTTCTTCGCGGCAGGGATCACCTTTTGCAGGATATCCGAATCCCCGAAATCCGGCGCTTTCATCTTATCCCCTTTTATCGCAGTATGCTCATAGAATTTTGCATGAGGAGTGGCATAGTTGCCTCCATGATAGAACTTTTTGTCCGATTCGGCCGGGCCATGATCCGGAAATGGATGCCCCGGCATCTGGCGGCCGTTGAGCCCGCGATCATAGCAGAACGTACTGATGAATATAGTATTTACAGCGCCCTTCGTCTGAATGATATCCAACACCTTGTCGACACCCTCGTCCATGAACGATGCAGCCCCGATCTGGATGCCGATCATCTTCTCAGACGAGCCGCCGGAGCCACCCCTGCCATCACCGCTGCCGGAGCCGGACTTGCCCCCCCTGCCCGCAAACGCCAGCGGAGATGCAGCCAGCGCAACCGCCGCCGCAGAACCGTTCTTCAGGAAATGGCGCCGCGATGGGGATGCCGCACCCAGGTTTATCTTTTTAATCGAAGTCTTCTTCTTTCTCATTTGATATTATTTATTTTTTTTAGCCGCCTCACGCAATGCGCGCCCTGCAGCATCAATATTGCCCAGCATCATCTCCGAATATTTACGGGATAGAACTATGCCATCGGAACCGGCCTTCAACGCCGCCAGCGTGGCGGCATAAGTATCCTCCGGCGACGCCTTCCGGCTGCCCTCCGCCGTCGGGATGTTCACATCGATACCCGCAACGACACGGCACTTTCCTTTGACACCCGCTTTCGCCCGCTGCATTTCATTGAATACATAACCCGAAGAAAGACCCGAAGTCGCCAGTTGGTCCAGCGCTGCCTCCCCTGAATAATTCAACAGGTGATTGTTCATCCGCATCAGCTCTTCCAACGGCACATCCCTGAACAAGGTAGACCCGATATTTCGGATGAAGTTGGCATATCGTTCGCCGCCGCAATTGTTATAGACCACGATCTTGAGGAAATCGGCCTTTACCGCAAGCTCTGCATAATCGCGCGTAGCCCGGAAAAAAGGATTGAACGAATTGACATGTTCGATATGGAACCCGACCTGTATATCCTTCCTGCCGGACTTGGCAGTTGCATATACATCGTTAAGCACCTCATGTTTACCCTTGTCGAACAGCCTGTCCCAGGCGACGATCTCGGGATACTCCAGCAACAACCGCTCGAATTCGACGTAATAACCGTCAGATGGCCGCTGACCTTTGAGAGAGGCCCTTATAAATGCCGCCAGTTTGTTATACCCTTCCTTCGCACGGCTCACATCGATCCCCAGCCGTTTGGCCTCAGCGATATGAAATTCACAAAAACAGGTCACCCTGCCCGGCTCTATTGCCTGGAAATGACTCGCCCCAAGCGCATTCAGCAAAGGTCCGTTCCGCTCATTGAACAACATGATCCCATCTACATCATAGGATCGGACCGTGTCCGTCACCAGTGCCTTCCAGAACTCGCGGACATTGGGATTGAATAGACATAATGTATTGCTCTTCCTTCCCATCAGATCCACTTCCAGGCATTCCGAAACACCCGGCACATCCGTATGCCACTGATCTTCCAGGCAGCAGATGACCTTCATGTTCCGACTTTTCGCCGGGCCGGTTATCGATTCCAGGATATCAAGTTTGCCAAGGTCGGGCGCATGAGGCACCTTGATCACAGTATTCGCATAATATTCCGGGTGAGGAGTGGCATAATTGCCGCCATAGAATGTTTTCTCATCGGACTCCATCGACCCATGATCCGGAAACTTTACGCCTGGCATCTGTCTGCCCGCCAACCCGCGCCCGTGTGTGAACGTGGTGATGAAAACCGTATTGGCCGCAGCCTTTTGCTGAAAGATATCCAATACTTTCTCAACCCCCTCATCCGCAAAAGATACAGCGCCCACCTGCACGCCGGCCATCATAGTCTCAACGTTTTCCTTTTCAATGATCATAAGATTCTATTTTATTACCAACCAGGGTTCTGTGACAGGATCGAAGGATTGTTGACGATCTGTATCTGCGCAAGCGGTATCGGATACAATACCATATAAGGCTTCATCCCCAGCGATTGAAGCGTAGAGACAGCAAAACCCGTCCTCACCAGGTCGAACCAGCGATGCCCTTCGAAAGACAGCTCGCGGCGACGTTCCAGGTAGATCGAATTCCGAAGATCCGACTGGCTCATCGCGGTATAGGTCGGTACACCGGCCCTGGCCCTGATCATATTCAGATAAGTTATCGCATCGCTGGTCTTGTTGTTCTCATTCAGCGCCTCGGCCAGCATCAGGATCACATCCCCGTAACGAATGACCTTCCAGTTCGCTTTGCTATCGTTGCTTATCGTGACAGGAGTGATATACTTCAGTGTCATTGTCTTCGCCCCAACACTGTTGTTCAGCGACTGATATACACCATTGTGATCGGTAAAGCCATTGGAAGCAGTTATAGCAGCCCGCTTATCACCGGACTCGAATATAGTAAAAAGACCGTTCGATGGATTATACGAGTCGCCCGTTCCTCCATATACCTGGTAGAAATCGGCCGCCGCCTGGAAACGGGGGAAGAACATGTTGGTGAACTCACTGCCCTGCTGTATTCCCGTCTCATACTCGATATCGAAAATATACTCGCTGTGATGTTCGTCCTTCGAATAATCCCAAAGGTCCGCATAATTGGGCAGTAGCGAATAACCCATCGTGGTCACCTTCGTCAATGTAGCTTCCGCATTGGTAAAATCCTTCTTAGTGAGATAGGCCTTGCCAAGTAAAGCCGTAGCAGCGCCGCTGGTTGCTCTTCCGATATCTGAACCTGTATAGCTGGCAGGAAGCGAACCGGCTGCATCCTGGAGGTCCTTGATGATGACGTCTGTGTAAATGTTCTCCACCTTCTCCCGCGGAGTCTTCAGTGCCTCCACATCGGTGATGGGAGCCGTAACCTTGGGTACGTCGCCAAAAACACGGACCAGGTCGAAATAACAAAGGGCCCGGAGGAACTTCGCTTCCCCAATATACCGGTCCTTATTGGTAACAACGGCCGGATCAGCCTTTGCTATCTTATCGAGAATGGTATTGACCCGGTAGATTATTCCATAATAATTGCCCCAGGAACTATAGAAGAAATCCTCATTGTTCTGGTAGGTATAATTATCCAGCCTCAGATCGATGTCTTCGGAAGGCCATTGATGCCGGGCATCGTCGCTGGGAAGATCGAATTGCCAGAAGACCTGGTATTGATCTCTTAACAGACTGTATGCCCCGGTCACAGCGTCGCTGAAGTCCTTATCGGTTTTGTACAACGATTCCGTACTGACCGACGAAACGGGCGTCAGGTCGATAAATTTCTTGCTGCAGGACAATCCTGTCAGTGATGCCAGTGCAGCTATATAAAATATTTTTTTCATTGTTGGTCCTTTTGATGAACGGTTAGATTAAAATCCAATATTTACTCCTGCTACAAAGGTTTTTGGAAGGGGATAATCGTTGAAATCCACTCCCGGGGTCAACGGACTTCCGCTATTGCTCACGTCAGGATTGAAAGACACGGTATTTTTCGTGATCGTGATCGCATTGGTGGCATTTACGAAGATCCGTGCCGACTTAAGCCCGATCTTCGCGATCGACCTGTCAGGCAGCAGATAGGACAGTGAGATATTGTTGACCCGCATAAAAGACCCTCCGTCGAGATAACGCTGGCTCACAGCACGATTGTTACCTGTTACGGCATTATTGGGCCTTGGCGTTTTACCGTCTCCCACCTGCGATTCCGATTTCCAGTAATTGATCTGCGAAGCCAGTTGGGCAACGCGGTTACCTCTGGTATTCTCCTGACCGATAGCAGCCATGTTCAATACCTGGTTGCCATGAGTACCCTGGATCGTAAAGGACAGCGAAAAATGCTGGTAAGAGAGATTGTTGGTCATGCCGTAGTAAAAATTGGGATAGGGATTGCCCATGATGGTCTGATCGTTGTTATCGATCACTCCATCCTTGTTCACATCGACATATTTTACATCCCCAGGATGCGATACCACCTTAGTACCTGCGCCAAAGATGGGATTCTTGGCAACATCAGCCTGATTCAGATATACCCCATTCGTCTTAAAGCCATAGAACATCCCGATAGGCTGTCCAACCTTTGTGATGTTGGAACCCGAATAAATAGGATCCCCTCCAGGTCCAAGCTTATTCACCCGGTTGCGATAAGTCGAGAAATTGAATGCTGTCGTCCAAAGGAAATCCTTGCTTTTGACATTGACCGTACTCAGCGTAAACTCGAAACCGGTATTCTGCACTTCTCCGATATTCTTCAGGGTATTATAAAAGCCGGTGATCGCAGGAATATTGACATTCAACAGCAGGTCCGTATTCTTAGACTTGAAATAATCCGCTGTAATGGACAATCTTCTGTCAAAAAAACTTGCGTCAAGACCGGCATTTACCGCTTTTTGCTTTTCCCATGTCAGCAGGGGATTGGCCAGGAGGGCCGGCGAAAAACCCGTTGCAGCCGCATTACCCAAAACATACCTGTTATAGTTAATGGTGGCATACTGCTGGTAATTGCCGATATTGTTGTTGCCGGTCTGCCCATAGCTGCCTCTCAGCTTAAGCTCGCTCAGGAACGATACATCCTTCAGGAACTTTTCATCCGAAATTCTCCAGGCCACCGCCACTGACGGGAACCAGCCATACTTGTTCTCGGAACCGAAACGCGAAGAGCCGTCCGTACGCACAGAAGCCGTAACATAATACTTGCTGTCATAGTTATAATTGAAACGGAGCAGGTATGACAATAGCGACCACTCGGATACGTCGGAAGACCCGCCCGTAAGTATGCCCGCAACCGCACTCAACGTAGGTACAAGGTTATTCGGGTATCTGTTGCTCGTCAGGAAATTGGACTCGAGGTGGTCTTTCTGGACCGTAAAACCCGCAAGACCTGAAAAACTGTGTTTCGAAATGGTCTTGTGATAGTTGGCGGTATATTCCGTCAGCCAGTTGACGTCCATTGCAGTACTGTCAACACCCGACGCTATGTTCGGGACAAAATCACCGTTCTCCGCCAATGCCGGAAGGGAAGGCACGAATTGCATCATATGTGCATTCTGAAGCGTGGCGCCAAGCAGCACATTCAATGCCAGGTCGTTGGTGATCTTATATTCCGCGCTTACATTTCCCAGCAGGCGCATGACATTTCTCTTGTTCGTCACGTTCTGCACCCATGCCAGCGGATTCCAGCCCGGGGAAGCGACATCAGAAGAATACTGGTAGTAATCTCCCGTAGGAGTACGTGCAGGCAAATAAGCCGGCCACAGCTGCGCCCTGTTGATCGGACTCGCAGAGACATAATAGTTGTAGTCTGCGGCAGAACTCTCCGACATTATATTGGAAGTAGAATAAGAAGGATTGAGATTGACTTTTACCGACAACCTGCTGTTCAATTTAGCATCGATATTTGCCCGCAGCGAATAGCGTTTGAAATTACTTCCGAGAACTATACCTTCCTGGTTGAGATACTCGCCGCTCAAACCATACCTGACCTTCTCGGTCCCGCCATAGGCGGATAAAGTGTATTGCGAGACCGGCGCCGTACGCAACAGCTGTTTGGTCATTACGTTATCTGTTTTGTCGGTCCCGGCAAGGACAGCCAGAGGTATCGGCTGTACCGGCGAATCCCATGTACTGGGATCTCCGGATACATCTGAACCGGCATCGACATTCGCATTCCTCAATCCATCCAATGCATATTGAGACAGCTGCCTGGCATTCATCGTTTTTGGGATACGGGTTACCGATTGCAGGCCATACGTAGTTTCGAAATTCATAATGCTCGTCTTCGCAGACCCGCGTTTGGTATTGATGATCACCACGCCGTTGGCGCCGCGGGATCCATAGATAGCCGTAGCGGAAGCATCCTTGAGAATGTCGACGCTTTCGATATCGTTGGGGCTAAGACTCTGTATATCGTCCGTAGGAAATCCGTCCACCACGTAAAGAGGATCGGTCCCCGCGGAAATACTTCCGATCCCCCTCACCCTGATCTGAGGGGCTGCACCAGGCTGACCGGATACTGTTTTCACCTGCACACCGGCTACCTTGCCTGATAGAGCCTGATCGACACGCGTTACCGAAAGGTCGCTGATATCTTTTGAAGACACCGAACCGACCGAACCCGTCAGATCCTTTCTTTTCAATGTACCATACCCCACGACCACGACCTGGTTGAGCGAGGAATTATTCTCTTCGAGTATCACGTCGATATTGAGTTTGCCCCTGACTTCCACTTCGCGCGAAATATATCCTACATAAGAGAATACCAGTGTACCGTTCGAAGGAGCATTGATCGAATAAGCCCCACGACTATCGGTGGTCACGCCGATGGAACTACCCTTTATCATAACGGTAATTCCTGCCAGAGGTTCTCCCTGTGAATTGGTCACTTTACCAGTGACGGGCCCGGCGGTGCCGGACCAGGGGATGAAACCCGTTGCACTTGCCAGAAGTCCCAGGAATAAAAGCAACGTCGCAAGAGACGTTCTTTGTAAGAGAGGAATTAGCCCGGGCTTACCGCTTGAATGAGCCCGAAAACTTGCAGTTGATTGCATGGTCTTTAATTGTTTTGGTTAGGAAATCACGTGGCGGCTGAATTGGCTGCGACAAGTCAAACACGAGGAATGAGTTTGTCGCCCCATCTAAAGGATTCTGTCGGGACCTGCTGCAACGGCCGGCAGGCGGCGGATAAGTGTTTGAAGGATTTGGTTCGGAAACTATTCTACGGCCAGAAACTATTCTACGTCCAAAGGAGCGTGATAGTACCAGTTACCCCCTGGTAATCGGTAGACTCGAGCATGACGGTTAATTTTCGTGCCGGTTCATCATAGGAAACCTGCACCACCAGCAGATCCTTCCGATCGGAGCTGACTTCAAAAGGCCGTTCACAATAAATATTCACATCCTGTCTGCCATACATATTTATCAGGATCGTGGCCCTCTCCTCGCTTTTCGTCAGCCCAAGCACATTGTAGGTTCCCCCGGCAGCGACACCAAAAGGGGGATAATGTCCTCCGATCTCATACCTGAGGCTGTATTTTTTCGGTTGAAGTACCGGAAGGTAGAGGTAACCATAACTGTCCTGCTCCAGGAATACGGTCGCCGGCTCGTCGTTGACAGTAGCATTGGAAATATGCTCTCCCTCCCGCAGTTTGAACTTCAGCAAAAGATTTCCCGCTATACCATTTTCATAAGCTTCGGACGGCATCCGCGTATTGTCAATGGCGATCTCCCCTTCCGAAATCATGCTGATCACCGCATATTTTTTATAAAGCCATTGCGCATGAAGCTGCGCAGTATTCTTCGCAGGATAACGTTCCGGGAGCCGGGCCACCTGCCGATAATAGTCGACCCACAACGCACTGACCTCAGGCTGCAGAAAATCATCGGAAGCAAGCCAGTTGATCCAATGCGTCTCTACTATATCGGTCGGCTGCATATCGATCGGGACCTTCGGCAGCGACCGCAGTTCATGCCAGAGATTGCCATAATTGAGCCGGCCCAGCACATGAAGACCGTGATCAAACCCTCCTCCATTCAGTTCGGCAGGCGGATCAAGCTCCGGTATTACCGTAAAATTGGTATTGGCATATTTCACACCCGTTTCCCGCATCAGCTTACCCAGACTGAACTCCCCGCGAGGATTCCAGTAAAAGCTGTATGCACCCGGCACGAATGTCTCCGGGAACGAATGGCCGGCCGATGGCGTTAGTCCGTACTGCTCAAGTATGGATCTCGCCGCCTCCACATGCGCTCTCATTACCTCTTCCGGCCAGGGATGATCGTCTTCCAGGTTATACCATTCCGCCCTTTTCTGCACCCCATCCTCAGGCCAGTGTTCATGACCTGTTCCATGAAATCCAAATTCGAGAAACGCCGACTGCCCCACGACATAATTGACCATCTCCAACTGCTCCTCATTTATGTTGACCGAATTATCCCATCTCCCACGCTGAAAGGTAGTGCTCGGGTATCCGGCCAGTATATTATTCCTGTCCAGCTCGCTCAATACGAACAATCCCTGCACCCTTACGCCCACTTTTTGGGCGATCTCTACCACATGCCGGTAATCATCCCGACCGAACACCCTTTTGACTCCACCCCTGTAAGGACCTCGCGGTACCTTCTCCCCCATGCTCGAACCCTGTATCCACCCCATGTCGTCAATGACAAAGGCGAATGGCCTGGGAAAGTAGATACGGTTGCTTATAAGTTCAGCTGGCATCTTTCGTTCCGATAATTTTAATACTTGCGATTCCTTCTGTTCAAATATATCAAGTATTAATTTTCGAAACAAATAATCTTTCTATTTTATTTCGAAACCTTTCTTTTTAATTGTTTTTTAATAAGAAAGAATTTTTTTTCCCTATTTTTAACCCGCCCCATAAAAAGGCAGGAAAACGCTCATGAACAAAAAACCAAAACGCTGGCTGCTCTACGCCATGATAACGACTATCTTCTGGGGAATATGGGGAGCATTTATCGAGATCCCTGAAAAATCCGGCTTTCCGGCCACCCTGGGATATGTGGTTTGGAGCCTGACCATGGTGCCCTGCAGCCTTGCCGCCCTCAGCGTCATTGGCTGGAAACCCGAAACCGATCGCCGTTCCATCGGACTCGGCCTGTCTGTCGGTGTGCTGGGTGCAGGCGGTCAGCTGATCCTGTTCGAAGCGCTTCGCCAGGGACCCGCCTATATTGTATTTCCGCTGATCTCCCTATTTCCTGTATTGACGATCCTGCTCTCTGTATTTCTTCTGAAGGAAAGAGCCAGCCGGAGAAGCTGGATAGGCATCGGGCTTGCGCTGGCCGCGGCAGTCTTCCTCGCCAATCCGCATCTTTCCGGACCAGGGGGAGAACATGCCTGGCTCCTGCTGACGATACTGGTTTTCGTGATGTGGGGCCTGCAGGCCTATGTCATGAAGTTCAGCAACCAGACCATGAAGGCGGAAAGCATTTTTATGTATATGTGCATCAGCGCACTGCTGCTTTCGCCCGTAGCCATCGCCATGACCGATCTGTCCCAGCCCATCAACTGGGGGTTCAAAGGTCCCTGGCTGGCCGCCATCGTCCATCTATTGAATTCGGTAGGTGCGCTGACACTCGTATACGCACTGCGGGAGGGAGAAGCCATCATCGTGGTGCCCCTGACAGGACTATCCCCCGTCATCACCATTATCATTTCGCTGATCATCTATGCTGTAATGCCCGGTACAGTGCTGCTCATCGGACTGGTCCTTGCCGCCATAGCCATTTACCTGCTCAGCGAATAAGCCCGCATAGGCGGGGCGTACAAACAGCCCTATACCACGATCACCTGGATACCCGCAGCTTCCAGCTTGTACCTGTCATCCGCGGGTATCCCCCGGTCGGTGATGACAGTCCTCAGCTTGTCGATGGTACAGATCAGTGCCAGGCTCTTTCGCTTGAACTTACTGCTGTCTGTCACCAGGATCACGTCCTTGGCAATATTGATCATCGTGATGTTCAAATGGGCTTCATCTATATTGGGGGTATATATCCCATGATCGGTATCGAAACCATCCGTACTCAGAAATAATTTGTCGACATAAAAACCCTGCAGGTTGTTCTCGGCCAGGGGCCCCACCAGACTCATCGAATTCTGACGCAGATAGCCCCCGGGTATGATAACGTTGAAATTAGTATAATTCATCAGCTGGTTGACGATATTCAAGGCATTGGTGATCACGTTCAACTGCCGGATCCCTCCCAGATTCTTGACGATCTCCGCCGTAGTCGAACCACTATCGATGATCACCGTCTCCCCATCCCGTATCAGTGAAGCCGCCATCTTTCCGATAGCCGCCTTTTGCTCCGTATGCAGCTTGTTCTTCTCCGCAAGCCGCTGGTCGATCCCTACATGACTGTCCGAATGTATCGCCCCACCCCTCGCCCGGATCAACAGATTCTTCTGCTCCAGGTAGTCAAGGTCATTGCGGATCGTTACCTCGCTCACGTCGAACTCTTTGCTAAGCCCCGCGATCAGTACTTCACCCGTCTCCTGTATTCGTTCCAGTATCTTCTTCCGCCTGGATACCGTATTTCTTATTTTTCTTGGCACTGGAGTAATAAATTGGATGTAAAAGAAATTAAAATATGATTACAAAACAAACATATCTACGGAAATCACTTCCGATTAGCTCAAATAAAAATAAGACTTTGAAAGATTTAAAAAGTTTTTGAAAGAAGTTATTATATTTGTTTTTAAAATATCAAAAATGACCTACTTAAACTTGTCCGAGACCGAATTGCTGGCCCGGGGAGCATTGTATACGGCAAGGGAAATAGCCGGCCAACCGGCCTTATGGAAAAGCACCGAAGAAAAATATTACCAGGAATCGTCACGCATACAGGAATTTTTAGATAATGCCCTCCAGGAGGTCGACCAGGTCGTCCTCACCGGCGCAGGCACCAGCGCCTTCATCGGGCTTTCTCTCATAGGCACCTTCTTCACCCGTACCCGCAGAATAACAAGAGCCATAGCCACCACCGATCTGCTTTCTCATCCCCGGCATTATTTCAGACAGGACCAATGCCCCCTCATCATATCTTTTGCCCGCAGCGGCAAAAGCCCCGAAAGCTGCGCCGCACTCGAGCTGGCCGACAGGCTCTGCAAAAAATGCTTTCATCTCATCATCACCTGCAACGAAGAAGGCGCACTGGCACAGTATACTTCCACCAATCCTGTTTCCGTCTTTGTACTGCCCCCGGAAGCCAATGATAAAAGCCTCGCCATGACCGGCAGCTATTCCTCTATGCTCCTGGCTGCCCTGCTCATCAGTCGGCCAAAGGAAAAGGAATACTGCCAAAACCAGGTCCGGCTGCTGACTTCCATCGCGGAGAAAATAATATCCGATCAAACAGAAAATATTCGGAAAATTGCTGATAAAGAATTCGAAAGGGCCGTATTTTTAGGATCAGGCCCGCTTTTCGGAACGGCAACTGAAGCCGCCCTGAAATTGCAGGAGCTCACCGACGGACAAGTCATCTGCAAATCCGACTCCTATCTGGGTTTCCGGCACGGTCCCAAAGCCGTTATCGACGAAACCACCCTTATCTTCTACTTATTCAGCAACAATGATTACGTTCACCAGTACGAGGCAGATCTGCTCCAGGCCATGAATACCGGCAACAGCGCCCTGTTTCACCTGGGCGTTGCAGAACAACCAGCGCGGCATGAAATACTTCAGACGACAATTACGCTGTCAAATGGGGAAGGGCTTGCGAAAGACAGCCGGTTAGCGGAAGACTTCCTCACTGTCTGCAGCATCCTGCCCGCCCAGCTGCTCGGATTTTTTAAAAGCCTTAGCCTGGGCCTTATGCCCGACAGCCCTTCCGTAAGCGGTGCCATATCCAGGATCGTAGAAGGTGTCACCATCTATCCCGTTGAAGCCTGATCCGTTTCCGGCAGGGAATGCACAAATTAAAAACCATGCTTTTACCAAATAAACAAACAGACGTACTCGTCGCCGGCGAGCTGAATATCGACCTCATCATGGATAGGCTCGACGCCTTTCCGCAGCTCGGTAAAGAGATCATCGCTCACCGTATGCTGCTTACCCTCGGCAGCAGCTCCGCCATACTCGCCAGCAACCTCAGTGTCCTTGGCACACGCGTCGCCTTCTGCGGCCGCGTTGGCCGTGACAATTTTGCCGCTAAGATCCTTGCCGACCTGGCCGCCAGAGGCGTCGATACCAGCTCTATCATACAAAGCGATTCCGCCGATACCGGTCTTACTGTTGCCCTCAGCATCGCAGAAGATCGCGCGATGGTCACCTACCCCGGTGCAATGAGCGAATTCTGCGCAACCGATATCACCGACGGACTGCTGGATTCCGCAAGACACCTGCACGTCAGTTCCGTCTTTCTTCAGCCCGCGTTGAAACCCGATCTGCTGACGCTTTTCCAGCGTGCCAGGCAAAAAGGTCTCACCACCTCTCTTGACCCCCAATGGGACCCGGCCGAAGAATGGGATCTCGATCTCCAGCAGCTGTTGCCCCTCGTCAATGTCTTTCTGCCCAACGCAGAAGAGCTGAAAAGACTCGCCCGCAGGAACAGTCTCGAAGAATGTCTCTCTTCCCTGGCCGGCAACTCTCATATCATCGTCGTAAAGAAAGGTAATGAAGGCGCCCTGCTGCAACAGGGACCAACACGCCTGCACCAACCCGCCTTCCTCAACAGGGAAGTGGCTGATGCCATCGGAGCCGGAGACAGCTTTAATGCGGGTTTCCTCCACCGTTATGTCAAAGGTGCCCCACTCGAAGAATGTATGGCCCACGGAGCCCTCTGCGGCGCCATCAATACCACGCAAAACGGAGGCACAACCGCCTTTGCCGACTATAAAATGGTAAAACAGCTCGCGTTGGAAAAATTTAATGTAGCAATATGACAATGAAAGAAGCCCTGGTCCAGTATACCGCAAGGAAAAAAGCATTGCTGGCCGTCAATTTCTATAACTTCGAAACGCTCAAAGGTCTGCTTCTCGCAGCACGCAGCGCCAACTGCCCCCTGATCCTCCAGCTCAGCGAAAGCTCTCTCAACTATCTCGGTATCCAACCCGCCGCCGATATGGCCCGCTCCATGCTCAAAGAGCTGGAAGTAGAAGGCTGGCTCCACCTCGACCACGGTAGCAACGCGGGGCTCATTCGAAAATGCCTCGACGCCGGCTTCGATAGCGTCATGATCGACGCCAGTGAAACCTCATTCGAAGAGAACGTCCGCATCACCAGCGAGGTTGTAAGAATAGCCGAGCCCTATGGCGCCAACGTCGAAGCTGAGCTGGGATATGTAGCCAAACTGGGACAGAACCAACAGGCCGAACCTACCACCGCCGCCGACGCCCAGCGCTTCGAGACAGCCACCGGCATCAATGCCCTGGCCATCGCCATCGGCAACGCACATGGATTCTATAAAGATCCCCCAAAACTTCGCCTCGACCGCCTCGCAGAGATCCGGGCTGTCACCCAAGGCGCCCTTGTCCTCCATGGCAGCAGCGGCATCCCCGACGATACCCTGCGCGAAGCCGTCCGTCTCGGTATCAGCAAGATCAACCTGGCCACCGAAACCAAAAATACATTTATGAAAAAGCTGCAGGTCCTGCTCACCGATACCAACGAGATAGACCTGCGTAAGATCTTCCCCGAAGCCATCAGCGAAGTACAGACACTCATCACCCGAAAGCTCAACGTCATCAATTCATGAAAAGACTTATCCCGACACTACTATTCCTGCCAGCCTGCCTGCTCTTCCTGCAATACGGCAGCCTCGCCCAGACCGACAGCAAAAATACTGCCCGTGCCGGCAATGATATTCTGCTGAAGAACTACCATCCCGTTTCAATTTACAATATTCCCATAACCCGGGTCACAAAAGCAGCCTGGCCGGTGACGGACATGCACAGTCATGACTATGCGAAGTCCGACGCCGACATCGACCGGTGGGTAAGAGCCATGGACTCCTCCGGTATCGCCAGAACGGTCATATTAACCTATTCCACAGGCCCCCGCTTCGACTCCATCGTCGATAAGTACAGCCGTTATAAAGGCCGTTTCCTTTTCTACTGCGGTTTCGATTATACAGGTTTCGGCCAGCCGGGATGGGCAGAAAAAGCGATTGCCGAACTGAACAGGTGTTATCAGAAAGGCGCACGCGGCATCGGTGAGCTGGGAGACAAAGGGGAAGGAGAGCTCTACTCCTACCCGACTCCGGGCCGGGGCATCCACATCGACAACCCCGCCCTGAAACCATTGCTCAGCCGCTGCGGGGCATTGAAAATGCCTGTCATCATCCATGTCGCCGAAGACCGGTGGATGTATCAACAGCCCGACGCTTCCAATGACGGCCTTATGAACGCCGAAAAATGGCATGTCAACATGCAGGTCCCCGGCAAACTCGACCACGACCAGCTCCTGGCCAGCCTGTCGAAAGCCGTAGGCGAAAACCCCAACGTCACCTTCGTCGCCTGCCATTTCGCCAACTGCTGTTCCGATCTCAACGTTCTTGGCGATCTGCTCTCCAGACATCCTAACCTTTATGCAGACATCGCCGCCCGTTACGCCGAGACCGGTCCCATCCCCCGCTTCGCCGCCGCTTTTATAACCCGGTGGCAGGACCGCCTGGTGTACGGCACGGATATGGGTACCGAAGCATCCATGTACCGCAGCACCTTCCGTATCCTCGAGACGACGGACGAACATTTTTACGACCCCTCCCTATCCGACTACCACTGGGCATTGTATGGATTCAATCTTCCAAAGGACGTCCTCCGCAAGCTCTATCAGGCCAACGCAGAAAAGATCATCACTCAACACTAAATCTATGCGCAGTCTTCTCCTGTCGATCCCCATATTGCTGCTGTCAACCACGCTGTCTGCCCAAGCAGATATCGTCCGGAACAAAGATCTGCGGCTGGCTGTCAACAATCATCTGCAAACGCAGATCACCAGCCTTTTTCCCGGCAGTAAACCTCTTATGTCCGGGTTTGCTTTCTCGGAATACCTGGCTACAAAATACTATACGGCCGAAGACTTCCTGCTGACACGGAAAGTAAAGAGCCGGCTTCAGAACCAGTCCGGAACAGGCACACGCTGGCTTTTTTATGGTACCAGCAGCAGGCACAGACTCGAAAAGATCCTGTCTGTAACTACCTATGATCAGTTCCCCAACAGCGCCTATATTCAGGCAGCCTATATCAACCATGGCCACAACTCCGTCGAAGTAGAAAAATGGGGCAACAACCGCTACGAGATCATCCCCTCCACCGACAAACCCCGCTTCTTCAGCTTTCAGGGCAGCTCCCACAGCGACCGGCGCGATTGGATCCAAAAGGTCAACCCCGGTTTCTACGAAAGCAATTTCATGGGAATGAACGCTTCTGACTATGGTGGGGGCATCCCGGTCACCGACCTCTGGCGTAAGGACGCGGGCATCGCCGTTGGCCATACCGCAAAGGTGGCCCAGCTCGTCTGCCTTCCCGTAGACTACGACAGCAGCGCCGCCGGTGCATCCATCGGCGTCGAATACAAGTATCCGTCCCTGTACCGGCTGGCCCCCGGAGACACCCTCCGGACCGTCGAAACCTTCGTCAGCGTCCACCAAAAAGATTGTTTTGCCACCCTTCGCAACTATGGCTCCTATATGGCAACAAGAGGTATCAAAGCCGCCGCCTCTGAACCCGCAGCCTACGAACCTGTCTGGTGCGCCTGGGGATACGAACGTGATTTTACACTTTCGGAGATCCTCAAAACCCTGCCAAAGGTCAAACAGCTCGGGATAAAATGGGTGGGACTGGATGATGGTTTTCAACAGGCAGAAGGCGACTGGCATACCAACAAGGAACATTTCCCGGGCGGCGACGCACAGATGAAAGCCTTTGTCGACAGTATCCATGCCCAGGGTATGAAAGCCGTATTATGGTGGGCGCCGCTCGCGGCAGACCCCGATAGCAAACTGCTCAGGAACAACCGGCATATCCTGATCCAACAAAAAGACGGCTCACCCCAATACATCACCTGGTGGGATAGTTATTACATGTCTCCGACCGATGCGACGGTGCTGGAAGAAACCAAAAAGACAGTTGAGCTGTTTATGCGCGATTGGGGTTTCGATGCCCTCAAGCTCGACGGCCAGCATATGAATGCCTGTGCACCCGACTATGCCCGTGGACACAACATCACCAGGCCCGAACAATCCTTTGAAGATATGCCCCTTTTATTTCGTACCATCTTCGAGACTGCCCGTAGCATCAAACCAGGCGCCGTCGTCGAGTTTTGTCCCTGCGGCGACTGCATGAACTTTTACCACATGCCATACACCAACCAGTTCGTAGCCAGCGACCCCGAAAGCAGCTGGCAGGTCAGGCTTAAGGGAAAGGTCTACAAAGCCCTCATGCCCGGAACTGCCTATTTCGGCGATCACGTTGAACTTACCGATGACCACGCCGACTTCGCTTCCCAGCTCGGTATCGGCGCAGTGCCCGGTACAAAATTCGTCTGGCCAGCCACCGGCATAGCGAAAAAAGACGTGAGTTATCTTTCCCCTGAAAAAGAAGTCCTCTTTAATAAATACCTGGGTCTCTACAATGAAAAAATGCTCAGCACAGGCGACTATCGCGGCGATCTTTATGACATTGGTTATGACTATCCCGAAACACACTGCATTCAAAAAGGCAAGCTCATGTATTATGCCTTTTACAACCCCGCCTATACCGGCACCGTCCAACTGCGCGGTCTCGACGAGGACGCAGCCTACCAGGTCACCGACTATGTCAATGGCAGGGACCTGGGGACAGTAAAAGGCCCCATAGCAATGCTGAAGCTGCACTTTGAAAAATCCCTGCTGCTGGAAGTAAAAAAGTTGCCTTCCCGATAACCATCAAGGGCATTCCTGCATCTGCGGCCAACCGCTTCCGCTTTACGCTATCATCTATTTCCGCTTACCTTTATCCGGGGATGGCAAAGGAAGGTGATAAGCCGTCTCTCTCTTCGCCTCTGACAGCACAAAGGAGGTCTGCACCGTCCCGATATTCGGCAGCGTCGCCAGCCTGTTCAAAAGGAAGTCATTGTAGGCACGCATGTCCTGGATGACGACCCTGAGCAGGAAATCCGACTGCCCCGTCAGCTGACAGCACTCCATGACCTCGGGGAACTTGATGACCTCTCTCTCAAAGCCGCGTAATACTGCCTGGGAATGCTCCTTCAATTGCACGGTAGTATATCCCGTCAGGGTCTTGCCGATCATATTTTTATCCAGCAGCGCAACATACCGCTGTATATAGCCATCCTCTTCCAGCCGTTTGATCCGTTCGTGGATCGCAGTCACCGACTTGCCGAGCTTGTCGGCCATCTCTTTTGTCGTCATGCGCGCGTCGTATTGCAGGATTTGCAGGATTTGTATGTCAACAGCATTCAGATCGGCAAGCATAAAAAAGATTTTTTTTCCGGAATGTCCATCGACGGACCACACCAACCGTTTAAATTAACAACATATCGATATAAAAGTAGATTTATTTTCGGTTTTTCCGGGGATACTAGGAAAACTTTACGCCATTCGCCAACTTTAATCTTCTAAAAGATTGCTTGTAATATGAAGAGAGACACGCTACTCGTGGTCGGCGCCCGGGGACAGCTCGGCTCCGAGCTTACGCCTGCGCTGCGGAAAATGTATGGCGCCCTGCGCGTGGTCGCAGCCGATCTTGGCTCCCCAAAAGAAGGTTCTCTGAACGAGGGACCCTATGAACAGCTGGATATCCTTGATAAACAGGCCCTGGCCTCCGTCATATCCCGCTATGACATCACCCAGATCTACCTGTTCGCAGCAAACAAGCCCTCCCATACCGGTGAATTTACCTCCGATGCCTGGCACCTGAACATGCAGGCCCTTCTCAACGTCCTCAGCCTGGCAGCGGAAAGAGGTATCGCAAAGGTCTTCTGGCCCAGCAGCTTGTCCGTCTTCGGCCCCGACGCCCCCCGCCTCGGCTGCCCGCAGTCAGCGCTGACGGACCCAAAGACGGACCTGGGGATCAGCAAGCTCGCCGGTGAGCTCTGGTGCCGCTATTACTGGAACAAATACAACGTGGACGTCCGCAGCCTTCGTTACCCCGGTCTTATCAGCTATAAGGCTGCCCCCAACGGCAGTGGAGTTACGGACTATGTCACTGACATGTTCCACTCCGCACTAAAGACAGGATCCTACTGCTGCTATCTGCAGGAGAGCACCGCGCTGCCGATGATGTACATGCCCGATGCGGTCAGGGCCACTTTAGAGCTCATGGAGGCGCCAGCCATCAACATCAGCGTTCGCAGCGCCTACAACATCAATGCAATGAGCTTCTCCCCCGGGGAACTGGCCCTCGCTATCCGACGCTATATCCCGGACTTTACGATAACATACCATCCCGACCGTCGGCAGCTGGTCGCAGAGGGGTGGCCCATCAGCATGGACGACTCGGTCGCAGCATCCGACTGGAAATGGGATTTCGCATACAGCATCCCCGAGACCGTCCGGCATATGCTGACCCATCTCTCCGTCCAGCTCAATTGTACACCAGGCAAAGTCAAACAATTACATTCTCAAACTTATTTCTAATGAATAAAAGAATTATTCTTCCGCTCGAAGATGTCGGCCTCTCCGACCTCGCCCTCGTTGGCGGTAAATGCGCCTCCCTCGGGGAGATGATCAGGAATCTCACCGGCCTCGGCGTGAAGATCCCGGGCGGCTTCGTGGTCACCACGGACGCCTATTGGCAGTTCATCGAACAAAGCCAGCTGGGGACTTTTATCCGGCAACAACTGGACACCATCGACTTCGACAACGTGGAGTCCCTGCGCCGGGTCGGTCTGAAGATCCGTCAGGCCATCAGCAACGCGCGCTTCCCACACGAACTCAGTCACCAGATCATCGCTGCATATGAGCAGCTGTCGCAACGATACGACCAGTCCGCGACCGACGTCGCCGTCCGCTCTTCCGCTACAGCCGAAGACCTGCCCGACGCGAGTTTCGCGGGCCAGCAGGAGACCTATCTCAACGTCCGCGGCCCGGCCGCACTGATCGATGCCGTGCGCAACTGCTTTGCCTCGCTATTCACCGACCGGGCTATCAGTTATCGTAAGACATTTAACTACGATGTGACGACTGTAGGATTATCTGTCTGCGTTCAAAAGATGGTCCGGTCGGACCTGGCCAGCAGCGGCGTCGCCTTCTCGCTTGACACGGAATCCGGTTTTAAGGATGTAGTAATGATCAACGGAGCCTATGGTCTCGGAGAAATGGTGGTGCAAGGTGCTATCTCACCAGACGAGTTCATCGTCTTCAAACCCACCCGCCGGCAAGGTTCCAGGCCCATTATCGAAAAGAAGCTTGGCGTAAAGGACAAGCTGATGGTCTATGGTGACAATGGCGACGAACGTACGCGGATCATCCCCGCAGAAGAGACGCAGCGGTACCGCTTCTGTCTCGAAGACGACCAGATCCTCCAGCTGGCTGACTGGGTAATGACCATCGAGGATTATTATTCCAAACTGAAAAGTAAATGGTGCCCCGTCGATATCGAATGGGCCGTTGACGGACTTTCCGGAAAGCTCTTCATCGTCCAGGCCCGGCCAGAGACCATTCACTCGCGCAAACAGCACAATACGCTCAACGAATATCGCATCGGCGATCCCGGCATCCCACGTAACATCCTGACAAAAGGTATCGCGGTCGGCGACGGTATCTCCGCCGGCAAGGTCCATATCATGTATTCGCTCGACAAACGGCTCGGCAGCACGGAATTTGCCGAAGGTGATGTGCTCGTCACCGACATGACCGACCCCGACTGGGAGCCGATCATGAAGAAAGCTGCAGCCATCATCACCAATAAGGGAGGAAGGACCTGTCATGCCGCCATCGTAGCCCGCGAGATGGGTGTCCCCGCCATTGTCGCCTGCGGCAACGCCACCGAGTTGTTGCACAATGGCCAGGACGTCACCGCCTGCTGTGCGGAAGGTGAAGAAGGTCTTATCTATGAAGGCCGGCTCAACTACGAACGGATCTCCACCGATCTCGATGACCTTCCCCATATTTCGACACCGCTAATGCTCAATGTCGGTTCGCCTTCGTCCGCATTCAGCTACGCCCACCTGCCGCACAGCGGCGTCGGTCTTGCCCGGGAAGAGTTTATCATCAACAACTATATAAAAGCCCACCCGCTGGCGCTGCTCTTTCACCGGGACATCAACGATACCGCCCTTTCAGCATCCATCCGCCAGCTGATCCGCGGTTTTGCCGACGAAGAGTCCTATTTCATTCAAAAGCTCTCCTTTGGCATTGCCAAGATCGCAGCAGCCTTCTATCCCAAACGGGTGATCGTCCGTTTCTCCGACTTCAAGAGCAACGAATACCGCAACCTGCTGGGCGGGATCCATTTTGAACCCGAAGAAGAAAATCCTATGATCGGCTGGCGGGGCGCCTCAAGATATTATTCAAAAGCTTACAAACCCGCGTTTGGCCTCGAATGCCGCGCTATCCGGCTGGTGCGCGAGACGATGGGGCTGACCAACGTGTCGGTGATGATCCCCTTCTGCCGCACCGTCGGAGAACTGCAGCGCGTACAGGAGACCATGCAGGAGTTTGGTCTTGTCCGCGGGCACGCCGGCCTCGAACTCTACCTCATGGCCGAGCTGCCGTCCAATATCCTCATGGCTAAAGAGTTTGCAGCGTATATCGATGGATTCTCCATTGGCTCCAACGACCTCACCCAGCTGACCCTTGGCCTCGACAGGGATTCCGCACTGGTCGCAGACCTGTATGACGAACGTAACCCGGCCGTCAAAAGATTACTAAGCCTCCTTATCCGGACGGCAAAGGAACAGAACATAAAGGTCGGCATCTGCGGACAGGGCCCATCCGACTTCCCCGACTTTGCACAGTTCCTTGTCGCGGAAGGCATCGATTCCATCTCGGTAACACCCGATTCCTTTGTAAAAACAGTAAGAGCCATTCACATGGTCGAAACTTCAGCAATGCTGGCCGGGCAACCGGCAATTGGTAAAATAATGATATAAAAGCGGCTACAAGCTAACCCGTTGCATTTTCCCGGCCGACCGGTAAATGGCTTCCACGATCCGGATATCGCGCAACCCCTCTTCGCCAGGCACCTGCATTGACTTTCCCTCCATGATCGCCAATGCATCATCATCCATCTGCTTAGCCTGCTGCCAGGGCACGTCGTAGGGGTGATAGATCTGACCAAGCGGACTGCTGCCCTTTTGTCCATTATAGGCAGAATACGGATCCATTCTAATGGTCCCCCTTTGACAGGTGATATCGAGGAAGTTGATGTTTTCGCCAAAGCTCGATTTGATATCCGCCATTACACCGCCGGGAAACTCCAGCGTAGCCACCGTGGTTTCATCGAGACCGTTCTTATATATTTCAGGCCGCGTAGTAGAGGTCCTGGCCGACGCAATGGCAATGGGCTCCATGCCTGTTCCGAGGCGCGCGCCCTGGATGGAATAGACCCCCATATCGTACAATACCCCGCCGCCCATTTCCTTTTTCTGCTTCCAGTGGTCGGTGCGGTCATCCCGGTAGCCGGCTGCACAGTCTACCCTTTTCACTTTGCCCAGCGACAGGTGGTCGACAAGGTGACGCCACTGCTGCGTATTGGGCTCATGCTGCAGACGATAACCGATAGCAAGCGACCGCTTGTTCTTACGACAGGCGTCGATCATTTCCTGGCATTCTTTTTCAGTCATGGCCATGGGCTTTTCGCACCACACATGTTTACCTGCGCTGGCAGCCCGGATCGTGTATTCTTTATGCATCGAGGGGGGTAGTACTACGTACACTACGTCGATATCCGGGTTATTGGCAATACTGTCAAACTGCTGATAGTTATAGATATTCTTGTCGGGAATGTTATACTTCCTCTTCCAGGCTTCTGCCTTGGAAGGAGTACCCGTTACAATGCCCGCAAGGTAGCAGTGTTTGGTTTGCTGTAAGGCGGGAGCAAGCAGATCCGTACTATAATAGCCAAGGCCAACGAGGGCTATGCCGAGACGGTCTTTTTTCCTCGGGGCCGCAGCTAAAATGGAATTAGGAGATAAAAGAAGAATGCCGCTTGCGGCTGCAAGAATTTTGAGTGCGTCTCTCCGCGTTTGTGAAGGCATGGCAAATAGCTTTTAAATGGTGAGCAATTTACCGGGAGCGCCGTCCTGGTGAACAAATTTAATTCATTTTCATGGTTATGGCGTCTCGATCGAAAAACTGGTGGTTTTTTCTTTCCGGTTGTATTTCGATACGACAATATGCCCTTCTTTTGCGGGTAAGACACTCGTTTTTATATTGCCATCCTTGTGCGGGATGGTCCTCATGATCTTTTTACTGTTTACGTTATAGATGTAGATATTTTCCTCATCGTCGATGATCATATAATTGCTTTTGATATCCGGATCGATCACCTTGTAAAAGTCCTTCCTGTCCAGGGCGTAGAGCAGGCCCGCCGGACCAAAACTCTTTGTTTCGTCGCAGGGGATGTTATTGTCAAGTGCCACATTGCCGGATACCTCCTGCCGCACAAAGACCCCGTCCGACAATTTGAATTTGGAGCTTCCTACCAGCGCCAGGGCAGTGCCGGCAAAAATAGTATTGCCATTATAATCTTTGAATGCCGAGGCATATTTGACGTAAAAGTCCTTGTCGGTAAACAGGCCATCCCCGGCAAGACCTGCGAACTTCCCATCGTCCCAATAGCTGCAATTAGCCTTCATATCCTTGCCCTGCCCACCCAGATCGATCGTAAACAGGCCGATATAGGGTTTGTTGACATAATCGGCAGCGCTGACAAACTGCTTTTCCATCGCGGGATTAATGATACATCCGGCAATGTATGCATCTCCGGTCACCGGATCATTGTCAAAAGAGAGAACTTTTAACCAGTTGTCTTTGGAGTCCCGCAGATCGAAATCGATCAGGGCGCCAAGATCGCTGGAAGAATAGACGTATAGTCTGTTCCCGCCTTCAGGAACGCGCAGGTCCTTCTTTGTCAGAAGATAGATATAGGTCGCCGTAGCATGCAGGTAATAGTGATCAGCGAGCCCCGGGACCTCTAACTTGTGGGTCTGGTTACCCCTGGTGTCGAACAGGATCAGGTCCTGCTTAAAATCATCTCCGTAAAATAAGCAGAAACCGCTGTTGGGAACATTCCGGATCTGCATACCGTATTTCAGGTAATTTACTACTTTTATCGCCGTCGCATATTGATTCCTGTCAGCCAGCTCACCCGTCGCCAGGTGTACATCCCGATAATATGTATTGATGACCCTGCCGTTAAGGTTGATGAACTGGATCAGCATTTGGCTGGATGTTGCTGCATCTTCCACCTTTCTGTAGCCCCTCATGGTCCTGATCTTTTGTATGCCCGGCAACTCGGTTTGGATATACCCCAGGCATAACACGTTCTGCTCGAAAGACACGGTCTGGAGCTCCAGGTTTTCCTGGCGAAAATTTACGGTGCCGATATCCTTGAGGTTTTCATCCATGATCGTTACCCGGTAATTGAAAGAGTCCGCATCAGCCTTTTCCAACCGGGTGAATGCCAGGTAGCCGACCAGCGTATTGTCCTGGGTGATGGCTTTGAACTGGGTCGAAATACCCTCGCTAACCTCCCGGAAAACTTTGGTCTGGGCCTGCAGGGAACAGGTAAAAAACACGAACAGCAGAGGAAAAACTATCTTTTTCATGTAATAAGGGACATTTAGGAGTGCTCGCAAAATAAAGAAAATCAACTACAAACGGGAGTTCCTCCCCGCAGGAAATATTTTTTTTGCTCAAGGATTTAACAGTGTTAAATTTATTATGAATCTTTTAAATGTTATAAAATGAAGCGCTCCCATTTACTCCCCTTTATTTTCCTTGCGCTTTTGTACAGCTGCAAGGACGGAAGTGCCACAGCGGGCAATGAAAAAATGCCGCCACCTTCACTGCCTGTGATCACCGCCTCGATGCAGTCCGCCACCACCTCCCAGGATTTTACGGCATCAGTGCAGGGCACCCGCGATGTCGAAATAAAGCCGCAGGTGGATGGGTATCTCACCGGCATAGAAGTAGACGAGGGCGCCTATGTACACAAAGGACAACCGCTGTTCCTCATCGACAGAAGACCCTTTGAAGAACAATTGAATAATGCAAAGGCGGCCCTGGTGGCAGCCCAGGCCTCGATGGAAAATGCACAGATCAACGTAGACAAGCTCAAGCCCCTGGTCGAGAACAATGTAGTGTCGGACGTACAGCTGAAGTCCGCCCAGGCAATTTACAATAATGCCCGGGCAGCCGTGGATCAGTCCCAGGCGGCCGTGCAATCCGCACACATCAATCTCAACTATACCACCATTACAGCCCCCAGCGATGGTTATGTAGGGACCATTCCTTTCAAAACAGGAAGCCTTGTTACCAAGGGCATGGCAGACGCCCTCACCGTCGTTTCGGAAACAAAGGATATGCGGGTCTATTTTTCCATGAGCGAGCCCGACTTCCTTTTGTTCAAAGAGAAATATGCCGGCAATACCATCGCAGACAAAGTAAAACAAATGCCGCCCGTTCAATTGGTGTTGCCGGACAATAGCGTCTATCCCCAGCCGGGAAAGGTGGAGCTCGTGGAAGGGCAGTTCGACAAGACCGTCGGGGCCATTAAATTCCGGGCCAGCTTCCCCAATGCACAGGGGATGTTGCGCAGCGGC
The DNA here is from genome assembly GCA_035492595.1 of Puia sp. Taxonomy (GTDB): domain Bacteria; phylum Bacteroidota; class Bacteroidia; order Chitinophagales; family Chitinophagaceae; genus Puia. Next base: position 58,224 of record DATJJA010000253.1, read on the forward strand.
AGCACTGGAAAGATAAGAATACCCACTACCCTCAAATCCGTCCTGGTGATACCGCAGGATGCTACTTTTGAATTGCAGGACAAGGTGTTCGTATATACTGTTGGTGACAGTAACAAGATCGTGACCAGGCCGCTGAGCATTTCCGGCAGGACCAACAACTATTACTTCGTATCGGATGGCATAAAGCAGGGGGACAGGATCGTTCTTGCTTCCATGTCCACTACGATGATCGGCGGACTGAGGGATGGGATGGTGATCCAGCCTCAGATGATCTCGACCGATAGTTTGCTGAAGGCGACGCCTCTTTGATCAAGGACTATCCAAAACTCAACCTATGCTAAAAAGATTTATCGAACGGCCAGTATTGTCTACGGTTGTATCTATCATTCTGCTGCTTTTAGGGGGCTTGTCCTTATTTTCCCTGCCGATCACCTTGTTCCCGGAGATCGCGCCGCCCAGCGTACAGGTCACCGCCACCTATCCCGGCGCCAATGCCGAAGTGGTGGCGCGCACTGTTGCCGTCCCGATCGAAGAGGCGGTCAATGGCGTGGAGAATATGAGCTATATGACCTCCAATTCCAGCAACGACGGCAGCATGAACCTGACAGTTTATTTTAAACAGGGTACCAATCCCGATATCGATGCAGTGAATGTGCAGAACCGCGTGTCGAGGGCCAACAGCCAGCTGCCGCCGGAAGTGATACAGGCCGGCGTTTCCACACAAAAGGTACAGAACAGTTTCCTGATGTTCGTGGGTTTGTATAGCAATGACAGCGCAAAATATGACGAACTCTTTCTGGAGAATTATCTCCGGATAAATGTCATTCCGCAGCTGCAGCGTATCCCCGGCGTGGCACAGGCGCAGGTGTTCAGCTCGAAAGATTATTCCATGCGAATCTGGCTGAAACCCGACCGGCTCATAGCTAATAATCTCTCGCCGCAGGACGTCCTGGGCGCCATAAAGGATCAGAACATCGAGGCCGCCCCCGGCCGCCTGGGGCAGAACAGTCCCGCATCGTTCGAGTATGTCATAAAATACAAGGGCAAGCTCAACAAAAAAGTGGACTACGAGAACATGGTGGTAAAGGCCAACAGCGATGGTTCTTTGCTCCGCCTCAAAGACCTGGCCCGTGTTGAATTTGGGGCCTATACCTATATTTCTTCCAACAAGCTGAATGGCAAACCCGCTTCCGGCTTTGGCGTCTTGCAGACACCGGGGTCGAATGCAAACGAGATCCTCACCGAATTGCAGCGGCAGATCGACGAGTTCGATGCCAACCTGCCGGATGGCATGAAGTTCAAGATCATGTATAATGCCAAGGAGTTCCTGGATGCATCGATCAACCAGGTAAAGGAGACACTGATCATCGCGTTTGTCCTGGTAGCGATCGTGGTCTATATCTTTCTGCAGGATTTCCGGTCTACGCTGATCCCTGTCATCGCCGTGCCTGTCGCCATTATTGGTACTTTTTTCTTCCTGGAGCTGTTGGGTTTCAGCATTAACCTCCTCACCCTGTTCGCCCTCGTGCTGGCTATCGGGATCGTGGTGGATGATGCCATTGTGGTAGTAGAAGCCGTACATTCCAAAATGGAGCGGGAACATCTGCCGCCAATGCAGGCTACTATTGAAAGCATGAATGAGATCTCCGGCGCCATCATCTCCATTACCCTGGTAATGGCGGCAGTATTCGTGCCTGTCAGCTTTGTGCAGGGACCTGCCGGGGTATTCTACAAACAGTTTGCGTTTACGCTGGCCACTGCGATCCTGATCTCCGCCCTCAACGCGCTGACCCTGAGCCCGGCTTTATGCGCCTTATTTTTGAAGGACCCGCACGGCGGCGAAACGGGTAAAAAAAGAGGACTCGGCGCCCGCTTCTTCTCGGCGTTCAATGCGGGTTTTGCGGCCATGACAGGTAAATATGTAAAAAGCCTGCAATTCCTGATCCGGTATAGATGGCTGGCCATAACCTGCCTGCTGATCATCATGGCAGCCAGCTTCATACTGGTAAGAAGGACGCCCTCGGGGTTTATACCTGATGAAGACCAGGGTTTCATCATAGCAGTAGCACAAACGCCCGGCGGAAGCAGTCTAAGCAGAACTTCCCAGGCTACCGATGCGCTGAACAGGATCACCCTGCAGGACGGAGCATCCAGTGACGCCTGGAACGTGAATGGGTTTAACTTCGTCACCGGTTCTTTTGCCTCACCCAATGCAGTCGTTTTCTGCCGGCTGAAACCACGGGACGAAAGAGGCCCGGTAAAGGACCCCTCGCAGATCGCCGGCAGATTGATAGGGGCGACAAGCCAGGTAAAGGACGCATTGACCATATTCGTCAACTTTCCTACGGTGCAGGGTTTTGGCAACGTGAGCGGCGTGGAAATGATGCTGCAGGACAGGTCCAGCGGGTCGCTGGAGAAACTGGGCACGACAGCCTGGGGATTTATCGGCGCTCTGTCACAGCGAAAAGAAGTGGCCTCGGCTTTTACGACTTTCAATACCGGCAACCCGCAATATACACTCGAAGTGGACGATGCCAAAGCCAAACAATTGGGCGTGCCCATCAGCGAGCTGATCAATACCGTGCAGATCTATTACGGCAGTAGTTTTGTCTCAGACTTCAACCGGTTTGGCAAGTATTACCGGGTCATGGCACAGGCCGATATCCCATACCGGCTGGATGTCAATTCACTCAACGGTATCTATGTAAAGAATGCCTCAGGCGGGATGGTCCCCGCCACAACAGTGGCTAAGTTCGTCCGTGTGTATGGTCCCGAAACGGTGACCCGGAACAATCTCTATAACGCCGTCACCATCAACGCAACCCCAAAGCCGGGCTTTAGCACAGGCGATGTGATCAAAGCCGTTCAGGAAACGGCCAGGAAGGCCTTGCCAAAAGGATATGCATATGAGTTTACCGGCATAACAAGAGAGGAGATCAAAGCAGGTAACCAAACGGTGTTCGTATTCCTGTTGAGCGTACTGTTCGTATACTTTCTGCTGTCTGCACAATACGAAAGTTATATCCTGCCACTGGCGGTGATCCTCACTGTACCCACCGGTATCCTGGGCGTATTTTCCTTCGTCGGCTTTGCAGGGCTGCAGAATAACGTTTATGTCCAGATAGGTTTGATCATGCTGATAGGATTGCTGTCCAAGAACGCCATCCTGATCGTAGAGTTTGCCGTGCAGCGCAGACACGCCGGCAAGGGATTGGTCGAATCCGCACTGGAAGCCGCCAGGCTGAGGCTTCGTCCCATATTGATGACCTCCTTTGCCTTTGTAGTAGGCATGCTTCCCCTGATATTTACGAAGGGGGCATCGGCAGAAGGCAATCACTCGATCGGATGGAGCGCTGTTGGAGGAATGCTTACAGGTGTCATCCTGGGTATATTTATCATACCGGTGCTGTTTGTTATTTTCCAATACCTGCAGGAAAAGGTCTCCCGGAAAAAGATCGTGACAGTGGCGGCACCAACGATTTAAAGCGTTCGTGCTACGCGAAAACCACCGCCTGCGCTGCGACAATAATCGGGAAAGGCTGCAGGGATAGCCCCAAAATTCCGGGATGCTGGCTGAGCCATTTGACATAATCCTGCGTATCGTCCCAGGTGACACATACCACGGGATGATCGTCGTCCTGCTCGAATCCGAGATGGTTCCAGGAAGCGGCGGGATTATTCACCCAGGGCTTACCGGTGTCCCCCGGGAGATGGGCCCAGGCACAGCCGCCTGTAGTAGGACGTCTGGTGTCCGCCACAAACTTTCGCGAAAGGTTTGCGCAAGAGCGGCAGGAGCGACAGATGCGCAGAAGAGCAGCGGTAAAATTGATTTCATTTGATCTTTTTTAGTACCACCCCATAGTCGGTAGCCTCCGTCAACCCGGTTATCCGGCCGTCCTTTTCTTTATTGAAGGAGATCGGAAGCGGCCACCCAGGCGCCAGGAAATATAGTTCCGACTGGGGGATCAGTTCGGTCTTTGGCACCGTCTCCCCCTGTTTTCCGTAGAGTTTGCCCCCTTCTTTTGATATGATATAGGTGGATTGACGTTCTTCGTTGAAATAGGTGCCCGTATACCGATCGTAAATTGCGGGGTCCAATTTTATCCCGACGGGTTTTTCGCGTTTATTCTTGTACCCAAGGCCATGTTCCATTCCACAGATGTCGCAATGCGTAAAAGGGGGTTGGCTGCTGACATGATGTGCAGCGGGGGGAATGGTTCGCAGGTAGGCATAGATAGCTTTCAGATCTTCATCCGTCATATTCTTATAGGCCGTCCAGGGCATGATGGGACTGAGCGTACCGCCCTTGCCGGTGCGCAGAACAAAGATGAAACCCTCGGGTCCATAAGGGATGCCGGAAGAGTCGGTCGTGATATTGGCGCTGAATGCCAAACGCCCAAACCGGTCAATATGATTTCCTCCGCCCAGTATACCGGGGTTGTATTCGGAATGTGAAGTATGACAACCGACGCACTCGCCGATCCGCACAAGATATCTGCCACGCTTGATATTATCGGATAGATCGGGCGCCGGAACAGGCTTCGTAACAGGCCACAGCGACTTTTCCAGGTCTGTCCGGTCGGCTGGAGTCATTTTCGTCGGCAGCACAACGTTATGAACCGCCGGGATCGAACGTAAATACACGATAACGGAGGCCAGGTCTTCGTCCGACATCGTCCTGAACGTCCAATACGGCATCTGCCAGTTCAGCGCCCTGCCATCATGACCTGCGCCTTCCCGGATCGCGCGGGCAAACATATCGTCCGTCCATGTCCCGGCTCCTGTTTCTTTGTCGGGAGTTATATTGGGTGCGATGATGCGTGTCGTACTGTCTTCGGAAAGGACCGTCCCGCCGCTGCCTTTCTTTGCTTCGATCGGCGGCGCACCCGGAGCATCCCAGTTTCGCGGGGAATGGCAGGTAAAACACTGTAATAACCCATTTGCCATATATTCCCCTCTTTTCAGTCGTTCGGCAGTGCGTTCATACCGGATGTCGGCCAGAGGACGGATTCCCGGCCCGCCGACTGCCTTATTCCCGTTAAAGAGAAAAGCCACGGCTGCCACCACCACTATCAAAAGAAAGAGCAGTAAAAAAATCTTGCGGGGCATGATAATTTCTTTTCTATAAAATTACTCCCCGCGCCGGGTTTTGCATATCGCAGGAACTGGTGATTTATAGTGACGCGTTATATCAATTTTTGAAGGATAGCCTTCGCAACGGCTTCGCTTTTGGAATGAACGTGGAGCTTTTCATAGATATGCCGAACATGCGTGCTGACCGTATCGATCGAGATATAGCAGGCTGTGGCAACCGCCTTATAGGATTTTCCCTTCACGAGCAGCGCCAGAATTTCCTTCTCGCGTTCCGTCAGTTCGATGAATTCGCTTTTATCGGTTTTGTTCTGTGAACGGAACATTTGCAGGACCCTGGCGGCAACAGAGGCGGTCATTGGCGATCCGCCCAGGTAGGTTTCCCGGATCGCATCGATCATCTTTGGCGGGGTTGTTTTCTTAAGCAGGTAACCGGAGGCGCCGGCGCAGATGGCGGCAAAGATCTTATCGTTGTCTTCAAAAACGGTTTCCATGAGGATCTGCACCTGCGGAAATTTTTCTTTGATGACCTGCACCGCTTCTATACCGGACAGTCCCGGCATATTGATATCCATCATGACCACATCCGGATTGGAAAGCTGCATATTCCGGAGCAGCTTGTTCGCATCGGGGAAAGCCCCTGTGCATGCCATTCCCTCCGCGTTATTGATCAATTGCTGCAGGCTTTCCCGGAGTGGCTTATTGTCTTCAAATATGGCTACTTTTATCTCCATTGACTACACCTTCTCTGATCTATAAAGAAATAAATTATTTGCGGAACGGTCTATCACCCGTTCATGTGATCTTAAATCTGATGCTTATGGCAGTCCCGGCATTTGAACAGGACCTGATGCTAAAATCGGCATTAAGTTCCGCAGCCCTTTTCTTCAGGGTGGTCATACCATTCCCGTTGACTGATTTTTCGGGATCAAAGCCAGCTCCATTGTCGCAGATGCTCATTTCAATATGGTGATCTTTTTGAGCAATAGACACGTTCACTTTTTTTGCACCGGAATATTTCGCCGCATTGTTGATAGCTTCCTTGAAAAAAAGATAGAAATTCTTTCGCTGATTCATCGAAAATTTGGAAGCGGAAAGAGAAGTAACGCTGGCAAAATCGAATTCAATGCACTTTGCTTCCAGTATTTCTGCGGCAAACTGGTTCATACGCTGCATTATATTCTCAAAATTGTCATTTTTAGGGTTGACAGCCCATACGATATCACTCATGTTCTCCTGTATGGCAAGCGTGCTTTCTCCAATGCTGGCCAGCAAGGGTAATGCCTCCGGGGACCGCTGTTTCGCGAGTTCATTCAAAATGCTGATGCTGCTCAGGGTAGATCCGATATCGTCGTGCAGGTCGTCCGCTATGCTATTCCGTATATTTTGCAATTGTTTCTGACGGCGGTTTTTCAACTGGATGGCGGCTATCACGACAATTGCCGCAAGGCCTGCCAATAATAAATAGAGCTTAAAGCGGTTTTGTACCTGTATCCTCGAAGCTTCTATCTCTTTTTGTTTTTCCTCTTCCCGGTAAGTAAGGTTTTGAATGGTGATGGTTTTTTCCCGGTTGAACAAGCTGTCTTTCAGACGAATAGCCATTCGTTCATACTTCAGGGTGCTGTCGGCATTGTTCTTCGATTCATAAATAGCAGCAAGCATGTTCGCCGCTTTAAGCAGACCTGCAGGATAGGTCCTGGTAATCTTTTCCGACAACACCCGTTCTGCATACCAGACCGCAGAATCCAGGCGGCCCGTGTTCTTATAGACAGCAGCAATACCGTTGTAATTATCGATCATATCCGTTTGCTGATAGGTCCTGCCAGAGATGGAGAGACCCAGGCGGTAATGACGTAGCGCCGAATCATACCAGGCCTTGCCGGCAAAAGCATCTCCAATGATGGAAGACAATATGCACAACTGCACGTCAAATTGAAAATCGCTTTTGCTCAGGCACGGGTCTTGTTTCATCCCCTCATATGCTTTCAGCGCATAGAATACCGCCGAATCAGGTTGTCGCAGACAGCCAAAGATCCGCGACAGACTGGGCGACACCCGGTGCATGGACTCAGGATATAATTTTTCAACGGTGATGGCCACCTTACGGATATAATTTAAGCTGGTCGTATAGTCCCCCAGGTTGTAGTAACAGTCAGACAACATCAGATTGGCACAGGAGATTTCAGCAGGGGTACCCATCCTTTTTGCCTGCGAAAGGGCCTTAAAACAATATTCCAGTTCAAGCGGATAATTCCCGGAGATCATCATGGCGCGGCTCAAAAAAGCCTCCGCATTGAACATTCCCATATCATCGTGCAGCTTTTCCGCGAGGATCAGGGCTTTTTGTGCGTACACCATGCTGGAATCAGGAATAAAGGAAGCATACGAGCTGCTTAATGCGATCAGACTGTTCAGCTGGTTGGTATCCGCCTTTTGCAATGCTACCACTTTTTTCACCGAGTCGATCCACGGGGTTTGTGCGTGGGCTGTAGAGATGAGCAATACAGCAATGGAAAACACGTAAAAGTGCCGGCCCTGGGTTCTCATAAATGAGTGGTTGCAATATAAATCTACGACTTTTAGGCATCATTGCTGCCTGTAATCCCGCCTATTCGAACTTCCATCATCCTCCGGGGCACATTTCGGTTCATTTGCGCCCTTTTACGGATACTGATCCCAATCATACACGCGGGTGACCCGCCTCATTCCCTGCCTCGCCCGGAGGCGATAACTTGCCCGGACAAATATTATTTCCCATGAGCCAGTATATAAAAAAATTCAGCGAGATCAAATTGACTGACGTCCCTTCCGTCGGAGGGAAAAATGCATCGCTTGGGGAAATGTTCACCAGGCTTTCGCCACAGGGCATTAAAGTCCCGGACGGCTTTGCCACCACCGCTTTCGCCTTCCGCTATTTTCTTCAGCGAAATGATAAGACCGCGTTACTGCAAGACCTGCTTCGGACACTCGATAGTAAGGATTTTTCCAATCTTGGTGACATCGGTCGGCAAGCCCGGGCCCTGATCGAAAGTTGTGAAATTCCAACAGATCTGGCCGGCGATATCACCTCATCTTACAGAACGCTCTGCGAAAGTCAAAAAGTCCCCGGTAACAAGAATTGCAGCGTAGCAGTACGCAGCAGCGCTACCGCAGAGGACCTGCCTTCAGCAAGTTTCGCCGGTCAGCATGAATCCTATCTCAATGTCTGCGGGGAAATGGCCTTGCTAAAGGCAGTAAAGGACTGTTTTGCGTCCCTCTATACCGACAGGGCTATTAAATACCGGGAAGACAATGGTTTTGCCCATAGTGATGTAGCGATCTCGGTAGGCGTGCAGCTGATGATCCGCTCAGACAAATCCTGTTCCGGTGTAGCGTTCACCCTCGAACCCGAATCCGGTTTTGCCAATATCATCCATTTATCCGGCGTATGGGGACTCGGCGAGAACATCGTCCAGGGACAATCCACACCCGACGAGTTCCTCGTTTTCAAGCCAACCCTTTTGCAGGGCAAACAGGCGATCATCCAGAAAAAGCTCGGCGCCAAAGAAAAGACAATGGTCTATGGAGATTCGCAGACCCTGAATCTGGATACCCCACAGGACAAGAGAGAGCAGTGGGTCCTTACTGACAAAGAGGTAAGCCAACTGGCGCGCTGGGCGCTTGTCATCGAAAAGCATTATGGCCGGCCCATGGATATCGAATGGGCCAAAGATGGGATTACAGACGAGCTGTTTATCCTCCAGGCCCGGCCTGAGACCGTCCAGTCCCGCAGAGATCCTTTTCTCATCAAAGAATACCGGCTGCAAAAAAAGGGCGATTTGTTAGCAGAAGGCCAGGCAGTCGGCGAGTCGATCACTTCCGGAAGAGCACGGGTCCTTTCCAGTCCGAAAGATTCCGGAACACTGGTGCCCGGTGATATTATCGTTACAGACAGCACCAGCCCGGACTGGGATCCGGTGTTAAAAAAGGCGTCTGCGATCGTCACCAATAAAGGTGGAAGAACAAGCCATGCCTCCATCGTCGCTCGCGAGTTGGGCGTACCCGCCATCGTAGGAGCCGGCAAAGCTACAGAGACGATACGCGATGGTGAAACCATCACCGTTAGCTGCTGCGAAGGCAAAACAGGCTTTGTTTACCGCGGTAAAGCAGAAGTCACAGAAAACACGCACGACATGAGTCAGACAAAATTGCCGGAGAATGTTCAGGTCATGCTGATAACAGGCGACCCGGATAAAGCATTTGAACTTTCCTTTTATCCGAATGCAGGAGTCGGACTCATGCGCATGGAGTTCATTATTACCCACTACATTCAGGTCCATCCCATGGCACTGGCGAAATTTGACACCCTGAAAGATGAAAAGACAAGACAGCAGATCGAAAAACTGACACGGCTCTACCCGGACAAAAAAACCTATTTCGTCGACAGGCTGGCCGAAGGCATCGCGACCATCGCCGCAGCTTTTTACCCCAAAGAGGTCATTCTGCGCACCAGCGATTTTAAAACCAATGAATACGCCGGCCTCCTCGGTGGAAAGGATTTCGAACCCACCGAAGAAAATCCTATGCTCGGTTTCCGTGGAGCCTCCCGGTATTATAGCGATCTCTATCAGGAAGGCTTCCGCCTGGAATGCGCCGCCATCCGCAAGGTTCGAGAAGAAATGGGCCTTACCAATCTGAAAGTAATGATCCCTTTCTGCCGGACGACAGAAGAAGGCCGGAAAGTGCTTGATGTTATGAAGGCCAATGGACTGGAGCAGCACGTCAATGGACTCGAAGTCTATGTCATGGCGGAGATACCCAGCAACGTCCTGCTCGCTGAAGATTTTGCCGGGCTGTTCGATGGATTTTCCATCGGGTCCAACGATCTCACGCAGCTAACCTTAGGCGTCGACCGCGATTCCTCGACTGTAGCCGGTATCTTCAGCGAGCGGGATAAGGCGGCAAAAAAGATCATCGCCATGATGATCAGGGCGGCAAGGGCAGCTGGCAGAAAGGTGGGCCTTTGCGGACAGGCGCCGAGTGATTATCCTGATTTTGCACGTTTCCTGGTGGAGCAAGGCATTGACAGCATTTCTTTCAATCCCGATGCCCTGTTAAAAGGCATCGAAAATATAAACCAGGCCGCGAAATTGACACAACCGGTTCTTTGACCGGAAAAATTCATTTATGGCAACTACAACAACAAGAAAAGCCTGGCTGGCCGGTGGGGGCATTGCCTCACTCGCAGCAGCCGCGTTTATGATCCGGGATGGAAATCTGCCAGGGAAAAATATTATGATATTGGAACGATCGGCACTGCCCGGCGGCAGCCTCGACGCTTCAGGTTCCGCCGATACAGGTTATGTCATGCGGGGAGGCAGGATGCTCAATTTCACCTATCGCTGCACCTATGACCTCCTTTCCGCGATCCCTTCCCTTTCCGATCCCTCCATCAGCGTGTATCAGGAGATCATCGATTTTAATAACATATTCAAAACCTACTCCCGCGCGCGCCTGGTTGACAAAGACCGGAAGATCGTCAATGTTTCATCGCCAGGTCTGAAAGAAAAAGACCGGATAGATCTCGTAGGGCTCATCGCAAAACCCGAAGGATTCCTTGGCAGGAAAAGGATCGAAGACTGGTTTAGTCCTTCGTTCTTCAGGACCAACTTCTGGTGGATGTGGTCTTCCATGTTTGCCTTCCAACCCTGGCACAGCCTCGTGGAATTCAGACGATACCTCATCCGTTTCATTCATGAATTTCCCCGCATCGACACCCTGGCCGGAGTAGACCGTACCCCCTACAATCAGTTTGATTCCATCGTGCAGCCGCTGATGAAATGGCTCAAAGAGCAGGGAGTTCTTTTCATCGCCGGCGCCGAAGTGTTCGATCTCGACATGGCCGCCACGGACGGCGTTAGTGCCGTCACACACATCAGGCTGATGAAGGATGGTGAGCCGGAATGCATTAGCGTGGCTGCCGAAGATCTGGTCTTCCTGACCCTTGGTTCCATGACAGCCTCATCCACCCTCGGGGCCATGGACAGGCCCGCCATTCTGCACACAGACAAACGGAATGGCTGCTGGGCATTATGGAAGACCCTTGCAAAGCGATCGCCCGCCCTGGGCCATCCGGAGAATTTCGATAGTCGCATCGATGAATCCAAATGGATGTCCTTTACCGTAACCTGTAAAGACCCGTTTTTCTTTGACTGGATGGAAAAATTTTCCCGTAACAAAGCCGGCAGCGGCGGACTCGTGACTTTCAAGGATTCCTCCTGGCTCTTTTCTGTCGTGCTGGCCCGCCAGCCGCATTTTATCAACCAGCCGGAAGGCGTCACCGTATTCTGGGGATACGGACTTTATCCCGATAAACCCGGTGATTATGTGCCAAAGAAGATGATCGATTGCACCGGCGCGGAGATCCTGACAGAACTGTTGTCCCATCTCCGGCTGACCGAACAGCTGCCGCTGATGCTCGCCACCTCCGTTTGCATCCCCTGTATGATGCCCTATATCACCAGTGAGTTCCTCACCCGCGAAGAAGGCGATCGTCCGGCCATCATTCCCAAAGGATTCAGCAACCTCGCCCTGCTGGGACAGTTTACAGAAATGGAGGAAGATGTCGTATTCACGGTGGAATATTCCGTACGAAGTGCACAGCAGGCTGTATACGAAAAATTCGGCCTCGATAAAAAACCTCCGGATATATACAAAGGGCAGCATGATCTGCAAGCCTTATACGACGCCGTTAAGACCATGCATCGCTAGTAATTTCCCATCGCTTATCCAGGACTGTTAAACTTAAGCTATGTCTGCCATACTCACCGTCACATTCAACCCCTGCATCGATGTCTATACCTCGGTGCCCACCCTGAAACCACAGTCGAAACTTCGTTGTTCCGTCCCGCGGATGAACCCCGGCGGCGGGGGCATCAATGTAGCCCGGGCCATCACCAAACTGGGAGGCTTCGCCACCTGTCTTTATCCCGCCGGAGGCTCCACGGGAAAACAGCTGACCCGCATGCTGAATGAAGAAGGGGTGACCTCGGTAGTCATCGACATCTCCGGGGAAACCCGCGAGAACCTCATCGTTACTGATGAAAGTACGGGACTGCAATACCAGCTCAATATGCCAGGCCCGAAGCTGGATGAAAAGACGGTGGACGATATGCTGGCGATCATCGATATGCAGGAAGATCTAAGCTACCTTGTCGTCAGCGGAAGTATGGCCCCCGGAATGCCGGATGACATTTTCAGCAGGCTCGCCGCCATCGCCGGCAAAAAGAAAATAAAGATCATCGCCGACACATCGGGAGATGCGCTGAAAAAAGCCTTGCAATGCGGCGTCTGGCTAATCAAACCCAGTATTCACGAACTCATCGCTGTAGCAGAGAAGAACGGCGAAGAACGATTGATCAAAGACCTCGCGAAAGCGTTCATCGACAAGCATTCCTGTGAGGTGGTCGTTATATCGCTGGGCGCGGCCGGAGCGATGCTCGTTACAAAAGATGGGGCCAGACAGATCAGCGCACCGGCGGTCCAGACAAAAGGTACCGTGGGCGCAGGTGACAGTATGGTCGCCGGCATCGTACTGGCGCTCCAGGCAGGAAAAGAACTCGGGGAAGCTGTTTCCTATGGCTGTATTTGCGGCGCAGCCGCTACACTGCACCCCGGCACGTCCCTATGCAGCAGGGAAGACGTCGAACTATTACTGAAATTAGGAAACACATGACCCAAAAGATTCATTTTATTATCTTATCCTTCGGGATACTGGGACAGCTCAGCTGTAGCAGGCCCGAAATTATCCACGCAGAACGAAAGGATATCATCGAATCCGTTTATGCGTCTGGCAAGATCACTTCCGAAAACCAATTTAACCTTTCCGCGCTCTGCAACGGAACCATCATCAAAAAGCTGGTCAACGATGGCGACACGGTGAAAAAAGGACAGCTGTTGTACCTGGTCAACGACGAAGAAGCCAAAGAAAAGGCGAAGGCCGCCCTGGAAAACTATTTCGTCGCCGGAACCAATATTTCAGAGCAGTCCCCGCTTCTCACCGACTTGAAACTATCCCTTCAAAGCGCCGAGATAAGGTTTCAGAACGATTCCCTGGTCTATTTCCGGTGGAAAGCCTTATGGGCTGAAAACATCGGCACAAAAACGAATCTCGACAACGCTTATACCAACTATCTCGTTTCCCTGAACCAGAAAAAGATTGCCGAACAAAGATATCTCGCCGGTCTCAACGATGCAGCACTTTCCCACAGCAGCGCCAAAAGTCAGCTGACTGCCGCCAGAAAAGGCATGGACGACTTTTATATACGCAGCGACAGGGATGGCATAGTGTATCAGACCCTGAAAGAAAAAGGGGAGTCCGTCCATGCTAACGAAGTAATAGCCCTGTTGGGAACCCCAGGCCGTCCATTGATCCGGCTGGCCGTCGACCAGCAGGATATCGACAGGACAAGACCAGGGCAACAGGTCCTGTTACAAACCGATGCCACCGGAAACAGGATCTTCGAGGCGACCGTCTCCTGTATTTATCACGTAATGAATGAAATGGACCAGACCTTCCGGGTAGATGCAAGATTTACCGGCCCCACCCCCCCTACATTTATCCACAGCCAGGTCGAAGCCAACATCATCGTGCAAAAGAAACAAAAGGCCCTCGTCCTGCCACGAACCGCCTTTGCCGCAAAAGACAGCCTCTGGGTCTACGAGAACGGTAAAGAAAAGGAGATATTTGTTCAGACAGGTATCTCGACACTGGATTATGTGGAGATCATCGCAGGCATTGACGAACATACGCCCGTTCGCGCTGCAGGCAAAATCAATAACCGATGAAAGTACCCGTTAACCTGGAGATCGCAAAGGTCCACCTTCTGACGCGCAAACGACAGACAGTTGTCGCTATGCTGGGAGTTACCTTCGGGATTGCGATGTTCATCCTCATGATCAGCTTCATGAAAGGAGTGAATCAAGTCCTGTCCGATATCATGCTGTCCGTTACACCGGATATCCATATTTATAATGATTTCGAAACAGACTATTCTTCCTCCCTCACAAGCCGGTATTTTGGAACTAAACCATCTCAATGGATCATCGTCCGTCACCCCCGTCCAAAACAGATCAACCTGAATCTCAGGAACGCCCCGGGCATCGTCGCCAATATACGGGAGAACAAAGAGGTCGTCGCGGTTTCTCCGCTGGTGTCTATGCAGATCCTTTTCAACTATGGTCCGGTACAGCTCGGAGTCGTCGCAGATGGGGTAGATATCCGCGAAGAAGACCTCCTTTTTGATCTTTCCGGCAAAATGAACAGCGGCAGACCTGAAAATCTGCTGACAACGGAAAACGGGATCTTACTGGGAAACAAGCTGGCCGGCAAACTCCAGGTCACCAGCGGCGACATGGTTACCGCCACCGCCCCTTCAGGAGCCAGGATGCGCTTCAAGGTGGTGGGCATTTACCAGTTTGGGATGGCACTGATGGATGAGTATAAGGCGTATGTAAGCCTTTCCAGTATGCAACAGCTGCTGGGCAGGAACAGGGACTATATCACCGATATCCGGATCAAGCTTAAAGACCAGAACCGCGCAAAGTCAATGGCGGAACTTTTCTCCCGGAAATACGGCTATAAAGCAGATGACTGGGATACGGTCAACGCATCGCTGAAAGCGGGAAATATCATCCGCGATACACTCACGTATGTGGTAAGCTTTACCATGCTCCTGGTCGCCGGCTTCGGCATTTACAATATCATGAATATGGTGATCACCGGTAAGCTGAAAGACATCGCCATTCTAAAAGCCCAGGGATTCGCCAAAAAAGATATCATACAGATCTTTTTGTCGCAATCGCTGATCATCGGGATCATTGGCGGCCTCGCCGGCCTTCTGCTGGGGTTTATCCTTTCATATGCCTTGTCGAAAGTACCCTTTCCAACAGACGACTGGATGGTCATAAAGTTCTTCCCCGTGACCTTTGACATCAGGCATTACTTATTCGGAGCCGGCTTTGGCGTGCTCACTACCCTGCTCGCCGGATGGACGCCATCGCTTAAAGCCTCGAAGATCGACCCCGTCGCCATTTTAAGAGGCTAAAAACAAATACCATGTCACAGGAAATCCTTCGCGCCGAAAAGCTCATTAAATTTTTTTACGACCCGGAAAAATTCAAGGTGCTGGATAACATATCCTTATCTGTAGGAAAAGGTGAGTTCATCGCCATCATGGGCAAGTCCGGCTGCGGCAAATCAACGCTCTTATACCTCCTGTCGACCCTTGATACCATCTACGAAGGTTCGGTCAATATCATCGGGACAAAAGTCACCGGGCTTTCCGAGGACAAGCTCGCCAGGTTTCGCAACGAACACATCGGCTTCGTTTTCCAGTTCCATTTCCTGTTGCCTGAGTTTACAACGTTGGAGAATGTCATGCTGCCGGCCCTGAAACTGGGCAGGCTTGACAAATTGGCCATCCAGACCCTGGCAATGGAAAAGTTGCGGCAGATGGAAATGGACCAGTATGCCTCGAAATTATCCGGAAAATTATCCGGCGGCCAGCAGCAACGGGTCGCAATAGCAAGGGCTCTCATAAATAACCCGGATATCATCATGGCTGACGAGCCGACAGGCAACCTGGACTCCTCCAATACAGCAAAAGTGCTGGATATCTTCAAACAGCTGGCAAAAGCCGGAAATACCATCATTGTCGTCACCCATGACCGGGATTTTGCCAACGAAGCAGACCGCATAATTGAAATGTCCGACGGAAAGATCATGACGCTCTCAGGAACCTGATAACTCTCAGGGCGCCGTATGACGAGGATTACCCCGTCGATCCCCCGCGTACGGTAGATTTGTATCATTCTTCACCATCAACCTGATTTTTATGAATTCCGAAAGCCAAACGCAACAACCTTCCTCCACGCTCCGCAAAACCGATACCGAGATCGCCCTCGAGGTAGAGGACGCCCTGAAGAGCTTTAATTGCAACGGGAAACATAAGATCTCCGCCAGGGTACTGGATGGCATCGTGACGCTCCAGGGCACCGTCTGTTCGTATGAACTGCGCAGGAGCGTTACTAATGCAATAAGAAACCTTTCGGGCGTCGAAGGATTTAGAAATTGTATTTCCATATTTCCTGTGGATCAGTCCGTCTGAAACAGTCTACGGCAAGCTCTTCCCACAATACGATGGGACCCGCCCGGCGAACGACCGGGAGGTCCCATCAAACACATTCTTATTGATGACTTTCCACACCCGCAGTCTCCAAATGATCCTTAAACCAGCCCGCCGTCATTTCTGCCACCCCGGCATGGTATCGATACCTCTTGTTGATAGTAGGTGAACATATGTTTTGTTCTGTCCTCATACCAAAAGATCATTGCACATAGTGATCTGCGTCATAAAACGATCCTTCACAAGTTCATACTTTTAATATCATTAAATCTATCATTATGGAACCCGATCAAATAACTAATGCAAGCCTGCTGGACATCGTATTCGAAGGCAGGAACAAAGCTTATGGGGCTTATGAGCTAAGAAGCAATTATAACAGACGGATGATCGAAGCTATCATCGCGGTTGCACTTCTCACCGCTTTGTTGTTTGCCGCCAACGCCCTTACAAGAAGAGACGGCGCTCAGAAACAGGTGCTCTATGTCAAAGACGTTCAGCTGACCGAGATCCAAAAGATCGAACGCAATGAGCCGCCGCCGCCCCCACCTCCTCCACCCCCGCCAAGAGCTGAGACGCCAAAAGTCGGGATAACAAAATTTACGCCCCCCCGGATCGTAAAAGACAATGAAGTAAAAGAGGATGAAAAGCCGCCGGAACAGGAAAAGCTGCAGGATACGAAGATTGGCGCCATCAACCAGGAAGGAATTAAAGACGAAGGCATCATCGCGCCGCCCGGCACATCCGACCAGGGAAAGGGGATCGTGGAAGCGCCCAAGCAAAAAATCACCGAAGATTATGAAAAAACCTTCGTCAAGGTAGAGATCGAATCCGAATACCCCGGAGGAGCCGCCGCATGGTTGCGCTACCTCAACAAGAACTTCCGCTATCCCGAAGATGCCCTTAACAATGAGATTCAGGGTACAGTTGTCGTACAGTTCATTGTCGACAAGGAAGGTGCCGTCAGCGACGTCCAGGCCATCAGCGGCCCGGAGCAGGGTGGCCTCAGGGAAGAGGCAATACGAGTCATCCGGAACAGTGGCCTCTGGACTCCTGCCATCCAAAATGGCCGTAAAGTGAGATCGTATAAAAAACAGCCTGTAATATTCAAAATGATGACCCAGTAAACAGCTCGTTTATGAAAAACATAATTGTCCCGGTAAATTTTTCAGCCAATTCGAATAACGCCGCGCTATATGCGGCAGATCTGGCTCTCGCGGTAGACGCCGACATTCACCTGATCTATGTCCTCCAGCTTCCCCCTACAACCTCAGAGATACCAATGACGGATTATGTATTTGACGAGATGCAGCGCAACGGCGAATTATCATTGGCATCACTTTCAGAAGAGATAGTAAAGAGGACGAGATTACAGGTAAAAGTGACCAGCCTGATGGAAATAGGGAGCGTTGAACCGGTTTTAGAGGAATATTGCAACCGGCTGAAGCCCTTCCTCGTCGTAATGGGCGCGACCGGAAATACCCTGGAGACCACAATCGCAGGAAGTACCACCGTAAAGGCCATGCGCCGCCTCCCCTACCCCCTGCTCATAGTTCCGGAACAGGCCGCATTCCATGCCATCAAAAAAGTCGTACTGGCATGCGAGCTGGAGGACATCGGCGCCGGCCTTCCCGTATCCCGGTCATTTCTCAGCGAGCTGTATCAGCTCTTCGGAAGTCGATTTGACGTGATCACTGTTACCGGGGAAGTGCAGGAAAGCGAAGCAGAGGCGGTATCCGCTTTCGATTCCTGGAAGGAAAGTATCAAGGATATTCTTCCCGATGTCCATATTCTAAGAATGGAGAGTATCGAAGAAGGGATCAACAACTACCTGAACAGGATACACGCTGATTGGCTGATGATATTCCCCAAAAAACACCGCTTCTTTGAATTCCACAGCAGTCGATCCAAAAAGATCATAAAGGATTGCCCTGTTCCCGTGATGACCCTGCATGCAATTGATCAATAGCGTTGTTATAAATCATGTTATACATTGACGTTAGTCAACAAACGCTCACTTAACGCATAATATCTTTACTCCGTCAAACAATAATCACAACCAAAAAACATTTCAATTATGAACCTCAGACTTCTCCTGGGAAAAGGGAGACCCTTGTCCTTACTTTTCTCACTACAGTTCCTTATCATTTGCGCCAATGCGCAGAGCCACTATACCAGTTCATCTGTGGATCTGCTCGTCAGCGGAACCTCCACCCTCCATGACTGGACCATGAAAGATGTAAAGGCGGATTGCTCCGCTACCATCGATCTGAATGCTGCCGGCCAGCTCAACGCACTCAGCGCCCTCAGCTTCGCCACTCCGGTGACTGCCCTGAAGAGCGAACATAGCAGCATGGATAATAATGCCTACAAGGCGCTGAAAAGCGACAAGGCGCCACAGATCAGCTATGTCATGTCCTCAGCCACCATCACCCAGAGCTCCGCAGGCAGCACTGTCGCCTGTAAAGGCAAGCTCACCATCGCCGGAACAGCAAGGGACGAAGATGTCGTCGCCGTCTGTAAAACCAACGCCGACAATACCATCACCATTACCGGCACAAAAAAGATCAGCATGCAGCAATACAATATCGCACCCCCCACCTTCATGCTCGGCGCCGTCAAAACCGGCAACGATATCGTGCTGACCTTCAACCTGACCCTCAAAAGATCATAATCAGCAATCAAAATTAACAACACAACAAAACCATTTTGTATGAAACGTCTATTTGTATACGCGATCAGCCTCGCCTTATCTGCCTTCCTGCCATTCGTGACCTTCGCGCAACTATTACAGGGAAAGGTCCCTGGCATGCGGCCATATGACCAGGCAGGTATCAATTACTTCGAGTCAAAAAAAGACTCCCTTCCCTTCACCGGTCCTACCCTTCGCATTGGCGCAGGCTTCACACAGGAATTCCAGAATCTCAAGGACAGGAATTATATAGGAAAAGCCAGCAACAACGGCCTCTACCAGCTATCTCCTGGTTTTAACCAGGCCATGGCCAACCTCTATACCGATTTTCTCCTGGCCGATGGCATTCACCTGAACGTGACCCTTTACCTGTCGACCCGTCACCACAACGAGACCTGGGTAAAAGGAGGCTATATCCAGTTCGATAAGCTGCCTTTAAAAGGACAGATCTTCCAGGACATCATGAAATATACCACCATCAAGGTCGGCCAGATGGAGATCAACTATGGTGACCAGCATTTCCGCAGGACCGATGGCGGCCAGGCCCTTTACAACCCCTTTATCGAAAACTACATTATCGACGCCTTTGCCACTGAGATAGGCGGCGAAGTTCTGGTGCAAAAGAACGGTATCTTCGGCATGGTAGGAGTCACCAACGGTATGCTAAAAGCAAGCATCGACTCCCTGGCAAGGACAACACAGAACGGTAACATAAAGAAAAATCCGGCCATCTATGCAAAGGTCGGCATAGATCGCCAGATCTCCGAACTGATACGCCTTCGCCTTTCTGCCTCGGCTTATCACGAGAACAGCTCCCCCAGCAACGACCTCTATTTCGGAGATCGCGCCGGGTCCAGCTACTGGATGGTCATGGAAAAACCCTATACCGTCCCCGCCAGCGGACAAAGTGCCTACGAAGGGGACGCCTTCTCCGGGCGTCTCAACCCCGGTTTCGGCTATAAGGTCGATGCCATGATGATCAATGGATTTGCAAAAGTAGCCGGATTCGAGTTCTTCGGCACATTCGAACACGGCCAGGGTCGCAGCACCACTGAGACGTCAAACCGCCAGTTCAACCAATATGCCGTAGACGGAGTCTATCGCTTTGGCCACAACGAGAACCTGTTCGTCGGATTGCGCTACAATGGCGTCACCGCCGAACTGAAAGGCGTTCCCAAACCGATAACGGTCAACCGCTTTGCCGCGGCAGGTGGCTGGTTCCTGACAAAGAATGTACTGCTGAAAGGCGAGTGGGTTACCCAAAGCTACCTCGACTTCCCCGTATCGGACTATCGCAACGGTGGGAAATTTGACGGCTATGTCATCGCAGCGACCGTTGGATTCTAGCGCAGGCTTCCAGGTTAATATCCCCGATCAAATCTATCCATATGTATCACTTTAATTATCTTCTGATCTTATCGCTTTTCACAGGATTGTCCAATACAAGACCTGCGCGGCCACCAAAAGAAAAATTAAGCTGGATCGTACAGAAGAGCAGTAGCCTGAGCATCAATGGCCGTACCAACATTAACCATTTCTCCTGTGGCGTAGCCCAATACGGCGAAACGGATACCATTACCCTTCAATATGAGGGATGCCGCGGAAGAACCAGCGGCATCCCTCTTAACGGAGTATTACATATCAATATAGGAGACTTCGATTGCCGCAACCGCACCATGACGGGAGAATTCAAAAAAACACTCTTATACAAACAGTACCCGCAGCTAAAGATCATTTTCCTGAATCTCGAAAGAGTGCCTCTCTTCGGTGCTCAGCCCGAAACCCTCAAAGGGCAGGTATTCATCGAGATTGCAGGGGTAAGCAAACAATTTGAATTGGACTACAAATCGAACCGGGAAGACCCTGAGACCGTGCAGCTCACAGGAAGCCGCCAGCTTTGCTTTTCCGATTTCGGATTGCAGCCTCCGCAAAAAATGGGTGGACTGGTCCGGGTCAACGAAACGCTGGATGTCAGGTTCATGCTCTCCCTTCGCAGGATAGAATAGCCGCCCATCACAACTATCAACAAAAAATATAAAAACCGCATTGATAATGTTACCAAAAACAATGAAAGCCGCCGTTGTCCACGATTTCGGACAACCTTTACAAATCGAGGACAGACCCGTACAGGCTCCCGGTATCCACCAGGTCCTTGTCAAGGTCATCGCCAGCGGAGTCTGCCACACAGACCTGCACGCCGTCAGCGGAGACTGGCCCGTAAAACCAAAAATGCCCCTGGTACCCGGTCACGAAGCCATAGGTTATGTAGCCGCGATTGGCGCAGAAGTGAAGAACGTGAAAGAAGGAGATATCGTCGGCGTACCCTGGCTTTACAGCGCCTGCGGTTGCTGTGAATTTTGTATCACCGGCTGGGAAACCCTTTGCGAACTGCAACAGAATGGTGGCTACAGCGTCGACGGCGGATATGCCGAATACGTCCTGGCAGACGCCCGCTATGTCGGACATTTCCCTTCAGGCATCGATTGCGTTCAGATGGCTCCCATCATCTGCGCCGGCGTCACCGTCTACAAGGGACTGAAAGAGACGGAAGCCAAACCCGGCCAGTGGGTCGCTATATCGGGCATCGGCGGGCTCGGCCACCTCGCCGTCCAGTACGCCAAAGCCATGGGCTTACAGGTCGCAGCCATAGATGTGGCAGACGACAAATTGGAGCTGGCCAAAAGCCTCGGCGCATCACTGGTCGTCAACGCCCGTAAGCAGGACCCGGGAGAATTTCTCAAAAAAGAGACCGGTGGCATGCATGGCGTCCTCGTCACTGCCGTTTCCCCGATAGCCTTCCGGCAGGGCATCAGCGCCCTCCGACGTAAAGGCACCATCGCACTCAACGGCCTTCCACCGGGCAGCTTCGACCTGCCGATCTTTGAAACCGTTCTCAACCGCTATACCGTCCGGGGCTCCATCGTGGGCAACCGCCAGGACCTCCAGGAAGCCATCGACTTTGCAGTCGCCGGTAAAGTGAAAGCAACTATCCACACCGCTAAACTGGAAGATATCAACAGCATATTCGATGAAATGAAAAAGGGAGAGATCCAGGGCAGGATCGTCATGGAGATCGGAAAAGCATAATAATGTAAAATAAATACCAGGGGGCGCCGGACTGACAAATATCAGCCCGGCGCTTGCTTCTGGTCATATTCTCCTGGTATCATACATAATACATTTACGGGGCAACTAAAACATCTATATGAAACAAGTACTATTCGTCGCCGCAGGCCAGGAATTCCCAAACGGGCCTTTCAACTTCCTTCGCATGATGCAGCAGGATGAACGGGTACATGCCCGTGCGCTGTTTTTCAAACCCCTTGACTACGCTGCATTGTCAGCAGTCGCCGCCAACTGCGGCGCCGACCTTACTCCTCTTCTGAAGCTGGAAGAAAAAGAAAAAGAAGCGATCCATTTGCAAAAAAACCTTTTTGCCCGCCATTGCCAGGAAAACTACATCTCCTATACGATCAACGAAAATGAACAGTCCTGGGAAAAGGACCTGCTCGTTAAAGAAAGTCGCTTCGCCGACCTGGTCCTTATCAGCGGCGAACTCTTCTACGCCAGCGCCGAAGCCAGGCAGCCCAACCAATATCTTCAGGAAGCCCTCCACGCAGCCGAATGCCCGGTCCTTATTATACCGGAAACCTTTACAACGGTCGAACAACTGTTCATGGCATATGATGGAAGCAAAGAAAGCATCTTTGCGCTAAAGGAATTCTGCCATCTCTTCCCCCAGCTCTGTGACCTACCAACGGAGATCGTCTATGTAAATGAAGAGTCCGGCAATACCATTCCTGAGATCGAGAGACTAAGACAATTTACCCGCCTGAAATTTAACAGCATGAATTTTGCGAAACTGCACTTCAAAGCCTCCGAATATTTTGCCGCCTGGATCAATGAAAAACGGAACGTGCTGCTGGTGAGCGGTTCCTTCGGCCGGGCTCCCTTCTCTTACCTTATGAAGCGTAGCTTCTCAGAACACGTCATCCACGATCACCAGCTGCCTCTTTTTATTGCCCACCAGTAAGGTCCTTCAAATAAAACAGCTATGGCTCTCACAGACAGCTACTGGCATACATCCGCTGACGAGCTGGTTGAGAGCCTTTCGACCACCCTCTCCGGTCTCAGCTCCGACGAGGCCGCACGCAGGTTATCGGAAACCGGCCCGAATTCGCTGACGGCAAAGACCCGGGAGAGAAAAACAACCCTATTCTTCCGTCAGTTCAAGAGCCCCATTACCATCCTGCTTATTATTTCCGCCATCCTGTCACTTTTCTTAGGCGAGCGCTCAGATGCCCTGATCATCCTGGTGATCATACTTGTCAGCGCGATCCTTGGCTTCTATCAGGAAAACAGCGCTGCCGGCGCCCTCAGAAAGTTGCTCCGGCTCGTTCAGGTAAATACCATCGTACTGCGCGATAACACGGAATGCAGCCTGCCGCTCGCCAGTACCGTTCCGGGTGATATCGTCCTGTTAAGCGCCGGCAATGCGATTCCGGGAGACTGCCGCATCCTTGAATCCAAAGATCTCTATGCGAATGAGGCGACCCTGACCGGAGAAACCTTTCCCGTGGAAAAGACCTGCGGAGACATACCTATAGAAGCGTCTCTCTCCGAAAGAACAAATACCCTTTTTTTAGGCACCCATGTGATCAGCGGCACAGCCAAGGCCGTCATAGTCCGTACCGGCTCCAATACCGAATTCGGAGCCATCTCCGGACGCCTCCGCCGTCTTCAGCCCGAGACAGAGTTCGAGCGGGGCATCCGCCGCTTCGGATACCTCTTGCTGGAACTTACCCTGCTTCTTGTCCTCATCATTTTCTGTATCAATGTATTCCTACATAAGCCTGTACTCGATTCCTTTCTTTTCTCACTGGCCATCGCAGTGGGTCTTACCCCCCAATTACTGCCCGCCATCATCAGTATCAACCTGGCCAAAGGCGCCTTCAATATGGCCAGTCAGTCCGTCATTGTCAAACACCTGTCAGCCATCGAGAATTTCGGTAGCATGGACATACTCTGTTCGGATAAGACCGGCACCATTACTGAAGGAAAGATCATCCTTTCTGCAACCCTTGATCCCGCCGGCCAGCCACAACCCGGCGTCTTCCGCCTCGCTTACCTCAACGCCTTCTTTCAAAAAGGCTTTACTAACCCCATCGACCAGGCTATTCGCAACTATGGTCAGCCCGATACCAGCAGCTTCGTTAAACAGGACGAGCTCCCTTATGACTTTATTCGCAAACGCCTCAGTGTTCTCCTGGAAAACCTCCCTTCCCCCACCGACTCCGGCGCCTCTCCTACCTATACCCTCATCACAAAAGGCGCCTTCGACAATATCCTCGCCGTCTGCACCCAGGTCACGGGACCAGACGGCCAGCCCCAACCCCTCGATAATAAACACGACGAGATCCTTGGCCATTATACACGCCTGAGCGGCGAAGGTTACCGCATCCTGGGCGTCGCGTTCAAATCATTTGGGAACATCGTACCCGAACTAAAAAGGGAAGACGAATCCGACATGACCTTGGCGGGTTTCCTCCTCCTCACCGACCCGCCAAAAGAAGACATTGCCACTACCGTCGGTCAGCTTAAGTCCCTGGGCATATCCCTGAAGATCATCACAGGAGACAACGCCCTGGTAGCCCGTCATGTCGCCCGCCAGGTCGGCCTCACCGACCCCGAGATACTTACCGGGGTCCAGATCCGTGACATGCCCCTCGATGCCCTTAGCCGCCTGGCCCCTTCCACCCAGATCTTTGCGGCGATCGAGCCCAACCAGAAAGAAAAGATCCTTCTTGCCTTAAAAAAAGCCGGCCATGTGGTAGGATACATGGGCGACGGCATCAACGATGCTCCGGCCCTGCATGCCGCGGACGTAGGCATTTCCGTGAATGGCGCCGCGGACGTGGCAAAAGAAGCCGCCGATATAGTGCTCCTGGGCAATGACCTGAAAGTACTCATCAATGGGGTCCGCGAAGGCCGTAAGACCTTCGCCAATACCCTCAAATATATCTTCATGGCCACCAGCGCCAATTTTGGCAATATGTTCAGCATGGCCGGGTCTTCCCTCTTTCTCTCCTTCCTCCCCCTCCTGCCAAAACAGGTCCTGCTGACT
>DATJJA010000254.1:0-28234 GCA_035492595.1 Puia sp.
GAAGGCCCAGTTTGGATTGAACTGTGCGTATAACCGCTCCAAACCTGCGATGGCGGCATGTTCTTTGTCTGCCGCCAGCTTGATGATCATCCAATAAGCCAGATCAGGTTTCAGAGTGATGATGGCGGGCTTGACCTTTTCATGCAGGGACTGGAAGTGAAAGTCGTTGACGACGCCCACGATGGTTACCTTTTGGCCCCAGAACGTGAGGGGTTTACCAATGGGGTCTTTCAGCCCCATGAATTTGATGGCGGCCTCGTTAAAAATAACGCCCGAGGTGTCCGACGGATAATCGCGTGAGAAGGCACGACCTTCTTTGATCGTCATGCCGAGTGTCCGGGTCATGTCCATTTCTCCTGCGATGACCTCGAATTCGGTGCGGTCATTCGGGTCTTTGCCAGGCCATTCCACGTCGGAGGTGCCGCCGTCATGCCCGGTAAAGCTATGGCTGGTGGCGGAGGCGGCCAGCACGCCCGGGATGCGTCTTGCTTCGTCGAGAAAAGTCGTCTGTACGCGAAGGCTATCGGCGAGCCGGCCTTCGAGGTTAATGCTGAGCACGTGATCGCGATCGTAGCCGATGGGTTTTGATTGGATGAACTCGATCTGGCGGTAGATGACGGCGACGGCGACGATGAGGACGATCGATAAGGTGAACTGAAAGACGACAAGACCCTTTCGGATGAGGACTTCCCCAAGAGCCGTTTTGAGTTTACCCTTTAGCACCTGCACGGGTTGGAAGGACGAGAGATAGAGGGCGGGATAACTGCCGGCTAACAGTCCGGTAACAAGGGTGATGGCGACCACAGTGCCCATGAACCCGATGGTCAAATGATCGAGTGACAATTGTTTGCCGGTAATGCTGTTAAAAGCCGGGAGAGCGATGGCTACCCAGACGACGCCCAGGAACACGGAGGCGATCGACATGCCCAACGATTCGCCGAGGTATTGGAAGATGAGGGAACCGCGGCCGGCGCCGACGACCTTCTTGATGCCCACTTCTTTTGCTCTTCCCGCGGCCTTCGCGGTGGAGAGGTTCATAAAATTGATGCAGGCGATGAGGAGGATGAAGGCGGCGATGAGTGAAAACAATCGCACGTATTCTATTCTGCCGCCGACTGTGACACCGCCTTCATAACGGCCATGGAGATAGATATCGGCATAGCGCTGGATGAATGGCGTCCGGTAGGTGATCTGGCCGTTCGAATGTTGTTTGACAAATCCGGCCAACTTTTTATTGAAAGCGGTGGGGCTGGCGGAGGGCTTCAATAGCACGTAAAGAGAGCAGAAAGTATTGTCCCAGCTGGTGAGATTGTGTACGAAGTCGGGGTTGGTGAGGATGGGCAGGACATAGTCGAATTGTTCCGAGGAGTGGACGCCGGGGGCCTGGAAGATGCCGGAGATCTTATAGGTTTGGGTGCGATTGAACTGGATGGTGCGACCTACGAGGTTATCGTTGGTGCCGAATAATTTTTTGGCGAGGACATCGCTAAGGACGATGGAACCTTTGTCCGCGAGTACCTGGTTGACGGTGCCATATAACAGCCCGTAGGAGAATACCTTGAAGAAGTCGCTCCCGGCTAAACGCCCATCGGCCCGGAGATCTTTTTCCCCTACGGTGAGCAGGGAGTTTGGGCTAGGTATGGTGGCTACAGCGTACTGCACTTCGGGCATTTCTTTGGCAAGCGCATCTGCTTCCGGTCCGGATGCAGAATGGGATGTCCAGATCCGATCTGCCTGGACCCTGTTTTCCATCACCTCGAAGAGCCGGGCGCTGTTGTGATAGAATGTATCCATCTGTAACTCGTCCGTGACCCAGCCGTAGATGAGTAAGGTACAGGCGAGGCCGGTGGAAAGCCCCAGCAGATTGAGCAGGGTAAAGCGGCGATCCTTTGCGAGGCTGCGCCAGGTTATTTTGAGGTAATGCTTGAACATGCGTTTTTGTATAGGGCCAAATAGCAGCCAGAAAAATGCCAGATTATATACAGGCTAATAATCAATTAGTTAAGACCGCAGGTCTATTATAAACTGTCCGATTTCGCACGCTCTTTGTTCCGTTTTTATCTCAATTCAATAAATATCCTGCTATGCTGATTCATTCAATGTGAGATCAAATGGTGCTTCAACAACAATGTGTCGGCTCCCCCGAATTCCGACCACAAGAATTAGAGTTATCAATCGACCACATAAAATACCTGGTTTTTATTAGGAATCCCCGCGTCGACGGGGATTTTTTTTATTGCGTATTTGTTTTTGCCGACTTTAGTGCGGTTCGCCTTATCACGAGGACGTTATTCGCAGAAGTTGTTTTCTTTCTGATTGTCATTGATTCGCTATTTATATATTGGAGAGATTTTGATCCTGGTCAAAGAATTCCAATCCCTTGTTTAGTAATTTAGGCAATCCTTTATAACTTCTAAGAGCGTAGAAAATTTTAATTATGACGATGTTAAAGTAAGTGAACGTTTAATTTTCTAACGCCCGCAATATTCAGCACGAGATGATCAATCTCCAGTCTGATCTGGAACTGCGTCAGTAGATGTTTTCTGAAACTGAAGCCATACCCTTTTTAGGACAGCGATTGTTTAATATTGGGGTTCAGTCCCAAATACGATTTTTGGGCAGGCAATATCAGGACGAGGGCTTCTTCATTATGATTTTTTTCTAATTGATCTTTGGGGCGGGTGGCGGGTATAGACAAAAATCCCGGTAGCCGTTCGTTCACCAACATTACGTCCGTATTCGATGGAGAAATAGGCTTATCCCCCTTACTGTTTGGCCTCTTCACAATATTCATAACCCTTTAGTTTGTAAGGTGATGAAATAGGGTGTCAATGAATATGCCATTTGCAGGTAGGGAATCTTCGTCAGAGTGCAAGCGGAGCTATTTTTTTAGGTAGGTGAGAAAGTGAAAAAAGGTGTGAAGAAAGAATACTCAGGCACTCGAAACTTTTTTTCACTTTTGTTAAGCAGATCAACAGAGCCTGCCAGCATTTTTCAGAGACCGCCAAATAGGCGGGTGAAGTGACGTCCGCGACGGGAGAAAAGTAATGTTCCGTCCGCTGTGTGAATTGACGTTTGGCGGGTTTTTTGCAAAAGCCCTGTGTTTTACCCTGGCGTTCGATGGCCGTTTTAGGCAGGAAATATGGTTTTTTGAAAAAAGCGGGAAAATATAACACATGACAATAAGAAAGGCCTTGTAAATCAATTGTTTACAAGGCCTTTTAGTGCGCGGGATGAGATTCGAACTCACACGCCCTTTCGAGCGCTACCACCTCAAAGTAGTGCGTCTACCAATTTCGCCACCCACGCATTTTTCATTTGTAGTAATGTGAAATTTTAAAGGGACTGCAAATGTACGGGTTCCGAATTAAATTTTCAAAGGAGGGGGATAGATTTTGGTAAGAGTTGGGCTATTTTTTTAGAACGATGCGGAAGGTGGTGCCTTTGCCGACTTCGGACTGGCGGACGAAGAGTTGTCCTTTGTGATATTGTTCGATCACACGTTTCGACAGGCTCAGGCCGAGGCCCCAGCCTCTTTTTTTGGTGGTAAAACCGGGTTTGAAGACTTTTTGGAGGTTTTTGGCGGCGATGCCTTTGCCGGTGTCTGCGATGTCGATGAGGATCTCTTTGTCATGTTCCTGGATGGTGATGCTGATGGAGCCTTTGCCTTCCATGGCGTCGAGGGCGTTTTTGAGCAGGTTTTCGATGACCCAGTCGAAGAGGGGGCCGGAGATGCGGGCGTAGAGTGGGGGGGAGTCGCTGGGATCGGATGGAATGGGGGATTGATTGGGATTGGCCGGGTTTGAGGGGTTGGAGAAAGGCTGGCCGGTAATTGAGGAGTTGGGGAAAGGTTGGCCGGGACTTGAGGGGTTGGGGCGAGGTTGGCCGGGGTTAGAGGGGTTGGGGAGAGGTTGGCCGGAGATCTGAAGGTTGAACTGGACTTTACCTGCTGCGCGTTTCCGGATGTATTCCATCATGCTTCGGACCTGGCCGACGACGTCTTTTTCTTCCAGCTGTGGTTTGCTGCCGATCTTGCCGAAGCGGTCGGACACCAGCTTGAGTCTGTCTACGTCTTTTTGGATCTCCTGAACGGTTCGGGGGTCAGTATTACTTTCTCTGAGCATTTCTACCCAGCCTTCGAGGGAGGAGACGGGGGTGCCCAGCTGATGGGCTGTCTCTTTTGCCATTCCGGCCCAAAGCTGGTTCTGGGTGGCTTTATTGCGGATGGTGATGGAATAGAGGGTGAAGAAGATGAACAGGGCTACGATGAAAAGCTGTACCAGCGGGTAATAGCGAACTTCGTCCAACAGGGTGGTATGTCCGTAATAGTAGCGATTGGCGATGTAGGGTGTGTCGCTGAGCTTCATGATCAGGGGTTGGTTCTCGGCCCTGAACTTTTTTAGTTTGCGGTAGAGATAACCCTTGTCCTGTGCGGCTTGTGCTGTGTCCAGGTTGATATAACCAGTGATGCTGTCCTGCTCGTTGGTCTCGATAATGGGAATGGATTGCTGTCCGTTGCGGATCAGGTTGGGGAGGGTAAGGTCCATGCCGGGATTGCTGAGCATCGATTTACTGGCGGCGACCCATAGTTCTACCTTTTGGCGTTCGTCCGCGGCGATCTTTTTCGCGAGGTATTGCGAATAAAAGATCGTGGCGCTCACAATGACGATGGCGACGAGGGCGAGAAATGATCTCCAGTTAAGCATTGACCGAATCATAGGCCGAATTTATAGCCTATTCCCTTATTTTTGGGCAATTATTGTGGGACACGGTCCCACAGGCCGAAGGCCCATCATTAGCCGTGCACCGGGAATGGGTCAAATTTTGGGAATAAACCCGTTCCCGGTGCATAACATTAATTGAGCCTTTTAGTGACGCCAACAACAGCTATTGTTATACTGAACTGGAACGGACGTAAGTTTTTGGAAAAATTCCTCCCTTTTGTGACGGCAAGCACCGGACCCGGTGTCGAGGTCATTGTTGCTGACAATGCTTCTACGGACGATTCCGTCTCTTTTTTACAGGAGAGATACCCTGGATTGAGGGTGATCGAGATGGATCAGAACCGGGGATTTGCAGGGGGGTATAATGAGGCGTTGAAGCAGGTAGAGACCGATTATTACGTGCTGCTGAACTCTGATGTGGAAGTGACACCCGGCTGGATCGAGCCGGTGATCAGCCTGATGGAGAAAGACCCGTCTATCGGGGCCTGCCAGCCCAAGATAAGGATGTATTCGGACCGGGAGTCCTTTGAATATGCAGGCGCTGCGGGGGGGTGGCTGGACCACCTGGGTTATCCTTTTGCCATGGGACGTGTATTTGATGTTTGCGAGAAGGATATGGGGCAATATGATGTGGCTGAGCCCATTTTCTGGGCGAGTGGGGCCGCAATGTTCGTCCGTGGGCGTCTTTATCATGAATTGGGTGGGCTGGACAATTATTTCTTTGCGCACCAGGAGGAGATCGATCTGTGCTGGCGGATGCAGCTGGCGGGTTATAAGGTCTTTAGCTGCCCGGCGTCGGTCGTCTTTCACGTTGGTGGGGGTACGCTGCCGAAGGGGAATGAGCGGAAGGTTAAGCTCAATTTCAGGAACAACCTGATCATGATGGCGAAGAATATGCCCCTGGGACAGCTGCTTTGGAAAATGCCGTTTCGTTTCCTGCTGGACTCGATCTCTGCGTGGAAGTCATTGTTTGCCGGTGAGGCCGTCTATTTCTGGGCCATCCTGGAGGCGCATGTGGCTTTTTTGAAATGGCTGATGTTTCACCGGAAAAGGAGTGTTTTTCCTAAAAACAGGAGAGGCACCCTGCTGGGGTGGTATTCCGGGAGCATTGTGTGGCAGTACTTTGTATCGGGGAAGAAAACTTTTACTGAAATTGTAAAGCGGAAAAGGTGATTTTTTCGGGTAAAGCATTAATTTTGCGTGGTAAATAAATACTTATGGATCAGCCAATAGAGATAAAAGACCCGAAATTAAAGGACATTGCCAACAGCTGGGTAGATTCTTCTGTGTTCCTGTTCTATCTGCAGGTTTTCTGTATGATCGCGTTGCTGGTTGGAGGTTCCTACGGGTTATATACGCATCGTTACAAGGGTAAGCCTCATGTCGAGATTCCTGGTAATACTTTGTATACGCCTCAATACAAATAGCTTTTAATAATTTTTTGAGAAAAAAATTTTGCAGGAATAATACTTTTCCTATTTTTGCAACCCCAATTAGAAAAAACGGATAGAGAAGAAAGAGGATGAAGGGGTTATAAGAATGGATAGGTGAAGTTCTTTCTATAAATTTTTAATGCGGAAGTAGCTCAGTTGGTAGAGCGCAACCTTGCCAAGGTTGAGGTCGCGGGTTCGAGCCTCGTCTTCCGCTCATAAATGGACGTAGTCCTTTGTGTACCCGGTGCACAGACATTAAAGTAAATTCCATCGATCTTTCATCGGTGGAATTTTTTATTTAGGCTTATCTTTAGGGGAAGCCGATGGCCTTTGTGGTGATGATCAGTGGATGATGTTGGGACAGATTTCGTTGGTTTGAGATACCGGGGTGGCGGAACAGGTAGACGCGCAGGACTTAAAATCCTGTTGCCCGCAACGGCAGTACGGGTTCGATTCCCGTCCCCGGTACAGATTCTTTATATGAAGCCGAAACGCAAGTTTTGGCTTTTTTTATTCCTTCACCTTTTGCAAGATGATTTCCGTCGAATCACTCCCCAATACTCGCGTCAATAATACCATTCCGGCGTCGGGACCCTGTGACGATATTCCTTTAAAAGCCGGCTTGTAAGCAGGTGATCGCCAATCAATCTTCAGATCATTTGCGTTCAAGGTGAAAGTTCCGTTCCATCTCCTTTGCGGCGAGTTAAATTCAAACACACAACCATCCTTTATATCAAAATAAACGATTGTCAGCGTGCTATCGCAAGAACCGGACGAGCGAATTACCTGCCGGGCAACCTGCAGTTGTCTCACCGCATACTTGCCCGTAAGCTGAGGATGCTTATCGGTTCGGCCATGCATAGCGATCAACAATAGCGGCACATATATAATCGACAACCGGATAGCCATTTTCCTATAACTGGAAACATTCAACGAAGGCAACCGATCCTTCGCGACAAAGAAGAATTCCTTCAAGCGGTCGAATTCTATGAAAAGGAAATACAAAGTGCCCAGCATCATGATCGACGTATGCACCACCACACTATCGCCGATCTGATAGAAAATATCCATCAGCAAAATATTGGCAAGCACGGGAAGGAGGATAAACACCCCTGCCAGTCGTGCAGGGGGTAATAATTTGTTAATACGGGCAAGGAAGGTGTGTCGGAAAAGCGATATTCTAGGTCAGGATGACCCGATACTCGGTGAAGGTTGACTGGCAAATGTCTAAAGGAGAGCTTTGGGATAATATTTATTATCTTCAAAACTCTTAATCATGAAAAAAAGACTTTGTCTATGGATGATGGTGCTGGCGGTCGCCTTTGACCCGCAGGCTTTGGTTTCTGCGCAATATACCGGGTATAAGTTCGGGCAGAACTGGCTATTTGAGCAAGTAGGGACAGACAGACGGTTTATGGTTCGGCAGCCATACGATTTTGGGACAGATAATTTCCAGTGGCTGCTACTAAATTATGATCCGCCTTATGGCACCCGGAGTGTTAGCAAGGGGGCGGTGTTCTGGGGGGTAGATTCCAATGTCGTGCCCAAGACTCCTATCTTATTGGGGGTGAGGCTGGATTCCCTGACGACCGACTTTGCTGGGCAGGATATTCACTCTAACACAAAGACTTTTAAATGTTATACGATCTCCAACGGCTCGGAAGCGGAGGTCATTGCTGTAGGTATTACTCCATCGAACCGTGTGGATTACCTGTATCATGTCGTAGAAGATGACAGTGTCGAGCTGGTACCCTGGTCTTCGGTCACCAGGATGGAACAACAGTTCAATGCCATCAGACCCTATGCTTATATCGGGAAATACCGTGCACCGGGGCATCAGATCCTTGTGGAGGTGGTAAATAAGAAAGATTATTCGATCCGTGATGGAGTTGTCTTTGACTGGCGGACGGATTTTAAGCCGGTGATTACCCAGATCATTGTCATGAAGCATGAAAACCACTATTTCAATATCACCTATGCAAAGCTAAATAGCGGCTATGCTACCCAATTTGAGGCGGTAAGCGGATTGCCGTTGGATTTTCGGTTTCCTGATGATTCCGTGACTGATATGCTGATCCATCTGAAGCATCATCCAACAGTAATGTATAATGTGTTTCTTATCAAGACGATTGCGGGCAAGACGGATACGATCAGTGTACAGGACTTTCTGGCAGATGATGTCTATGCCCTTAGCCGTAAGGATTTTGACAAGCCTGGAAAATATGTCCTGATCTTCCAGCGGAACGGCCCTTTTAATGCTTATGGAGATCAGCAGGCTGTCGGATTATCTTTTGAGGTGTTACCGCCTCCTTTGATGGGTAAGACCATTTCTTTTTATCAGCTTCTCCCCATTGTGGGGGGAGCTGTTGTTTTTGTCGGGGTTGGCTTTGGGATATATTACCGATATAATAAAGCAAAACTGAGGCGTAGCGAGGAACAGAATGAGCGGATCGGATTGCAATTGCAAAGTATCCGTTCGCAGCTGAATCCTCATTTTGTGTTTAATGCTTTGTCGTCCATACAGGGGTTGATGAACAAGAATGATATGGATAGGGCTAACCGGTATCTGTCAAGGTTTGCAGAGCTGACCCGCCGTGTATTGAATACAAGTGAGCAGGAGATGATCAGCCTGGCGGATGAGATGAGCTTATTGGAGAATTACCTGGAGATGGAGCAGTTGAGGTTTGGGTTTCGGTTTGTGCTTTCTTCCGGAGTGGGAATCGATGTGGTTAATACGGAGATCCCGGGTATGTTGTTACAGCCTTTTGTGGAGAATGCTGTGAAACATGGGGTTTCGGGGATGGGTGAAAGGGGGTATATCGAAGTGCTGGCGAGCCGGGAGGGGAAAGATCTGTTTTTCATCGTGCAGGATAATGGAAAAGGGTTTGATGTTTTGGCTGTCGGGACGAAAGAGAATTCTTTTGGGATAAAGCTAAGCCGGCAGCAGATCGCTTTGCTAAACCAGCGGTATGGAGAGAATTCTTTAAGTGTGAATATTTTTTCAGGAAATGGTGGAACGAAGATATTGGTACGATTAAAAGATTGGGTATAAATTGCGCTGGACATGACTATTCGAAGTATTATCATTGATGATGAAAATAACAATATTGACAATGCGCGGGCCTTGCTTCGGGAGTATTGTCCTGAAGTTGAGGTTGTTGCTACGGCCAGGAGTGCGGCGGAGGGGATTGCGATTATCCGGGATTATCGGCCGGACCTGGTGTTTTTGGATATACAAATGCCGGAACAAAATGGATTTGAAGTACTAAAGGCTTTTTCGAGGATCGATTTTGAGATCATATTTGTAACGGCCTTTGATCAGTATGGAATACAGGCCATCAAATTCTCTGCATTAGACTATCTGCTCAAGCCCATAAATATCGAGGAGTTGAAGAAGGCCGTTGAAAAAGCAGCGGAGGCCTTGCATACCAAGCGGACGAGTCAGAATATAGCCAACCTGATGGAGTATATCCGGATGGGGAGGAAGGGGGTCCCCAAGATCGCACTGCCTACGCAACAGGAGATCCTGTATGTGCGGATCGATGAGGTCATCCGTTGTGAAGCCTCCAATAACTATACGAACTTTGTGTTAGATAATGGCCAGACCGTCCTGGTCTGTAAGACGCTGAAGGAATTTGATGAGTTGCTGAAACCTTATGGGTTTATCAGGCCTCATCAGTCTCACCTGGTGAATGCCAATTTTGTTCGGAGCTATCTCAGGGAAGATGGGGGGCTGTTGCTGATGAAAGATGAGACAAAAGTGCCTGTTGCCCGTCAGAAACGCGAAAGTATTAAAGATGCGTTGGGGCGCGTTTGATGGGTGAGAGATATAAAATTTGGTACTACCGACGCATTTACCCCTATTGAATGTCATTTTCTCCCCCTCTTTGATCAAACAATGTTCGCTAGGTTTACAAAAAAAAGATCATGCGAAAAATTATCGTTACCGAATTTATCACCCTCGATGGTGTTGTCGAGTCGCCTGGCGGCAATGAAACCCCTCATCCTCATGGCGGCTGGCAGTCTATATACAGATCTCCGGAAGCGGGGAAGTACAAGGTCGATGAACTTGCCAGCGTGGATAGTTTGCTGTTGGGCAGAACCACGTACGAAAATTTCGCCGGCTACTGGCCTAAACAGAGCGGTGAGGGATTTGCCGATCCCATCAACAAGATGCCAAAATATGTCGTATCCGGAAGCCTGCAAAAGGTGGAGTGGAACAACAGTCATATTCTTCGGGATGTGGCGGGAGACGTCGCGGCGCTGAAGAAGTCCGATGGAGGTGATATCCTCGTCTATGGGAGCGCTACCCTCGTCAAGGCCCTGCTTCACCACGACCTTATCGACGAGTTGCGGCTGATGGTATATCCGCTCTCGATCGGCGGCGGGTTGCGGCTTTTTGACGACAATCGGGAATTAAAGAAATTTGGGATCAAAAACTCGCGGGTGACCGACAACGGGATTCTTATTCTTGAATATCAGCCAGTCAGCTGACTCGGAAGCCGGCCGCCCGGTCAATTGAATAAGTCTGGTGGGCGTAGGGGCACTGGTGGGCGGTTTTGGGGGGGCATTGCTATTTAGGCTCCCAAAGTTCAACCTTGTTGCCTTCGCCGTCGATGATATGAACAAACTTGCCATAATCAGAATCCTCAATATTGTCAACAATAGTGACGCCTTCATTTTTAAGTTGTTCCACGAGAGCTTCTAAATTCTCAACTCTATAGTTGATCATAAAGTCTTTTGTCGAAGGGTCAAAATATTTTGTTGTTTCGGCAAAGGGACTCCATTGAGTAGTTCCTTTTTTTGACGGGTCTGCGTCTTCCCGCCACTCAAAACTTGCCCCATATTGGCCTGCGTCAAGGCCCAAATGCGTTTTGTACCATTCTTTCAATTTATTGGCGTCTTTGCATTTAAAGAAGATGCCGCCGATCCCTGTTACCTTTTTCATTTTTGGCGTGTTATTTTTTGAAGATAAGCAAACTTTTTCTTTTTCATGCAGAGTGTTGTTAGGGCGGATGGTGACGGTCTGCCCTTCAAAATGGATGGTTCGGGCGCGAATTCGGACACCCTGCTATATCGTGCTTGGAAAGAACCTGCTTCCGGAGGTACTTTTATTACCAACACAATTAAAATTATAAACAATGGAAAACAGCCAAACCGACATTGCTCCTGCATTGTCAACCGCCGAAAGGATCGCCCCTTTCGAAATACGATTCCCTCAAGCCGATCTCGACGAGTTAAAGCGACGTGTCCTGGCGACTATTTGGCCGGATAAGGAGACGGTTTTTGATGCCTCCCAGGGAGTGCAGCTCGCGACGATCCAGGCGCTGGCGCGTTACTGGGCGACAGACTATGACTGGCGTAAGGTCGAGGAAAAGTTGAACGCTCTGCCGCAGTTTGTGACCAAGATCGATGGACTTGACATTCATTTCATTCATGTCCGCTCGAAACACGAAGATGCATTGCCGATGATCGTTACGCACGGGTGGCCAGGCTCGATCATCGAACAGATGAAGATCATCGATCCGCTGACCAATCCCACCGCGCATGGCGGTAGTGCATCCGATGCTTTCCACCTGGTGATCCCGTCAATGCCGGGATACGGGTATTCAGGCAAACCGGCCAGGACAGGGTGGGATGTGACACATATCGCGAGTGCCTGGGTTGTGCTGATGAAGCGTCTCGGATACAATAAATTCGTGGCACAAGGCGGCGATTGGGGTGCGCTGGTAACGGAAGTAATGGCCCTGCAGGCGGCTCCGGAGCTGCTCGCCATTCACACTAATATGCCGGGTATTTTTCCGGTCGAGATCGACCAGGCGGCTTTTTCCGGGGCACCGGCGCCATCTGGACTTTCTGCTGATGAGAAGGTGGCTTATGAGCGTTTGCAATTTGTTTATCAGAAAGGGATTGCCTATGGTTTCCAGATGGGGCTGCGGCCACAGACCTTATACGGTATCGCGGATTCACCCGTCGGTCTGGCAGCCTATTTCCTTGATCATGACGCGCGCAGCTATGAGCTGATCTCACGCGTCTTTGAAGGACAGTCTGAGGGTCTCACGCGTGATGATATCCTCGACAATATCACGATCACCTGGTTGACGAACACGGCGCTTTCCGGTGCGCGTCTCTATTGGGAGAATTGGGGTAAGCTCGGGTATTTCAGCGCCAAAGGCGTCAAGATCCCGGTTGCCGTGACCGTTTTCCCTGACGAACTTTATCCGGCGCCACGGAGCTGGTCTGAACAGGCGTTTCCCAAACTGATGCATTTTAACAAGGTGGAGAAGGGGGGGCATTTTGCGGCCTGGGAGCAGCCGAAGATCTTGTCGGAAGAGCTTCGCGAGGCGTTCAGGTCCATTCGATGAGGTTGATTAAAGAGCCTTGCAGACAACTACAGGGCTCTTCATTGTTCCGGCGCTGGATGCTGGCGACCAGGGGCTGAGGGGGCGGGGCATTTGATAACATATGTTATCGTCACAGTCTAAGATGGGCTCTAGCTTTGTTGGAAAATAAGCAAAATGAAGGCAGCAGTTATGTTTGGCCAGGGGGATGCGCCGCAGTATGTCGAGGTCCCGGACCCCGTTGTACAAAACGAAAATGAAGTACTGGTAACGGTGAAGGCGGTAGCTCTAAAACATTTTGACAAGGGCCGGGCCAGGGGGACGCATTACTCTACGGCCGGCAACAAGCAGGAGGGGAAGATAATTGGCGGAGACGGAGTCGGTTTCCTGCCGGATGGGACGAGGGTATATGCATTGGGTGTGAGCGGGATGATGGCAGAAAAGGCGATCGTGGAGAGGGACAGGATCGTGCCCTTGCCGGCGGGTCTGGATGATCTCACCGCGGCGGCGGTGCCGAATGCTGTATTTGGGGCTGCGATGGCCCTTCGGTTCCGGGCGGGGATCGAGCGGGGGGATACCGTGCTTGTCAATGGTGCGACGGGGTTTACGGGAAGGGTTGCGGTCCAGATAGCAAAACATTATGGAGCGGGGAAGGTTATCGCTACCGGCAGGAATCCCCGGTCTTTGGATGAATTGCGTGGGCTTGGTGCGGACGAGGTTATTTCCGTTGAGCAGAGCGATGAAGAGTTTACCGCCCGGTTGAAGGAATTGCATCGGCAAACTCCTTTTAATGTGATAGTAGATTATCTCTGGGGGCATACGGCGGAAATGATATTGGCTGCGCTGAAGGGAAGCGGGGCTTTTACTCCGAGAACGCGGTATGTGTCGGTAGGCAGCATGACCGGTGATGTGATCCAGCTGTCTGCGGCTAGTCTGCGTAGTATCGATCTTCAGCTCTCGGGTTCGGGGTTGGGGAGCTGGACGAAGGGGCAGGTGCATATGTTGTTCGGGGAGATCCTGCCCGAGATGTTTCAGCTGGCGGCTGAGGGGAAACTGAAGGTTGGGACGGTGCCGGTGAGGATTGAGGATATTGGGAAATTATGGGAGAGGGATGTTACGGGTGGGAGAAGGGTGGTTGTGGAGATTTAGGAGAGATAAAGAATATGGCCATGGCCGAGCCGAGGAACGCGAGGGCGGCAGCGCAGCGCATGATCTTGTCATAAGCTTCGATGAAGGATGACCGGTAGGCGTCGCTGACTATTTTGCGTTGGGTTCCGGTGATGGAGGCCGGTGGTTTTGCGTTACCCAGGTTGGCCGCCTGCTGAAGGATGACGGGGTTGCCCCTGAGGTTTTCGGGAAGTGTTTTTTGAAGGGAGCCGGAGAAAAAGAGGATGGCCAGTGTACCGAAAACGGCGTTGGCGAAGACGCTTGCAATCCGGCTTACGGCGTTGTTGACTCCGGAGGCGGTGCCAGAGAACTCATCGGTCACGGACTTCATAACAGTCGTGGTGAGTGGTGCAACGGTGAAGGACATACCCAGTCCGAAACCGAGGACGCCGGGAAAGAAGGTTGTCCAGTAGTCGTGGGCGCCTCCGGTAGCGCCGACGAATGAAAGGAGGAGCAGGCCGACGCCGGCCGTAGCGGGACCGATGATCAGGAGAAGGCGTGGACCGAACTTATCGGCGAGGCTGCCGGCGGGGCGGGCGATGGTGATCATTAGTATTGTAAAGGGTAGGAAGGTAAGGCCGGATTCCAGCTGGCTATAACCCTGGGCCTGGACGAGGTTCAGGGAAAGAAAGAGCATACCGGCTCCGAGGCCGGCGTAGAGAAAGAAGGTTAAGAGATTGGCGCCGCTGAAGTTCCTGTTCGCGAACAGGTGTAAGGGCATCATGGGTTGCGGGCTTTTGCGTTCGATGATGATGAAGGATATGAGTAATATGATACCTATTCCGAGCGAGAGATAGACTATCCAGTTGTTGAAGCCGAGTGCGGGGATACGCAGGAAGCCGAAGGTCAGGGAGGCGAGGCCGAGCGCGATGGCGATAACGCCGGGGAAATCGAGGGAGGGGTTTTTGTCTTCGCCGCGACTTTCGGTTACATATCGCTGTAAGATGAACAGCGCTGCGAGACCGATGGGGACATTGATAAAAAAGATATAACGCCAGAGGCCTGCGTCGGCCAGGGCTCCTCCGATGACAGGGCCGCCGATGGTAACGACGGTTGTGATCGCCGACCAGGTGCCGATGGCCTTACCCCGTTCATTTTCATTGATAGACGAAGAGAGAAGGGAGAGGCTACCGGGGATCATGAGTGCCCCTCCGACGCCCTGGGCGAGCCGGAATCCAATGAGATAATTGACGGTAGGGGCGAAGCCGCAGGCGGTGGAGCCGATGATAAAGATCAGGATGCCGGTCATGAAAATTTTCTTGCGTCCGAGCTTGTCGCCGAGGGAGCCTCCGACGAGGATGAGGGCGGCGAGGATGAGCAGGTAGGCGTTGAGTATCCAGAAGAGGTCGGTCCCGGATGCATTGAGGTCGTGTTGCAGGGAGGGCAGGACGACGTTGAGTGCAGTGCCGTCGATAAAGGCCATGGCGGATGCCATAATAACCGAAGCCATGACCCATCTGCCGGTGGGGCTGTTGAGTGGTACTGTTGCCATAGGTTAAAGGTAGGGAAAGAAAGGGGGTGATGTTGCGGGGTTGGGCGAGGGAGGATCTGCGACGGGAAAGGTGGCGCTGCGGGTGCAAAAAATAGCTTACATTTATGATAATCAAGTAAGTGTGTACTCTTAAAATAACTGCTGACATGCGCCAATCAATTCTTATTGTGGAAGATGAACTGGTTGTTGCGGGGGATATCCGGCTGACATTGGAGCGGGCGGGATATACGGTTTCGGGGATAGCGCGTTCGTATCATTCCGCCATGGACAATATCAATGCGAACCCGCCGGGTTTGGTATTACTGGACATATTTCTAAAGGGCGATCTAACGGGGATCGATGTTGCCGCAGAGCTCAATAAACGCGACATCCCGTTCGTGTACCTATCGGCGAACTGTAATACGGGTGTGCTGGAGATGGCCAAGGTCACGCAGCCTTCCGGGTTTATCGTGAAGCCATTCCGGGAGAAGGATCTGCTGGTGACACTGGACATTGCGCGTTACCGGCATGATTATAAACAGCAATTAAAGGGGGAGGAAAAGAAACCACGGGGTGTCGAATTTCCTGCTCCCGGGACGGCGGCGAATCGTCCTGACGGACCTGGTTTGAATGGCATTATCGGAAGCAGTCGCAAGATGCTGAGCATCTTTAATCTCGTGAAGGATGTCGGTCCTCTCGATACTTCGGTGCTTGTCCTGGGTGAGAGCGGTACGGGCAAGGAAGGTATTGCCAATTGTATACATCACTTATCCAGCCGGCGGAAGAATCCTTTTGTCAAGCTTAACTGCGCTGCTTTGCCCCCCAATCTTGTGGAGTCGGAGCTGTTCGGGCATGAGAAGGGGTCTTTTACCGGCGCCTTTGACAGAAGGATAGGAAAGTTTGAACAGGCTGATGGAGGAACACTGTTCCTGGATGAGATAGGAGAGATGCAGCCATCTGTCCAGGTGAAATTGTTGCGGGTATTGCAGGAAAGGGAGATAGAGCGAATTGGCGGGAGGGAGACGATCAAGGTGAATGTGCGGATCATTGCGGCTACGAACTGTAACCTGGAGAAGGCGATTGCAGAGGGGAAGTTCCGGCTCGACCTGTATTACCGGCTGAATGTCTTTCCGGTGATCCTGCCGCCTCTGCGGGAAAGGAAGGAGGATATCCCTTTGCTGGTGGATCATTTTATAAAGATGTATGCGCAGAAAACGAACAGGCCGGTGCAGGGCATTTCCGGTGAGGCTCTGATGCGATTGATGGAATATCCCTGGCCGGGAAATGTCCGGGAATTGCAAAACCTGATCGAAAGAAGCGTGCTCATGAGCAATGACACTATTTTGCAGAATGTATCTTTTATCACTCCTTTGGCAAAGGAAGGGCAGCAACAGTCGGCCGAAGTTGCCGGTAAGCAGGTGAAGACGATCGCCGAAATGGAGCGGGAGCATATTTTGTCGGTTTTGCGGACCTGTAAGGGACGGATCTCGGGGCCTGGGGGGGCGGCTTCATTGCTGAGTCTGCCGGCTTCTACCCTGAAGTCAAAGATGAAGAAGCTGGGGATAGAAAAAATTTACAAGGCATAGTTTGATAAATGAATGAATATTCACTTATATTTGCATTATGCGAGTAAGAGATGAAAGCAAAGTTGAAGCGATATATCAGCAGGCGTTGAAGATGATCGTGGAAGAGGGGTTTGACGGGTTGAGCATGCAGAAGCTGGCCAGGGCGGCGGGAGTCTCCCCGGCGACTATATATATTTATTTCAAGGACCGGGACGATCTCTTATTGCAATTGCACCAGCTGGAGGTGGATAAATATTTCACTTATGTGCTGCGGGGGTTCGACCCGGAGATGGATTTTGCCACGGGATTGTCGGTACAGTGGAAGAACCGGGCCCAGTATATCATCGATCATCCCGACAAGGCGCATTTTATGGAGCATTTTAAGTATACTCCCTTGTATAAGAAGTGGGCCGTTCACAAGAATAAGGCCTTTTTGGATGCGATGCACCGGTTTGTAGAGAAGGCGATCCAGAATAAAGAGCTGATCCAGATGCCGTCTGAGGTCTATTGGTCGGTGGCGTTTGCGCCTTTGATGAACCTGGTGCAGTGGCATAAGGCGGGAAGGAGTATCGGGGGGCAGCCGTTCCGGCTGACGGATGAGATGTTGCAGCAGACGCTGTCGCTTGTGTTGAAGGCTTTGCGACCGTGATTTGGGTGGGGTAGGGCGATGATTTTTTTTGGCCTCTTTAGTAAATGAATATTCATTTTATATGTTCAGGCAGGAACTGGCACTATGATAGATAATTGATTTTTGAAAGGCATTAATTTTTAAAACTATTTACTATGGAAAAGAAGGGTCAAAAAGTTTTTACGGGTTATGAGACTTTTGTCATTGCTATTATTTCTCTTTTACAGTTCACGATCATACTGGACTTTATGGTCATGGCGCCGCTGGGGGCTCAGCTGATCCGGATCTTAAAGATCAGTCCGTCGCAGTTCGGCTGGGTTGTTTCGGCCTATGCGTTCAGTGCGGGGATAGCGGGAATACTGGCTGCGGGTTTTGCCGATAAGTTCGACCGGAAGAAGATGCTGTTGTTCTTTTATTCAGGTTTTATACTGGGAACTTTTCTTTGCGGCATTGCGCCGGGATATCATTTCCTGCTGCTGGCGAGGATGGTGACCGGCTTTTTTGGCGGGGTATTGTTCTCGATCAATATGGCTATTGTTGCCGATCTTTTCCCGCTGGAAAAGAGAGGCCGGGTGATGGGTTTTGTGCAGATGGCCTTTGCTGTTAGCCAGGTATTGGGCATCCCGGTGGGGCTGTTCTTTGCGAACAAGTTTGGGTGGCATATGCCTTTCCTGATGATCGTGGGGATCTGTGTTCCGGTGGGGGTGGTTATTGTGCGGTGGATGAAGCCTATAGATGCGCATCTGAAGGAGAGGGCGGCTCAGCAGCCGATGGTCCATTTACTGAGGACGGGGACGCAGAAGAGATATCTGAGGGCGTTTGGCGCGACTGCGCTGCTCTCTACAGGTGGTTTCCTGATGATGCCTTATTCCAGCACGTTCCTGGTGCGCAATGTGGGGATAGACGAAAAGGTGTTGCCGATCGTGTTTGTAGTGGCGGGTTTTGTGGGTCTTTTTACGGGACCGCTGATCGGCCGGCTGAGCGACCGGATCGGCAAGTTCCGCATGTTCATTGCCGGTAGCCTCCTGGCGTCGCTGATGGTTCCCATCTTTTCTTCTCTGTCCATTACTCCTTTGTGGGAAGTGCTCATTCTGAACACGCTGATGTATACGGCTGTTTTTTCGCGGATAATACCCAGCCAGGCCCTGATCTCCGGGGTACCGGACGCGAAAGACCGGGGAGCTTTCATGAGTATCAACTCATCTGTTCAGCAGCTGGGTGGCGGGATCGCTTCTGTGATCGGGGGATGGATCATTGGGCAGAATGCTGCGGGGTTGCTGGTGCATTATAACGTGCTTGGCTGGGTTACGATTGCGGCCTTTTTCGCTTGCGCGGCGTTGATGTATGCGGTTAATGGGTATGTCATGGCAAAGAGCGCAGAACAAAAAACATTAAGCTTTTCTTAGCGAATAGTTGCCTATTTTTGATCCATAAGCGGATATGATCCGCTTACAAAGACATAAGAGATATTGGGCAAAAAATTATATTTAACCAATTTTTTGCCCTCAATTAATATGACACCTATAAGAAACATACATAAGAGACTGGGTGCCGTGTTGTTCACGGTAGGGGTGGGTATGTTGCTTATGGGTGCTCAGACAGGTCATCGGGTCCTTGCTTCGGCCGCCGGCTGGGCAGGAACAGGTATCGAGGGTGTGGAAGTGAATGGTGGAATGGGGGTGGATGATCTGGCGATCGTGAGCAGGCTGGCTGTTGGCGAGGACCTGGTACAGATAGGTAAAAAGAATCTTATCGAGACTGCGCA
Source organism: Puia sp. (assembly GCA_035492595.1). GTDB lineage: Bacteria > Bacteroidota > Bacteroidia > Chitinophagales > Chitinophagaceae > Puia. The sequence continues at coordinate 19,095 of DATJJA010000254.1, forward strand.
TTTACCGCAGTTACATAGTGAAGGGCAGCCGCTCAGCGAGCACAAGCGCCCTTTGAACCGCCATCGCAGCAGATTTGGGCTGGATGGTATGAGTGCTTCCTATATTACGATAGATCATCCTCATTTTGGGGGTAAAGCTCTCCCGGATGTCTTCAGGCTGGGTGTATATGCTACGATCCTGGCCGGATCTTCTCTTCGTGGACCGCCCAATGCATAAGTTTCTCCGCTTATTGGTCTTCGAATTTATTTCCTTTACTTTTCAACAAACTACAATGAAGAATTTACTGGCAGCTGTTGCCTCTTTTATACTTATACAATCCGTATCTGCTCAATCTACCGTGTCTACAGACGTTCCGCAAAAGGTATATACTGCTTTCTCGGGTAAATTCCCTGAGGGTGACCTGAAGAAATGGGAAACGCGTAAAGAGGGGTATGTGGCACATTTCAAAAAAGACGGGAAGAAACATTATGCGTATTATTCCCATGAAGGTCATTGGAAAGGGACGGAGACTTCTGTGAACAGAACCCGTCATTTGCCGGCAGCGGTGCAGACGGCCTGGAAGTATAGCGGTTATAACGACTGGTATGTACACAATATCCGCAAGATCGAAACACCGGATCAGCAGTTGTATGTGATGCACCTGAACAATGGGCCGTTGCTAAATTCCGATAAGCATGATGCTTTTAAGGAGGATCATGTGTTATACTTTACCCGGGATGGGGAGCTGGTGAAGACTGAAAGGATATGATCAGACGACGGTGGGCCGGATGTGAAGGCGCCCGGTGTGAAATGGATCGGCCCCGATGGCAAGCGGGGTTGAGGAGGCTTGCAAGCCGGGTTGGCTGCGACAGCTGACGAGGGGGTGAAGAGTTGAGGCGCGGGGCTTATTGATTAAGGAATCCGACGTCCACTACGCGGCGAAGGTATTGTTTGTCGCGGATGACCCAGGTGTATTCGGCTCCGCCGTTGTCGATATTCAACATATAGATGTAGAAAGTGCGTTTGTCGTTCGAGAGATAGACACCATTACGGGAGCGGGTAGCACCGTTCTCGTTGAAGCTGAACTTAGGATCGTACAGATCGAAATAGGCGGTGGCCGGAATGGGCACGGTATCTTTACCGACCAGGACGGTCACCGTTTGTATTATAGTGCGGGGTGTCTGGCCATAGATGCCGCCATAATAAGGTTTGCCGTCTATTTTTACCAGGTGGGTTTCTGACATCATCAGCTTGTGTTTGGTCGGCATGAAGAAACTGGTCTTTATGAGGACCTTGATATTGTCGTTTTGGAAGGTCATGAAGTCGGGGCCGTGGTCGGTTACCGGGACGGTCTGAAGCTGGGCCTTGCCGATGCTTTCGTCTACGCCGGCCAGGGCGAAGGAGGCCATGTCGGCGCGGATGTCCTTATCCACTATTTTGGAGAAATTGTCTTTTTTGCTTCGGAAGTCGGGAAAGTCGAGGTCCTGGGCCATGGTAGAGAGGCCGGAGAGCACCAGGAAGAGGGATATAGGGAGGCAGCGGGCTGCGAGGCGGGTTGGGAGGGTAAATGAGTGGGGACGGTGAGCCATGAGATGTATTTGGAAGGTGATTTTTGAGAGGGTGCGCATACGCTTCTTATTTATAAGTGTATTGATATTCGATCTTTCCTAAGAGTTCCTTTTGCCGGCTGATACAGGATTCTCTTGATTTCAGACCCTTTTCATTATAGTCATAGAGCCATTTGAGGTAGTCGTTGCTGCCATCGGGGACGACCAGCATCGAGCTGGTCCTTCCGTCCTCCCCGTATTCGAAGATGTTGTCGGGTAGTAATCGTTTCGCTTTCAGGCTATAACGAACGATATCGGTGAGGCGGCCGTCCGTGTCATAGTAGTAATAGATAACGGGAAGGTCGGTCTTGTTGCGCATGGCTCTTTCTTCGGCCACATTGCCTTTTTCGTCGAGGACAAAGCGGACGAAGGTTGTGTCATTGCCGTTCTTGATCTTTAGCATGGACGAAGGCTTGCCTGCTGCGTCATAGGACCAGATATGCTGTTCGACGTCCCGGAGGTGGTTGTCGGTTTCGATCGAGGTATTAAGAATGGATCGCAGGCGTCCTTCGGCGTCATATTGGTAATCGGAGACGCTGCGGTAGGTGTCGGTTGTATCAGTGATCTTTTGTGTGAGTCCCTGGGGGGTATAGGTAGCGGTGATCCAGGATTCGGCATTGCCGCTGGTTTTTGTATGGGTCGTAAGGCTTTCGCCCGAGACTTCCTGGTCGCCGGTAAATCCCTCTGCGGGTTTGCCATCGCGTTCGAAGCTGCTCAGCTTGACCGACTTAACTCCGTTGTCCTTGTATAGGCTCCAGCGTCTTTCGTTTTGCCGGGTAGTGACCAGGTCTTTGTAATAATATTGGGCCGAACATACCTGGGTGAATACGATCAACAGCATTGAGCCGGTAAATTTCATCATGGTTAGGCAAAATTAAAAAGTGGAAACGAAAAAATCACTTTTTTAATGCGTTGAACCTGTTAGAGTTTTGCTATTTTAGGGAAATTTTCTGCTGTGTCGCATTTAAAGGAACGAAAAGAAAAGAACTGCCTTAATTGCAAGACCGAAGTAGTCGGTCGTTATTGTCATAATTGTGGCCAGGAGAACCTGGAGCCGAAAGAGACCGTCTGGCACCTTGTCCAGCATTTTTTTAATGATATTACCCATTTTGACGGTAAATTCTTTAGCACGGTGAAATACCTGATGCGGCGACCCGGGTTTCTGTCAAAGGAGTATATGGCCGGGCGACGGATGAGCTATCTGAACCCGATCCGGATGTATGTGTTCACCTCGGCTATCTTTTTTATCATCCTTTTTTCCCTGAAGAGGCCGGAGGATATGATCGGCTCCAGTGAGAAGAAGGAGAAGGCGCAATCTGTGTCCCAGCTGAAGGAGCGACAGGCCAAACTGACCAGTGAGATAGCGGAGGAAAAAGACGAAGAGGACAGGCAGGATCTGCAGGAGTCGCTGAAACATACCAATATGGAGATGTCGCTTATCCGGAAGATCTATGGGGACAGCACGAAGAAGACCTTTTCGAAGACAGAGCTGGGGGAGCTGCTGATGACGGCCTATAACGACAGCCTGGCGGGGAGTGGGGTCTCGCCGTCGGACAGGGAGCGGATCGCGAAGGTGCTGAAGACGATAAACAACCCGACCTCGGGGAGCAATTTCTTTGGATTACACCAGGGGGATTATAAGAGTGTGGAAGAATATGACTCTACGGAGCGGGCCCTGCCCGATAGTCTGAGGGATGGCTGGCTGAAGCGGGCAAGCATGCATAAGCTGATCACCCTTGATGAAGAGTACCGGGATGATCCGCGCCGGTTCAAGGAACATCTGATCGAGAATATCTTTCATTCCTTTCCCAAGATATTGTTCGTCTCCCTGCCTATTTTTGCCATGCTGCTGAACATCATGTATTTCCGGCATAAGCAGTACCTGTATGTGGACCATGGCATTTTTACGATCCATCTTTATTGCGCTACCTTTATCCTGCTGCTGGTGTATATGCTGCTGAGCCGGCTGGAAAAGGCCTTTACCTGGACCTGGTTCCATGTAGTGGTGGATATCCTGATCTTTGGGGTCGTTGTGTACATGTTCATTTATCTTTACAAGGCCATGCGGGGCTTTTACGGGCAAGGGAGGAAGAAGACATTCCTGAAGTATTTCCTGGTTGGCTCCGTGGCCAGCTTTATCAATATCATCCTGCTGATGATATTCCTGTTAATTTCAGTTATTTCTATATAATATGAGTGAAAATAAGAGTGCATTTGAGCGTCTGGTGGGTATAATGGATGAGCTGAGGGAGCAGTGTCCCTGGGATAAGAAACAGACGGTCCAGACATTGAGGCCGCTGACCATTGAAGAGACCTATGAGCTGGCGGATGCGATAACGAGTGAGGATTGGAAGGGTATCAGGGAGGAACTGGGGGACCTGTTGCTGCATATCGTGTTTTACGCGAGGATCGGTTCCGAAAAGGGGCAGTTCACCCTTGATGAGGTGATCAATGGCATTTGCGAGAAGCTGATCAGCCGGCATCCGCATATTTATGGGACTACGACTGGTGTCGAAGGGTTGGTGGATGTGAAAAATGAGGAGGATGTGAAGCGGAACTGGGAGCAGCTGAAGCTCAAGGAAGGCAAGAAGTCGGTCCTTGGCGGAGTTCCGGTCAGTCTGCCTGCCACTATCAAGGCGACCCGGTTACAGGAAAAAGCCGGGAAGGTTGGTTTTGAGTGGGAGGAGGCCAGCCAGGTCTGGGATAAGGTAAAAGAGGAGATGGAAGAGCTCCAGGAGGCAGTAGCCTTGCAGGATAAGGAGAAGATCGAGGAGGAATTCGGGGATCTTGCCTTCTCGCTGATCAATTACGCACGGTTTTTGCAGATAGACGCCGAGAATTCCCTTGAAAAGACGAACAGGAAGTTCATAGCCCGTTTCACGGGTATGGAGGAGATGGCCCGTCGGAAGGGGCGATCGCTGGCGGATATGACATTGGGGGAGATGGATGAGTTGTGGAATGAGATGAAAGGGTTGGAACGATAGATATTGCGCTGGTTGTGGGGGCGAGGATCTTGCGGCGAGGCGGGGGCTGAGGTGCCGGGGGCGGCGGCGAGGTGCCAAGAGTTGCGGCGGGGAGCTGGTTTGGATCGATTTAAAAGCAAAACAAAAAGGATTGAAGTCTTTTTTTATTGATATTTTCAGAAGGAATATTTACCTGCTCCTTGTTGCCGTTGCGCTATTCCTCAGCGGATATTTTCTGAACCTTTATTTTAATAGCGATGCTTCGATAGCCGTCCAGCGTAATTCCATCCAGTCTTTTTTGCAGGAAAGGGAGAAGGATTTTGATAAGCTGACGAAGGATTCGGCCCTGGTGAACCGTCTGTCCGCACGGCTTTATACTCACCAGGAGCTGACAAAGGTTGCCGAGAAGAAATATGGTATTTTCCTTTATGATACGGATTCGACGGGTAGACCGATCTTCCTGAGATTCTGGAACGATCAGCGGTCGCTGCCTACGCCGGCTTTATTGAATAGCCCGGACGGGTCGAGCTTTGTGAATTTGAGCAACGGTCAGTACGAGTATCGTCGCAGGACAGTGAAGGGTGAGGATGGGAGACCGCTGGTGGCTATTGCTCTGATCCCGATCCGCTGGCAGTATTATATCGCCACTTCCAATCTGTTCCCGGAGTTTGTCGACAATTCTTCGGCCGAGGTGAGGGTGGAGATAGTGTCGAACCCTACCGAATTTCCCGTGGTCAATGCAGAAGGTAGTACCTTGTTTTATCTACACAAGAAGCCTAACTATCATGCGTCCGCGCATAACTGGCAGATCCCGCTGACCATCCTGCTGGGATTGCTGCTGATCCTGATCATCATCCACAATATCGCGCATACTATCCGGGAAAGATGGGGGGCTGTCTGGGGGATCGGCTTTCTGATAACGATCATCCTGTTGCTGCGGGCAGCGGTGTATGCCTGGCCTGGTCTGCTGAATCTGCGGCAGTTTGAGCTGTTCGACCCGACCATTTACAGCAGCAGCATTGTGCTGAGCTCGCTGGGAGATCTTGTGATCAATGCCTTTTTATTTTTCTGGATCATTCTTTTTATCCGGCGGGAGCTGAGCGAATATACCATCCCGGAGTCTATCCAGCCGTGGAAGAACTGGGTCTGGATCATTTTAGGGCTGGCCCTGATGGTCATAACGACCTTTGAGTTCGCGAATATCGTTCAGTCGCTGGTGACGGATGCGAAGATCTCGTTCAACGTTACGAATTTCTTCAGTCTGCTGACCAATTATAGTTTTATTGGTTTTTTGGCGCTGGCGGCGCTGGCGCTGGGTTATTTCTTTCTTTCACAGGTTTTGTTCCAGCTGATCGGATACCTGATCCGGTCACTGTCGATCGTGCTGTATATCATAATTGCTACGATAGGTCTGCTGCTGCTGACCTTTATCAATAAAACGGATACGGTAGAGCTGGATATTTTTGTGCTGTTGTGGCTGCTGGCCTACGTATGGCTGATGCAGCGAAGGATCTTCTTTGATCTGAGGTTCCGGCTGAATGTATCGGAGGTGCTATTCTGGCTGTTTATCTTTTCGACCTCGATCTCCGCCATCATTCTTTTTGAGAATCGAAAGATAGAGGAAGAGACCCGGCGCACCATGGCGGAAAAACTGGCGGAGCAGGCCGACCCTATGAGCGAGAAGATGGTGAGCATTGGCTTTGGGTATATCGACAATGATTTTTTGAGTCTGAATTTTGCGCGATTTAAAGATTCATCTTCCAACCTATCCGTCAAGGATAGCATGATCAACCGGAATTTCAGTGCTTATCAGAACACGTTCGATACCTATATCTACACTTTCGATGGGGAGGAGAAGCCTCTTTTTAATCAACGTCCGATCTCCTATGACACCCTCAATACGATATTTACGCAGCAGGGTAAGAATACGAGTATTCCCGATCTGAAGTATTTTGAGCAGTCCTTTGACAAGTATACTTACATCTACCGGAAGTTCCTACGCAATGATTCGACGGGGAAGATGGCCGGGTTTATGTTTATTTTATCGGAGCCGAAGAGCTATAAAGGCAATGACGCCCTTGTGCCCGAGCTTTTCCGGCAGAAGAGCGAGAGCTTACCGGAATATTACGCCATTTATAGCAAACGCGAGCTGACGTCGGACAACAGCGATTATCCATTTTCCACTCATCTGACGGATGAGCAGATCCCCCGGGCAGACTTTGTACATGTGCGCAAGGACGCCTATGACGAGCTTTGGCACCGGATCTCGGATGATAGTTATGTGGTGGTCGTGAAGCGGGACAATTCGTATATAGAGGACATCACGTTGTTCGCGTACCTGTTCAGCGCCTTCCTGATCCTGGTGGCTTTGTTCCGGGGAGCGGCGCTGCTGATCTGGTCGCGACTCCACTGGAGTCAGCTGAAGACGTACTGGCAGATGAATATCCGGTCGCAGATCCATACGACGATCATCTTCATCAGTCTTTTTTCCTTTGTGGTCATCGGGGTGGCGACGATCTGGTTCTTTATCAACCGGTATAACCGCAATAACCAGGATCGGCTTGGCCGCGCTATGCAGGTGATGGTGAGTGAAGTACAGAACAAGCTTTCCGAGTCGGGGGGATATGGGGAAGCGGGGAAATTATATTATCGGGGATCACGGGGTGATCTGCAGACCCTGATCGAGCAGATAGCCGAGGTGCACAGTACGGATGTCAATATTTATGACCTGGATGGAAATCTGCAGGTCTCTTCTCATCTATTCGTTTATGCCAAGGGGATATTGAGCAAGAAGATGCATCCGCTGGCCTATTATAACCTGCATCAGCTGAATACGATCCAGTTCACGCAGGTAGAGCAGATCGGTGGAGTACCGTATATCAGTATCTATCGACCTCTGCGGGATGACAACGGGAATGTCTATGCTTATCTGAATATCCCTTCGTTTACGACGCAGGATGAGCTGAAGGAGGAGATCTCGAACTTTTTGGTGACGATAATCAACCTGAATGCCTTTATCTTCCTTATAGCGGGTACTATTGCGCTGGTATTGACGAACCGGATCACATCTTCTTTCTTACTGATCTCGAAGAAGATGCAGGAGATCAACCTGGGGAAGACCAATGAGGAGATCGACTGGAAGCGAAATGATGAGATCGGCGGTCTTGTAAAGGAGTACAATAAGATGGTGAAGAAGCTGGAGGAGAGTGCGGCTGCGCTGGCGAAGAGTGAGAGGGAGGGGGCCTGGCGGGAGATGGCGCGGCAGGTGGCGCATGAGATCAAGAATCCATTGACGCCGATGAAGCTGAGCATTCAGTATCTGCAAAAGGCGATAGATAATAATTCTTCGAATGTAAAGGAAATGGCTTCCAGTGTGGCCAAGACGCTGGTCGAGCAGATCGATCACCTGTCGAAGATCGCTTCGGATTTCTCGCAGTTTGCGAACATCGGGAATCCGAAGAAGGAGGTGTTCGATATGCATGAGATGTTGTATTCGCTGGTCTCGTTGTATGAGACGACGGAGAATTTATTGTTCAAGTGGGTGCCGGTGCGGCAGCGGATAATGGTTTATGCGGATAAGACGCAGTTGAACCGGCTTTTTACGAATCTGCTGCAGAATGCGCTGGAGGCCTGTGTGGCAAAGAGCAGCCGGGTTATCAGTGTGAGTGAGGAAATAAAGGCGGAGTCCATTGTGATAAAGGTTACGGACAATGGGGAGGGGATCCCGATGGAGATGCGGACGAAGATCTTTATCCCGAATTTTACTACGAAGAGTTCGGGGACGGGGTTGGGGTTGGCGATGAGTAAGACGATTGTGGAGCAGGCGAAGGGGAAGATCTGGTTTGAGACCGTCGAAGGCGAAGGCACGACCTTCTTCGTGGAACTGCCGATACTGAGAGCGACCTAGGTCGTCACTTCATTTTTGACAAAAGACTTTGGTCCTGTCAGACAACTGAGCGGAGCGAAGGCAACCGCAAGGTTGCGAACGAGCTCTTGCCAGTGGTAAGGGCGAAGTTCTAGCGAGAAGGAGCGTGGCGAAGCAGCTCCGCCGAAGCTCTAAGGCATTGGTACGGGGCAGCGGGAAATTGATTGTGATCATCGTTACACTTTGGAATTATTGGGGGATTGGCTCCTCGCCGGAAAAGGATAAGTTTTTTTAAAAATGAATTTGTATATACAAATTGGATTTCGGGTCACGGCCAATGGAGGAGGCTTCGCGGACTGTTTGAAGCAGCTAATTTCGTGGGCAACCACGCCCGGCGACAACCTTCGGATGAAGAATTAAAAAAATGGCAGACAAGGTTGGCCATTGAAGTAAATACCTGCGACCGAATTTTCCATCCTTTCTACCGCTCCCTCGAGACCAATTTTCCATTTTGGAACAGATGGCTGTAAACCGGCGGCTCTTTTGGCTGCTCCCTTGTATAGAGGGCGCCGATGATCTCGGTCCGGTCAAAATCGCTGAAGATGGTGTAGACGCCTTCATTGGTCCTGAATATGGAAATACAGATATGGGCATGTTCTGTATACCGCAGCTGGTCCAGCAGCGAGGAAGAAATGGAATGGTCATTTTCCCTTCGCTGTTTGATA
>DATJJA010000255.1:0-7722 GCA_035492595.1 Puia sp.
CCGCAAGATCATCCTGCATGCGGCAGGGTTGTCAAAGCGGGGACAGTTTGGAAAGGGCAGGGAAGCTGTGTATAAACTGATCGAACACCTTGGTTTTGTTCAGATCGATACCAATTATGTTGTCGAGCGGGCGCATCATCATGCCATTGCATCGCGGGTGCCGGATTATAAGCCGGAATGGCTTGGCGAGCTGCAGGCGGATGGAAGGATCTTTGAATTCCTGACTGCCGACTCGGGATATATGCCGATGCATGACTTCCGTTTTTCGCTGCCCGTAAAGGAAGCCTTTTCATCCGGTCAAAAGTCTTTGACGCAGGCCGAGATGAATCTCATGAACAAGGTTCTGGACCGGCTAGGGCGGGAAGGGCCGCTGATGGTAAAGGATTTTGAGAATGATCGCAAGGTGGCCAGTGCAGGTTGGTGGGACTGGCGGCCGTCTAAAATGGCGTTGGAAAGGTTGTACCTGGACGGAAGATTAGTGACCACGCGAACAAATGATTTCCAGAAAGTGTATGATCTGCCGGTGAATGTAATTCCGGATGACGTCGATATGACGATGCCGGGCCAGGAAGAATTTGCGAGGCATGTTATCCGGCGCGAATTGAAAGCCCTGGGTATTGCCTATACAAAAGAACTGGCCTGGCGTGCTCATCGCGTGAAGAATAATCTTGTAAAAAGGGAGCTGGAAAAGATGGTTGATGAGGGGGAAGTGTGCCGTGTTGTGATAGATGATCTCAAAGGGCCTCTGTATATGTTACCGGGTTATAGGAACAGGAAGATCCAGCTGTCTGATGAAGCGTGGGTCCTTTCGCCATTCGATGTATTGAATGTTTTCAGGCATCGGCTGAGGGATTTTTTTGACTTCGATTACCAGATAGAGTGTTTTGTGCCGGCGGCGAAGCGGAAATACGGATACTTTTCCCTGCCGGTCCTGATTGGGGACAGCTTTGTTGCCAGGATGGATTCGAAGGCTGATAGAAAAAAGGGCGTGCTGGTCGTTCACAATCTTCATTTTGAGCCGGTAAAGTTGAGCAAAGTGATGGTGGAGAAGGTTTGTGAGGCTATCAGCGTCTTTGCGAAGTTCAATGGATGCAAGGAGATCGTTATAGTGAAATCGAATGATCAGTCGTTGTTGAAGTCGATCAGGAAAGGGGTGTCCGGGAATTAAAGTGGAGTTTGGAGTATGATATCTCCGTAACTTTGCTGGGTGCATGGTTAATTGTTATTGGGCGTCTCCACGTATAAAACCTTCATGATATTTAAAAATTTTTGCGCCAATAGATCTTAGTGCATCTTCTGCCTCTTTTGTCAGGTTGCCAAAAACTTCCAGGCGGATGACTGGCGCTACAGCCAGGAGCTGGGGAAACAGTGGCCCTACGTTGGCTAAATGTATCAAAATAGCCTCGGAATTTTTAAACCACTCGACAATAAATGCTTTATTTTCCTCAGCATTCAGGTAAACCTGATAAGCATTTATGTCCCGTTCATTTTTTTCAACAGATTGAATGATCGAATGCATGATCCTTTTGAACTCTTCGATCTTGCCATCGATAATTGTAAACTCTGATGTGTACTGGACTTGTTTTGTCATCGTGTTTAATATTAAATTGCGAATAGTTGTTGTTTGGGGCCGGCTTAACGTCAGTCGAGGTCAATGAGTCTGCCGATTAAATTGGAAACCTCCAATGGTGCTTCCAGGGGACTAATATGTCCTCCTTTTACTATTATCGTTTCAATATTGGGTGGTATTGGCACAAAGTCTTCCCGGCCTTTTAAGGCAATCGCTTTGACTTTCAATGTTTCAATTATGCAAGTAGCGTCATCTGCATTCAGCAAAACAGCCTTGTCAACCTGCTTAATCTGAGCGTTGGATAAGATACTCATTGGTCCTCTAAGCTGATCTATTAATAAGGGGTCCTCTTTTATTGAGGTTTTGCCGAACATGGTCCTGGCGGACTGATTCATATAAAAACGTCTCAAGATCAACATTGAATGCTGTAAAACGGAGCTGGCCTTTTGTTTTTTTGTTGCAGCCTGAAAAGGCATATTGCATAATCCGATGGATCCAAACCTTTCAGGGTGCTTATGCGCAGCTCTCAAGATGGTCATACTACCCCAGGAATGACCTACCGCAATGACCCCTGGAATCTGTAAACTATCTAAAATCTCAATCAGCATATCTGCACAATCGTTTAAAGTCCAATTTGGCCTGATGTTTTCCCGGCTATTGCCATGTAAAGGCATGTCGATAGAAATTACGGTCCTGTCTTTTATTTCTTCAACCTGGTTGTCCCATAGATGGTGGTCAAAATATATTCCGTGTAAGAAAATAAGCGGCAGTTTACCGGATGTATCCTTTTTCGTATAAACTGAAATTCTTCCAATGCCGGTACTGATCTCAGCTTTTTGTGTTGTTGCATTCATTTAATTGCTTATTGAGGGCGCTTGTTTGGAGAATGTACCGTCAGTCAGCTGCTGGACCATGAACCTTGACATGTCGTCTAAAGTAATGGAGAGCCTTAGCCCTTTACCATCCATGGTTGCGTGATGGAATCTTTTTGCGGGTTTGTCCACAATATTGGGACAGCGAACAATGGTCCAGTTCAGCTTGCTGTTCATGATAATCTTTTCCATTCGGTTCTTGTCGTCAATAACTACTTTTAGCCATTTCATGAACCAGGGAAGAATGATCCTGGTAAAGTACCAGGGATTATGACCGATACTGTTCCCTGCCCCGATATTACTCATTGCCAGCAACCTTTTGACATTTGATCTTTCCATTTCCTCCACAATTATTTTTATGGCATCAGAGACAAAGGTGGTTGGTCTGGTGTCCCTTCCGCTTGTCCCAAGACATTCAATTACTGCATCCTGATCTTCCAATACTTCACTAACTTTCTTTCTGTCCATGACATTGCCTTCAATGATGGTCAATTTTTTATCATTGATCGAAACGGCGGACCTGTTTCTGACTAATATGGTGACCTGATTGTTTTGGGCTAAGGTTTCCTTCAGAATGGCATTGCCCGCGAAACCTGTGGCGCCGAAGATGACTACTTTCATTTTTCTATTGGCTTATTGTCAAACCAAAGGTAGTCGCATTTGGGAGGTCGGTCCTGACACAAAAGTGTCAATTTGATTTATGCGTCAATTTTTTTCGGATCCGGGTCAGAGATTGTCTCTCGATCCCAAGGTAAGATGATAAGTAAGATAAAGATACCCTGTTAAATATATCAGGATTTTCTTCTATGAAATCGAGGTACCTGGTCTCCGCATTGTCGAAGAGAAAGCTTTCAATTCTTCTATGCAGGGTTTTCAAAGCTTCCTCCGCTACCAGTCTGCCATAGCGTTCCAAAGCCGGGTACCTGTTGTAACAGTCCTGAATGTGGCTGTATGGAAGGTTGACAACAATTGAAGGCTCTATACATTGAAAGTAATACTTACTGGGAGTTTGAGTGATGAATGCGGGATAGTGGGTAACGTACCGGTTTTCCCGAAGAAAGTTGACTGAGATCTCATCGCCGTTGTTGTCGATATAATATGTCCGTAATAAGCCCGAAACCACGAATCCTATTTCTTTCTGGACAGTATTTGCGTGAAGGTAAAAATGTTTTGGCTTTAGATCGGAAACTGTCAAGCCACTTCCCAGATAGTCCAATTCGACAGCTGACACCCTGGGACAAAGTGACCTGACTGAATTTAAATATATATTAAATGCGTCATCCATAGAGGTGTGGGGAATTATTCAGATTTTATATTTTTTATTGGCGCTGTCCTTGCGGCTTTAAGGACGTGAAAGCTTATGGTTACCAGCGTGATCAATAAGGATAGAACCCCGGCCGGGATGAAGAGCCACCAGGATATCTCAGCCCGGTAGGCATAGTCTTCCAGCCATTTACTCATCATCCACCAGGAAAAGGGTACGGCGATGACGAAGGCCAGGAGGACGAGTCCGAAGAAATCGCGGGACAAGAGGATGAAGAGCTGTGGTAGGTTGGCCCCCAGAACTTTTCGTATGGCGATCTCTTTGCCGCGCTGTTCTGCGATGAAGGCCGCGAGTCCCAGCAGTCCCATGCAGGAGATGAAGATGGCAAGGAAGGCGAAGATATAGCTCAGCTTGCCTACGAGGTTTTCGCTGCTGTAGAGTCTTTGATAAGCTTCGTCGGAGAACTGGTAAGTAAAGGGGAATTTCGGATTGAAAAGCTTACATTCTTTTTCCAGGCTGGATATGGCCTGCCCGGACATTCCTGCTTTTGTACGTATTAAAATGGTGTTGCCTTCGGACACGCCATAGGTAATGACGAGGGGGGCGATGGGTTGATGGAGGGAGTTAAAATGAAAGTCTTTGACCACGCCGATGATGGTTCCTTTTTTACCCAGGCATGTCAGGGAATGGCCGATGGGGTCTTTGATCCCCATGTTCTTTACGGCCGATTCATTCAGGATATAATTAGATGAATCCGTAGGAAAGGTCCTGGAGAATTCGCGGCCCTCCTTTAGTTCGAGGTGCATGGTCTGAACGAGATCATATTCGGAGTTGATGACCGCGAATGCCGGCCGTGACTGGGGGTCCTTGTTTTCCCAGGAGATGTCGCTGATCCAGAAATTATCGGTTTGTACGGGAGATTGTGAGATCTCGCTCACCTGCTGTATCCCGGGTATTTTCGTCAGTTCCTGTTTGAAGGCAGGATATTTATTGGCGAGGGCGCCTTCGAGCGGTATGGTAACCAGGTTCTCCCTGTCGAAGCCAAGGTTGGCGGCTTGTATGAATCGGATCTGTCTTGAGATGATGATCGTGCCGATGATCAGCAGGATGGAAAGAACGAACTGGAAGGTCACGAGGCTTTTGCGTAAAAGGGAACTGCTTGTGGTTAAGCGGATGGTGCCTTTTAGAACTTTTATGGTATTGAAGGAGGACAGGAAGAAAGCCGGGTAGCTGCCGGAGATGAGTCCGGTGAAAAGGGTGATCGCTGCCAGTTGCAGCCAGAAGCGGGTGTCGGTGAAAGGCAGGTGGATCTGTTTGCCGGAAATCTCATTGAAGAGAGGCATGGCGAGCGTGATGAGGCCGATGGAAAGAACGGTAGCGATCAGGGAGATCAGGATGGCTTCTCCGATGAACTGCGCGATCAATGTACCCTTCATGGCGCCGGCTGTTTTCCGGATGCCGATCTCTTTCGCTCTTTTCATCGAGCGGGCGGTGGTGAGGTTCATGAAATTGATACAGGCGATCAGCAGGATAAAGATAGCGATGATGCTGAAAAGGCGGACATATTCAATGCGTCCTCCGCCGATCTGTTTGTTCTTAAACGCGCCGTTGAGGTACATTTCGTCAAACCGCTGCATGTCGAGCTCTACGTGGTAATTGGGTCCCTGTTTTGTGTTGAGGTTATTCAGAAAATATTTGATCCTTGTCCGGAATTGTTCGGGGTTGGCATCGGGGCGCAGCATTACTGTGGTATAGGGCGCAACGCTGTTCCAGTCTCTTATGTCTTCGTTCTCTCTTGTCAGGTATTTCCAGTTAATGAGGTAGTCGAAGTGCAGCGATGAATTCTCCGGTATGTCGAATACGGCAGATACGGTGAAGTCCTGTTTGTTCTCGAAGCGGATGGTGCGGCCTATGGCTGTCTCCGGGCTTCCGAACAGGCTGCCCGCCATTTTTTTGGAGATGGCAATGCTGGAGATGTCTTTGAGTGCCGTTGTCTTATCGCCTTTTATTAGTGGAAAGCTAAAGAGATTGAAAAAGTCCTCGCCGGCATATTCTCCGTTCTCCTTTATGATCTTGTCTCCTGACTGGAAGGTGCTGAGGTTGCCCCATGTCGAGTAGTTGGCGGCGTATTCTACTTCGGGGATCTGTCTTTTCAGCTCTTCTCCCAACTGGCCGGGGGTATAGTAACCGATGCCCATTTTTTTGTCGGCATAGGCGCGCTGGATGATAGTATATATTTTATTGCTATGGAAACTGTCGATGCTGCGTTCGTCCTGTACCCAAAGCAGGATGAGGAGACTACAGGTCAGGCCCAGTGAAAGACCGATGATGTTGATGGCGGAGAAGGTCTTGTTGCGGGCGAGGTTGCGGAAGGCGACCAGGAGATAGTTTTTTATCATTATAGGATAGTCTAGTAGACACAATATACGCGTTTAGAGGAATTGATCCAATTTGTTGGGGAATGAAAAATCCCCGGCAACTGCGTTATGGCAGAGCCGGGGATGGTTGTGCGATCCGTTGATGCTCGGTGTGAGCTAAAACTGGTTGTGCGATCCATTGATGATCGATGCGAGCCGGGGATGGTTTGGTTGATGCGTATATTAACGGAGTGATCTGAAAGATTTGCGCATCTCTTCCGTGAAGGCCATGGGTTGTTCCCAGGCTGCGAAGTGGCCGCCTTTTTCCATTTTGCCGTAATGGATTAGTTTTGGGAAGGCTTTCTCTGCCCAGCTCTTTGGGACCTGGTACAGCTCATCAGGAAAGGCACTCACGGCAACCGGGATCATTATGTGTTTCGGGGCGAAGAAGGGTAGCTTGCTTTCCCAGTAGAGGCGGGCCGAAGAGACTGCGGTGCCCGTGACCCAATAAAGTGTGATGTTGTCGACGATGTCGTCCTTCGTGAGGCCTTCGGTCTGACCGTCGAAGACGCGGGCGATGAGCTCGTAGCTGCGGATGTCGTGATCGAGCGTCCAGGCGGCGAGACCGACGGGGGAGTCCTCTATGGCGTAGAGCGTCTGGGGACGGTTGGACATTTCCTGAGCGTAAGCAAGGCCGTGTTTATAGAAGAAGTCGAGCTGGTCAAAGGCGTGCTGCTCGTCGGGCTGGAGGCCGGCTGGGGCCGGATCACCGAATTGGAGCGCCTTTGCAACGTCGTCCGGTACAGTGGCAGCCATGTTGGTATGAATGCCGATCAATTCCGGCGGCGCCTGCACGGCCATCTGTTCCGTGACTGCATCCCCCCAGTCGCCTCCCTGTGCTACAAACCGGGTATATCCAAGGCGTTTCATCAGTATGGTCCAGGCACGTGCTATATGCTGAGGGTCCCAGCCGGTAGCCGTCGGCTGAGCTGAGAACCCATGGCCTGGCAGGGAAGGGATCACAATGTCGAAGGCGTCTTCGGCCTTTCCGCCATGCGCGGTTGGATCTGTCAGCGGGTCGATGATCTTCAGCTGCTCGATGATGGAGCCAGGCCAGCCGTGTGTGACGATCAAGGGCAGGGCATTGGCATTTTTCGACTTAACGTGGATGAAATGAATGTCCAGCCCGTCGATGTTGGTGATGAACATGGGCAGGGCGTTGAGCCTTGCTTCCACTTTCCGCCAATCATAGTCTGTCGACCAATAGTGGGCCAGTTTCTGGATGGTAGCCAGCTGAACGCCCTGTGTCGCATCGGAAACCGTCTCTTTCTTTGGCCATTTTGTTGACTGTATGCGGTGGCGAAGGTCTTTTAGCTGTTCATCTGTAACATGTACTTTGAAGGGTCTGATGGCATCGCCTGATGTCATGCCTGTTGGTGTCCCGGTCTGCGCCATTGCGAGCACACCCTGTAAAGCCATGGTTCCGGTCAGCAATGTGCCCGCGAGTATTTCTTTTGTACTTTTCATCGTCATAAAGATTTATTGGTGTTGAATTTCGCTTATTTAGCCAGCACGACGAGCGGTTTTCCTTTTTCGACGACATAGGTAGCGAGCTCGGCCGCATTAGTAGTGCCGACATTCTTTGCCGAATGGATCGCA
>DATJJA010000256.1:0-23888 GCA_035492595.1 Puia sp.
TGTCCGCATACTCCGATGGCAGCATAGCATATTTGGCTTTAAAGGCCCGGGCGAAATAGTTAGGGGTAGAAAATCCGGCCATGTAAGCAACTTCGGCAATGGTAAGATCACTTTTCTGTAAAAAGATGGCCGCCTTTTCCAATTTATAGGAACGGATAAACTCCACGGGCTTTTGACCGGTTATTTCCAGCAGCTTACTGTATAACGAACTTCTGCTCATACCCAGCTCCTTGCTCAACAGCTCCACCGAAAGCTGAGGATTGGCAAGATTTTCTTCCAGATAACCGACGATCTTTTTTAACAATTTTTCATCTTCCGGTTCGATCGTGACTTCCGGCGTGAGTACCTTAATTTGTCTCGTATAAGTGGACTTCAGCGTATTCCCTAATTCCAGCAAATTTCTTATTTTGACGTTCAGCACCTCAAAGCTGAACGGCTTGGTAATATAATCGTTGGCGCCTGTCCCCAGACCTTCCAACTGTTGTCCTTCCCCGGTCAGCGCTGTCAGCAGGATGACAGGGATATGGCTGGTCCGCTTGTCAGCCTTTAACTTCCGGACCAAAGTGATGCCATCCATACGGGGCATGCTTATATCGCTTACGATCACCTGCGGATGGTTAGACAATGCCTTCTGCCATCCCTCATGCCCATCGGCTGCTTCTATTACCTTATAAAGAGACCGGAGATTATCTTTCAAATAGAACCTGAAGTCTTCATTATCCTCTACCAGCAGGACCGAAGGCATTTCCCTTATACCGTTTCCGGCCTTATTCGTCTCTTCCACCGGGGTCTCTCCCTCTCCGCCATCTTCCGGCAATAGGACTTCTTCTTCCGCAGGCATCCCTCTCTCTTTCTCTGCCCCCGATTCCACCTCCTTCAACGGGAGGTTGACCGTGAACACGCTTCCTTTTCCGGGCTCGCTTTCCACCGTGATGACGCCTCCATGCAGCTCGACAAATTCCTTAGTGATCGACAGACCAATGCCCGTGCCCTGGTTCAGCACAACGTCAGCCGTTTTATGCTGAAAAAAATGTTCAAAGATCTTTTCCCGTTGATCCTGCGGCATGCCAATACCTGTATCGCTTATCGATAGGGAGACCCATTTTCGCCCTTCACCGGTTTCCACTTCCAGCTGCCGCAAGACAAGTGTGACAGCCCCTCCTTCAAGAGTGAACTTAAATGCATTGGACAACAGGTTGAAGATGATTCGTTCTATTTTATCTTTGTCGAAAAAGGCATTGAACTGCTCCAGGTCGCTTTGAATGGAGAATTTTATATGTTTTCTTTCCGACATATCCGTAAACGACTGCGAAACGTCTTTTACGAAAGCGACCAACTCGCCTTCCGACAGCTGCAGCTGAAGCTCGTGCTCTTCCATTTTTCTAAAATCGAGCAACTGGTTCACAAGGTTGAGTAATCTTCTTGCATTCCTTTTGATCATCTTCAGTTTATCCTTTGACCGGTCCGGTTTCTCTGTAGCAAGCAATTGATCTACCGGTCCCATGATCAGAGAAATGGGTGTCCTGAATTCGTGGCTCAGGTTGGTAAGGAACTTCAGCTTCAACCGGTCCAGCTCCAGCAGTCGCCGGGCCTCCTGTCTTTCCTGCTCAAGGACGAACTTCTTCCTGATTCTCGTGATTCCTCTATACCTGCTGTACATCAGCAATGCGCCGGCGGCAAACAGATAAAACAGCCACGCATAAATGGTTCGCCAAAAAGGAGGTTTCACGTAGATCCTGATAACGGTATCCGTAGAGCTCCACACTCCATCATTGTTACTGGCCTTAACGTGGAAGATATAGGTTCCGGGGTCCAGGTTGGTATAATAGGCTGTATTGGCAGGACCTGTATAGTTCCAATCCTTATCGAAGCCCTCCAGTTTGTAGGCATACTGATTTTGTTTGGGGATGGTATAGTTAAGGGCAACGAAACTCAGAGCGAAATTCTGTCTAAAGGCAAGCCGTACTTCTTTTGCTACGGATATCTGTTCTTTAATGGGAGACTCATCTCCCGGAATGACGGGGCTGTTCGAAACCTTCAGGTCTGTCAGCACCACTACCGGTACATTGCGATTGGTGGTAAGCTCCGCCGGATTGAAATAGTTGAAGCCATCCACACCACCGAAGAACATTTCACCATCGGACAGACGGATGCCGGACCCATGAATGAAATTATTGTTTTGTAACCCATTATTGTGGTTAAAACTGCGGAAAGTCCCGGAATTTACGTCCAGACTGGTGATGCCGGTATTGGTGCTTGCCCAGATCCGGCCCCGTATATCTTCGACCACCTGATAGATCGTTGTATTTTGCAATCCATCCTTTTCCGAGAAATTTTTGAAAATATTGTTCTTTTGGTCATAGACGCTCAGCCCGCCGCCATAGGTGCCTATCCATATCCGTCCGCTGCCGTCTACCGTCAAAGCATGCACCTTGTCACTGGGCAGGTTACTGTTGAGCTGATTGTAGGTTGCAAACTTATCCGTACGGGGACTATAGGCCGTCAGGCCGGCACCATGCGAGCCTATCCAGATATTACCGTCCCGGTCTTCTTCTATCGCCCGGATATAGTCATTGACGGGGAGAAACTTTTCATTTTCTGACGCAGGCCGTGTGGTAAACTTCGCAACTATCTTCTCATTATATAAAACATCGACTCCGGCGCCGTTGGTGCCTGCCCAGATCTGCCCTTTTTTATCTTCCTGCAGACAAAAAATCTCGTTTGCGTTGAGATCTCCTGATCCTTTTCCCATAATCAGACGCCGTATTTTTTCCGTTTTCGGATCCAGAATAATTAGCCCTTTTCCAAAGGTTCCTATATATAAGATTCCTTTTCGGCTCATTTTTAAAGCCAGAACAGCAACAGGGGTCTTTTTATCCTGTCCGGGAAGGATATTGATCCACCGGAGCTTTTGCGTTATCCGATCGAACAAATAGAGACCTCCACCATCCGTTCCCACGTAGACCTTGCCGTCGCCGCGTTCGGCGAATGCGTTGATGAATACATCCCCGGAAGGACTGCCCGGAAAGGCATCGCCGGCTACCAGATTGAACAGATTTAGATTTTTATCATACTTATTGACCCCACCACGAAAAGTCCCCAGCCAATAAATACCTTCCTTGTCCACATAAACGGATCTGATCTGCCCGCTGGTGAGGCTATGAATATTCCCGTGTTCCGGCAAATACGTTGAGGAATGGCCGGTCTGCGGATCCAGCACATGTAGCCCATCCATGGTACCGATCCACAATAGCCCATTTTTGTCGGCCGTTATCGCGGTGATTGAATTTCGGGCAAGCACGGTATCCTTACCATATAGTTGCTGGTAAGAAATAAAACCGCTGTTATCGGACAGCATCCGGCACAACCCTTTTTCGGTGCCTATCCACAAATTGCCGTCTCTATCCTCTCCCAACGCCGCGACCTTATCATCCAGGAGGCTGGCCAGGTCTTTGCCATCGTGCCTGAACCGCGTGAAAGAACCCGTTGCCCTTTTGTAAAGAAAGAGCCCGCTATCCGTACCTATCCACATACGGCGCCGGCTGTCTTCGAATACACAAAAAAGGGACATTCCGGAAACAGCCCCTCCGGTGGAAGTCAAACTGACCCTGGACGTACGGCCGGTTGATGGATCGAGAATATAGGGAGCTGCAAATTGCGCGATCCAGATCTTTCCCAGGTAGTCACTGCAAATCCCCCTGACAACTGCAGTGGGTGTCAGGCCATCTGTATTTCCCGCAGCCGGATAGTTGATGAATCGGTCCTGATCCCTTTCATAACGACTCACCGCTCCTCCGCTGGTCGCTACCCAAAGCTCGCCCATGCGGTCTTCGTGCAGCGAAAGGATCTCATTTGCCCGGAGACTGAAGGGATCCCCCGGTTTATGCCGGTAAACGGTAAAGTTTGTTCCGTCAAACTTATTGAGTCCGTCATCCGTCGCAAACCACATCAATCCATATCTATCCTTTAAAATGGCGTTGACTGAATTCGACAGTAGACCATCCTTGGAGGTGAGTGAGGAAAATCGTATGTCGGGAGACTGGCAGTAAACTGCAACCGCCGCGTGCAACAGACAAATTAATAATAGACTGGTTCGCATGAGCGCACTCAATTTAGGCGAATATTCTGATTCTAAACAAATGT
This sequence comes from Puia sp., assembly GCA_035492595.1. Lineage (GTDB taxonomy): Bacteria > Bacteroidota > Bacteroidia > Chitinophagales > Chitinophagaceae > Puia. The sequence goes on from DATJJA010000256.1 coordinate 4,144, forward strand.
GCTATAAATTTCAACGAAATTGACACGCCTAACTCTTTGAGGCTTATATTTTTGTCAGGACTCCGACGATTTAGACCCTTCCCGGAGAAGAACCAGACATGATTGCAAAATTGCCAAAATACCGGATCGATCCGGCCATCGATTGTCCCCGGCCGTCCGGCAGACAACTCTCACCAGAAGTCCTTTTCCAGATCAAACAGGGGAACCAGGAGGCTTTTATGTCGCTCTATGACGACTATCACGCACAGCTCTACAGTTATATTATAAAATTTGTAAAAGTTCCCGCCTTCGCAGAGGACCTGCTACAGGAAGTGTTCCTGAAAGTCTGGGAAACCCGCAGTAAAATAAAGCCGCATCTTTCTTTCAATGCCTACCTCTATAAGATCTGCCGCAACAAAGCGTACGATTTTATAAAAGGAATGGCCGCAGACAAACAACTGAGAGCCACGTTAATGCACTACCTGACCGAGGGGGTTAATAGTGTCGATGCAGATCTGTTATCCCGGCAATATGAAATAGTTGTACAAGGGGCAGTGGACAATCTGCCTCCACAAAGACGTTACATTTTTAATCTTTGCCGGCAGGAAGGAAAAAAGTACGAAGAAGTGGCCCAACTGCTGCACATCTCCAGAAATACCGTGAAGGAACATATGGTACTCGCCGTAAGATCCATCCGGGATTATGTTGCAAAAAATACAGACTAAAAAAATCTTTTCGCAGACCCACCCTAAAATTCCATTTTTCAGTATTACAATTAGTTGCTTCTATGGCAATTGCTTGTTATGACTGAAATGACTGCTTATTACAAAAATTTATTACACCGTTATTTGAACGGAGATTGCAGCCCGGAAGAACTGGATGAGGTGATGAATTTCCTCGCCGCAGATAATTCCAACCGCACTCTCCTTGCGGCAATGAGGCAGGAATTCGATGATGCCACATCGGTGGAGGACGGTATTTCAACGGAGCAAAGCCAGCACATCCGCCAGGCCCTCGTCAAAAAAATTCATTCTCCCAATGGTAATTACTCAGGCAGGCGCCGGTGGCTTTTCGCCGCTGCAGCATCGATACTGCTTGCAGCTCTGACGGGCAGTTATTTTGCCTGGTTCAGAAGCCCCCATTCAGGTGCTGAGATACCGATAGCCAAGACGCCCGACAGATACCAGAACGACGTGCAGGCAGGCAGCAATAGGGCAGTACTCACGCTTGCCAACGGCTCGAAAATTATCCTGGATGACGCAAAAGACGGCAGGCTTGCCAATCAGGGTAAGACCACACTGATCAAACGCAACGGTAAAGTCGCCTACCTGGCGGGACATAACGAAGAGAACCAATCGCTGCACAATACCATCACTACTCCCCGTGCAGGGCAGTACCGGGTGGTCTTGCCTGACGGAAGCCAGGTCTGGCTGAATGCAGCCTCTTCCATCACTTTTCCAACTTCCTTCACCGGCGCCGGACGAAATGTCACTATTACCGGCGAGGCTTATTTCGAGGTGGCGCAGAATGCCTCCAAACCTTTTACTGTTTCCGCCAACGGCCAGGAGATCAAGGTACTTGGAACACATTTCGATGTCATGGCGTATACCGATGAAGGCGCCACCCACACGACTTTACTGGAGGGATCGGTAAGGATCAGGCACGGCCTCGACAGCGGAATGCTGAAACCGGGTCAGCAATCCCGGGTTGGTCCCGATGGCGTGCTGCATGTCTTAAATAAGGTCGATCTGGATGGCGTCATGGCCTGGAAAAATGGCCTGATCCATTTTCAGGATGCAGACCTGAAGACTGTCATGAGGCAACTTGCCCGGTGGTATGACGTGGACGTCGAATACCACAATGGTAATTCCAACCGCCAGTTCGTCGGGGAACTGCCCCGCAGTCTTAGCCTGTGTAATGTGTTGAAAGCACTTGAAGTCACTGGTAAGTTAAAGTTTAGTATAGAAGGCAGAAAAGTCATCGTTTTACCTGATAATAACTGATCTCCTGCGGAGACCAGTCGATTTTTTTAACCCAAAATAGACCAAAACTATGCAATTGATTGTTTGCCAACTTCCCTTGCGTGCCGGAAAAAGAAAAAAAGGACGCAGGCTACCAGGCTTCATTGCTGTACTGTTAGTGGTGGCCTGTTGTAGTTTTCACGCAGTATCCCAGAACGTAACGCTTTCAGAAACGAATGCAAGTCTTGAAACCATCTTTCGCGAGATCAAAGGACAGACGGGATATACGTTCCTTGCTACGAAAGAGCAGCTTCAAAAGGCGAAACCCGTCACCATCCGGGCGGAAAATACGAAACTTGAAACGGTGCTGAAATCCTGTTTCAAAGATCAGCCGCTGGGTTATACCATGATCAACACTACCATCTCCATCCTTGATAAACAAGAGGAAAAAAAGGCGGCTACAGTCGTCGCACCGGCTGATACAACCAGTTTGATCATTCATGGAAAAGTCAGCAGTGAAAAAGGAGAGCCCCTGGCGCACGCTACCGTCTCGGAAAAAGGGACCTCCAATTCAATGGAAACGGCTGCAGACGGAACCTTTTTTATAAAATTGAGGTCATCCAAAGGGACCCTGGTCATCAGTTATGTCGGATACAGCACTTACGAAGTACCCGTGAATGCAAAGTCCCGGACTGTAAACGTAACGCTTGCAACGGCTTCCGTGACCAACGATTCCGTCATCATAGTAGGATACGGGCGCCAACGGAAACAAAGTGTGGTGGGAGCTATAACACAGGTGAAAGGTGACGTACTGGAAAAGACGGGGGGCGTATCCAGCCTTGGAGCTACCCTGACGGGTAACCTGCCGGGTGTTATCACGGTAGCTTCACAGGGCACACCTGGCGCAGAAGATCCTAAGATCTATATTCGGGGTCAGAGTACGTGGAATAACAGTGACCCACTAATATTGGTGGACGGTATCGAGCGCCCCATGAATAGCGTGGATATCAGTTCGGTCGAAAACATTTCTGTGCTGAAAGATGCGTCTGCAACGGCTGTATTCGGAGTGAAGGGGGCAAATGGCGTAATACTGATCACCACCAAGCGCGGAAAGGAAGGAAAGGCCGATATCCGCTTTACAGGCAATACTACCATGAAAATGCCTTCCAAGCTGGCCAGCAAATATGATGCATACGACGCGATCAGGGTCCGGGATATGGCTATTGAAAATGAATTGGGGGTTTCTCCGGCATCCTGGAACAGCTATGTGCCTTATTCCGAACTCAATAAATATCGTAATCCGGCCAACCAGGCAGAAGCCGAGCGATATCCTAATGTAGACTGGCAGGATCAACTGGTCAAAAAATTTGCCATGTCTTACAATGCAAACCTGAATATTTCCGGTGGCAATTCTTTTGTTAAGTACTTTTCATCGATCGACTATCTGCACGAAGGCGATATAATAAAAAAGATCGATAATGGAAAAACCTACAAGCCAGGCTATGGATTCGACCGGATTAACGCCCGCACTAACCTGGATTTTAATCTGACCAAGACTACCGTGCTGACGGCCAACCTGGCGGGCTCCTATGGTGTACGACAGGACGCCTACGGGCAGGACAGCTGGGAGTATCGCATCTGGCAAAGCATCTACAACAACGCCCCGGACATTTATTATCCCCGTTATTCCGACGGAGGCTGGGGATACTTTCCCGCCGAGCAGGTCTCGACGATAAACTCACTGACGACCATGGGCAACAATGGCGTCCGGAAAACCACTACTACCCGGATTACGACGGATTTTACCTTGAAGCAGGATCTCAGCGCGATCTTAAGAGGGTTGTCTGCGAAGGGAACTATTTCTTTCGACAATTCTTTTGTTTCCCAGGGAGGGATCTATGATAACGGCAACGTTCAACAAGAGTATATCAACCCGGTCACTGGCGATACGACGTATAGTCAATATTTAGGAACGAACCAGTTCAACTGGATACCCTCCCGGTGGAGTCCCAATCCCGATACGGTACTGAATGCCTCAACCTACCGGAAACTTTTTTATCAGCTGCAGATAGATTATTCCAGGAGATTCGGTAACCATGAAATGACCGCCATGGGGCTGTTCAGCCGGGACAGGTATGCTACGGGAAGTGAGTTCGAACACTTCCGGGAAGATTGGGTGGGTAGAATTACCTACAATTATAAGCTCAGATATTTTGCAGAATTTAACGGGGCCTATAACGGATCGGAAAAATTCGGTCCTAACTACCGGTTTGCTTTCTTCCCTTCGGCGGCCGCCGGATGGGCGATCAGCAATGAGAATTTCATGAAAGACGTGACATTCGTCAATGCATTAAAAATCCGTGGTTCCTATGGGAAAGTGGGTAATGATAATATCACCAACCGATGGCTTTATATGACGACGTGGACCTATGGCGGGAATGCTCCGCTGGGTGCGTCCGCCGGCCAGAATAGCCCTTACACCTGGTGGTCCGAGGCCCATACCAATGTCGGAAATCCTGATGTTCACTGGGAAACAGTCACCAAAAAAGATCTCGGGGTGGACTATTCTCTGTGGAACAATTTGTTCTCCGGTAGTGTAGATATCTTCAGTGATTATCGGACGAATATCTTATTGGATGGGGCCAGCCGTGCTGTGCCATCCTATTTCGGCGTGCAGCCGGCTACGGCCAATCTGGGCAAGGTGCGTAATAAAGGGTACGAGCTGGAACTCAAAGTCAGTAAGGCTTTATCCAAAAACCTCCGGTTGTGGGCCAACTTCAACATGACACACGCCAAAGACAAAATTATCGAAGCCGATGATCCCCAACTGCTGGATGATTACCTGAAGAAGGCAGGAAAACAGATCGGGCAGGCATATTCCTATGTAAGCAGCGGTTATTATAATAACTGGGACCAGGTATATGGAAGTACCCAATTGAATACCTATGACAATCAAAAACTGCCGGGTAATCTGAATATGATCGATTACAACGGAGATGGGGTTATCGATAGTAAGGATATAGTGCCTGCCGGGTATCCCGAGCGGCCCCAGAATACCTATAATGCTACTATCGGCGTAGACTGGAAAGGTTTCAGCGTATTTGTTCAGTTCTATGGTGTAAGCAATACCAACCGGTCTCTGCAATTGGTCAGCTTTGGGGGACAATATCACTATGACAATGTGTACAAGCAGGGATCCTATTGGTCTCCCGCTAATACCAATGCCAGCGTGCCGGTGCCCCGTTATGCCAGCGTGATGCCTTATTACGGAACCACCTACTTATATGACGGTTCGTATGTCCGCTTGAAGAATGCGGAAATCGCCTACACTTTTAAGCCGTCGCGGCTAAAAAGAGCAGGTATCAACGGACTTAGAATTTACCTCAACGGTGACAACCTGCTGTTATGGACCAAAATGCCTGATGACCGGGAATTCAGCAATGGCGCATCTACGGCCTATCCTACTATCAGGCGTGTCAACATGGGGTGCAACATAACTTTTTAAAACTTGCTATATGAGAAAGTATTGGAATGTAATTTTCAGTTGTATAGTATTTTTTGCAGTCTTCGGACTGACTGGCTGTAAAAAGTATCTGGATAAAGCTCCCGGTGCAGATGTATCGCCGACGGATGCCTATGTCAATTTTACCAATTTCCAGGGTTTCACGGAAGAACTGTATAGCGCCGTGCCCGAATTCACCAGTAAGACCTGGGCCTGCGACTGGATATTAGGCGACGAGATCATCCATAAGACCGGTGTGACCTGGTTGAATGAACAATTCGATAACGGTGACAGCTGGTCCTGGACTACCGCTGAATGGATTTCCTGGCTGGACGGGGCCTCTTATGTTACGGACCCGACAACGGGTTTTGGGAAAGGTTTGTGGCCTAATGCCTGGTACGGGATCCATAAAGCCAACCTGGGATTGGCCAACCTGGATAAACTCAATGGCAGCCAGGAAGAGAAAGACCTGATCAAAGGACAGCTGCTGTTCTTCCGGGGCTGGTTTCATTTTGAATTGATGACGTATTGGGGAGGTTTGCCTTATATCGATACGGTATTGTCTTCAAGTGGAAAATTACAATTGCCCCGTCTGAGCTACCAGGCGATGGCGGACCTCGCGGCCAAGGATTTCAGGGCGGCGGCCGATCTGCTGCCGGTAAACTGGGACAACACCACTGCCGGTCAGGCCACCCTCGGCAAAAATCAACTGAGACTGACAAAAGTAGCCGCATTAGGATACCTGGGTAAGAACTATTTATACGCAGGCAGTCCGTTGATGAATCGTTCTTCGACGGGAAATGCGGCTTTCAACACGGACTATTGCAAGAAGGCGGCGGATGCCTTCGCGGAATTGTTGAAACTGGTGGACAGTCATGCTACCTGGGTCAAATTGATCGATTTTCCTCACTATAGCAATCTCTTTTACACGAATGGGGGAAGTTTCATTCCCGGATACCCGGAGGCGATATTCCAGAACCCCGTTTATAGCTCATGGTTTGCCGGTTGTCCCTGGGGGCCGAGCTCCATTTTTGGAGACGAGAATATAGGGGGAGGCTATACTTCGCCGAATGCAAGATTTGTAGAGAATTACGGGATGGCTAACGGATTGCCTATCGATGATCCTGCATCGGGCTATGATCCTGCCAATCCATGGGTCAACCGGGATCCCCGCTTCTACCACGACATCGTCATCGACGGCGACCAGCAGATCAAAGGCTCTGCACCGGCGGACAAGGAGAAATACCGGTATGCGAATTTGTCCAATACTGGCTACAGCCGCGACAATACGTCAATAGGTCGTACAGGTTATATGTTGCGAAAGCTTACACCTATGACGGCCAATAATATTGATAACTTCCCCAATAACTATATGCATTTGTCCTATATGCGGCTGGCAGACGTCTATCTGATGTATGCCGAGGCCGTACTGCAGGGATATGGGTCGGCCACCAGCACCGGACCAGACTATATCACTCCGGAAAAAGCCCTCAATGTGGTAAGAGACCGGTGCGGCGCCGGGGAGGTCGGCGCGGCTTACGTCGCGGACAAAGATAAATTCATGGGTGAGATCATCCGCGAGCGAGCTATGGAGCTGGGGTTCGAGGAAGAGATTCGCTTTAATGACCTGCGTCGCTGGCTGCTGGCGGGCCAGACAAAATACCGGGAAAAGACATCCATCAATTTTGACAGGGACGCGAACAATAAACCCATTAATATAAAGGAAACTGTGCTTATAACACGAAAGTTTGAAGATAAAGATTATTGGTTGCCCCTGAAAATAAGTGACGTGAATCTTTACCTCACCCTCAATCAAAACCCGGGCTATTAGTACGTTTTTTTCAAAGTAAAAAGGGAGAATAATGAAAAGATATATAATAAGAGTAATACTTTCATTCGGAATATGCTTCGGGCTCCTGTTCGTTGCCGACGGACAAGCTATTTCCCCGAATAGTGTGACAAATCCAGGAAACGACTCTTCCGTGCACATCGCTTATCGTACCGTTCAGCGGAAAGACCTGCCCGGCGCCATTTCTGTGTTAAACCCGCCGGAATACCTTGATCGGCATTACGGAACGTATCCGCTGGAAGGTACCGACGCATTTATCGGAGGCGGCAATCTATGGAATATCGGGGCCGGACTGATACTGGTGGATGGAGAACCCCGTTCTTTAAGTGATGTTACCACGAACGAAATAGAGCAAATTACCTTTTTAAAGGGCGCCAACGCAGTTGTGTTATACGGCGCCAGGGCGGCAAATGGGGTGATCCTCATAACAACCAAGCGGGGAAGGGCTGGCATTCATGGCAGCAGCATCCGGGTCAATTCCGGTGTCAGCGTACCTAAATCCTATCCGTCTTATTTGAACGCGGCCGATTACATGTCCTACTTCAACCAGGCTTCCCTGAATGATGGCCTGCCGGCGCCCTATGCTGACTCCACCATCAGGCATTATGCGTCTCACTCCAATCCATACCGCTACCCGGACGTAGACTATTTCTCATCAGCCTATCTCCGCAAGTTATTCAATACGTATTCCGCCAATGCAGAATTTACAAGTGGTACCGATCGCGCCCGGTTTTACGCCCTTGCCGGCTTCCAAACCCAGAATTCATTACTGAATTTCGGGGAGGGAAAAAACGAGAAGAATACCCGGTTGAATTTACGGGGCAACGTCGATCTTAAATTAAATAATTTCATCAGCACCTATGCCAATGTATCTGTGGTATTCTCCACCAACCGGCATGCATTAGGCAATTACTGGCAACGGGCGGACAGCCTGCAGCCGCAACTATTCAATCCGCTTATCCCGATAAGCCTCGTTGCAGCAAACTCGCAGGACGCGCAGAATATGGTGAAGAGCGGACGCAATATCGTCGGTGGAAGATATCTGCTGGGGGGCGCCCAGCAATATCTTACCAATCCCATCGCGGATGTCTATGCCGCAGGCTATGATAATTACACCAGCCGCCAGTTCCAATATACCAATGGGGTCGACGTCGACCTGAGGAATGCGCTGAAAGGCCTGTCTTTTCATGGTCAGGTGACCATCGATTATTCGAATACGTACGACGAAATCCTGAATAACAGCTATGCAGTTTATACTCCCACCTGGAACAACGGTGGTTCCGGCGATTCTATCACCTCGTTGACAAAATATAATAAAGACAGCAAGCCCGGCACCCAGAACCTGAGAAATACCTATAGCGACCAGCTCATTGATTTCAGCGCACATATCGATTATGTAAACACTTTCAGCCAGAAGCACAACGTGTCTGCCATCCTGGTAGTCGACGGTCTTCGTCGCCGCCACACCCTCGACTTCCAGTACCGGACTAACGCCAATCTGGGCTTGCAGCTCAACTACAATTATGACCATAGATACTATGCGGACTTTAGCGGGGCGGTGGTCAATTCCACTAAGCTTCCGCCGGGCAAACGAATAGGTTTTTCTCCTACGGCCAGCCTCGGCTGGGTGCTGAGCGAAGAAGAATTTCTTAAGGGAGCCGACTGGATCGACCGGTTAAAGTTGTCTGCCTCTGCCGGTATCGTCAAGACGGACATTGATAGCAACAACTATTATTTGTATGAAGCAGTGTATTCTCCTACAGCATATTATTCATGGTCCGATGGAACGTATATCAACCAGGCAACCACCCTATCACGGGGTGAAAATTTAAACCTGACCTTCCCGGAAAGAAAGGAAGTAGACCTGAGCATAGAAGGTTCATTTTTTCAAAAGAAGCTGGATTTACTGGCTACGGCTTTTTTTATAAAAAAGTCCGGTCTTCCGGTGCAGGTCTATAGTCAGTATCCCAGTTACTTTCTTACCGGCTATCCGCCAACATCGTTTGTGCCCTTTACCAACTTCCAGGCCGACCGTTACCAGGGATTCGACCTGCAGCTTAACTTTCATCAAAATATAGGGAAGGTGGGACTAACCCTCGGTTCGGCCCTCACCTATGTTAAAACCAGGGCGCTTCGGCGGGATGAACTGTACAAGGATACCTATCGCAATCGTGCCGGTAAACCTGTCGACGCAATATTCGGACTGCAAAGCCAGGGTCTATTTACCGATCAGAATGATGTCGATACCCATCCTGTACAAAAGTTCGGCACGGTCAAACCCGGGGACATTAAATATAAAGATCAGAATGGCGACGGGATAATAGATGAACGGGATGAAGTGTATATCGGTCGTGCCGGCAGCCCGCTAATAGGCGGCGTTAATGTGACTATACAGTGGAAAGACTTTACGCTTTTTCTACTGGCAACAGGTTCATTCGGAGGGACAGCTATGCGGGATAGTGGTTACTACTGGATCTCCGGGGCTTCAAAGTATTCAGAGGTCGTCCGCAACAGCTGGACGGCTGGCAGAGAGAATACAGCTACTTATCCCCGCCTGACAACTTCCAGCTCTGCCAACAACTTCCGGAATTCCGACTACTGGACATACAGCACCGATCGTTTCAATATCTCCAAGGTACAGTTGACCTATACCTTTTCCAATAAACTGCTGAAGAATTCATTTGCAAAAGGATTGAAAGTCTATATCAGCGGCAACGACCTGCTGACCATGGGCAGGAACAGGGCTTTAATGGAATTGAATGTAGGGTCTTTGCCCCAGACACGATTCTATAATTTTGGTATCAAAGGTGAATTTTAACGTTAATAATAAGGAACTTATGAAAAAGGAGTTAGCTTATATGTTGGCCATGGTGTTACTGTTTTCGGCTTGTAAGAAAATATTATCTCCGGCCGATGAGAACAACCGTCAACTTAACGATATTTATGATAATGCCGCATTCGCCGAAGGACTCTTGCTCAACGGATATGCCCGGCTGCCCATGGGAGGTTATTCGTTTAATGATGTCGCTACCGATGATGCGGTCTCTAACGATCCCAACAACAATTATCGTCAGATGGCTACCGGAAAATGGTCTTCTATCAGTAACCCCGTAGACCAATGGACCGGGTCGTTCGCAGCCATACAATACCTGAACCTGATGCTGACGCAGGCCGATAAAGTGACATGGGCAACTACCGGACAATATACGGACGTGATGTTCAATGACCGGATAAAGGGTGAGACCTTTGGTTTGCGGGCCCTGTTTATGTATTATTTGCTGCAGGCGCATGGAGGCTGGACGGCAGACAGTAAATTATTGGGCTTCCCCATCCTCACCCTGCCACAGGACGGTCAATCCGACTTTAAGGCGCCCCGTAATACTTTCGCCGAGTGTGTCCAACAGATTTATAAAGATCTTGATTCCGCTGAAAGCTATCTGCCGCTGGATTTTGAGAACATTTCTTTAGATAGCCAGATCCCTGCAAAATATGCCGGAAAAACAACCGTTGCCGATTACAATCGCGTATTCGGCGCCTTCGACCGGCAACGCGTGACTGCCCGCATCGTCAAAGGTATAAGGGCCAGAGTCTCTTTGCTGGCTGCAAGCCCTGCCTTTAACCAGGCCTCGACAGTTACCTGGACAAAGGCGGCCGATGATGCCGCCGTTGTCCTAGACCTGAATGGCGGCCTGTCCGGAATGGCAGGTAACGGAGGGTATTGGTACGCCAGTAAAAATGCCGGTGAGATAAATGGCGTTTCCTCAGGAGTTAATCCCGCTGAAATACTCTGGAGGGGTAATGTAGGGGACGCCAATAACCTGGAAAAAGATAATTACCCTCCCAAATTATATGGCAACGGGCGGGTCAATCCCACACAAAATCTGGTTGATGCCTTTCCTATGGCTAATGGATATCCGGTTACGGACCCTGCTGGCGGCTATGACCCCAATCACCCATACGACAACCGGGATCCTCGTCTGGCTCTCTATATTGTCGTCAACGGGAGTAAGATGGGACCGGGAGGGACTATTGTTTATACCCAAACCGGAACCTCCAACGACGGATTGAATGCCACTCCATTTTCAACCCGTACAAGCTATTATATGCGCAAACTGCTCCGCGAAGATGTTAACGTGAACCCGGCGAATACGAATACACAACGGCATTATATGCCTTATATCCGCTACACGGAATTGTTCCTGATCTATGCCGAAGCAGCCAACGAAGCCTGGGGGCCGGACGGTAAAGGATCTCACGCCTATTCAGCCCGGGATATTATTGCTGCCATACGCAAGAGGGCGGGCATTGCCCAACCCGACAATTATCTTTCTTCCATCAATACGCAGGAGGATATGAGGAATCTGATCCACAATGAGAGGCGCCTGGAACTGTGTTTCGAAGGTTTTCGGTTCTGGGACCTGAGGAGGTGGAAAGACAACCTGACGCAATCCGCAGTCGGAGCAACGATAAATAATAACAGCTATACAACAGGACCTGTCGAGGGCAGGTTATATGCTGACTATATGTATTATGGTCCATTACCTTATAATGACGTATTGAAGGAGAATCTGGTGCAAAATAAAGGATGGTAATGTTGGTTGACAATCATAAAACAAATAAAATGAAAAATTCTATATTGGCTTCATGTATTTTAATGGCGGCCTTTTCCTCCTGTTCGAATAAAACCCTGACTTTTCCCGATTACAAGTATACTACGGTATATTTTGCTTATCAGTCGCCGGTAAGGACATTGGATCTGGGAGACGATATTTTCGACAATTCCCTCGACAATGCACATAAGTGCACGATCGAGGCGACCATGGGCGGCGTCTATCAAAATACCAGGGATATCTCCATCAGCGTATCCGTCGATACGACGTTGTGTAACCGTCTTCTGTTCGGGCAGGGCGGCAATCCTGTGATCCCCATGCCTTCGGGCTACTATACACTGCCCAAAGATATGACGATCAATATTCCTTCGGGTAGTGTGGTGGGGGGAATGGAGGTACAGCTGACGGACGCCTTTTTTGCAGATCCCCGGTCCACTACCCATACTTTCGTCATACCCCTGCGTATGAATTCTGTAAAAAATGCGGATTCCATTCTTGTGGGGAGTAGCGACCTCGGTTCTCCTGATCCACGTGTAGTAGGAGACTGGACCACCCCGCCTAAGAATTATATACTTTATGCCATAAAGTACATCAATCCCTGGCACGGCAATTACCTGAGAAGGGGCGCGGAGAAAATACAGGACAATGTCGGCGATACGACCCTGATCTACCACACCCAGTTCGTGGAGACAGATCAGCTTTGCAGCACCGGAACGTTATCCCTGTCGGCGGATTCCTTGCTGCTGGATGCAAAATCCAGGACCAATGTGGATATCCCCTTCCAGCTTCTCCTGACATTCGACAATAATGGAAAATGTACCATCGCCAACCCTCCTTCGGCCTCCTACACCCTTACCGGCAATGGTGAATTTATAAAAGGGGGTGATTCCTGGGGGAACCAGCCACGCGATGTCCTGCACCTGAAATATACGGTTGATTTCGGGACATCGACACACAGCTTTACCGACACGCTGGTAGTGCGCGACCGCGGAATTAAATTCGAAACTTTTACACCCTATGTATTTTAACTATTTTCACAGATTTACCGTACTGGTTTGTTTATTATTGATTGGCGCCGCGATGCGGGCGCAGCCAAATACAGACGATTCTTCCGGATTTTACAGGGAAGTAAAGACTTATGTAAACCCCGTTTTACCGGGCGATCACCCGGATCCGACCCTGCTGAAGGTAGGAGATGACTTTTATCATTGCGGGTCCAGCTTTCATTTTACTCCCTATTTACCTGTATACCACTCCCGGGATCTTGTGCATTGGGAGGTGATCAGCAGGGTAGTGCCGCCCTCGAACGCATCCCACGTGACCGACCGCCCTTCCGCCGGGATCTGGCAAGGCGCCATCACTTATTTCTACGGATCTTACCGGATCTATTTTTCGGCCAACGGACAATGGTTCTGCACGGCAAAGTCCCCCTATGGTCCCTGGTCGGAGCCCGTCCGGGTAAAGACGAACGCCGCCACCGGCAACCTGGGTTATGACAATTCCATTTTCGTGGATGATGACGGCAAGCCTTATATGGTGATCAAGAACGGACAGAAGGTCAACAGGTTGCAGGCACTCGGAAGAGACGGGCAGCTGACCGATACCGTGATCAACCTCGACTGGATCAATGCCAATTTACAATACAGTTGGGCGGAAGGCCCTGTAATGTGCCGGCGGAACGGATACTATTATTATTTTCCGGCAGGCGATGTGTCGGGCGGCCAGTATGTGCTAAGGGCTACGGCGCTAACCAGCGACTCCACAAAATGGCAGCGGCTCGGCAACTTCTTCAAGCCCGTTACGGACCCGCAAACGCGGTTCCGCCGGCCCAATCACATCTCCGCGCCTGTGCAAATTGCCGATGGCAGCTGGTGGACGATAGGACAGAGTTATGAAAGGACGGATGGCGACGATTGGTCAGGCACGGGCCGTCAGACCTCATTGTATCCGGTGATCTGGGAAGGTGACAGACCATGGGGGCTGGCGCCCGCGAATGGGCCTGTAAAAAGCCCGGATCTGCCAGTTTCTTCTATTCCCTGGAGAAGTGTCCATTCGGATTATTTCGGCGGAGACACATTAGGTTTATGGTGGCACTTTTTAACCAGGAAGGCTGCGGGGGAATATTCCCTGACTGCCCGCAAAGGATGGGTGCGGCTCACTCCCGACGGCGCCAGAACGCACCTGCTGCAAAAGGAAACCGACCATTATTATACCGCCGTTACGCAGGTAGATCTGGACGCAACCGACACGGCCGACCGGGCAGGCATCTATCTTACCAACGGTAACGAAAAAGTTACTGTACGGCTCTATACCGGATTTGACAAGAATAAAAAGATAATTTTCAGTCTTGACACGGCAGTGCGTTGTGTGCCCAATCCCTACGGCCGGCAAGTCTGGCTGAAATTCGAACGGGAAGGCCATCGGCTCACGGGGTATTACAGCGGGGACGGTAGGTCGTGGCAATCAGTGGGCGAGGCCATCGGTTCGGTGAGCCTGGATAAAGCACAGCCCAATTTCAATTCCTGGGTCGGCACGAGTATAGGATTGTTCGCGGAAGGAAAATCCGCCGATTTTGACCGGTTTGTTTCCAAAGATGCCTGCTCGCCTATTGCGGCTGCCGGTTATAACAATTACTTTGGGGTGAAAAAGGTAACTGCGGAAGCCGGGAAGGCCGTGACCAATACATCCACTCTTGGCGGATGGTTCATGATCTCCGGCGTAACATTCGGCCAGGGCAGGGAAATGAAAGGACAGGTAGAACTGCTTGCGGCCGCCACAAAGGGAGGAAATATCGGGGTCTGGCTGGACAATCCGGGAAAAGGTACAAAGATTGCCGGCATACAGGTAGGCGCGACAGGCGGGAATAATAGCTGGAAAAAATTTAAAAGTGCCATTAAGAATGTTTCGGGCAGTCATGACCTATTCATTACATTCCCCGCAGGTACAGATGGCGATATCCTGATCCGGCAGCTTGTTTTCAGGTCAAACAAACAACCTTTATGAAAAGAAGTGTAATCCATAAGGTATCGAAAATTTGCTTTGCGTTGGGAATCCTCATCGCTTCGGCAGAGCAACCCGGCCGGGCGCAAAATCCGATTATCCGGGATCAGTTTTCGGCCGACCCATCCGCAAGAGTTTTTGGGGACAGCGTTTACCTGTATCCATCACATGACATTCCCGTCGTCAACGGGAATGGACGGCCAGGGTGGTTCTGCATGCAGGATTATCACGTTTTTTCTTCGGCCGGTCTTATGGACTGGACCGATCATGGCGTCATTGTAAGCCAGGAAAAAGTACCCTGGGCCGATCCGTCAGCATATAGCATGTGGGCGCCGGATTGCATCGCCGCAAATGGCAAATACTATTTCTATTTCCCCACAAAGGCAAAAGATACGATTTTCGGAAAAGGGTTTTCCATCGGGGTTGCAGTAGGGGACAGACCTTCCGGACCATTTATACCGCAAGCCCAACCCATTGCCGGCGTTCATGGGATCGATCCCAACGTCTTCGTCGATACAAACGGACAGGCATATCTATATTGGGCGGAAGGTAAAATTTATGTGGCGAAGCTAAAAGAGAATATGCTGGAGCTGGCGTCTGAGCCGAAGGTGCTGAGTGAACTGCCGGAAAAGGGGTTGAAAGAGGGGCCTTACCTTTTCGAGCGAAAGGGGATTTATTATCTTACCTATCCGCATGTGCAGAATAAAACGGAAAGGCTGGAATATGCCACCAGTAATAATCCCACGGGGCCGTTCAGATTCGGAGGTGTCATCATGGATGAATCGCCCACCGGCTGCTGGACCAATCATCAATCCATCATTTCTTATAAAGGACAGTGGTATTTATTTTACCATCACAATGACCTTTCTCCCGGTTTCGATAAGAACAGATCGGTTCGGATCGATAGTTTGTTCTTCGAACCGGATGGAGCCATCCGCAAAGTAATTCCTACCCTGAGAGGGGTGGGAATTACGAAAGCCACCCGGCAGATACAGATTGACAGGTACAGCCATATCAGCGATAAGGGCGCCGGCATTGCCTTCCTCGATACACTGGATCGGTTCAAAGGCTGGAAAACTATTTTCGAAAAGGAAGGCGGCTGGGTTGAATATGATGGGGTGGATTTTGGAACGGATGGATCAGATGCCATTGTAGTGAAAGCCGCTTCAAAGACGGGCGGCATGTTGGAAATTAGGATGGATGGCATGGGCAGTCCGGTCGTAGCCCGGGTGACGGTTCCCAAAGGCGAGACCTGGACCCTGGTAAAGACACCCCTGAGCCGTCCAGTAACCGGAGTTCATAACCTGGTAGTGAAAATGGCGACGAATGCAAGGGTGGAAGTCGATTGGATAAGTTTCGGAGCACAGAATCCCATCCTCTTCGCCGACATTCCGGATATGTCCATGCTGCGGGTCGGGGACACCTACTACATGAGCAGCACCACGATGCACATGAGTCCCGGGTTGCCCATCATGCGTTCAAAAGACCTGGTGAACTGGGAATTGGTCAGTTATGCGTATGATACGCTGGCCGATATGGACGAGCTGGACCTAAAGAACGGAAAAAGCACTTACGGCAGAGGATCCTGGGCCAGCAGCCTTCGTTATCACGATGGAACCTTTTACGTCAGCACGTTTGCCCAGACCACGGGGAAAACATATGTGTATGCTACCAGAAATATAGAGAAGGGACCCTGGAAAGCGGCTTCCTTTAAACCGGCTTATCACGATCACTCCCTTTTCTTTGACGATGACGGACGGGTTTACCTCATCACCGGAGCAGGCAAGCTGCGGTTGATCGAATTGAATGCCGATGCTTCCGGCATAAAACCCGACGGTGTAAACGAAGTAGTCATAGAAAATGCCAGTAGGCCTTCAGGCACCAACGGGGGCCTTCCGGCAGAGGGTTCGCAACTGTTCAAGATCAACGGGAAATATTATTTGTTCAACATCACCTGGCCAAAAGGGGGGATGCGCACCGTCATCATTCACCGGGCTGATAAGATCACCGGTCCCTATGAAGGCAGAGTGGCGCTGCAGGACATGGGTGTGGCGCAGGGCGGACTGATCCAGGCAACCGACAGCAGCTGGTATGCCTATTTGTTCCGGGACTATGGCGCCGTAGGCCGTATCCCTTACCTGGTGCCGGTAAAATGGGTAGACGGCTGGCCGGTACTGGGAACTAATACTAAAGTACCCGAAACGCTGGACCTTCCGGCAAACAGGGGACTGATCCCCGGTATCGTTGCGTCCGATGAATTTTCGCGACGGAAGGGCGAGCCGGCCTTGCCGCTTGTTTGGCAATGGAACCACAATCCCGATAATAATCTTTGGTCTGTCAGCGAAAGAAAAGGTTACTTACGGTTAAGGACCGGCCGGACGGATACATCGTTCGTGCTCGCGCGAAATACCCTAACCCAGCGCACCATCGGGCCGGCCTGCTCCGGGACAACTTCCGTAGATATCTCCGGTATGAAAGACGGTGACTTCGCCGGGCTGGCACTGCTGCAAAAAAAATACGGACTGGTCGGCGTGAAAATGGAAGGCAAAGTCCGGTCGGTCGTGATGGTCAGCGCAGAGTCCGGCACAGCATTAGACATACAAAGTGTTCCGCTTACGGGAAGCAAAGTATATCTTAAAGCGGAATGTGATTTCACGGACAAAAAAGACATGGCAGAATTCTATTATAGCCTGGATGGCAAGAAATGGCTTTCCATAGGACAGCCCCTTCATATGGCCTATACCATACCACATTTTATGGGCTATCGCTTCGGGTTGTTCAACTATGCTACCAAAACAGCAGGCGGATATGCCGATTTTGATTTTTTCCATATTACGGATCAAACTGCCTCGCAGCCCGCAATCACCCTTCGGCTGGACCAGCCGGGCCACGCGGTTTCACCCAAATTATATGGCCTGATGACGGAGGAAATCAATTTTTCCTATGACGGTGGTTTGTATGGAGAGCTGATCAGAAACCGTGCTTTCAGGAACAACCCGATGACGCCGGAAAACTGGTCATTGGTGGAAGACGGGGGCGCCAAAGGCGCTGCCTCCCTCGACCGGCAGAATCCGGTAAACCAGGCACTTCCGGTCTCCTTGCGTTTGGAAGCCCATCAGGTTGGCGACAGAATTGGCATCGCCAACGAAGGCTATTGGGGTATACCGGTGAGACCAAAAACAGCTTATTCCGTTTCTTTCTATGCGAAAAGCACCGTGTCAGCTGCATTGACGGTATCTATAGAGAGCAAAGACGGAAAAACGATCTATGCCCGCGCTCAAAGTACCGCCATCGGCAGCGGTTGGCAGCAGTACCAGCTTGCGCTGACTACGGCCGATGGAATAACACCAACGGCAGACGCGCGTTTTGTAATAGCGGCCAAAGACACCGGAACTTATTGGTTCAACCTGGTGTCCTTATTTCCTCCAACCTATAATAGGACACCTAACGGAAACCGGGAGGACATCATGAAGCTGCTGGCGGACATGAAACCCGCCTTTCTGCGTTTCCCCGGTGGTAATTACCTGGAAGGCGACTATTTCAGCAGCCGCTTCGACTGGAAAAAGACGATCGGCCCGCTGGATCAGCGTCCCGGCCACCCCGGCCCCTGGGGCTATCGCTCCACAGACGGGATGGGCCTGTATGAATTTCTGATGTGGTGTGAAGATCTTAAAATGGAACCGCTGCTGGCTGTCTTTGCCGGTTATACCCTGAAAGGAGATTATTTCGACGATCCCCGATTCCTGCAGCCCTTTATCGACGAGGCCCTGGAAGAGATAGAATACGTTATGGGCGACAAGTCCACGAAATGGGGGGCTATGCGTGCCCGTGACGGGCATCCGGCCCCGTTCCCGCTAACTTATGTCGAAATAGGCAATGAAGACGGCTTCGATCGGTCAGGCAGTTATGGACAACGTTTCGATCTGTTTGCTGCAGCTATCCGGGCCAGGTATCCGCAATTGAAGATCATTTCGACAGTAGGAGGGAAGAACGACTGGCTTTCTGCCCGCCATCCGCTGCCCCAAACAAATCCCGACCTGGTGGACGAACATTTCTATCGCAGCTCCATCGAAATGCAGGAGATGGCGACAATGTATGATCACTACGACCGCAACGGCCCGAAAGTATTTGTGGGAGAATGGGCCAGCAGGGAAGGGTTTCCAACTACCAATCTGAACGCCGCCCTGGGCGACGCAGCTTTTCTCACTGGGCTGGAACGCAATTCAGACCTGGTGATCATGTCGTGTTACGCACCGCTGTTCGTGAACGTGAACCCGGGCGGCATGCAATGGAAATCGGATCTGATAGGGTATAACACGCTTTCCAGTTTCGGCTCTCCTTCCTACTATGTGCAAAAGATGTTCGGCAACAACACGGGTGACCTAACGGTGCCCATCGAGACACACAACCTGCCCACGCAAGTCAAAAAACCGAATGCCAGGGATTCTGCAAGAGGGGCGCAGGCAGTGACCATACCGGCGATGTTCTTTTCCGCCACCAGGGATTCCAAAACCCGGAAATTGTTCCTGAAGGTGGTCAACGCCTCACCTGCCGCACAGAATATCAGCATCGATCTCAGCGGCAATGAAAAGATTACCCCGGAAGGCACAGCCGTCACGCTCTGGTCGGACAGCCCGGAAAATACAAATTCTATTACCGAACCGAATAAGATTGTACCTGCAACCCAGCCGGTTAAAGGGCTGGGGAAGAACTTCCGGCAAAGTTTTCCTCCCTGGTCCGTGACAGTACTGCAGCTCCAACTGCGATAAGATTAACTTCAAAAAAATTATATATGCCAGTAATTATCCCAAGGGCCTTCGGTACTTACATCATCGCTGCTGTCC